>NZ_JBQFVB010000002.1:0-354673 GCF_056539465.1 Ruegeria sp. BB1
GTCCCGCTATCGGGTTGCGTGGTCCCACTGTCAGGCTGGGTTGTACCACTGTCAGGTTGGGTCGTCCCGCTATCGGGTTGCGTGGTCCCACCGCCGGGTTGGGTTGTTCCACCACCGGGCTGAGTGGTGCCGCCGCTAGTAGCGGTTCCAACCCAAGCGTCATAAGAGAACGGAAACTGCTGAGCCAAATCCGAACCCGCATTCAAGTTGTCAACGATGCTGCCCGGTATGACGCCATACTGGTTGTATCCATCTTGCGCGCCAGTCGCATGATACGTGAACACGCCGTCATATTGGTGGGTCTTGACCAAAGCATTGTCCGTTACATTCCAGTCCGATTGGCCGGAATAGCCATTGATCTGGGAAACAACGTTTTGATTAATCGTGACATTGGTCGAACCACTGGCCACAGATAGCTTCGGAATTGACACACCGCCGGTCAACGCGCCAGGCACTGCCAGAACCGTGTTGTTCGAGATCGTCAAACCGTTAGTTCCGCTCACGGAAATTCCGTGTGTGTGGCCGTTGTAGATCGTGTTATTTTCGATCAGAACATTTTGGTAGGGCTGGACGATTTTACCGTTCCCCATGAAAATCGATTGCGCCCAATCCCCGGACCCCATGTCCAGGACGTTGTCGCGAATGATGATGTCGGTACTTACACCCGTAAGCCTCGAAAACTGGATAAAGTCTCCATGACCTCCAGCATTCGGATTACGTTCAAAGTCGTGAATATAGTTGCCTTCGATCACGGCGCCTTTGATGTTTTCATAAAACATCCCGTCCTCACTGATCGAATGTAAGTTGTTGCCCGAGACAGTCACATCCGTGCTGATCCCCACATACATCCCTTTTAGCCAGTCGTGGAACTCGTTGTTTGTAACATTGATGTTGTCGCTACGAAAAACAAACAAGCCCTGACCCCATCCGTACCCGTCAGCTGTCGCGGATACTCCGGTGGCCACATCCCCCGAGAACGTGGAGTTATCAACCGTGATGTTCGAGCTGTTCACGATTGAAAACGGCCGATAGCTTTTTGCTTCCCCATTAAAGCTATAGTCGAAATTCAGATCTTCGAACGCAATGTTCGACGCGTTGTTCACGTTCATCGCCGTGATCGTAGCGGGTGCGTTCGCATCCGCGGACTTGATTGTTACAGTCGATGCATAGTTCGCGCTTAAGTTCAGCGCGCCATAATCACCTGCTGCAAGAAGTATCGTTTCCCCACCTTTCGCCTGAGACAAAGCCTGATTCAGCTCGGCCGCAGAGGTTACCGTAATTGTGGTCGACATGTTTCACCTTCTGTTTCATAGGCGCTGTGAGTGGCAGCGCACGAGAACCCGCTCACCCGGGACAAAGGGAACAGCCGCACAAGGGCGACAGGTTGGCCAGAATATGGCTATGTTTGGAAACTGTTGCCTGTATTGAGACAGTTTTGCCTCATTGCCTTCATTTCCGAGTGAACTCGATACTCGATACCGGGAATTGTTCCCCATCCCTTAGCGGTCATCTTAGGGTGTGACGAATTGATTCCGGGGTCGCAACAATGGTCAACAAAATGCCATAATTCAGGCGTGACCTCGCGTATCTGCGCTAGACATCGGCAATCACTTGCTGGGTTCCCCAACGTCAACCGCTCGGCGAGCCTCCCTGCCCACGCTCACTTAGTTTCATTTCGATACTGAAAAGTGGCAATGAGAAGATGAGGCGACACCGCAGAGCGCAATTGGCAATCAGCTGGACATCAGATGCAGACCGATAAAAAAAGGTTTCGCACCTCGGCCGGGTGAGCCCGTCTGGCCGCACAGCCAAACCAGGCGCTCAATACTGGCGGCACCGGGCCAATCCTTGAATCCCATCTTGTTTGTTTCCGCATTCACGACACTGTGCGCGATTTCTGCGCGCAAACCGACCTCAAAACCGGTCCTTGCGCCCAGAATTTTGGGAATAGCGCCCATTTGCCAAAAAAATTTGCGACAACAGCACAGCCTGAGTGTATAAATTAACAAAGTTGGTTTCCCTGACTGGTTGTGCAGGGCGGCGTATGAGTTCTTAAAGTTATCCGATGAGATGATCTTGTTATGATCGATATTGAGGCACGACACGAAGTCCAGGGTGGCAGCAACCGTAATTTTGGTTTCGTTTTTGCAGCCGTATTCACCATCATTGGTCTATGGCCGCTGATCCACAGCGGAGGCTTGCGGTATTGGGCGCTGGCGATTGCGGTCGCGTTTGTGCTGGTTACTTTGCTGCGCCCCTCGTTGTTGTCGGGCGCAAACCGGCTGTGGACTAAGTTCGGCCTACTGCTGGGCGCAATTGTTGCGCCTATCGTTATGGCGTTGGTCTTTTTTCTGACCGTGACACCAACCGGACTGATCATGAGGGCCTTGGGAAAGGACCTTTTAAGACAAAAACTAAACAAGGACACAAACACATATTGGATTAAACGCACGGAAAACGTGGGTTCGATGAAAAATCAATTTTAGGAGTATCGGATGTCGTTTCTGATGGAGATGTGGCAATTTCTCAGGTTTCGAAAGAAATTCTGGCTTCTTCCGATCCTTGTCATGATGGTTCTTTTTGGCGGGTTGATCGTTCTAAGTCAGGGTTCGGCTATCGCCCCGTTCATTTACACGCTGTTCTAGGACCGGGTCGTGACTGCAATTCTAGGAATCTCTGCGTTTTATCACGACAGCGCCGCGGCCATTGTCGTTGACGGCTCTTTGGTCGCCGCAGCGCAGGAAGAGCGCTTTACGCGCAAAAAGCACGATGCGGGATATCCGTTTCATGCGATCGAATATGTTCTGGATGAAGCTGGCCTTGGCATTGGTGACGTCGATCACATCGCCTTTTATGACAAGCCATTCCTAAAATTCGAACGCCTACTGGAAACTTATGTCTCTTATGCTCCGCGCGGGCTGAACTCCTTTCGAATGGCCATGCCAGTCTGGTTGCGCGAGAAGCTGTTTCAAAAAGACTTGCTGAGCCGGGAACTGCGCGGACACGATCCCGAATTTCGGCCTGGTGACAAACTGATGTTCAGTGAACACCATTTCAGCCACGCTGCCAGTGCTTTCTTTCCCTCTCCTTTTGAAGAGGCGGTCGTTTTGACGCTGGATGGTGTCGGCGAATGGGCCACGACGACATTGGCGATCGGGCGCGGCAAAGACCTGAAGATTGAAAGGGAAATCCATTTTCCCCATTCGATCGGCCTGCTCTATTCGGCGTTCACGTATTACACGGGCTTCAAGGTCAACAGTGGTGAATACAAGGTCATGGGGTTGGCCCCCTATGGCGTCCCCCGCTTCAAGGATGTCATTCTAGAGAACCTGGTTGACCTGAAGGAGGACGGGTCCTTCAGGCTGGACATGCAGTATTTCAACTATGCCGTTGGTCTGACGATGACCAACCAACGTTTCTCTGACCTGTTTGGCGAACCTGTGCGCCAACCTGAAAAAGACCCACTGACCCAGTTCCACATGGACATCGCGGCCTCGGTTCAGGTCGTGACCGAAGAAATTGTGCTGCGGCTGACCCGCTCTGCCGCGCAGGAATATGGCATCGAAAATCTGTGCATGGCCGGGGGTGTGGCGCTGAACTGCGTTGCCAACGGTCATATCCTTCGGGACGGCGCGTTCAAGGATATCTGGGTGCAGCCTGCCGCCGGAGATGCCGGGGGCGCGGTTGGGGCCGCATTGGCGGCATGGCATACGGAACTGAAAAACGAGCGTCAAAGCAGCAGCCCGTCCGACAAGATGCAAGGCTCTTATCTGGGTCCATCCTTTGCACAGGATGACATTGAGCAACGCCTGACCGCGATTGGCGCAAAATTCGAGACATTCGAAACCGATGGCATGATCACCGAGGCAGCGACAGCTCTGGTCGACGGTAAGGCGCTTGGCTGGTTCCAGGGCCGGATGGAATTTGGGCCTCGCGCGCTTGGGGGACGGTCCATTATTGGCGACCCCCGGTCCCCTTCGATGCAAAAGACGCTGAACCTCAAGGTGAAATACCGGGAAAGCTTTCGCCCCTTCGCCCCTTCAGTCCTGCGCGAAGATGTAAGCGATTGGTTCGAGTTGGACTATGACAGCCCCTACATGTTGCTGGTTGCGGATGTTCAGGAAAAGATGCGCCGCACGATGACCTCGGAAGAAACACAGCTTTTTGGGATCGACAAGCTTAACGTAGTGCGCTCGGATATTCCGGCGGTCACCCATGTCGACTATTCTGCCCGGGTTCAGACCGTGCATGCCGAAACCAACCCCCTTTACCACGCGCTGATTAGCGAATTTAAGCAGCGCACCGGTTGCCCGGTTGTGGTCAACACATCCTTCAACGTCCGAGGGGAGCCGATCGTCTGTACTCCCGAAGACGCGTTCCGTTGCTTCATGGGCACCGAGCTGGACATGCTGGTCATCGGCCGTTGCATTTTGCGAAAACCTGATCAGGATCAGGCGCTGAAACAGGATTATAAAGAAGCGTTTGAGCTGGACTAGGACAGATACCTCTCGTCGCGTTGTTTGCGACACGGTCAGTATAGTGCCTACTGGAATTCGATGTATGAGACCAAAATGACGCTCGCAAGATCCAAGTCCGGCTATCGGAAACTGCTCGGGGTTTTCCTGATGGTCCCAAGTGTGGCGTTCAACAAATGGTCGGTACAAGCACTGGTCACGTCGGACGGGCAGATTGACCGGCGCCGGGACCTTGCTCAAAGCGTTGCATTGAGTGTTGCAACTCTCGGGTTTTTGACCCTGTTGATTGAACTGTCCGCCTTGACCGGCCTCATCGATTATCAGCAGATCTTTATACCCAATAGAATTAGCCTTTTAGGACCCCATAACCGGGTCTATGAGCCGGACGGGTTCTATAGCCAACCCAAAAACGACCAGTATAGCAAGACACGACCGGGGGATGCCGTGTTAACATTTGGCGCGCGCACGCGGTCTGGTCACTTCATTGACGCGGCTTGGTCTGAAGAAACGGTAATGCATTTCGCCTATCCCCCTCCCGATAGGGTCGAGGCACGCTTGGCCTATCTGAAAGAGCTATTGATACAAGGGCATGCTCTTGTTCGGGAAAATGGCGGGAAGCTTCTGGTCGCGCACATCCCGATTAAGACAGATGTTTATCGCGATTTGCTGGCCTTTCCCGATGACAGCGTCTTACAGGACTGGGTGTCATTGGAACTGGCCGCTGAACTTAAGACATTGGCCGATGAGAACGGCATAGGCTATATGGATTTGACGCCTGCCTTGCGGAAGGCCGCCGCTGACGGAACATTGGTTTATTTTCTGAACGATGCGCATTGGACCCCAAATGGTCATCAGGTCGCCGCACGGGCAGTGATTGATCACCTGACAACGAAAGGCTGGTTGGATTAGAGTGCTGGTATGAAAATTCTTTCCTTCAAATCCGGGCATGATGGGGCGGTCGCAGGGGTCGACGCGCCAAAACAGCATCTGATGTTTTCCTATGAAGCCGAGAAAGACAGCCTTCCCCGAAACTCACCAATTGACCCGAATACCCTCCTCGACGCCGGGCTGTGGTTCAACGAGCTTCCTGACGTTCTGGCGCTGAGCGGTTGGTCGACGCCGGGGGAAAGCCATACCGCCATATCCGGTGCCGGAAGCTTTGGCATAGACGAAAGCACGGCCATTGTCGGAACAAAGAACTTTTTCGGGAAACGGCTGGACTATTATTCTTCCTCGCACGAACGCTCGCTCATCTGGGCGGCTTATGGGCTGTCGCCCTTCGAACAGGGCGAGCCTTGTTATGTCCTAGTCTGGGATGATGCGCTGGGTGATTTCTATGAAATCGATCGCAACCTAAAGATACATCACATGGGGCGGGTGCTGGCTGCGCCCGGGCGCCGATTTTCCTTTCTCTATGCGCTTGCCGACCCCAGTTTTTCGGGAACGGATAATACCCCGGGAAAGGAGTTTTCCAGCAAACTGCAATCAGCCAGCGCACATGGCGAGGCAAACGTGATTGATGGCGACGCACAGGGTTTGATTGACGCACTGTTACAAAACGGCGCGGATTCTGGTTTCCTAAACAAGGAAGCGTTCAAAAACTCACCCTACTACAACATTGGCGTCACTTCGCCCAGATTCCACAACCTTGCGGCCAGATATTCAGACGCGGTGTTTTCCCGCTTCCACGACTTCGCAAAAGCCAATCTGACCAAGCGCTATCCGCTGTTGATTACCGGAGAATGCGGCCTGAACTATCGCTGGAACACGCGTTGGCGGGACAGCGGCCTGTTCCGCGATGTCTTCATCCCCCCATGCACCAATGACTCGGGCAGTGCAATCGGTACAGCGGTTGATGCCATGCGTCATTTTACGGGGCGGGCCAAACTGGACTGGACGGTGTATGCAGGCCAGCCATTCAACGACGACCGGGTAGATATGCAAGGTGTCACCAGCCGCGAATTGAATCTTAGAGAGGTCGCACAAGCGCTGCATGACGGAATGGTCATCGGCTGGGTCATGGGAAATTGCGAAATTGGCCCCCGGGCGCTTGGGAACCGCTCGATCCTGGCGGCGCCCTTTTCCAACGAAACACGCGACCGGGTAAACAGAATCAAAGGCCGTGCGGGCCTTGCGCCAGTGTCACCCGTTTGCCTTGAGGACGATGTGTCGAACCATTTCGACTGGTCTGGCCCCTCGCCGCACATGCTTCATTTTCAGCAAGTGACTAACCCAAACCTTAGGGCGGTAAGCCATGTGGACGGGTCGGCACGGGTGCAGACCGTGACTAAAGACCAGAACGCGATGCTGTATGACCTGCTAACCGAGTTCAAGGCAACCAGCGGCGTCGGCGTCTTATGCAACACGTCGCTGAACTTCAAACGCTCGGGCTTTATCAACAAGACAAGCGACCTTTACAAATTCGCGCGCTCTGTTGGACTTGATGGTTTTGTCGCCGGCAGATCGTTTTATCGGCTCTAAGACGCGCTCTGACTGGTAACAGGGCCGCGATAGACAAGGCTTTCTTATGTGCCTAATATTTCTTGTACAGCCAATATTATAAAGAGTTACTCCTATGAGACGTATAAATATCTCTGTTGGCATCCTGTTTTGGTCCATTCTTGTGTTCGCATCTCTGGCAACGCCATTGCTTGCAGCGTCGGCTTGCTCTGGGTTTAAAGGCGGATCACAATCGCAAAACGGCCAGGTTATCCAAAACGCCCAGGGCCTCAATCAAGCCCTCAATCATGCCAACGGCGGGGAAACCTTGCTGTTGGCCGGGGGAAACTACGACGCTTTGATCGTAAAAAGGGCTTTCAAAACCCCAGTCACGATCCGGTCTGCTGATCCAAGTTCACCGGCATGTTTCACAGGTTTACGCCTGAAGAATGCTGGCAATCTCATGCTGGATGGGTTGATGTTCGACTATTCCTTCCAGCGTGGCGACAAGCACCGTACTAACCATTTCGGCATTGCTAACGGTCACAACATCACCATCACCAATTCCGTATTCGACGGGGATTACAACACCGGCATAGGGCACGGCCTTGGCTTGCAGATCACGGGCAGTTCTAAAATAACCATCTCGAACAGCCTGTTTCGTAAATGGTGGAAAGCGCTGACTGCGTTCAAAACCACACATCTGACGCTGAGCCGAAATCAGTTCTATGACATTCGGGCTGATGGAATGGCCCTAAGCGGAATTGACAACCTGACGATCGAACTCAACAGGTTTCACACTTTCCGCGGCGGCAACAGCCGCGATCACCGGGACATGATCCAACTGATGCGGACGACGAACCGAGGCAGTTCGAATATCGTGATCCGGGACAACGTCTTTGACATCGGAGCCGGAGATTATACCCAGACGATTTTCATGGGCAAAAGCGGTAAGAATACAAGTGACCCCCTTTTGCGGCACAAGAACGTGCTGATTGAAAACAACGTGATCTACAACGCGCATATGCACGGCATTTCGGTTCATGGGGCCGACAATCTTTCGATTCGCAAAAACTCGATCATCCGGGTCCGCCAACCGAAAGGCGGCAAGGTATCGATCCCGCGCATAAATATCTCATATTCGACTTCTGTCGTAATCGAGCAAAACGTAGTCAGCGGGATCAACGGGTACCAGAACCAAAAGGATTGGGCCGTACTCAACAACGTCATTGTTCAGGATCAGTCCCCTTCGAGCCCCGGCTATTATGACCGAGAGTTCATCTATTATGCGACCGGGGCCGCCAATGGCTTTCACGAATACGGGGTGCGCCCTGGCAGCGAGGTCGACCGCCTTAAAGCCGGGTCCACGCTCGTCAATAATTACCCGACACGCCAATAGGAGCCTGCACGCCTTCTATCAGTTGTTTCTATAGCGACGTCACTTGCGCCGATAGATAAGAACGTGTCCGTCCCCAAGCGTGCCAGCAAAGGTGCGTTCAAGTTCCAGTTCCTTATTAGCATCCGTCCCAAGCCGTGGAATGACGCGCAGCATCCGGTTCGGAAACAAAACCACCAGCGCCACAGGTCCGGGTTGTTCCATCGCCTTGGCATAGCCCTCTGCATCGCCGATGGTTTTCCAGTCAGCATCAAAGTGACTTTCAAAAACAGGGCCGCCGGGATTGATGGCATAAACGCGTTCTGAAGGGCCGCGCGTTTCTTCGACAAAGGCAAAAGCCCCGGCCAGGTTCTGTTTAGGAGCATCATAGTTGCGCTGTACCAGAAACATGGACACAGCAACCATCACCAGAACACCTGCGATAAACAACGGCCGCGAAATCTGAGGCCGTCTGAACAGCCGCGCCACCAGACCGGCACCATAGCCGCAACCGACAACGACAAGAACAATAACCGGACCGATATCGACAAAGAAAAACCTCGGCCAAATCCGCATATCCAGCGACATGAGAATAACCAGCGTCACGACGATATGCATGGCGATGGTGACAAAAAACAGAGGCTGTTTCGTATGCGTCCCCAACGCGCCAAAAGCAATGGTCACCAACCCTGCCACGGCCACGATCACTGTCAATGGCCCGGTATTACCAATTGCAGTTCGCACGCCTTCGAACATAGTCCAGATCGGGTTTTGATAGACCTGCATCTTGTCGACAGAGGACGTCGCCGATATCTCACCCATGGTATTCAGAACACTGGGTAAAATCGGCAAATAGGCTAAAAAGGTCAGAACCAGCGCAAGGGCAACGCCGATCAGTGGCTGCAGCATCCATTCGCGAGTCAGGGGGGCCTCACGACCGAACCCGGTCACCAGTGAGATCAGCCAGACGAACCCTAGCGCGACAAAGAAAAATGCACCCGTCAAATGCGTGAAAACAGCGGCGGCGGCGGTCAGTCCAAAGGCGATCCAGGTTTTCATCGCCGGACGCCGCACACCCCGCAGAAACAGAATGAGGCCAAGCACACTCCAAAAAGCAAGCTCGGTATACCCGCGCGCATTCTGTGAGAACCAAACCTGATGATAGGACAAGGCCACGAGCAAGGCCGAGACATGCGCGATCCAGGTGTTTGCGACCTCTTTGGTCAGCCACCAGATCGCGGCGACGATGCCGACGCCGAACACTACGGCTGGGAAACGGTAGACCCAGGATTCCTCTCCGAATATCTGAGAAAACAGCTTTGCCTTCATGCTGAAGAAATAATGATGGTTCATGGAATATTCGCGCATCATGTCGCCCCAGGGCAAACGAATATGCGTGTCGACAGTCCAGATTTCATCATACCAAAGCGGTGAGTTCAGCCCTGCAATTCTCAACGCGGCAGCGAGCAGCAGAATGAACAATAGAATTGCCAAATCACTGCGGCCAATCGCGGGGGATGGCGGCTTCATGTCAGCTTCTCCGATCACGCGCGCATCTCCGGGTACCAAACCTATCCTAACCTTGCACGAGCCAGACACAGCCGCCCGCTGAAACTTGTCCGATTATCCTCGTTTCCATCCCACGCGTCGAAGCGAATGTACCGTCGCTGGTGTATTTTGATATGGACTGTCTCTTGATTGCAGACATTTTCACTAAATGGCCCAGATTGTTGTGGGGTCGGGCAGTCCAGCCTTGCGGATATGCCCCAGTGTACAGACGGAATGCACTAATTTCGCAGGAAATGCTGATCCAGCAAGGCCGGCATAACCCAGTTTGCTCCAAACTCGCTCAGATGATCGTCATCCCGGTAAAGAGGGCGACCGTCCAGATGAATACGGCAGAACTCATCGCATAAAATATCAGCCGGACGCGCAAGCGCCGCGTCGAATTCCCGCCCGGCATCCGCCAGAATTGCGTAAGAGCGGGAATTGCGTAGATCAAACTCTTCCCGTGACGGGGGCACGCGCAACTGAGTCCCGAACGCAGCGCTGCCTGCGAGGGCATCGGGGACGTTGAACCCGATCTCTGGTATTGACCCGACGATAAGAACCTCGATACCCCGGCTTTCCAGCCTTTGAAGCAGCCGTTTCAGACCCTGTTCCACGTGTTTTGGATTATCCTCAACCCCAGTGGGGCGCTCATCGGTTGCCGCCAGAACGGCTATTCTCCCCTCTTCGCCCGAAACCCGAACACCTTCGGTCGCCAAAGCCCAACGCGACGCCACGACAACCGCGTCTAATTCGGGCAGTCGTTCGATATAGCGCACCACCAATTCGTTATGAGTGTCGCAACCATGAGCAGGCGCCATGTCGGCGCGGCGGACCCCCAACAGCGCAGGGCAGCCAAACTTTACAAAGGCCTCGCCCGGAATGTTGTTGTCTTTCAGCCAGGAATCTATGCCGGGTAACAAAGACCCGGCATGGGAATCCCCCCACACGACGACGCGAGGTTCTGCGTCGGCCTGATTGGATGCTCCTATTTTGCAGGGTTCTTTACCGTCTTCCCACTGTCTGCACGCATCCATCAGATAATGGGATTCCTTGAACTTGTTCATTTTGGCTGCCAACTCAGCCGGAATCCTGCTTGGAACGCCCTCTTTCACAACAAGTATGACGGCTAGCCCCAATATAAGCGTGGCACCTGTGCCTGCACCCGTAAAAATACTGGCTCGCGAAAAGCCCCCTTTGCTGGCCGGAATGCGAAAGGGTCGCTCGATCAGATACAAGCTAGCCGCTGCAAGCAGAACAGACAGAAATACACAAATCATCGCCGTCATAGCGGGCAGATCCGCACTGCCGTTTTGCACTCTGGCCGCGACCAGTACCGGCCAATGCCACAGGTACAGCGAATAGGAAATGAGCCCAATCCAGACTATCGGGCGCAAGGCCAACAACCGGCCGGCAGACGTAGTGTTATTCATTCCCGCCCAGATCAAAAAAGCGGCACCTGCACAGGGCGGCACAGCCATCAACCCGGGGAACGGGGTGTTGTCCGAGATCAGAACGATGCTGCCTAGGATAATTGCCAATCCAATCAGCCCGATTACCTCAGCCACCAGCGGGCGACGGAGTGCCGGAAACGCACCGATGGCCAACAGCGCACCCAGCCCCAGTTCCCAAACCCGCATTGAGGTAAAATAGAAGTTGGCAATCGGCGCAGCGGTCGTCGCCCATATCGAAAGCCCCAGAGATATGAGTGAAATCAGCGCAATCACACCAACCCAAAAGCGGCGCGATTGTTTCGCCATTACCCACAATAATATTGGAAATCCAAGATAGAACTGTTCTTCGACCGCCAAAGACCAGGTATGAAGCAGCGGCGCCAATTCGACCCCCCTGCCGAAATAGTCACCAGCCGCATCCCAAAACCAGACGTTAGACACAAAAAGCAGCGTTGCAGCCGTAGACCTGGCAAGCGCGTCATACTGGCTGGGCAGTAGAAGAAACCAGCCGACAGCCAGGCATGCGACAAGCACTATAAAAAGTGCGGGCAGGATGCGCCTGGCCCTGCGTTCGTAAAAAGATAGCAGCGAAAACTGCCCGTCCCGGATTTCCCGCGTGAGAATTCTGGTTATCAAAAAGCCAGAGATGACGAAAAATATATCCACACCGACGAACCCGCCCGGAACTGCGCTAAAACCAGCATGGTGCAGGACAACAGGAACTACGGCGACCGCGCGAAGCCCATCAATGTCCGGTCTGTAGGAAATTTTCGACACATCGTTCACACAAACTATTAAACCCAGAAAATTTTCACCACTTCTATTTCATTTCACCCAAATCCCAAGGTGCATTTTTTGACTTTATACAGCAAGGCTTGCGGCCCCCTGTTCAATGCTCCCTTCTCTCAGCCGGTCTGTTATTCCAACAAACCGTCCAGATAAGTCCCATACTCATTCTTCGCGAACATCTCGGCCCGCTGACGTAACTGCGCGTCACTGATCCAACCCAGTTGCCAGGCTATCTCTTCGGGGCATCCCGTCTGTAACCCCTGACGTTCTTCAAGGGTGCGCACAAAATTGCCGGCATCCAACAGGCTGGCATGGGTGCCCGTATCCAGCCAGGCATAGCCCCGCCCCATGGTTTCGACCCTGAGATGACCTTTTTCCAGGTACATCTGCAGCAAGTCGGTGATCTCCAACTCGCCCCGCTGTGAAGGTTTGACCTGTCGGGCGCGCTGAGGTGCCGAACCATCCAGAAAGTAAAGGCCGGTAACGGCATAGTTCGAAGGAGGTACCGAAGGCTTCTCGATAATCTCGCGTGCTCGTCCATCCGAGTCAAAAGCAACCACGCCATAGCGCTGAGGGTCGGCCACGTGATAGCCGAACACAGTCCCACCCTCGGCATGCCCATCCGCGGCGGCCAGCAATTTGGGCAGGCCGTGGCCAAAAAAGATGTTGTCCCCCAGAACCAGCGCCGAAGGCGCGCCGGCAAGAAATTCTTCGGCCAGAATATATGCCTGCGCCAGACCGTCAGGGCTGGGCTGCACCACATAGGTCAGGCTAACCCCCCACTGGCTGCCATCCCCTAGCGTGCGCTTGAACTGGTCCTGATCCTGCGGGGTGGTGATCACACAAATGTCGCGAATACCGGCCAGCATCAGCACCGACAGCGGGTAATAGATCATCGGCTTGTCATAAAGCGGCAACAGCTGTTTCGAGACGGCCATCGTGATCGGATAGAGGCGTGTACCCGATCCCCCCGCAAGTATGATGCCTTTCCGTGCACTCATGACGCGTTTTCCAAATCTTGCAAAATATCCCTTAACCCCTGCCGCCAATCAGGACGTGTAATGCCAAAAGTTGTTTCCAGTGAGGAACAATCAAGGCGGGAATTCAATGGGCGTCTGGCGGGGGTGGGATATTCGCCGGACGGAATGTCCGTTACATCACAATCAATCTCTAATTCGGCAAAAATTGCCCGGGCAAACCCGGCCCAACTGGTGTCTGGTGCGCCCGCAAAGTGGTAGATACCCGTTTTGCCCGCATCCTTGATCAGTTGCTGCGCCATGAACAGACAAGCCGCCGCGATGTTCCGTGCGGGCGTCGGGCCGCCGATCTGGTCGGCCACAATCGACAACTGGCCTCGTTCGGCTCCAAGCCGCCGCATCGTCTTGACGAAGTTGTTGCCATGGGCCGACACCACCCACGAAGTACGCAGGATGCCGTAGGCCCCTCCGGCCTGCTTTATGCCTTGTTCTCCTGCAAATTTGGAACGCCCATACGCCCCCAACGGTCTGGTGGGATCTGCGGGTTTCCACGGGGCGTCCCCCGAGCCGTCAAACACGTAATCCGTCGAAATAGAGACGAAAGGGATGCCTAACGCCGCACATTCCCGCGCCATCACAGTGGGAGCCGCCGCGTTGATGACGGTTGCAAGCGCCTCTTCTTCTTCCGCCCGGTCAACGGCCGTATAGGCCGCCGCATTGATCACTGCCTGTGGAGCCGCCGCGCGGATTGCCGCTGCACAGGAGGCGGGCTGTTCCAGATCAACCTCAGAACGGTCGAGGCATGTCACACCCGCATACGCCGCCAGTTCCCGCGCCACCTGCCCGGTTCGGCCAAAGACAAGGATGGTCATGCTTTCATACCCAATCGCTTGCCAACGCCGTCGCGGTTCTGCAGCGCGCGCCACCAGCTTTCATTGTCCAGATACCACTGAACGGTCCGCTCCAAGCCTTCTTCAACACTGACAGAGGGTCGCCAGCCCAGTTCCTGTCGAATACGGGTCGGGTCGATAGCATAACGCGCATCATGACCCGGACGATCAGCGACAAAGGTGATCAGGTCGCCATAGGGCGTGGCCCTGGGGCGCAGACGATCCAGAATACCGCACAGCATCTGCACCAGTTGCAGGTTGGTGCACTCGTTTTCACCACCAATGTTATAGCTGCGCCCGATCTGACCTTTCTGGACCACCAAAAGCAGTGCTTCGGCGTGGTCTTCCACGTATAACCAGTCTCTAACATTGGACCCGTCGCCATAAATCGGCAATGGCTTACCCTCCAGAGCGTTCAGGATGGTGACCGGGATCAGCTTTTCAGGGAAATGATACGGTCCGTAATTGTTCGAACAATTCGTCAGCACCACCGGCAGGCCATATGTTGCGCACCAAGCGCGCACCAGATGGTCGCTAGCGGCCTTGCTGGCCGAATAGGGCGAGCGAGGATCATAAGGCGTCTCTTCGGTGAACTGACCGGTTGACCCCAGCGAGCCATAGACTTCATCGGTGGAGATATGGTGGAACCGGAAGTTGTCTGACCTCCCCTGCCCTTCCCAATATGATCGGGCCGCTTCAAGTAGGGTATAGGTGCCGGTCACGTTGGTCTCGATAAAGGCACCGGGCCCGTCGATCGAGCGATCCACATGGCTTTCAGCCGCAAGGTGCATGATCACGTCCGGGGCATATTCCGCCAGCGCCCGGTTCAGGGCCGCGCGATCCCGAATATCAGCCTCTATGAAGGTGTAGTTAGGTTCATCCGCCACCTCGGCCACATTGTCGAGGCAGGCCGCATAGGTCAGCGCATCCAGATTGACCACCTGATGCCCATCCCGAACCGCCCGCCGCACGACGGCCGATCCGATAAAGCCCGCACCCCCTGTGACCAGCAGCTTCATGGCCTGCCCTCCCAGACAAATGGGCTGTCGAATTCGGCTAATATGGGGGCCACTGCGTCCTTGTCAGACAGCACCGGGTCGCCGGTCAGGCCCCAATCCACACCGCAACTGTCCCAGCGCACTGTTGCCTCGCACTCGGGTGCATAATAGTCGGTGCATTTATAGCAAATCTCAGTATTGGTTTTCCGCGTGACAAATCCGTGCAAGAACCCCTTGGGCACCAAAAGCTGTTTTCCGTTCTCTGCCGTCAGATCAATACCCAGCCACCGCCCGTATGTGGGTGAACCTTTGCGGATATCGATCACTACATCAAACAATGCCCCCTGCCCACAGCGCACAAGCTTATCCTGCGCATGGGGCGGCGACTGGAAATGAAACCCCCGCAGAGTCCCAACACCAGCAGAAACCGAATGATTATCCTGCACAAAGTCCAGGACGATCCCATGTGCGCCCAAGGTTTTTCGGTTCCAGGATTCAGAGAAAAAACCGCGCTCATCCCCGAACCGCTTAGGCGTCAGGATAAGGACGCCAGATAAGGCGGTTTCTTCAATCTGCATGCACTCAAAACCCGTGTTAACACAACATATTATTAGCAATTGAATACAGGGCTGTCATGAATGGGCGCGCGAATAGAGCAGATCATGTTGCACCCAAAGACCAGCCCACACTTTGATCAAACAGGTGGATCGATCACCGCGCATCGGCAACGTGCCGAGTAAATCCGTCACCAACTGCATCGAATCCTGTTCGTGGAGGCGTCAAGTTGCAACGCGCTTTATTATCGCCGACACCAGATCGCCCACATTTTGGAGGTTCGCAACCTCACCGGTGCTGAACTGAAGCCCTGGAAAAGCTTTCTCGATGGCGATCAGCAACTGGATGTTCGTCAGGGAATCCCAATCCTCAATCGCTTCGGCCGTGGTCTCAGGGCTCAAGGTGATCTCGTCATCCTCGAAGACGTCCTGAAAGACCGATGTTAAACGCTGCCATACCTCACTTTCGGTCACGCAAAATCCTCCACTATTTCAATGCTGACTGGAAACGGTTCGAACCCTGCAAGTGTTCGGCTCCAATTTGTACCACTTTGTTCCGCAGGACTGTCCTTTTCAAAGTTAAGGTCGGCATAGAGGTTTTCGACCAGGCCGTTCTTTGCCGTTGGCCGGTAGAGACCCCTTACATTTGCAATCCCTCGGCGCACGGCTTCCTGCAAAAGATAATTCGCCATAGCAAACTCGGCGCCTCTTTTGAAAACGCGGCAGCTCATCAGCCAAAGATCGAGTGTCAGCGTGTCACCCACAACAGATCCTGCAGCTACGCTGATGAGGCCATTGTCACCAAAGCTGTCCTTCAACCTCATATACGCCGTAAGCGTGCTGTCACTGGCTGCCAGTGCCTCTACCTCGGATTGCGTCATCCGTTGGGTAGTCAGGTTAAACTGATTGGTTTTATTGATAAGCTGCGTAATCCGGTCGAAATGCTCTGGCTCGAACGGGCGGATCACCGCTTTCTGATTCAACGAGCGCAGATAGCTGTCATAGTCTACTGCGCTTTCCGCAAGCTCGGTACGCGATCGATTGGCTGCGTATTGTTCGGATTTCTTGCGGTCCTCACTGGTAATCTCGATTGTCTCAAGCCAGCCGGACCTGCTTAGAAGATATGGGTATTCCGAAGGATCGTCGCCCACTTCCAGAACACGCACTTCCGGTAAGCTCTGCCGTACCAAAGCACGCTCCGCCGGGTTGTCATCGACAAATATGATCGCGTCGAGCCCGATGTTCAGTTCCTTTGCGATGGCTGCGATACTATCGGGCTTGGGTCCCCAGTTTGCCTTGAACGACACGAAATCGGCGAATTTCAACGCCATGTCATCCAGCGTATCGAATGGCGCGCGCGCGTTGGCGTCTTCGTTTTTTGAGGCCACGGCAAGAAGAATGCCACGCGCCTTCAACTCAAGCAGATAGTTTTGAAAGGCCAGGAAGGCCTCACCTTCAGCGCTGCCCTGGCCAATCTTGATGCCATTCACCCCATCGTCACCGACAATTCCGCCCCACAGGGTATTATCCAGATCCAGCACGATACATTTCGAAGTCTTGCCGTAGATGGCCGCGATAATCCCAGCCATGTCGCGCACAAGCGGGATCATGCAATCGAATGAGACAGGTTGTTTGGCATGGTACCAAAAGCGGGGGTCAAACCATTGTTGGACCCCGTATTGGGCCGAGAGAAGCTCCAGGTCCAGTGTATGGACATATTTTGGTGCCCGCTCCGTCAAAAGCTGATTGATCCGACGCACGAAATTGGTTCGGTCCCAAGGCAGGCGACGGCTAAGGTGACCGGTCGATGAAGTCGGTGGCAGATGCAGGTTGCCAAGGATGATTTCAGCCCCGGATTCCCGATTGAACGTTGCGCAAATGTTGTTCAGCCACAGGTCAACAAACCGGTCGGCCAGCTTTGCCACGCCCGCCTCAGTATCCCCCACGGCTGGCCATTCAGTGATATCTGATGCCCCAAGCAGAAGAACTGCAATCTGCGGAGAGAACTCGGCCGTAGCACTGGCAGAATCCATAAGCTCGGAGACATGAGTGTTGAAGTCCGGGCGGTGAATGCGGGCGCGAAGGCCAAAGCTGTCAAGCTCTGCACGAAGAGGAAGTTCAAGGAAGTCCGTTGTTGCGCCGCTCAGAAGCGCAACCCGCAATTCGGCGCGCCCGTCATCGCCGGCGGTCCGGTCGATCTTGCGCCATTTGCGACACAACGAGAGATAGTCCTGAATGGACTCAGTCGCTCGCAGAGAACCCAGAATCCGGGTCCGCGTTTGTTCGTCGGGCATAGCTGTGTCAGGGGAAAAACTCCCTGCCTTTACACCTGAAACCATTTAACCTCCCCCAAAATTCAGGGTAATTGCTTAACTAGTAACACTATAATCAATCACTTCGACAATAAATTCTCTTTCCCCCTCACATTAATTCAATAATGACTGAATCCAAGCTGTTACGTGGGCCGTCAAACGCTGTGACCCTTCTGGTATGGTGTGTTCAGCATCGAAAAATTCACTATCGTGCGCAAAAACACTCAGATCGAGAAACGGTGCTTGACCAATGCCGTCGTGGATCGCTCCGAGATAGTCGTCATACTCGAAAGTAAATCGTTCGCGGGAATATGACCGCTCGGGCATATTTACGACTGCGACGCCTATGCCATGCGCATCAAGGAACTCCATAAGCTGGCGCAGACGTTCAGCTGCAGCGCCGCTATTCTTGCGCGCATCCCAATCGAAAACGGACTCCCACCAGCCGCCTGACATAAAATTAGCAAGATCCGCTTCGCTCAGGCCAGCACTTCTGGCAAATTTGTAAGGTGATACAAGCCTTCCCTGCCTTTCGACCTGCGATTGCCACATATTCAGCAACCCGGTTTGGCGCAAGACAGACTCGCCAATGGGCCATTCTTCGAACTCGCGACCCCAATAGGCAGCCCAAGCACGCAGCGCAGACCTGAAACGCTCGGGCTGCTTTCCGACAAAGCGGATTTTGGCCCGCGCAGCGCCAAATAGCGATTTTTTGTGCAGCTCAACCCCGTTTGGACCAGTTGTCACGAACCAGGGGCTGTAGGTATCAACAATTGATTTAAAAGGCCGATCGGGCGGCAGGTTGGCAATGAAACGGGGCCCGAGGCCAAGGACGACATAATCCGGCAACGCGTCTTCACCGTATGCTGCCTCGATCAGTTTCAGCGAGATTGTCACGTCTTCAATCGTGCCCAGACTGATCCCCCCCTGATAGATGTGATAATCGGGAAACGCCTCCTGCACCTGCTCCCATCGCAGGTTCTCGCGTACTGTAGAGGGGCCAGCCAACATGATGACGGGTTTGTCCTGGACCACAAATTGCGACGGCAGCAGAAAGCGGTACCAGCTTTCCTGTTTATATGGGAACATGAAAAAGCTGCGCTCGGCGCTGATGGCCAGCCATGTCAGCGCCGAAAAGACCAACACAACGACGACCCCAATTGTCCCAAGGGCCGCGAGCGAAAGGCGCAGTTTCCTAGAAACCCGTGTAGACAAAGTCGACCTCCGTCGCGGAGAAAACAAAAAGAATACCAACAAGCCCGGCTGCGACGAGAATCTTCATGGTCATCCGAACAGACCGATTGGGGAAAAGGGCCGACCACATCACAAAAGACCTTTCAAAAACGCAATGACGCTTGGTGTGTCCAACTGGAAGAACAGGAACGCAAAGGCAGCCGCGTGCAAGGTAATCGCCATTCCGACTACCCGTCCGGGCCAGCTTGCCCTGATCTTTCGCAGCCGTTTTTTCCCAAGGCGCGCCACCAAAACGTGATCCCATATCCGATAAATCGCGAGCCACGTCCCATGCACGAGACCAAAGATCAAAAAACCGATTGTGGTGCCGTGCCAAAGGCCAGAAACAAGCATGGTCAGCATGGCCGCAATGATCCCGGCAGCCAGCGGCAAACTGGCGAATGAACTGGAACTGAGGGCCTTTTTATACACCGGGTTGAACACGTAGTCCGTTAACCACAACGTGAGAGTTCTGTGCTGGCGGAGCCAGAAATCAGCGATGTTCTGGGCAAAATACGGGTTGTTGAAATTCTCGGGTGGCCGAATGCCCATCAGACTGCCGATACCGATCACGACGTCGCAGTAGCCGGAAAAATTCATATAAAGAAAAAAGTAGAAGGCTACCAATTGAAGCCAGAATTCACCCAAACTCAACGCAAGGACATCGGTGTTGGGCTGTAGCGCAAAACGGAAGATGAATGTTCCGATGACGTATACTTTGACAAGCCCCCAGAGAATTCTCAGCCCGGCATCAAGATGAGCTTCATACGTCATCTCGATGGCTTGGGTACGATCTGCCCATTGGTCGCGAAAATCCTGATACCGTTGGATCGGACCCATCATGAACGTTGTAAACGCCAAGAGGTAGTTGGGATAAACAGCGGGATCAATGCGGTCGATGACACCCGACCGGGCATCAATCATGACATGCAAGATACGAAACAACAGAAAGCTCAAACCAACTGTTTGCAGGAATGACAGGCGTGCTGCTTCCGGCAGGAACAATCCCAGGAATTCATAGTCCAGCATGTAGATAAAAACGAGGACCAGCAGAGTTGCCGACAGAATTGCCGCCCATCTGGACGCCGTAAGATGCACCCGGGTCAGCCCCCACCCCAAACCTGAAAAGAACAAAGTTGAAGCCAAACCGATTGGACCGAGAAGCGCAAAAATGAAGGCGATATTGGCGCCAAGAAAGCCGACCGTCCGCACAGGCCCTGTCGAAGACGCAACCAAGATTATGGCAAACGCCGAAAACAGCAGGAATTCCCAAGATAGCAAATCTATGAACATTTCACTCTGAACTAATACTCAAAACCGAATACTTTTCACCCTTTCCCGCGTGCCGACCCCTGAAAACATCAGATACTGAAACCAAATAGTTTCAGCACAGATCGGGCCGTTTACAGGTACACCATTTGTCAGTTTCATAGCATTTTTGAGCAAGTCAATGGAATCCTGACGTTGTTTCCAATCAAGCATCATTGTCTCATTCTCAGGCGAAGAGATGAAAGGCATGAGGAACGAGGCCAAAAGGACAAAAAAGGCCACAGACCAACGCGGCTGGCATTCTGAGTGGCAGACAACATCGTTCCCTTGACGCGGCATTTTGTGCTATGAGCGGAATGTTACTTTGTTAAAGGGTTTGTCGTGTTGCGGATTAAAGGTCAGGACCAGTCGAAGGCAATAGGCAACAAAATAAGCTGTGGGTTGGACTGAAACCGGATGTGGCGCGTCGTTGCTATAAATGCCTTGATCCTTGCGGTTCTTCTGATTGGTCTGGAAGCCACGCTTGCCTGGCTTGTCACGCGGGAGTCTCCGACGGGCATCCGCGCAGTGGACCGGCTTGCGCAAAAGATTTACTGGGCGAATGTCTCGTATGTTCAATACCTTCCGGAATGCGCACGCTACGATTCTGAGCTGGGCTATACGTTGCAGCCCGGCAATTGCACCTTCGAAAACACTGGCTTTTCAACCGAGCTTGTAGTGAATTCAGCAGGATACCGCGATGATGAGGCGTCTCTTGATGCGCCCGAAATCGTGGTTCTTGGCGATAGCCAGGCAATGGGTTGGGGTGTCGGGCAAGGAATGACCTTTGCCGACGTTATCGAGGCCGAAACCGGGCGCAAAACGCTGAACACCGGCGTGTCGTCCTATGGCACAGTCCGAGAGCTTATGACGCTGGACCGACTTGACCGCAGCAACCTGAAGACAGTGATTGTCCAATACAGCGACAATGACGGCTACGAAAACCGACGCTATCTTCACGACGGCACGCTGTCTGCTATGTCGCAAGAAACCTATGCCAAACTCGTCGCCGAAAACGAAGGGACAGGCGGAGGGTTTGGGCATTACTTGCCCGCCTTCCTTAATGAGCTTCGCTGGCGTTTCATTGGCGGCGAGGATGGCGAGGATGAGCAGTACGATCTGCAAATGGCAGACCTGAGTGGCCCCGATGTGTTGATCGAGGTTTTGGCCAATTGGGATTGGGGCCCCACCCCACCGCACCTGATTGTATTCGACGTGAACACAGGCGGTCGGGGGGGGCGTTTCACCGAAGTCCTCTCGACCTCGCCAGACCTCGACCTTTTGCGCGCAAAGGTATCTGACTTAACGATCCTTCATACGCCGGACATACTGGAGCCCGAGGACTATCTTTTCCCGGACGGGCATTTGTCGGAAACGGGTCATCAAAAGCTTGCCCGTGCGATAGTTGAGAACCAAATTTTTGGTCAAGCAGACTTAAAGTTTGGCTCAAATTGATTTCCATCAATCTGTTTAATCTGCGCCCAGGGATCGAAAGGTGATCTTTTTTGACTGAGCGAGGCGCAAATAGCCCATCGAGAACCTGAGCCCCCTTAATTGAACCGATCTACTTCGGCGATCAGAAAATGGACAACAACCGACAAAAGCCAATGGAAATTTACAGAATCTACGACGGGTTGATGGCCTTGCCGGAGAAGCGACGAAACTAACGGACGCGACGCGCAATGACCGCCAAACCAAGGTCTTCCCACCCACCATCGTGTTCGATGCAACCGTCAATTATTGGTTATGATTCCTATCGCTAGCTCTTGGCTGAACTGCTCCAATTGGCACTGTTCCACCCAACACCGTTTCCACAAAATCCCGGGACACATAGTCTGCGCCTAGAGTTTCCATTAAAGCGTAATTGACATCTGTGACTTGGCCAATGCGACGTTGGAACGCTGAGAGACTAGTTTGATTAAGGTATTCCCAAATTGGTCTGCCTTCCAATAAGTCAACTTCTAAAACCTGGCCAGTTTCGGAAACCGATACGAGCGCCCGTTCGTTGTTCTCGCTTAATCTTACTAAGCCCTGCTCTTTTGAGAACAGATAGTGTTCTGTATCACCAGCCAATGGGAAAAGGGATGTGCCCAAACCAGATACAGGGTCTATTTCGAGTATACGAGATCCACCTTGCGACGCGAGACCACCAAGATTGTCGAACAGTACGAAAGTGCCGCGCTCTGTGACGACTGGCGAATGCTGAGCAACCATTGGCCCCATTATGACACGATGAATAGTATCATCGTGCCGATCGACAACAATTAGTGAGCTCGAGGATCGTAGTGATATAGCAATATCGCCCGCCTCTGCCCCCTCAATCTTAGCAGCGGTTGCTTCATTTATCTCCACAACCCCATTGATGTGATAAGGGTCACACCCTTCGCGCACTGAGTACGCTAGCCCCATCAGCCCATTTTGTACAAAAAGATCTTCAAACCGTACCGCACGTATTCTCTCCCCAGCCCGATCGAAGATTTGGAAACCCTCCTCGTAAACCGCTCCAAGTATTGAACAATTGGTTTCGATCCGAGTGGGTCCAATATACTGTTCCGGAGGCTGCTCAAGTTGAGCCCAAGGTAAAAGGGCCTCGCCGTTGTCCGCAACATAAGGCCAGTGATGTGCGTGATTAATAAAAGACCAGAGAATTTTGCTGTTCCGATCAATTCGCATCGAACCAATATGGTAAGGGAACATGTTTTTGGCCTGAAACGTAACAACCAGATCACCGTTGTCGTCTAGGTCAACTCCCAACACATTCACATTGTCTCTTCCGGGTTGTCCGCTGAAGCCTTCAAATTCTTGCCCATCAAAAAGGTCTGCTCTCGACACGCTCCAAGTGTGGTATACGTTCCCCTGGCGATCCATTATCCAGGCGATGCAACCGACCTCCGGACAGAGTTCGGGCTGTTCCTCGAACCCACCTGTAATCAGCAACAGATCGTCGTAGTCCCTAGGTTCAACAAGCCAGGTTGTCAGATCTTCCTTTGGGACTGCTACATATTCCACCTTTCCGAAAATTTCTTCTTTGGCTTCAAGTTTTCGCCAAGCGTCGTATCCTGCTTTGGCTTTTTGCAGAATTGGAACAGGAAACCATTCATATTTGTAGCTGACTACTCCGTAGATATACGCTCCGCTCAAAATCGAAAGCCCAAACAACACCGCGGAGAAATGTTTCTCCAAAAATCGTACTAACTTCATTTGCATTACCAATCCCGAACTTAACGAAGCAATTAAAGGCCATTTTGCTTGAACTCACGTACAACGCGATGTTCATTGCCAGTTCATATTGAGGGCAAATAATGTGAAGGTTAGCGCGACACACGCTGCCTGGAACAAAAATGCTCTCGGCGATTGAATGTATGACTTATTCCGCTTGAAGCAGGTCAGCAGGAACTTGTTCTCAAAACTTGTAGTTCTATTCGTACCAGTCTCAAATCACGTTTCGCAGCAGGTTCCGATGGGCGCATTCTTCCAATGCTTCATAGACATCTTGCGCGGCCTTCAGGCAGATGGGGTCGAAATGTTCTGCGGCAGCCACGTCAGGCTTCGAATGAAAATACTGTTCGAAACTCTGGCCATCAGACGAAAGCTCAAGGGTGTCATACAACCCCTCCATCGTCGCCTGAGGCGATGCGCGCAAATCGTCCTGCAGAAGAAAGATACACCTATCCTTGTACTCAAGCAGTTCCCGAAAGGCGCAAGTCCAGTATTGCAGCCAGTAATCAGGTGTGTGGGTGTCCTTTTGCGTCGGTTCCATTCCGGAAAACAAAAAGGGCTTATGCAGATTGCCGAACTCGAAATGACCAATATCGGCCATGTAGCGGGTCACAAAATTGTCCTGGGTTTGCAGCTTGCTAAAGTTATTGTGTTGCCGCAGTAGGGACTCAGCATGGCTTTCAGGACGTCTTACGGGAACCACGATCCTGCAATCAGGAAAGGATTTCAGCAGATAGGGAATCCGGGCAATGTTGGCATTGTTCTTTGAACAATAGCGTGTCTTCTCAACGCTCTGCGGCCCGGCCTGAAGATTGCGCGCCCGGATAATGCTGCTCATGTGGTTTTGTAGAAACCGGTCGGCCTGTTCATTTGTATCCCCGGCCTGCCACAGCGGGATTGAGGCTTCCTTGTACCTCTCTGGCCAGAACATTCTCCAGATCACTTCCTCAAACGCTTCTGCGCTTTCAAGGTCGATCTCCATTCCGTCGCCGTGGGCACGCTGCCGTCTGCGCACCCCGCGTCTCTTGCCGCCGGCCAGCTTGTTCCACAGCACAGGTGCCGTAACAAAAGGCATATCCCGATACGTGTGAGTCGCCACTTCGGGTGCATCATGAAGGGCGTTGAGAACCGCTGTGGTGCCACCACGCGCCAGGGACGTCACAAAAATGGGTTGCGAAACGTCGGGCATCGGAGGGCGCGGTATCAGGCGCGCCTCGGCCCGTGCGGCCATTTTCTGAACCCCGGGGCCGGAAAAGGCTAAGTTGTGAACGAACTGATCCACAGGCGAATATTGGGGGCCGCTATTCTCTGCCGCTGCATCGGTACGACGCAGACGGTTGACGATCTTCACCGTTGCAAAGGCCAGGATGGAAACGATGACGATGTAATCCAACCGCAGCATGACATCCAGAACCGCGCTGCCGGGCACCAGGCCCACAAAATCCGCCAGCAAGATGGGAAGGCCCGCCGCAGCCAACGCCACAACAATGCGCCCTGCCAGGTTTAATCCCCCTAAAATTAACTGACCCCCTGCCCGCCGCGCTGCAACTTCTTTGGCATCGTCAGACAACTGGTTGTCAAACAGGGCGGCCACACCCGCCATGCTTGCACCAACAATCCCGCGGGCAATATCCGCGATATTCGTCCACCACAAAGCAAGAATGAACCCCGCCACCGCCAAAAGCGAAACGGCAACAGCCTGTATCATTGCGCCGCGTCGGTCTCTTTACCTGCTTCAGCCGCGACTTTCTTGCCGCGGAGCATTCTCTTCAACGGAAACCAGACGAGCCCGACAATAAGAAAGAGGCCGCCCAGCACCACAGCAATCGTGACCGCGACCGCGCCTAACCCGGCACCGGGCCCGATATAGGCGTGAGCCGGGCTTGCCTGAATCAGAAAAGACAGCGCTCCGGTAAGACAAAGCGGGATCAGACGTTCTCCTACCCAGATTCTCCTGAACCATTTCATTGCATGCATTCCTTCCAATCAGTTTCAAAATAACTCAATGGGTAGAGTTTTGCATTGGTGATCTCACCCACAAATTCAGCATCGTATTTATTAATATATTCCCAGGTCACGTTTCCGGCGCCGTCCACTTCTAGCACTCGGCCCGCGTCGAACTCCGTGATCAGAAGCCCGCCGTCCTCCAAAACCTCATGTTGTCCCCGAATGACCGATAACATTTCCTGACCGGGCTTGTTGCCGAAGACAACTTCGGTCTCTCGTGTGACCGGGTCAATAATCACAATGTTCGTATCTCGAGGCGCAGCCAACCTTGTCTTCTTGTGCTTGTCGTATGAGGTCAGATAAGCATTATTGTTGAATATCGAAATTTTACCGTCAGGGCGAAACTCTGGGTCGTGCTGACGAATCCATGGACCGGTCTGGTGCCATTTCACCACCCGTGAGGCAGGGTCAACTACGATGACAAGGTTCAGCCCTCGCATCGAAATAACCCAGTCACCGGCATTGAAAATTGGAAACTGTTCCGCCAGTTCAGACGGGAGTTCATCAATCTTGTTTGAATGAAGCAGCTCGTTCCGAACCACTTTTGCGGATGTGATCTCTTCATTGTTTGCTGTAAGCAACGCTGTCAGACCGCTGTCCATGATCATGCCTGGGATCGATACCCTTTCTAGTACCTGGCCATTGTCATCAAGCCTCAAGACCACGTCTTCCCATATCAAATCGTTTGTCGCCGGTGTCGAAAACGGCGGAAAACGGTCAACAACCTCGGCCGCATTCCAAACATTGCGGCCAAGCGTCAGGTACCCGCCTGTTTCCGATGCAACCATCGAATGATGTGTTTTTTCATCCAACCGCCAGAGTAGATTGGAACACTGATCCAACTTGACCGTTCCGCAATACTCGTAGTTGAACACAAGCTCACCCTTTGGCGTTAGCAACGCGCCGTGCACATCTGTCAACAAAGGGGCTGTAAGGTGGGCACAGGGACGATCTTGAACATCGGGGTAATGTTGAAAGTAGTCTAGTGTCCACTTTCGGATCACACTGCCGTCTCGCTTCACAAGCCTCGCCTGGTTCTCTCCTTCGAAATATCCCATCAGCAGGATCGCATCCTGGCGGTCAGGGTGTTCGTTTACCATGACGCCGTCGCCTTGACCGCGTGACGGTTGAAGATGCTGACGGTATGCTCTGGCTTTGCGTGACAAAGCTTCATAGACGAACAGGACATTATATGCCGTCCGAAATTGCGGGGCCGGAGGCCAATTTTTCTTTTGCGCAAACATCCCATAAAGAACAGACACACAGATAACCGAAAAGACCAGGCAAACCCGGAACAGCCGTTCTGGCAACTTTTCAAAGGCAGGCTTCATTGTCTGTTCTTCAAACTCTGTAACACGACACTCAACACCAAGCAAAAATTACACCTTGTCATCGACAACTAAACCAGCTTGCAAAAATTACGAATAACAGACGCTCATATTGCAGCGATTTGGCAACAACTTTGCGAGATCAGTTGTATTATTGCCAATTCAGATGCCTATGTAGGCGCAAGTTAAAAGGTGACCCAAACCCTTCAATTGCCCGAAAAAGCGCACGAAGCTGAATGGATATGCCGCAAAATGGGCAGTGTGAGTTGATTAAAGCTTGATCACCAACAGACAAAATTCCAACTTTGTCACACAGATTGTAGCTTAGGATTTTGAAATTATGTCTGATCGCCTGCTTGCATTGCTGTCGCTGGCTTGCCTGTTGGCAATCACTTTCTTGGCAGGGCTTGCATCAGCTTACCTGTATCTTGCCCCTTACAGGATCGCCGTTCAGACTTGGGGGGAGATCAAAGCCTTTATGAAGGAACCTGACCGGCTGATGCCGGTGCGGTATGATTTTGAAGGTGTACGCATTCACGATGCCAACGCCATTGCCCCCGGTTCTACGCTTATCACATCGTATTTCCCGGAATTCGACTGGCATGCAGGTGTTCGGCTGATCGACGAATCCGGCGCTGTCCTGCACTCCTGGGCGCCTGACCCCGGCGAGATTTTCGGCGGGCGGCATAACTACCCATACATTCACGGCTCGCATCTTTTTCCCAACGGCGACATCCTGTTCAACTTCGAATTTATCGGGATCGCCCGGATGTCGGCCTGTGGCGATGTGTTGTGGGCCCTTTCAGAGCCTCGGGCACATCATTCAATCTCGGCAAATGATGACGGCTCGTTCTGGGTGTCCGGCAATCAAGAGCTTCGCTCGCGCGATGGGCGCGATGAAAAGCTTTTGAATATCCTGTCCTTCCCCGTCTACGAAGATTACTTTATGAAAGTCAGCGCCGATGGCGAGGTCCTGAAATCCATCAGCTCGATCGAAGTGTTTGAGAAAAATGGCCTGAGCGACGTGTACCTGAGGACAGGCAGGAATTATCATGGCGATATCTTTCACCTCAACGACATAGAAGAACTGTCACCGGATATGGCCGCTGAATATCCGTTGTTCGATGCGGGCGACATCGTTGTTTCCCTGCGGGATCTACATATGGTCATGGTGCTGGACCCGGATACGCTAAAGGTGAAATGGCGCACCTATTCAGACACTCTGTTTCAGCACGACCCGGATTTCATCGGTGACGGATGGATCGGCATCTTCGACAACAACTACGACCGAACCGAGGGTGGAGGCCTGCAGGGAGGATCCCGCGTCGTCGCAGTGCAACCCCATACGCAAGAACGCGCCATTCTCTTTCCCAAACGGCCCGACCAACCGTTCTACACCAAGTGGTCCGGGAAATGGCAAAAGCTGCCCAATGGCAATCTTCTGCTAACCGAATCCCGCGCCGGACGAGCGCTGGAAGTGACCAGTACGGGCGATCCCGTCTGGGAATGGGTCATGGACCGATATGATGCAAGTCAGGTGCCCGAGGTGATGGAGGCGACAAGATATCCAATAACTGCCGAGGAAGTCGCTGCTTGGAATTGCCCATAACCTCAGAGGGTGTTTCAAACATTCTGTTGCAAGTGTTGATCGTCATGCTTGGAAATTTAACGAGTTGATATCCGCGAACCTGTAACTATTCGGTGGTTAGAGACCGCGTCTGCTGCACACTCGAAGGGACGGTAACTTCTGACGTTGGTGAGCGATAGCACTGATGGACCAGGAGCTAGGAATTGCCAGTAGGTTTCAAACCATTCCCCTCACCTTCCGCCTTTTTCGTGACACCGGCATACTCACCGGCACCAACTTGGGCGGTCGTGGTATGGACGAGGTTCGGTGGCTTGCTCCTGTTTTCCCGGACGACACGCTCTGCGCTCGTGTTACGGTCGAAGCGCTTACGCCGTCTCGTTCCTAACCCGACCGGGGAACGGTACGGTTTCGCTATCGGACATTTAATCAGGATGATGTCGAAGTGCTGAACTTGGTCATGCATCACGTGATGGTGCGGCGGGAATAAATCGGTTCATCTACGTATTGCCAGAGTTAGGTTCTGAGCCTTTAGCAAATCGCGAAACGCACATTCCGGGCGTTCTAAACCAGCTGACATTGGTGATTTTGGATCGAAAACAGCGCCCTTCTTCACACCGGCAACCTTCAATTTTAAGTTTCAGCCAAAATCTTTCAGAAAGAAATCCTTGCTCCTCCGATAGTTTCAATAAGCGGGGTTAGATGAGATTTGTAGTTTAGCCATTTTTCCTTTGAGGACTTGTACAGCGGCTGGCGCACTTGCTGAACACTGGCGGTACGAACTCGCCGCGCATCTTTGTGAAATTCAAGACAGCGATCATCCCATTCAAGACCACAAAAGGCGATCAGGCGACGCGCTTCAAACTCAATGTTCTCGACCAGGTTTTCATAGTGAACGGTGTGAAAACTGCCCGACGGAAGGATATCATTCCAGTGTTGCATGACGCGAACATAGGCGTTGAAGTACCGGCCAAGCTCGACCTGGTCATAGCTGTGATACTGGCTGCGCTGAAAAACCCGTGTGAAACAGGACAGGCACGTATCCATTGGATTGCGCGCGACATGCACGATCCGTGCGTTGGGCATGATCGCGTGTATCAGACCAACCATCAGAAAATTCGCAGGCATCTTATCGACGATAAACGGTTTACCAGGCGCGTGCGCGTCAAGCTGCTGGATATATTGTTGGGCGCGTTTCGAAATCTCGTGATCCGGCAGAGCGGCGATCAGACTACCCGTCTTCTTGTTTCCACCACGCAGCTGATCGGTAAACAGCTTGTGCATATAGCTCAACTCTCCGGCCCCAAAAACGTAGGGGTGGCTGGCGAGGATCGACTCGGTCAGCGTGGTTCCAGATCGGGGCATACCAACAACAAAGATCGGCTGGCTGTTATCTACAGAATTTTGGCGGAGCTTTTGGACCAGCTCTGGCGTAAACATCGAAATCAGATCGTCGGCGGTTTCCTCGATCTGGTCCGCGTCAAAATCGATAATGCTGCGCTTTAGTGCGGCCCCTTTTGCAAAATGCTCAAAAGCGCTGTCGTAGCGCTTGAGGTCCTCATAGCATTTCCCCAAAGCGTAGTGATACGAAACCGATTGTTCGGGCGGCAACTTGTCGACCCCGGGCAACGCGGCCACAAGAGCCTGAAAATCAGGGTTGTCTTCGGCAACCTTGTCCAACCTGACCAACGCGATCTGCGCATTCAGACGCGCCTTGTCCCTTTCAGCCGCCTTATTGAACCAACTGCGGGCGGCGTCAAAGTTGCCGCGCTCCATCTCCAGATGCCCCAATGCGATCATCGTGGCCGAAAAATCTGGTTTTAGTTCAAGGGTCTTTTCGTAATTGGCAAAACCGGCCTCAAGGTCGCCAAGGTGCGATTTGCAGACGGCTATATAGTGATACGCAGGTGCGTGGCTGGGGTCTAAGCGCTGCGCTTTTTCAGCCTCGACAAGGGCAAGTTCATGCAGGTTTTTCTCGGTCAGAACCTGTGCAAGCCCGACATAGGATTCGGGCTTCTTCTCATCCAGCGAAATTGCATTCCGAAAACAGCGTTCGGCTTCGTCCCATTCGCACTGCAAAACGTGTAACCGTCCCCGATTGCGATGCAACTCTGCGGAAACATATCCCTTGCCAAGGTAATCATCTGCCAGCTCTGTGGCCTCTTCCGACTGTTCAGCTTCGATCAATACGGAAATGAGGTTGTTGACACTCTCCAGATAGCCCGGGCGCAGGTCCAGCACCCGGCGGTAGAATGAAATTGCCCCTTCTCTGTCCTCGTTGTCGCGCGCGATCGATCCCATATTGTTCAACGCCGCAATCAGATCGGGGTTTAGGGCCAACGCTCTTTTCTGACAGGCTTCGGCTTCGGACAGTTCACCCATATCATAATAGGCCAACCCAAGGTTTGAATGCGCATTTGCAACCCCCGGAGCAAGCTGAACCGCACGTTTACCGACCTTGAGTGCTTCTTCAGGTTTTCCGTTCGTGCGCAATACCTCGGTAAAATTTGACAGGAACCCGGCATTGTCTGGCTGCAATCGGATCGCTTCGCGCATGGCATTTTCGGCAGGTCCGGTCTGACCGGTTTGAAACGCAATTACGCCAAGCAGTTGATGCGCAGGGGCATATTCGGGCGCAGCCTTGAGGACTTGGTTCAGAACCTTGACAGCTTTGTTCAATTGCCCTGTTTCAAATGCCTGAACACCTTGGTTATAGGCTTCTCCGATAGACAAAGTCTGGTTTTTTGGCATTCAAGTAGCTCCGGGCTGGCGCATGATAGCAACCTGATACCAAGCGCCGTCAAATTGCCACATTGTGTTGCAGTTTTCCTACGAATTTCCAACAGCAATAGATCATCTTATGCAATGCAAAATTGGTGGATTGCATATATGTTAACGACTTTTTAACAGTTCATAAGCGGAGCCGATCGCGAATACGCGGCAAGCTTCGACAAAAAAAGACAAAAAAAATCTAACGGGATAGTAAATGTCTAAAAATGGGTCGGGGGTGAACGCCCCCAAGCTCCGTGGGGGGCGTCTTTTCAAGTGGAAAGGCCAAATTGTGAGTGCGGCTCCTGCTGCGTTGCTGGCACAGGTATCGATGGTTGCACTGACTGCCGGGGACGTACATGCGGATACGATCTCGAATGTGGTGACGACGCCTCAGGTTTTCGCAACCGATGCGGATCACGAAGTGACAGCAAGCGGCGCGATTGAGATTACATCTTCGACGGCCGCCGCCCTGACGATCACTACGGATTACTCAAGCACGTTTACCAATAACGGGTCGATTTCGGTCACTGCCACCGACACGGATACGGCGACGGGCCTGCGCCTGGATGGCGGCCTGCTTGAGGGCGGCGAACTGGTGAACAACGGCTCCATATCGCTGGATATTACGGGCTCTGACCCTCAGGATATTTATGCAATCCAGGTCAATGGTGATGTCGCCGGTTCGATCGTGAACAACGGCACCATAGAGGTCGATGTGCAATCGACTGATGGGGACATCGAAGCTTGGGGTATCTATGTCGACGGAGACCTTACAGAGACCGGCGAAATCTTGAACACCGGCACGATAAGGGTCGATGGGCTTATCAACACCTCCGCGGGAAGCACCGCATCTATCTACGGTATCGCCGTTGATGGCGACGTTGGCGGCTCCATCCGAAACACGGGCACAATCGATGTACGCGCCAGATCCTTCGCCGACGATTACGCCTATGCCTGGGGCATCTATGTCGAGGATGACCTGCTAGAGACCGGTGAGATTGTGAACTCGGGCACCATAAAATCGGTTGCCATCACCACCGTTGACAGTACTGCATCTGCATTCGGGATTTTCGTTGATGGCGATGCGTCCGGTGTGATCTTGAACACGGGCACTCTGGACATTTTCGCATCTGCTCCAACGACCTATGAAGCGATCGCCTATGGCATTGCTGTCGATAGCGATCTGTCCGGCCGAATTGAAAACAGCGGTACGATCAAAGTAACTGCCTTGGCGGTTGAATCCGACGCTTCGGCATATGGTATCTTCGTCGATGACGATATGCTGGAAGGCGCAACCATCATCAACAGCGGCACGATCACTGCATTCGCAAGTGCCGATACCGATGATGAGGCCTATGCAGGCGGCTTTTACCTCGAAGATCTGGTTGAAGGCACCGTAATCAACTCGGGTACGATCACCGGGACCGCGCTTTCTCTAAATACCGGTGACGAGGCGACAGCTTCGGGCATGTATATTGGCGATGACGTTTCGGGAACGGTCACCAACTCGGGGACCATGACCTTGCGCGCCGAGGCTGCCGAAGACTCGGCAACTGCCGCAGGCTTTTATCTGACAGACAATCTGAGCGGCACCATCACAAACTCGGGCAATATCACGGCCACCGCCATCTCGCGGGATACCGAGGCCGAAGCCTACGGCGTATACGTCGACGAAATCGCAACCGGAGACATCTCGAACTCGGGCAATATCACGGTCACCGCCCAGGGTGGGATGGATGGCGGTGGACTATCGCCGGACCAATCAACGGCAATCGGTATCTACGCCAACGACATGCAGGGATCGTTCTCGAACACCGGACAGATCACTGTTCATGGGACCGGTTCTGCCGGGACACGTGCTGCCGGTATCCAATTCGACAACTTTGACGGCACGATCGACGGCCTGGGAACCATCCGGGTTTCCGGCAATGACGAAGTTTATGCCGTTTATCTCGGGACGGGTTCGGGCACGCTTAACGCTGACACCAATGATGATGTCGACGGCGTCATACGGGTCGACGCGCACAACGTAAATCTCGACGCGCAGGGCGGCAGCGCTGTGTTCAACTTTGAAGACGCCACGCCCGGAGCGGGTGTTTTCACGACCACCGTGTCCGAAGAGGGCTCTGTCTGGTTCGTGCAGGATGAGGGCGGAGCAGCACCGATATATGCTGCTGTAGATGCTGATGATTTTGCGGTTTCAGGCGACGTCGTCGCCTTTTACGGCAGCGTCGTAGGCAGCAGTGGCAACGCGCTGAACTATGCACCGTCAGAGCAAGTTGCGCAGGGGTTCACCTTTGCGGGCTTCAGGCCATTTGCGATGATCGACGCACAGTATCGAGAGTTCGACCCTGAAACCGGCAGCGATCTGGACGTATCGCTTTTCAGCGGCAGCGCCGGGATTTCCGGCCAGATGGACAACGGCATTGCGTTGGCTGTTGGCATGGGCGTGTTCTCGGCGGACGGAGATAACGAGTCCGCGGACTTTGACACGACCGGCTTTTTTCTTGACGCCGCCGTGGGTCGACAGATTGGTGCCTATACGCTTGAAGCTGGGTTTGGCTATGGCTGGCTCTCGACAGACCGCACCCGTCAAATCAATGGCAGCGATGATGCTAATGCCGATTATGACAGCAGGCTGTTGACAGCGCATATCGCGGTCGAACGCGGGTTCGACGTCAGTGGTGATTTCGGGCTGCTCGGATTTGCGAACGCGCGCTATACCAACCAAAAGGACGATGGTTACACCGAAACACGCTCAAGCGCCAACGCCACGGTCGGAGATGTCACCACCGAAGTCATCGAAGCCCAACTGGGTGTAGAAGCTGAAAAGCAGTTCGGTAATGGCGGTATCCTAAGCGGGCAGCTCAGCGGTGTTCTGCGGCGCGATCTGGGAACAACGGATGCTGATGTGACCGTATTCTCATCGACTCAGTCGCTGATCTTTGCATCTACCGACTTCACCGGCGCTCGTGTCGCGGTTGGCTACGAGCAAGATATTGTTGAGGACATTCAGCTTGAACTGAATGCCGAACAAGAAATCGGCAGCGACGCCCAGGGCCCCTTCTTGCGGGCGGGACTTCGCTGGTCGTTCTAAAAAATCTCCGCGGCACCCGGGAGGGTGCCGCGGAATTCCAATTGGTCGAACTCACGCATTGCGGATAGAGCATCATTCGCTTCAACTGCTTCGACACAAGTCACTTAGTCTTCTGCATCCCATCTCAATTCTTTGGCAGGAACTACTGCGCTTCCCATGATCTTTATGAATGCAGCCTCTATGTCCTTTTTATGCTGGTCACGAAAACCCAAGTTCGAATCCGGACCAATATCTTCTGCCAACATCACCCATTCAGAAAATTCACTTGCAGCTACGTTCCCATATTCAGGAATGAAATGCGCTACATGTATCGGTTTCCCATCAACGACACCTCCGCAATAGCCATAGCGGACGCAGACGAAATCCATCAGTTCATCAAAACGATTTTGGGGCATTTAGCATTCTACACGCTAGAGCTGTCGTGTGGCGCTAGATGAGCGCAGATTAATTAGTGTAGCTTGTCAAAATCGCAGAGAACCGCTGAACGTAAAGGGCCGTTTTCCCAGGCTGTGTTGCAAAGTACGGGCTCGAACCGAACATTCGCTGCGCCGATCATATATGACCGCTCCCTTGCTCGCACAATGTCAGCGAGAACAGCGATAAATACCTACAACAAATTCTGGGAATAGGTTCAATGGTCAGGAGCTTGCCCTGATGTTCCCCGTGCAACCAAGGTCGCGGAATACTCAAAATGACGGACTGGCAGTTCGGGTGTTCGCATTCGGTCCAGAAGGATTTCAGCCGATCGCGTGCCTAGTTTCTTTGGGTTGATTGCCATGATTGAAAGGCCCGGCGTCGAAACGGCCGTGTCTTCGATATCGCCGAACCCCTGTCGAACCTCGACGCGCTGTTGCGGATGGAAATGCGTGCCGAGTTGAAGGGGGTTCTGGCCGAAAGCAAAACCACTGCCACTTACGTGACTCACGATCAGGTCGAGGCCATGTCCATGGCTGACCGGATCAGTGTCATGCATCAGGGCAAAATTGTTCAGGCAGCCTCACCCATCGAGGTATATCGGGATCCAGCGGCCGAGTTTGTGGCCAGTTTCATCCGCGATCCGCCAATGAATTTCCTTCCGGCTGAGTCTTCGGGCTCTGGTCGCTGGACAGTTGCAGGGCAATGCCTTGAGGGCCCAGCCAGCGGCAAAAACCTGAAATGGGCCATTCGCCCGGAAGATTTGCGCGTTTCGGATCAGGGCTTTGGCGCGGGCCAAGCTTGTGGAGCCATTGGGCGCGCATATGCTGGTGACGTGTGACGTGGAAGGGCACCAGTTCCGCGCGGTACTGGACAGTGAGCTTAGCGTGAAGCCCGGCGACGTTCTCACCCTGGCGCCGCAAGAAGGCCAGGGACGCTGGCTTAGCTATTATGTTCTGGATGTCAGGCTACGATCCGATCTGGATCGGTTCATTCTTTGCGACGTTCACCATGCCGTTCTTTCTGATGGTGCTGGCCGGAGCTTTGGTCATTTCCCGAACCTCGAAGAACCTGCCGGTGATCCAACTTATCAACCTGTCTGCCGTAGCTTGGGTAGTCTACCAAATTTCCGCGCGCGGCGGTTTCACGACCCCAAGTGAATACGTTGCCGTAGGACTGGCCTTGTTTGGCGCGATCACCATGTAATGGTACATCCACATCTTCTCGAACTATGGCCGCAAGCCGAACGTTGCCATTGTGAAAGGCCAAGCGTTATCTGAATTGCCGCTGCAACGGCTGGACGAAACACACACGACCTCCGCGTCCTTTACAGGCGAACAAACACTGCTGGTGTTTTTTCGCGCCATCTGGTGCCCTTTCTGCATGAACCAGCTCAAAGAGGTGAAGGCAAAGGCGGGTGTGAAGGTAAAGTTCATCCCTAACCAAGGCATCAAGAATTCCGAGAAACTGGCAAAGAATCTGATGTTACCGGCCCATTTCGAGATCCTTCAGGACAACGGATTGGCTGCCGCCAAGACCCTGGGTATCGAAGAATTGGGTGGAGCACCGTCTGAGATGCCCGGTTACCCTAGCGATACTGTCAAAGCGACTGTCATCGCACTGGATGAAGATGGCACAGTGATCTTCGGCGATGAGACGGACAACTATCGCATACGCCCTCATCCCGACGCGTTCCTGCACGTCTTCGAACTGCGCGGCAGCATTCAGGCCTTCTCGGCGGCATAAGTGTCGCAACGAACAAAGCAACGCGCGCCTGCGCGGTGCTGCTGCCCAACCAGACATTAGGTTTGGACAGTTTCTTCAGGACAGTGGTGATACGCAAACAATCAGAAAAAGTGGTGCGGGTGGAGGGACTTGAACCCCCACGCCTTGCGGCGCCAGAACCTAAATCTGGTGCGTCTACCAATTTCGCCACACCCGCACGACCGGCCTTGAGCGCCGGATTGACGTGCTCAATAACAAAGGCTGCGACCGAGTGCGAGAGGGAAATTGGCTTTTGGCAAAGATTATTGCCCCCTTATTGGCGACAATCTTGGCGAGGCTGATCGTCATACCCGGCGCGCAGAATTCAAGCCTCTGAGGGTGCGTGAGCAGACTGAATCGGGCCAATAGTCCCAATTTATTGAATATTTGGAATTTAGATCCCTGGCAAAAATCAGTACGACAGCATTTGATCCCTCAATTGGTCGTCCTACCAATAGTTGACGATTCATGCACATTAAAGATGGCCGAAAAATAACACTCGCTTACGTTGAGTTATCTGATTGAACGACGGGCGCACCTAACACGGTTGCTTCGATCATCGCACCGGGAGGGTCGGAAAACCAGCTCGTAGATAAAATCTCTTATCGGATTTATATTGTTATAAAACAATATATTAACCGCCAATCCCTCAAGATAGTTCATCCTACAATCAACGCCTTGCTCAGCTATGGCGCCTTGATCCTTCAGTGTCGAAATTCTTCATACTCGGCCATGAGTTGAGCGATTGTAGGGGTTGCGACCATATTTGCGCCACAATTCAAACGCCAAAAAATCTTATTCGCGTCAAAATAACACCGCCTTGCCAACAATTATGGAGAGCGGGAATTAATGAGTCTTTTTGCCTTCGGGCAAGTACGAGTTTCTTTTTTGCTCAACTCGAACACGAGGATCTTAACCGTGACCAATATGATGAACGCTGCTTCTGCCGAGCAAGACGCCATTGGTCTTGCCCGTGAAAGTTTTCTTGGTGAACTGAAGTCCTTGAACCGGAATCATCCGAACACAGGCTTCGGCGTGTCATTGCGTACGCATTCGGGGGGTCACTACCTGTTGGCCAACTCGCGCATGCCGTTGCCCCGAACGAAATCAAAAAGTTTTCCGACCGGGCGTCGCCTGGCTCTGCTGGAAAACAGTGAACAGTTCAGCGAGATCGAAGTGCTTGCCGATTCTCAAGCGTATGAAACGATCTCACCCGGTGACGAGGCCGATATTCTGGGCACCGCGCTAAATCTGATTGCTCGTATCGACATCATGACCAGCTCTCATGACGGTCAGGACCATAATCCCATCGCTGCCACTGGAACCGGAGGCTGACCATGGCCCGAAACGACCATCTTCTGTCCGTTGGAAATGAGGCGCTGACGCCGATGACTTCGGCCATGACTGCCCTGTCTACGCAGATCGACCAATTGACAGAGGTAGCAGATGCGCGATCCTCGGCGCGGTTAGCAACGCTCAAGACGAAGATGGAGAATTTTACGGCCAGTGTGACACTGGTTGGGCAGGTCAAGGCTGGCAAATCCTCGATCGTGAACATTCTGGCCGGGCGCCCCGCCCTGCTGCCGTCGGATGTGAACCCGTGGACCTCGGTGGTAACCACGCTGAACATCAACACCCGCACAGAAGGCGACAAAAAAGCCAAGTTCACCTTCTTCGAACAAGAAGAGTGGGACAACCTGATGGTCGGCGGTGGCCGATTGGGAGAACTGGCCAATCGCGCCGGGGCCGATGATGAGATGGAAGATATTCGCCGCCAGATCGGCGAGATGAAGGCCAAATCCGAATCCCGCCTGGGCCAGCATTTTGACCTGATCCTGGGACAAAGCCACCAGTATGACTATTTCGACGACGAACTGATCCAGCGCTATGTCTGTCTGGGCGATGACGAAGACCCGGATATCAACCCCAAGACCGGGCGTTTTGCCGACGTCACCAAATCTGCGGAACTGTTCATGGACATTCCGCAATATCCGATTTCGCTGAAACTCTGCGATACACCCGGCGTGAACGATACGTTTATGGTGCGCGAACAGATCACGCTGCGCAGCCTGCGCGGGTCCGAGGTTTGCGTTGTTGTTCTGGCCGCCAGCCAGGCGCTGACCACCATGGATATGGCGCTGATGCGGATCATCGCACAGTTTGAAAACCGCCAGATCATCCTGTTTGTGAACCGCATCGACGAATTGTCAGATCCGGTCAATCAAGTGCCGGAAATCCGCGACCGCATTCAGGACACGCTGAAACAGAATAATATCGACACGAGCACAAGCGTTGTGTTCGGCAGTGCCCTTTGGGCCGAAGCCGCCCTGACCGGCAATCCCGACATTCTGACAGAAGAGTCGCGGCAAGCTCTGAATACCTTCTATTTGGCAGCAGGGTTTGGTGATCAGGCCCCGTCGCTGGATAAAATCTGGGCATTGTCGGGTCTTCCCGATCTGCTACTGGCGATGAATGAACGGATCGCTGACGGAGCGGGTACTCGCCTGTTGGATCGCGTCCGGCATCGCGCCCGCAATATCGCCAGCCAGATTCGGGCGACGGCTGTGGCCAAGAACCTGTCCGACGGCCAAGGGGTCGTGCGGGATCTGGATGGTGTGTCCCCCGAAGAGGCAATCGCCAAGGTTGCTGAGGAATACGATAAGAAGGCTGCGGAACTGACGACCGCCTTGCGCGACAAAGTGCTGGAACGTCTGAAATCGGCCGAGGCGAACTTTGTCAAACGCGCAACGGACTCTTTGATTTCGCATCTCGAACAGAATGGCGAGGAAGGCACCTGGCAATATGACCCGGCGGGTCTGCGCACATTGCAGAAAGCGGCCTATTTCAGCTTTGCCCGCGCGATGCGCAAAGAGGCAGGCGCGCTTTACAGTACCGCCGCGGCGGATGTCGAAGCGCTGTATCAGAAGCTTTTGGGCAACCATCTGGGTGAATTCAGCATCGAAGCCCCAATCGTCCCTCGCGTACCTCCGCCACTGGGCATCGGGCGCACCATTGCGCTGGACCTGCAAAGCACATGGTGGCGCCGCTGGTGGCAACGCCGCAAAGGGTTCGAAGCATACGCTGCCGATTATACGCGCCTGATCGCATCCGAGGCGAACTCGATCACCAAGGACCTTGAGGAAAATCAGATCGCTGCGGTTCTGGAAAATGTCCGGGCCGGGTTGTCTGACTTCCTGCGCGAGCAGGCCGAGACTCTGTTGAACATCTCGGCCTCAGCCGAGCAAGACCCAAGCCAGGCCGCGCTTATGGCCGGTATAGCACCCAAGAAATCGCGCGACGATATCCTGGGTGACATCCTGAAAGATCTTAGTAACGAGGCAGCATAAGTAGCGATATGGCAAAAGACACACAAACCCGCTTCGTCTCTCCTAAGGCATGGGAACGCATCGAGCAGTGGTCCCGGCGCAAACCGATCTTTGCGCTGATGGGAGAGTTCAGTGCCGGAAAATCGACGCTGATGAACTTTTTGCTGCGCTCGCACGCGCTGCCAACGCAGGTCACGGCCACGCAACTGCCCCCCGTCTGGTTCAGTTGGGGAAAAGGTTCGGCCTATGTGCAGCGCCACGATGGTAGCCGCGAGAACATAACGCTGGACCAGCTTGATACCGTAGGGGTCAACGACGTTCAGTTCGTTCGCATTTTCCTTGAATCCGACATTCTGGAAGCGGTGGACCTGATCGACACCCCCGGCATTTCCGACCCGAAAATTTCCAGCGATGTCTGGCGTCGCGCGGTCGGGCAAGCCAATGGCGTTCTGTGGTGTACTCATGCCACCCAAGCCTGGCGCGAGACCGAGCGGGCGACGTGGGTGTCTTTGCCCGAACGGTTGCAGCATAACTCGCTGCTGTTGGTGACCCGCGCAGATGTGTTGGGCCAGAAAGATCGTCAAAAAGTGCTGCGCCGCGTGAACCGCGAAGCCGGTCATCTGTTTAACAGATCGATCCTGTTCTCGGCTCGTGACGCGATCACGGCGCGGGACAAAAGCGGTGACGCCGAACTGTGGGCCCGCAGCGGTGGCGGCAAGATGGTCGACAGCTTCCTCGAAATCACTGAACAGATCATGGACAACCGCGCCGATATGCTGGCGCGCTACCAGATCGACAACAGCCTCTCAGGCGGCCTTCGTGTTCAGCCAATTCGCCCCAAGCGAAAGGAAGAACAGGCCGACGAACCGGCGCCGTTGAAACTGGTCGACCCCGTATCCGAATCCGAGGCGGGTGGCGCAGACGAAGTGGTCACCAACTTCCCAATTCGTCCAACGCGTGTCGAGCGCCGCGCCGAAGAAACCGACCGGGAAGAACGCATCGATGCGGCCGAGGCCGAGCGCCTGCGCGCCGAAATGGTGGCGGAAAAACAGGATGCTGAACCCGTCCAGGACGCCCAAGAGGACGAGCTGCGCGCCTTTTTCCGCGACACACCGGATACCGGCCTGAACCTGTCCGAACACGTGCGGGGTTTCGACGAGGAAGACTCGTTCGATCTGCTGGATGATGACGAATTGGACGAAGATGACGATATCAACCTGTTGTCTGACCCCGAGGTGGAGAGCCCTGCCGAAGAACTGGCCGCTTCGGACCCGATCCTTTCCTCGCCCGAAAACGAGTTGGCAGACACGTCCGAGCAGGGTGAGAGCGCCGAACAAGCACCGGAAGACCGTCGCGCCGATGTCTCGGTGTCATCAATTACGGCTTTGCTGGCGGAACAGGCGAAAGGCGCAGATGATGAGTATGAGCCCGAGCCCGAATCCAGTGGTCTTGTGGACATGCAAGTTGTGCCGCTGTCCAACGGTGCTGCCCCTGACGAGGCAACCCCGGCCGCAAAAAACGGCGAAAAACTGGAAGATTTGCTGAACGTACCGGCAGGAAAACCGCTGAGCGCGGCATCCATGTGGCGCGACATCACTGCGGATGAGGATTTGCCGGACGACGCTGAAGGCATGAAAAATGTGTTCGACGCGTTCCTCAAGGAATTCGACCAGATCGCAGCCGAGCATTACGCACGTCAGGCCAAGGATTCGATGCATACGGTTCCGAACGCTTCGAAAAACGGCGGGGCGGAATTCCATGTGTTGTGACCCGAAGCGCAGGTAGCAAGCGATGACAATCGAAGCCGCATTGAACACCGCGATGGACACCATACCCGACTGCATTGCAGCCGGGTATGTCGATATGGAAACGGGGATGTTGCTGGCGACCAACACCTTGGACACAGACAGCGCGGACGTTCTGGACACTTTGGCCATTGCCGTGGCTAACCTGTTTCAGGGTCGCGGCGTCAAAGCCTTTGAGGAATTGTTGCGCTCGGCTACAGCAGAAGAGTCGGATAGTCCGGGATTTGGGGAAATCGCGGTGTTTTCTAACGATCGGCTGCACATCTTTCTGCGGACCCGGGAATATCCCGATCACGTGGTCTGCTACATCTGTCACAACAGCGCCAATGTCGGGTTGGCGTTGACCAAATCGCATCTCAGCCTGGGGCCGGTAGCGGCTGCAGTTTAGACCGGACCAGAGGGGGGTCACGGCATGATGGACACGGACATACTTGATCTGCTCGACGATATCAGTCGCGCATCTGTCGCCCGCCTGAATCCGGCGGTGACCGTACCAGGCGAAACAGCCCAGGCGCGGCGCAAAAAGGTTTTGCGTACCATTCGCGGCACCATCCTGCCCCGTCGGTTGGAATTCACCGCCGCCAACGGCGATTGCCTGGCGATTGAGGTCAACAGCTCTCGGGTGACGGATGTGTTTCGCGTGCAATCTGGTATCGCCCCGGATTTCGAAACGGAATCGCGTGAGGATCTGGCCGTCAAACTGGCGCAGCTGGTCACGGACATCGCCTGCGCTCCTGCTCCGCTTGAGCTTGTTTCCCTGCAACCAGACACGGCGCTTGAGGCGGATGACGTTGGCATAACCTACAGCGAGATCGAAACCGCCTGTGAAAACATAGAAGTGCCGACAGAGCCGGTTATTTCCATTGTTGCGGATGCCGACCCGGACGAAATAGCATCCGCCGATGAAGCTTTGGAAAGCGAAGAAAACGACACTCTGGCGCAGCGTTTCTATGACGGGTCCGAGCGGTTTGCACAGGGGCGTGTTCTGGCAGCCGGGGCCGACGGGGCAGCACTGCAAATGGCAGGTGATTGCCAAGAAAATGGATCATTACACCCCGATTCTGACCTGCTGGCCCGCTTTGCCCGCGATCTTGCTGGTTGGAATGGCGACAGCGCCGCTGTGATGGACCATCCGCAATTGATTGTCATGCGCCCTTCGGGTGGCAAAGACGCCGGGCTGGCAATCCTGAACGATGGTAAAAACCTGGCAATGGCCGTACACGAGGCGCGCAAGCTGGGTGCCGTCGTCAATCTGTGGACCAACCTGAAGAGGCCGGACGGATGATTTCGGCCAAAACATTCAATTTTTCGACTAATTCTATCCGTGATTACAAGTTACCAGGGTAAAGTTTATGAGTGAGAACAACCGTCGCGAGTTAATCCGTATTGCCGATGACATGAACGGCACCTCTAATGAAGAGACCCGCCAGTTCATTTCGCGAATTGTCAGCGACCTGACGAATCTGAAACCTTCGATTGCCTTTGTCGGGCAGATCAAGGCCGGCAAATCCCGTTTGATCAACGGCTTCACCGGGCAGGCCGAATACCTGCCGTCGGATGTGAACCCGTGGACGACGGTGATTACCGATATGCATTTCGGCCACCCATCGGGACGCACCGCAGGGGCCGAATTCCACTTTTTCGACAACCGCCAGTGGCAAGCGCTGATCGCCGAAGGCGAAGAGCTGCGCAACATGTTCCCCGATGACGAGGACAGCTATAAGCGCGAAATGATCGAAGAGCAGGTCGAGGCGATGAAAACCCGCGCCAAACTGCGTCTGGGTGAAAGCTATAAACACCTGCTGGGTCAGCATCACGATCTGGATGACCTGAATTCAGACGATCTGGCGCGCTATGTCTGTGCCGGGGATGATCCAACCGAAGAGGGTGAGCACGACCCTGGATCAGATCGTGGTCTCTACAGCGACATCACCCGCAAGGCCGAGGTCTATTTCGACATCGGCCACTTCCCGTTCCCGCTGACGGTGACGGACACGCCGGGCGTCAACGACCCGCTTTTGATCCGCGAGGAGATTTCGCGCCAGTACCTCAAGGAATCCGACTTCTTTGTTGTGGTTCTGTCTGCGCATCAGGCCCTGTCCCGCGCCGATCTGAAACTGTTTCGCCTGATGCAGGCGCTGGAACTGGGTCAGATCGTAGTCTTCATCAACCGCGTCGACGAATTGGGCGGTGGAGCCGAAGATGCGGGCAAGGTCCGGGCCGATGTGATGGACGGTCTGGAAAAAGCACTTGGCAATTCGGATATCGATGTGCTGATGGGCAGCGCCCAGTGGGCGCACTATGCGCTGACCGGGGACGAAACAGGTATCAACCATGATGAGGTCCTGGCCTGGCTGCGCGCGCATCCGGAACAAATGAAGCAATATCTGGACGGGGTCGAAGAAATCAAACGCGGCTCGGGCCCGATCAGCCGCGAAGGCGTCTTGCGGTTTGCCGCCATGATCGCTTCGGGCTTGCCAGACCTGCGCCGTCATGTGACCAGTGCGCTGACCGAGGGACCGCGCAATGAACAGCTGCGGATGGCTTGGCAGCACCTCAACAGTTTTGCCCAAGGCGAGCTTGAGCGCAGCAAGGCCCATCTGCGCGTCATCGAAGAGGAAATCAGCCCTGCCCCCGACAGCGGTGACGAGAATAGTAAGACGCTCGCCGATCTGCGCACACTGGTAACGCAAAAAACCTCGGAAATCGTCAATGACATGGACGATGTTCTGGCCAATCTACGCGGGGTCATGGACGATACCGTGGCCGAGTCTGTCTCGGCTGTGGTTCGGGGACCGAATGGCGACTCACCCCTGCTTTCTAAGGGTGGGGATACCGAACTAAACTTCACTCCGCTGCGCGACCGAATGCGCGAGTTGGTTCAAGGGGCCACGCAAGTGGTGCGGCAGCGGATGCTGAGCGAATTGTACTCGATTGATATGCAAAGCAATGCCGCCTTGCGCGCCCTGCCCGGCTGGCAAGACCCAAGCGACAACCGCATGAATACCAGTGCCGTACGCTGGTTCCGCCCGGATACCACAGCTCTGACCCGCGGCATTACGGTTGAACTGCGGGTCAGCTGGCTGTCGCGTCTGATTTCACGCAAAAGCGTTGTCGCCCGCGCCGAACGCATGATCGTTCAGGAATTCGAGATGATCGGCGATGATCTGGTAGACACCGCCCGCAGCGATTTGTTGGAGCGCCTGAACACCGTTTTGGATCACTATCTGGCCTTGCTGGCCGGGCATCTTGAACATCGCATTGGAAGCGGCGAGACCAATGAGCGCACCGAGGCTCAAATGGCCTTTGATCAGGCACAGCGCATCGTGGCAGAACTAAGCGCCGTATTCGGTGCGGATGACGTAGACAAATTACTAGCAGAGGCGGCGGAATGATCGAATTTCCCGGAACCGAACAGGAAGTAAGACAACTTGAACGCTTTCTGACCGTGACCGAAAACCTGACAGCCGATGAGGCACTGGGCGATATGCGCGATAGAGCGCTGGCCCATGCCGAACGGCTGTCCAACGCGGTCAACATCGGTTTTGCCGGGGAATTCGGGGCTGGCAAGTCCAGCCTTGCCAACATGTTGGCCGGGGCCGATATCCTGCCCACCGGGCCACAACACCTGAAATTGCCACTGGTTATCGTCGCCTATTCCGAAACTCCGGAAACCACCGTGGGCTGGTGGGATCGTGAACCCAAGGTTTATTCCGGCATCGCTCTGGAAAAAGCAGCCGCGGATGAACCCGATTTCATTTCGGTTGGGCTGAACACCCCTGCCCTGCAGGAAATCTCTTTGTTCGATCTGCCGGGAACCGGCGCGCTGGACGACAATTACAAAGAGACGCTCGATCTGCTGAAATTTGTCGATTGTGCGATCTGGTGTACCAACGGGACCAATGCCTGGCGTGAAACCGAACGGCATCTGTGGGTACAAGTCCCGCAAGAGCTGCGCGCCAATAGTCTGCTGGCCGTCACCCACACCGATCTGCCGCATGTCAGCGAAGCACTGGATCGGGTTCTGTCGCGGCTCAACAAGGAAAAGGGCGATTTGTTCCGCTCGGTCGTGCCTATTGGCACGCCGGTTGCCGTCCGCGCCATGGCGCAGGAGCCCGAGCCCGATTTTACCCTGTGGGAAACTTGTGGTGGCCAAAATCTGGCGGAACAGATTTTAGAGATCGCATCCGCCCGCCGTCTGGCTGACCTTGAAGCCGCACAGGCAGACCTGAAACAGGACTTTCTGCCCTTTCTGGAAACGCTGGACCTGCCCGAGGCCGAGCCGCAGCCGGCCGACACTGCCTCGATGCATGCCACGCTGGAATCCGCACTGCCGCCGCTTGAAAACCCGATCCTCGAGGACTGGCTGGCCGCAATTGCCAGCATCTACGAAGACCTGCGTGAATCGTCGGATATCGAACCGTCGGCCTTTTTGCATTCGTGCCAGGAAATCGTCGAAGATTTCGCCGAACGGTTAGAGCAAGGGGGCGAAATCGACCCCACGGCCGACTGGATCCCGGGCGAGTTCGAAAAGGCCACCGACCTGTTGTTGTTGTTGCAATTTGAAAGCGGTGACGCCCCCTTGAAGGACGCGATCAGCATTCTGGCACAGCTCAGCGATAACCTGGCCTGGGCAGGCAGCCGAGTGGATTCGGCGCAGCCAAAAACCGGAACCTGATAACTTCTCGTTAAAATTGAGTCGCGATACAGCGATTCGAATGCCCCAGAATCGCACCTAAAACTTTCTGACTCCGTTGACCAAGCGGAGACAAACAGTCGATCAGCTTGCATTTTGTGCAGGCTGCTTTTCAACATTTAGTGACTCTACCTCACCGAAATACAATATGTAGTATTGACCCGAAAACGGTCCATAGTGAAGCCATGAGGCGGCCCCAATAAAGTCAAATTTGAAACGTCTAACCGTCTTAAGTGTCCTGCGGTTGTGTTTGGTTGTGAGTTCGAGGGCGATTTGCCCAGTTAAATAAACCGCAAAACGATCAGAACGGGCGGAAAGAAATGAGCCACAACCAGGCGGTCGGTGCATCGCACGACGAACCGAAAATTGAAGGACTTCAACCCGGCGCAAAACTACTGCGCGGTCAGTATGAAATCCTGCGTTTCCTAAGCAATGGCGGCTTTGGGATCACCTATTTGGCCCGCGACAGCCTAGAGCGTGACGTGGTGATCAAAGAGTGCTTTCCGGGTGCCTTGTGCCGTCGCAATGGCGACACGGTCGAACCCGCCGATCCTGACCACAAGGACGATCTGCGCGCCATCATTGATTTGTTCATTCAAGAGGCACGCAACCACGCGCGTCTGGTGCATCCCAATATCGTAGACGTCCACCAGGTCTTTGAAGACAACAACACCGCCTATATCGCGATGGATTTCATCAAGGGATGCGATCTGTTGGATTACGTTGAGAACTCCGACAACAAGGCCGGGCCGGATTTCATCGTACAGGTGACCGAAAGGATGTTGTCTGCGGTGTCCTTCATCCACCAAAGCGGCATGCTGCACCGGGATATCTCACCCGACAATATCCTGATCAACGAGAACGGCGATCCGGTGCTGATCGACTTCGGCGCCGCGCGCGAGCAAGCGGCACAGCAATCCGCGGCTCTGTTGACCCTGCGGGTTATCAAGGACGGTTATTCCCCCCACGAATTCTATGTGCGTGGCGCCGATCAAGGCCCCAGCAGTGACCTCTATGTGCTGGCCGCCACGCTGTATCACGCCATCAGCGGAGAACGCCCAATTGATGGTCAGACCCGCCTGAACGCATTCAACAATGACCAGGACGACCCATACTCTCCGTTGGCTGGGCAGTTCAAAGGCTACCCGGATGGGTTCCTTGAAGCGATCGACAAGGCGATGGAGGTTCACGTCACTGACCGCCTGCAAAGCGCGTTGGATTGGTTGCGCATGTTCCGCGGTCCGGGCGTGATGTTCGATACGTTCGACTATCGTCCGGTTTCCGTCATCGTTGCGATGGACCGTAAGGATGATGAGGTTGAAAAAGCCCGGATCAAAGCCGAAAGCGAAAACGCCGAGGCGGTGGTCACCGCACTGCTGGCTGGCAACGCAGATCTAGCTCTGGGCAACGAAGATAAAAACGACGATGAACTGGCCAAGTTCACGTCCAAGGAAGACACGGCCGTCGCCGTTGACACTGTGGTCAAAAGTGGATCAGGCGGCAGCGGAAAACTGGTTGCGGGCATTGCCGTTGTTGTGGCCGGTCTGGCGGCGGGCGGATACTTCCTGATGACCAGCGAAAAACCGGAACCCGCACAGGACATTGCGGTTGTGGCCGAACCCGCAACGACCGAGGCCACCACCCCAGCAACAACCCAGGTCGAAACTGAAACGGCAGCACCTGTCGAGCAGACTGCTGATACCGAAGCCCCTGTCGAGCAGGTGGCCAACACCGAACCTACGCCGGAACCAATTGAACCGGCGCCCGTTACGGCAGAACCGACGCCAGAGCCTGTCGAGCAGACACAGGCCCCCTCGGCTAACACACAAGAGGCCCAAGCCCAGACAGCCGAACCTTCACCCGCAGAGGTTTCGTCGGGAACCCCTGCGGAAACGCAAGTTGCCTTCTCGCATTGGGATGTCGAAATTCCGTTCCAGTTCTCGCGACGTCGTGTATCCACCGGCAGCATCATCGCCGTTACAGGTGTTGACCCGGCACAAGACATGTCGGTGATCGGCGATTGGGTAACGCGCGGCGCTGCGATCTATACGCTGAATGGCAAACCCATCCGCGAGAACGCAAGCTTCGCCGCGCATGTTCTGGATGATCTGTCCGTTGATCCTGACGGGTATATCCGTGTGACCGCGCGTTATCGTCCGCTGGGCAAGACCTTGGCCCAGAACGGCTTGCTGGCCCTGCCTGCCATCCGTGTGATCGGTTTGGAAAACGGCATTGGCTTTACCGTCCGCAATGAAGACGGTCAGGGCTGGAAGGCGACTGTAACGAGCACCCCCACCGACACGGCGGGAAGCCTTCGGACTGGTGACGTTCTAATCTCGGAAGCGCAAACCGGGGCCATCCTGAACGAAGAAGAAAGCCTGGATGCCCTGCTGGAAGCTCTGGTTTCGGACAATCTTACGCAGGCCCGACTGACCGTGCTGCGCAACGGGGCCGAAGCTGAGTCCGTGATGCAGCTAGCGCAGGAGTAATCTGACCGGTTCGAAAGTGATCTGCCGCAAAGTGAAAACGAAGGGTGGTGCCTGGAAATCCGCCACCCTGACGGGGACCGGCCCGTCGCGGCAGATAAAAGTTGGTTTGGTTTCCAAATTGTAAGTGCCGTTGTGCCGATGCGCGCAGAGGCGAGTAGCAGCCCCGCAGGACGAAAACCCTGTGTCAAAAAGCAAAGGTGTCGACACCATGTTCAAATATAAAAGCCCTCTCAGCCGGCTTCTCGAAGGTGCCGGCAAACCTAAAGAAGCAGAAACCGAAGTAGAAGTGGTCGCGGAAGAAGCCGCAGAGCCCGAGGCGGAAAAGCCCCAGCCGATTGCGGATTTCAACGCACTGCGTAACGCGCTGGCCGGTGGCAACATGTCGTCGGAGTCCTACGAAGAAGCTGACGAACTGATCCCCGAAAAGGACATGCCCGAGTTTTCCGACGATCCGGAAGAAGATGCCTCGGATGACGTCGTGGTGACCGAAGTGGTCGAAGAGGCCGAGGATAACATCTTCGAAACACCCGAAACCCAGCCCGAACCAGAAGAGCCGGTTGTAACCCTGCACATCGCCACCGACGAAGAGGTCGAGACGGAAGAACCCGCACAGGCCGAGGAACCGCAGGAAGAGGCCATTCTTGAGGTTGTTGTTGAAACACTTGAGACCGCTCAGCCCGAGCCGGTTGAACCTGCGCAACCCGAACCAGTCGCTGAAATCGCGCCTGAACCAGAAATTACACCGGAACTGCCTCAGCCGGTTCAAGCGCCCGCCTCCGAGGACCGCCGTGGCCGCGTCAAGACCACGTTCCTTGGTTTTGAACGCGCCGACACGCACGTTCAGGAGATGATCGAAAGCGCAGAACCGGTAGCCAAGACCGAGACTGCGCAGGAAACCTTCCCTGTGGGTTGGCTGGTCGTAACCGCCGGACCGGGTCGTGGATCCTGCATCACCCTGACTGAGGGGCTGATGCAGATTGGCCGCAACGACGATCAGGCTATTCAACTGGACTTTGGCGACACCGGCATTTCACGCAGCAATCATGCGGTGATCGCCTATGATCCCGAAGACCGCAAATGCTATCTGGGTCACGGCGGCAAAGCCAACCTGGTCCGTCTGAACGGCAAACCGGTGCTGAGTACTGTTGCGCTGTCCAGTGGCGACCTGATCCGGATCAGCGAAACCTCAGTTCGATTTGCCGCCTTTTGCGATGACGGCTTTGACTGGCGGGATGCTTAATAGATGCTGGCGCAACCGGCATATGACATTGCTCTGATCCTGGAACAGGGTCAGCGCGACTCGCAGGAAGACGCGATCGCGGCGCGCATGTTCGATGCGGCCAATGCCAGCTATGTTGTCGTCGCCGACGGCATGGGTGGTCATGCGGCAGGCGAAGTCGCCTCGGAACTTGTGATTGCCGCCTGGCGCGAGGCCCTGGACGCTGAGCTTGAGAGCAATACCCCGACCGAAAGCGCGATAATCGACGCGTTGCCCTTGGCTGCCATGCAAGCCAATGCCGCAATTGCCGCGCGCTGCGAGGAAAACGGCGAGGGCCTCAACATGGGGTCTACCCTTTTGGGGGTGCTGTTGCTGGAACAGCGCGTGTTCTGGATTTCGATCGGCGACAGCCCGTTGTACCTGTTCCGCGACGGGGTGCTGCGCCAGATCAACGAAGATCACTCCATGGCTCCGGTCATTGACGCGCAGGTGGCCCAAGGCACTCTGACAGAGGCTGAAGCGCAGGTTCACCCGGATCGCAACCAACTGACATCAGTGGTCATGGGGGCCGAAATCCCCAAGGTCGATTGCCCGGAAGAGCCGCTGCACCTGACTGCAGCAGATGTGTTGATCCTGGGCAGCGACGGGTTGCAGTTCCTCAGCGACGCGGAAATTCAGACCATTGTGCAGGCCAACGCACATGCATGGGCGCAGGACATCGCCGAAGCGTTGTTGCAGGCGCTTCACGCCAAGTTTGACCCCGATCAGGACAATGCCTCGATCGGTGTTGTGAAATTAACAAGAAACTAACCAAGGCAAAGATACAGGACCCATGAAAACCCATCTGTTCATATCCAGCCTGGCACTTGCTGCCGCGGCCGGAGCCGCCTCGGCGCAAGAGGCGTGCTCAACCTACGAAATCCAATCAGGCGACAGCCTGCGCGAATTGACGATCAATGTTTATTCGACCGAGGATTTCCGCATCATCTTTGACGCCAACCGCGACGTGATCGGCAACAACCCGAACATCATCCGCGTGGGCGACGTGCTGACCCTGCCCTGTCTGGAAGATATCGGGCGTGCGCGGGAAGTTCCGCAAACAGAAGCAGAAGCCATGGCAGCCGAGATGGCAGCCGAACTGGTCGCAGCAGCCGAAAAGCGGGCAGCTAAAGCAATAGCCGAGGCCGAAGCCCGCGTAGCAGAAGCCGAGGCCGAAGCTAAAAAGACCAGCGAGGACGCGGTGGTTGCAGCCAAAGCCGCGGCCCGCGAAGAAATCGAAGCCGCCCGCGCCGAGGGTGCCGCACTGATCCGCGATGCGGATGGCGGGACCCGCCCCGATATTCGGGATCGCCAGTTGCTGCTGATCACCGGCGGCAACTATGCGCCGTTCACAGATGAGGCCCTGCCCCATCGCGGCCTTTATACAAATCTGGTGGAAACCGCGATGCTTCGGGCTGCACCCGAGCAGGCCTACAAGATTCAGTTCGTCAACGACTGGTCCTCGCATCTGGACCTGCTGATGCCGACACTGGCCTTTGACGGCACCTTCCCCTGGTCGCGCCCCAATTGCGAAACGGTCGAAGCCCTCTCGGAAAATGACCGCGCGCGGTGCGAGACTTACAATTTCTCGAACCCGTTCTATGAGGTTGTGGACACCTTCTTTGCCCGCGAAGGCTCGGGCTATGAACAGACGCTGACCTATGCCGATTTTGCAGGCACCACGATCTGCCGCCCCGAGGGTTGGTCACTGTCGCATATGGATGCAGTGGGTCTTTATGAACCGGCGATCACGCTGATGCGCCCGGTGTCACCAGATGATTGCTTTCACGCGGTTATGGAAGGCACCGCCGACATCGTCGCGATCGAAGCTCACTTGGCCGTCGGTGCAATCAGCCGCCTGGGCTATGAGCATCGCATTCTCGAAAACCCCAACCTGGCGGCGATCAAGTCGCTTAACGTCATGACCCACAAAGATAATCCGGATGGGGAAGCGATCCTTGAGACGCTCAACCAGGGTCTGGCAATCATGCAGCAATCTGGCGAATGGCGTGACATCGTTTCGACCGCTCTGCGTCATCAAATGGAAAATGGCTAAGGCCTCAACCGGCCTGACAACTAAAAAGTCTGGAGGAAGTGGACATGTTTGAATTCAACCTGAAGAAAGTCGCGCTGTCGGCAACAGCCGTCACCGCCCTGAGCGCCGGAGCCGCCGCCGCACAAGAAGCCTGCACCAATTATACCGTCGCGGATGGCGACACGATGGCCACCATCGCCATCGCAGCCTATGGCACGTCGAACTATCAGCCGATCTTCAACGCGAACCGCAACCTGATCACCAACCCGAACGATCTGGCCCCTGGTCTGGTTCTTGCGCTGCCTTGTGAAGACGGCAGCCTGCCGAACGGTCAATCCGCTCAGGAAGTTATTGCGGCCGAGGAACAGCGTGCGGCAAGCGTCAAGCGTTCGAATGTCTATGCGCCGCCGATCAAGATGGTCGCGGGCAACGGATGGGAGCCATTTACAACTGAAACCCTGAACGGTGGCGGTATTATGACCCGTCTGGCAACAACCAGCCTTCAGCGTGCGGGCAACCAGCGCGAATACTCGGTCAGCTTTGTTGATGACTGGAGCTCGCACCTGGACACCCTGTTGCCGCTTGGGGCGTTTGACATCTCGATCGCATGGACCGTTCCGGACTGCACTAACCGCTCGTATGAGTGGTCTGAAGCTACCGAAGCCCGCTGCACGCAGTTTGTCGCATCGGTCCCGGTCTATGACATCGTGGGTGGCTTCTTCACACTGCCGGAAAGCGACTATGCAAGTGCGACTTCTTTCAAGGACCTTGAAGGCTCGACCATCTGCCGCATGGCAGGCTGGAGCATGGTGGTGCTTGAAGAGCAAGGCTTGAACCACAACAACACAACCGTGGTCCAGCCCAATACAGCCCGTGAGTGTCTGGATGCCGTATTGACCGGCACCGCAGATGTGGCGGCATTCGAAGTGGATCTGTTCGCATCGACAATGAATGACATGGGCTTGACCTCGGCTGACATCGTTGAAAACCCATATGTATCCACCTTGTCCTCGATGAGCTTCCTCGCGCACCGCACCAACCCGTTCGCACGCGAATACATTGCGATGATGAACAAAGGCCTGATTGAGATGCGTGAGTCCGGCGAGTGGTACGCGATCATCTCGGATACCCTGCGTGAGCAGAACGAAAAGCTGAACGCAGCGTCGAACTGATCTTTTAGTTCACCTGAAACCCTTAGGGCCGGTCTTAGGACCGGCCTTTTTTGGTTTCTGGTACCGTTATTCGGTCAATTTCTTGGGGTTCAAAATCCGGAGCCTACGGGAATCCCCTAATACCCGGAATAGCTCAGAGTGATATTCTGAAATCAACTATACCGGAGAGGCGCAGCCTCCCCACTCACTCAAAAAAGGGCCGACTTTTGGGGGTCGGCCCTTTTTTCTATTTTGATCTCCATTTTAGAGCGAAAAAGCCACGCCTAAAGGCGTGACTTTCGGCGATCAGCCGATGATCGCATTCAATGTTGCGCTGGGGCGCATCACAGCGGCGGCCTTGGCCGGGTCGGTGTGATAGTAGCCACCAAGATCGGCAGGCGCGCCTTGCGCGGCGGCCAGTTCACCCAGGATCTGACCTTCCTTTTCGGCCAGCTCTTTGGCGATTGGCGCAAATTCGGCCGCAAGATCTGCATCGTCGGACTGTGCCGCCAGTGCCTCGGCCCAATAGCGCGCAAACCAATAGTGGCTGTCGCGGTTGTCGGGCTGGCCAACTTTACGGCTGGGCGATTTGTTGTTGTCCAAAATGCCCTGTGTCGCGGCCTCGGCTGCGGCACCCAGAACACCTGCCTTGGCGTTGCCTTTGCTGTCGGCCAGGAAGTTCAGCGATTCACCCAACGCGCAGAACTCACCCATCGAGTCCCAACGCAGGTGGTTTTCCTCAACCAGCTGCTGCACGTGTTTCGGAGCCGAGCCACCAGCACCGGTTTCAAACAGGCCACCGCCATTCATCAGCTTGACGATGGACAGCATCTTGGCCGAGGTGCCCAGTTCCAGGATCGGGAACAAGTCGGTCAGGTAATCCCGCAACACATTGCCGGTGATGGCGATCGAATCCTTGCCAGCGGTGATCGTTTGCAAGCTTTGCTGGGTCGCTTCGCGCGGCGCCATGATCAGGAACTTATCCGCCACGCCAGCAGCCTCAAGCGCCGGTTTGACGTATTTGATCAGCTCGGCATCATGGGCGCGGTTTGCGTCCAGCCAAAAGATTGCCTCGGATCCGGTCAGACGCTGCCGATCCAGCGCCAGTTGAATCCAGTTTTCGATCGGAGCTTTCTTGACGGTGCACGCGCGCCAAATATCGCCAGCCTCCACCTCATGTGACAGCAGGACGTCACCGTTAGCTAGCACGATGCGGATAACGCCATCAGCAGGCGCTTCGAACGTGGTCGGATGCGAGCCGTATTCTTCGGCTTTCTGCGCCATCAGGCCAACGTTGGCGACAGCACCGGCTGTGGCCGGGTTCAGCGCGCCATTGGCTTTGAAGAAGTTGATCGCCTCATCATAAACACCGGCATAACAGCGGTCAGGGATCACACAGTTGGTGTCGCCCTTGGCGCCAGCCTCATCCCAACCCTTGCCGCCCGCGCGGATCACTGCGGGCATCGAGGCGTCGATGATCACATCCGACGGTACGTGCAGGTTGGTAATGCCCTTGTCGCTGTCGACCATATACATGGACGGACGGTCAGCTTTCAGGGCGTCAATGGCGGCGACAATCTCAGCGTTGCCTTTGACGCGGTCCAGCAGATCACCCAGGCCCGAGTTCGGGTTCACACCCAAAGCATCCAGCTCAGCGCCATATTTTTTGAACACCGGCGCCAACCAGGCTTTGACGGCATAGCCAAAGATGATCGGATCCGACACTTTCATCATGGTCGCCTTCATATGAAGCGAGAACATGGTGCCGTCTTTCTTAGTGTCCTCAATGGCTTCGGTCAGGAAGGCAGACAGGGCTTTGACCGACATAAAGGTGGCGTCCGCCACGGTGCCTTCGTCCAGCGGCCAGCCGTCTTTCAGGACAGTCACGCTGCCATCTTTGCCGACGAATTCGATCTTTGCATCGCCCGCTTGTGCCGCGGTGATAGTGGCCGATTTTTCGTTGGCATAAAAGTCATTGCCGGACATCGACGACACTTTGGTCTTGCTGTCAGCGGCCCATTCTCCCATCGAATGCGGGTTTTTCTGGGCATAATTCTTGACGGCCTTCGCGGCGCGACGATCGCTGTTGCCTTCGCGCAGAACCGGGTTCACGGCCGAACCCTTGATCGCGTCATACCGCGCGCGGATCGCCTTTTCCTCTTCGGTCGAGGGCTCTTCGGGGTAGTTCGGGATATCATAGCCCTGCGATTGCAGTTCTTCGATGGCCGCAACCAATTGCGGGACCGAGGCCGAGATGTTCGGCAGCTTGATCACGTTGGCCTCGGGCGTTTTCACCAGCTCACCCAACGCGGCCAGATCATCGGTGATGCGCTGTTCGTCGGTCAGGTTTTCGGGGAAGGTCGAAAGAATACGTCCTGCCAACGAAATATCCTTGGTTCCAACACTGACACCCGCGGCGCCAGCGAATTTGCGAATGATGGGCAGGAAGGACGCGCTGGCCAGCTCGGGCGCTTCGTCTACAATGGTATACAATATATCGAAGTTCGAATTTTCTGCCATATTCTTTTACCTTTTTTCAGCCTTTCGGGGCGTGCGATCCAAGAGTAGCGCCACATCTGCGTGGCTGGTACTGGGGCGCGGGAATCCAAGCGCCCCAATGGTGACTCTGATTTGACAGGGTCTCCCTTAAATCAGGTTTGCCTTGGGATCAATCGTCTAGTGGGGGCGCAAATTGACACGGGTCGTAAGATTACAGGGCTATACGAGCTGGAAAATGCTAAACTTGAGCCGGCAATCACTTTCTCTAGTTACCTGATGTCGCATTTTCCGAGCGAAAGCTGAGGTTCTCCAACAACTTCCCGGCTTGTATAACGTAGTCTGCAACCGCTTCGTTCAGATGTTTAGTCGACCCAGCATAGGCTTGTGGCGCAACTGACACCCCTCGCTTGCTAAACATGTCCAAGACCGCTTTTCGGCCTTTGTACGCAAGCGTTGGTAGAGCACTCTCTAATTCTGGTGTCGCCAAATCCGGGCGACCCGTAACCGCAAAAAGATGACCGCGCCACAACGCTTCTCTTTTGTCCTTCTACAAATGCCAGTTAATAGCCGCGTAGAACCATCTTTTAATGAATATTCCTTTTAAATGCTCATCGCTTTAATTCATGTACGCAGCAAGCCTCTGAACGTATTCTATCCCCTGCTCTTCCTCTCCAATTGTAAGGTGGATAGTTGCTTGCATCAGCAACACCCCTTCTACATCCGAAGTCAAACGATCAACCTCTGACACTGCCTCCAATGCGCGCGAGAGGTCCCCTGTGTAGCCAAGGTGATAGTAAACTCGCACATTGTGAACCCAAGCCTGTTCCGGCCAACGCGTTGAAGCCTGATCCAAAAACGCCTTTACCCCATCTTTCCCGTCAATACGATTTAGTAGGCGTGCAACCGCATAACCGCTTTTGCTGCTGTCCGGCTTTATCTCGAGCACCCGTTTATGACCTTGGGCAGCGTCTTCAAGACGCCCATGTTTTTCGTCAATTTTCGACTTTTCAAGCAAGGCATTGATGTTGTTCGGATCAATTTGCAGCGTTTTGGCATACTCTGTTTCAGCCGCATCGAAATTTCCCTGTGCGTCCAACGCCATGCCGCGTCTTAGATGCGAGGTCGCATCGTTCGGTCGCAGGGCCAAAGCCGCATCATAGTTGGAAATGGCCTCAGCGTAACGCCGACCGCAGTAATAGGCCCACCCCCGCGCCTTCATCAGTTCATTTCTCTGATCCGGAGTGAGCCCATCGACCTCTATCAATGCCGTACATGCCGAAACAACCGTAGCCGTACTGCCATTGTTGCCTAGACATGTTGCGGTCAGCTGCGTGTATTTCGCTTCCAATCTGGAAGGTGAATTAAACGAAAGCAGCAATCACAATGATCAGGGCAGCAAGGCGTATATGCATCAAGGCTCCTTTGGGTCAGAGATACTCACCTTTAAGTGGTGATCCTCGACCCATTCTCAAGATGCCTAAGCCGTCAACCTGCTGTAAGTGAGCCATAAAAACCACACGCGCAACCTTGGCGATCAATCACACGCCCCAGGTGTCACTCAACCGGTATCCCCCGGGCCAGGGGTCATCTGGGTCCAGCATGTGCTGGTGGATGCCGGTGATCCAACCACGGCCGCTGATCTCGGGGGTGATGGCCGGGCGGTCGCCGACGCGGGTTTCGGCGACAATCCGACCGGTAAAGCGAGAGCCGATGATCGACACCGCCTCGAATGTCTGGCCGACCGTCATCTGCCCCTTGGCCGCCATCAATGCCATACGCGCCGAGACTGCGGTACCGGTGGGTGACCGGTCAACTTTGCCCGGTTGGATGGCAACTGCGGATTTGCCGGTCAGGCCAGTCTCCGTGGTCTCAAGCGGGCCACAAAAGGCGCAGAATGAGATGTGGCTCCAATCCGGGTTCTCGGGATGGGCAAAGCCAAGCTGTTCGTTGGCGGCATTCGTGATCGCCACACCCATGCGCGCAATATCGCGGGCCTCATTTTCAACAATCTCGATCCCAAGCGCGGCGGCGTCGACCACCACAAAGCTGTCGCCGCCGTAGGCCGTGTCCACGGTCAACGTGCCAACGCCCGGAACCTCCAATGGCACTGCGATCTTGTCGGCGAAACTTGGCAAGTTCTGCACGTGAATACGCTGGGCCTTGCCGTCCCGGCATTCTGCGCGGACCCGGACCAATCCGCCCGGCGCCTCGAGCGTTATGTCCGTTTCCGGTTCCTGCATCGGGATGATCCCGCCATCCAGCAACACCGTCGACACGCAGATCGAGTTCGATCCCGACATGGGCGGCGTGTCTTCGGGCTCCATGATGATAAAGGCGGCGTCCGCCTCGGGGTTTTTGGGTGGCACTAACAGATTGACATGGCGAAACACGCCGCCGCGGGGTTCGTTCAATACGAAATTGCGCAGAGTCTGATCCTGGGCGATGAACGAGCGCTGTTCCCACAGGGTTTCTCCGGGCGGTGGCTGGACCCCGCCGACGATGACATCCCCCACCTCACCTTCTGCATGGGCCGAAATCACGTGAATGGTTTTGATGCTGCGCATGTCTTGTCCTTAGAACCGGGTGGCGGAAAAAGGGGTTAGGGAAATCTGAGAAGGTTGACCGTCAATCAAAGCTCCGACTAATTCAGCCGTTCCTGCCGATTGCGTCAGACCCAGATGACCGTGGCCAAAGGCATAAATGACGTCCGGCGCGTTCGGCGAGGCTCCGATCACCGGCAGACTGTCTGGCAGGGATGGGCGGAACCCCATCCACTGCGATCCCCCATCGGTGTTCAATCCGGGCAGGAATTGCACCGCTTTTTTCAGCAACGCGTCCGCTCGTTTGTAATTCGGCGGAAGGGTCAGCCCACCCAATTCAACCGCTCCGCCGATCCGAACGCCGCCATTGATCCGCGTGGCGACAAACCCGTGGCCCGCAAATGTCAGATGCATGCGCAGGTCAAACGCACCAGCAGGAAGGGTAGTGTTGTAGCCACGTTCAGTCTCAAGCGGAATCGCGTCGCCCAGTGTCCACGCAAGGTGATGCGACCATGCGCCAGCACACAGAACCACCTTGGCTGCCTTTTTCTCACCGTCAGACAGTGCGATCCGAACGCCGCCTTCATCAGCAGTCAGCCCGCGCGTGTCATGAATTTCAATCTGCCCTCCGCGATCGCGAAAGGTCTGGGCCAGATGCGCAACCCATTTCTTTGGGTCGACAGTGTTCATCCAGTTCGGCGTGAACCCTGCATGGGTAAAACGGGGGCTCAGGCCGGGTTGTTTTTCGGCAAGTGCCTCGCGACTGTCCAGCAGTTCGAAATCGATCCCATGTTGGCGCCGCAGCTCCCACTCGGGCAGGCTGGCGCGGAACTCGGCCTCGCTTTCGTACAGCTGCATTTGTCCGTCACGCCGCATCATCGCTTCGCCGTTCACCGAAGTAACCAAACGGTCCAAAGCCGCGCAGGACAAGTCCATCAGACGCGCCTGCGCGCGCAGGTGGTCTTGATACCGTCCCGGTCGGCTGGCCCGCCAAAACCGGTACATCCACGGCGCGATTTTCAGTGCATAAGCAGGTGGTACGGACAGCGGCCCCAGCGGGTCCAGAAGCCATTTAGGTGCCTTGTGCATAATCCCTGGCTTTGCCAGAGGTTCGACCTCGGAAAAGGCAAACGCGCCTGCGTTCCCGGCCGAGGCCTGTGCTGCAACACCCTCACGATCCAGAACCAGAACGCGATGGCCCCGGCGCTGCAACTCAAGCGCGGTTGTGATGCCGATCACGCCAGCGCCGATCACGACGACCCGCGAGGTCATAAGTTGATGCCCGCCTTGAAGGGGTCATTGTCCCCAAAGATTAGCGTCGCCTCGGCCATAATATGGGCCCGCCCGGTTATCGACGGGATGACTCCACCATTCGTGCCGGGCTGATAGGACAGGTGATAGGCGCTGCCGATGACGCTATGTTGCACAATCTCTTCGCCGGGTTTCAGCACCCCATCAGCGGCCAGACAGGCCAGACGCGCGGAACTGCCGGTGCCACAGGGGGACCGGTCATAATTGTCGTCCGGGCACAGCACAAAGTTGCGACCATGGACCGTCGGATTATCCGAAGCGTCCTGAAAGATCACATGGTCAATCGGTTCACCCTGTTCTCCGCCAATCCCTTGCGCAATCGAGGCCTCTCGGATCGCAACGGTCATATCGGTCAGCTGAGGGATATTTTCGGTTTCCACCGGTATCGGGCTGGGATCGACAATAAAGAACCAGTTGCCGCCATAAGCCACATCGCCGGTCACCGCGCCATAACCCGGCACATCCAGCGTCACCCCGCGATGCACCCGGCGGCTTTCGATATTCGTGACGGTGACAGTGTTGGCGTCGTGCAGGTCGACCGTCACGATCCCAGCAGGCGTTTCAATGCGATGTTGTCCAACACCGATCCGCCCCAGATGGGCCAACGTGACGGTTAGCCCGATGGTTCCGTGACCGCACATGCCCAGCACGGCATCCACGTCAAAATAGATCACGCCAGTCACACAGGTCGGATCAACCGGCTCGACCAGCAGCGCGCCAACCATGGCAGGCTGACCGCGCGGCTCTAACATGATCGAGCGATAGAACTCCTCATGGTCTGTCGCCAACCGGTGGGCGCGTTCGCCCAACGGGCCGGAACCCAAATCGGGTGCGCCACTTAGGATAACCCGTGTGGGTTCGCCCCCGGTGTGGCTGTCGATCACATGCATTCAGCGATTACTCCGCCCTGTTTGGACCAGTCGGCGAACCATGTGCGGAATAGGTCATATTGCTGTTCGCAATAGTTGCGCTGCGCACCTGTCAACTCGTCCGTTTCATTGAAGTGCAGACGGTATTCCTGTTCCCCGTTCAGCACCAGAAGATGCTTGTAATACAGCACCAGGTCCGGACCTTCGTCAAAGCTGGACAGCACATGGATCGCCTCGGTCAGCTCTCGCGCGCGCTGGCGGGCCTCGGCATGGCCTTGGGCCGCCTTTTTGGACAACCCGGCCAGCAACAATGCCTCACGCGGCAAGGCGGTGCCTATCCCGGTGATCGAGCCCGTCGCGCCGCAATTGACAAAGCCATGATAAACCTCGGTATCCACGCCAACCATCAGGGTGACCTGATCATCCTGACTGGTGATGTTCTCGGCCGCATAACGCAGATCTTCCTTGCCGCCGAATTCCTTGAATCCGATTAGGTTTGGATGCTCGGAGCGCAAGGCAAAAAACAGGTCTGCCCGCGTGGCGAATCCGTAATACGGGCTGTTGTAGATGATCGCGGGCACATCCGGCGCGGCGGTCAGGATCGCCTGGAAATGGTTCTTTTGCGCTGCCGGAGAGCTGCCACGCGACAACACGCGCGGGATCACCATCAGGCCAACCGCCCCAACCTTTTGCGCATGGGCCGCATGGGCCACAGCAGATTTTGTATTGATGGCCCCGGTCCCGACCACCACGGGCAACCCTGCATCGATCAACCGTTCAACACCCTCCATCCGCTGTGCGTCTGTCAACAACGGCCAATCCCCCATCGAGCCGCAATAGACCACCGCTGACATTCCCGCGTCGATCATCTGCTTTCCCTTACGCACCAGCGCGTCGAAATCAGGCGTGCGATCAGCCTTACAGGGGGTCATAAGAGCAGGCATGGTGCCGGTGAAAACATTGGTCGTCATCGAAGTTTTCCTTCCAAAAGGCAACGTAGAGGCGGGTTGAATTCACCCTTTTGACTCGCCATAACGGATATTGGATACAAAATCCAGAAAATTTACGACTGACAAAAAACGCACCAGATCACAGAGACCGGTGCGTTTTGCTTCACTCAGGATCTTGCGATTACCGGAACCGTTGCCCGGTTTCAGGATCGAATAGCATTGCACGATCTGACCGCACGGTGATACCGATACGCTCGCCTTGCCTGCTACGCTGGTCTTCGCGCTCTTCAATGATCAGCTTGTCGCCATTGGGGGTCAACAGATAGGTATAACTTACCCCACCAAGCGCTTCGGTCAGATCAACGGCGCAGGTTTCGGCTGCACGATCAACTTCGATATGTTCGGGGCGGATGCCCAGGGTCACCTTGTTCAGACCCGCAGGTACATTGGCCGTCACCTCCAACGGTGCGCTAAGGGCGGGATGCGAGACTTTACCGTCCGCAAAATCACACTCCAGAAAATTCATCGCGGGCGAGCCGATGAACCCCGCAACAAAGCGGTTGTCCGGGTCGCGATACAGATCCATCGGCGCGCCGACCTGTTCAATCCGGCCGTCCCGCAATACCACGATCTTGTCGGCCATGGTCATCGCCTCGACCTGATCATGGGTCACATAGATCATCGTTGCGCCGATCTCATTGTGCAGCCGCGCGATCTCCACCCGCATCTCGACACGCAATTCAGCGTCGAGGTTAGACAGAGGTTCGTCGAACAAAAACACCTCGGGTCCCCGCACGATGGCGCGGCCAATGGCAACCCGCTGACGCTGACCGCCAGACAGGGCCTTGGGCTTACGCTTGAGGTACTGATCCAGCTTCAGGATATTCGACGCCTGCTGAACCTTTTGGTCGATCTCGGATTTGGCGACCCCGTTCATACGCAGACCAAAGCCCATGTTCTCGGCCACAGTCATATGCGGATACAGAGCGTAAGTCTGAAACACCATCGCCACGCCGCGCTTGGCCGGATCCATATGGGTTACGTCTCGCGCACCAATATTAATCTGACCCTCGGTCGTCTCTTCAAGCCCCGCGATCATGCGCAGCAAAGTGGATTTGCCGCAGCCAGAGGGGCCAACGAAAACACAGAACTCACCATCTTCGATGTCCAGATCAATACCGTGGATTACCTGCGTCTCGCCATATCGCTTGATCGCCTGGTTCAGAGTAACTCCGGTCATGTCGCTTGCATCCTGTTGTTGTCGGCGCTTTGGCGGGTCTCGGGGAACCGCCAGGCCTGTGCTTCGGCTCCGATCTGTTCGGCCACTCGGCGAACACGGGGAATCCAGGTTTCCAATTGTTCGAAATTCATCCGCTCGGTCGATCCGGTGACCGAAATTGCCCCCAGCATCCGCCCGCCCGACGTCAGAATCGGACAAGCGATGCAAATAATGCCCGGCTCGTGTTCTTCATCGTCGATGGCATAGCCGCGACTGCGGATCAGGTCGAGGTCAGCGCGCAGCGCCGCCTCAGAGGTTAGGGTTTTATCCGTGAATCGGTGATAGCTCTGCTGAGAAACGGCGCGCTCCAGCGCGACCTCATCCAAATACGCCATCATCGCCTTACCGACGCCGGTACAATAGGCCGGGCCGACCTTGCCCGCCTGCGAATACATCTCGATCGGTTGCGCGGCGTTGCGCTTGTCGACGTACAGAACCTGACTGGCATCCAGCTGCGCCAGATGCACCGTTTCCCCAGTCTCTGCGCTCAAAGCATCCAGAAACGGCCGCGCTATCGGCGCCAATGAGCTTTGTGTCCAGGCCGAATGCGCAAGCCGCACCAGCCGCAAACCGGGCGTATAGGTTTGCCGATCAGGGTCATATGACAACATGCCCTGATTGGTCAGCGTTTGCAGAAACCGATAGAGCGTAGCCTTGGGGAAATCGCTGCTCTCCAACAGTTCCGCAAATCGGACCGGGCGTGCAAAAGCCGCCACCTGATCCAGCACCTCACATGCTTTTCCTATTGTTCCGTCACCTGCCACGGGCGTCTGTTCTCCTCCTATTGACCCATCGCCATCTTCACGAGGGTCTTGACAAGACTAACCGAGTCGATGTGTAGTTTTCAATATATAAAACACGGTTTCATTATTTGAAACTAAAAATGGAAGCTAAGGGAGGAAACCATGCATTCCATGTTCAAGCGTACTGCGGTGGCGCTGGCGGCCAGTGCGGCACTTGCCGCGCCCGTAGCAGCCGAACTGTCCGGCGAGCTGCGAATCTTCCTCGACACATCGAACCCGGCGCCCCGCGCGACGATGGAAGCGATGATCGATCGGTTCGCGCAACAGCATCCGGGGCTCGAGATTGAAACCACCGTGATCGACCGCGAGGCGTATAAGACGCAGATCCGAAACTTCCTTACGGCGGACACACCGGACGTTGCGACATGGTATGCAGCCAACCGGATGAAGCCCTATGTTGAGGCCGGCCTGTTCGAAGACGTGTCCGATCTTTGGGCCGAACCCGAGATCGCAGACAATCTCGCCTCGACCAAAGGCGCGATGACCCTTGATGGTAAGCAATGGGGCGTGCCCTATACCTACTATCAATGGGGCGTTTACTACCGCAAAGACATCTTTGATGAGCTGGGCCTGACCGAGCCGACCACCTGGGAAGAAGAGCTGGTCAACTGTCAGAAGATCGTCGATTCCGGTCGCGCCTGTTACACCATCGGCACCAAGTTCCTTTGGACTGCCGGTGGCTGGTTCGACTACCTGAACATGCGCACAAACGGCTTCGACTTCCACAACCAACTTGCCAATGGCGAAATCAGCTGGGAAGACGACCGGGTCAAGCAAACCTTCGCCAATTGGAAACAGCTGATCGACATGGGTGCGTTCATCGACAACCACCAGACCTATAGCTGGCAAGAGGCCCTACCCTTCATGGTCAACGGCGAGGCCGCGGCGTATCTGATGGGCAACTTCGCCGTCGCTCCGCTGCGCGAGGCCGGGCTGACCGATGATCAACTGGATTTCTACCAGTTCGTTGCCATCAACCCTGACGTTGAACTGGCCGAGGACGCGCCGACCGACACGTTCCACATCCCGGCCAACGCATCGAACAAGGAAGCCGCACGTGAGTTCCTGCGCTTCGTTGTATCCGCGGATGAACAGTCCCAGATCAACAACGGCGCCAATCTCGGCCAACTGCCAGTGAACGCGCAATCAACCGTGGATGACGACAAGTTCCTGCTACAGGGTTTCGAGATGCTGTCGTCGAACAGCCCCGGTGGCGTGGCGCAGTTCTGGGATCGTGACGCACCTGCCGAAATGGCCAAAGTGTCAATGGAAGGGTTTCAGGAATTCATGGTCAAGCCGGACAATGCCGACCGCATTCTGGCCAAACTGGAACGCGCACGTCAGCGCATCTACGACAACTGAACCGGTCGGGTCGGGCGAAAGCCCGGCCTGCACCTCATCCTGCGTAAGACGGGTGGCAACCCGTCTTACTCAACGTACCTAAAACCCGAGTTTGCTCATGTCAGCCGTCGACGTCCCAGAACAGGAAAGCTGGTTCCACAGAAACCAACAACGCATTGCGCCCTGGCTGTTTCTGGCCCCGGGCCTGCTGTTCTTCATGGTTTATGTGATCATCCCGGTGTTCCAGTCCTTCAACCTGTCCCTCTATGAATGGGATGGACTTGGGGCGGCTGAATATGTGGGCTTTCGCAACTATGAAGACCTCTATTGGGAATGGGTTGACCGGGATGCATTCTATACCTCGTTGAAAAACAACCTGATCTGGCTGATCCTCTATCTGGCCGCGATCCCGGCGGGCCTGTTCATCGCGCTGCTCTTGAACCAGACGGTCTGGGGCATCCGCCTGTACAAATCGCTGTTTTTCTTCCCCTTCGTTATTTCTCAGGTCGTCGTCGGCCTCGTTTTTACGTGGTTCTATGACCCGACCTTCGGACTGCTCAATGAATTCCTCGGTCTGTTCGGCATCGAGCCGCTGAACGTGCTAGGGGATGAACGCTTTGTCACCTATGGCATCATCTTTGCCGGTCTGTGGCCGCAAACGGCCTATTGCATGATCCTGTACCTGACCGGCCTGAACGCCGTGGACCCCGAACAGATCGAGGCCGGGCGTCTGGACGGCGCCAAGGGCCTGCGGATGTTATGGCACATCATCCTGCCGCAACTGCGCCCCGCCACGTTCATCGCCTTTGTCGTCACCATCATCGGCGCGCTGCGGTCCTTTGACCTAATTTCGATCATGACCCAGGGCGGCCCGTTCGGCTCATCCCGCGTGCTGGCCTATTACATGTTCGAGGTCGCACTTTCCGAATACGGCTTCCGTATGGGATATGGTGCCGCCATCGCTGTGATCCTGTTCCTTATCATGCTCTGCTTCATCGCCTACTTCCTGTGGTCGATGTACCGTGAAGAAAAGGGGCACTGAGATGTTTCCCAAACCCATCGAAAAACAATCCCGCGCGGCGCAGATCAGCTATCAGGCCATGCTGCCACTAGCCTTGCTGTTGTGGTTGGGTCCGTTGCTGGCGGTCGCCCTATTCTCGGTTAAACCGGCTGCGGACTTCACCAACGCGAACTATTGGGGCATGCCGTCCAGCTTTGAGGGCGCGTTCAACTATGGGCAGGTCTTCTTTAATTCAGACATGCCACGGTATCTGCTGAACTCGTTCCTGATCACCATCCCGACGGTGGTCGGGTGTGTCGTGCTCAGTACGATGACCGGGTTCGCGCTGGGGATCTACAAGTTCAAATCGAACATCTGGATATTCTTCATGTTCGTGGCAGGCAATTTCGTGCCGTTTCAAATTCTGATGGTGCCGGTTCGTGACCTGACCCTGCAATTGGGTCTCTACAACACCAAAACCGGGCTCGTGCTGTTCCACATCGCCTTCCAGACTGGGTTCTGCACCTTGTTCATGCGCAACTTCATCCGCGCCCTTCCGTTTGAGCTGATCGAAGCTGCCCGGGTCGAAGGTATCAGCGAATGGCGTATATTCTGGTATGTGGTCCTGCCACTGATGAAACCAGCCATCGCCGCGCTCAGCGTGCTGATCTTCACCTTCATCTGGAACGATTATTTCTGGGCCGTTGTCCTGACCCAAGGGGCCGAAAGCCAACCTGTTACCGCAGGCATCACCAGCTTTAACGCGCAATTCCGCGCCGCCTATCAGTTGATGAGCGCCGGCTCCATCGTGGCAGCCTTGCCGCCGGTCGCTATGTTCTTCCTGATGCAGAAACACTTCATCGCGGGCCTGACCCTCGGTGCCGTCAAATAGCTTCGAACCGGAGTTCGCCTTATGACCAAGATCACCTTTATTGGTGCGGGTTCCACGATTTTCATGCAGAACATCGTGGGCGATGCCCTGCTGACCCCTGCGCTGGCCGACAGCCACTTTGCGCTGATGGATATCGACGCCGAACGCCTGGCTGAAAGCGAGGCGGTCGCCCGTGCGATGATCCGCTCGGTCGGATCGGGTGCGACCGTATCCACCCATAATGACCGCCGCGCGGCGCTGGACGGGGCGGATTTCGTGATCACCGCCTTCCAGATTGGCGGCTATGAACCCTGCACAGTCACCGATTTTGAAATTCCCAAGCAATACGGTCTGCGACAAACCATAGCTGATACGCTGGGCATTGGGGGCATCATGCGCGGCCTGCGCACGGTTCCTGTGCTGTGGGATGTGGCGCGAGACATGATGCAGCTGTGCCCGAATGCAACCCTGTTGCAATACGTCAACCCAATGGCGATCAACACTTGGGCGCTGGCCGAGCAATTTCCAGCGGTGAAGCATGTTGGCCTCTGCCACTCGGTTCAGAACACGGTCGAAGAGCTGGCCCATGATCTGGACCTGCCTAAGGACGAGTTTCGCTATAAGGTCGCTGGCGTAAATCACGTCGCCTTCTTTCTACGGTTGGAACACCAGGGGCGCGATCTCTACCCCGCATTGCGGCAGGGATACGCAAGCGGTCAAATACCCAAGGCCCCGCTGCTGATGCCACGTTGCCCCAACAAAGTCCGGTATGAGGTAATGGACCATCTGGGCTATTTCTGCACCGAAAGCTCCGAGCATCTGGCGGAATACGTGCCGTGGTTCATCAAGGATGGGCGGTCGGACCTGATCGAGCAGTTTTCGATCCCGCTGGACGAATACCCCACCCGCTGCGTCGAACAGGTGGCCAGTTGGAAAGAACAGGCCAAGACCCTGACCGACGGGCGCAATATTAATGTCACCCGCAGCCATGAATTCGCCGCCGATCTGATGAACGCCATCGTCACCGACACGCCCTACGTTGCCTATGGCAACCTGCCCAACACAGGCCAAATCCCGCAATTGCCCTTGGGGGCTGCGGTTGAAACCCCGTGCTTGGTGGACAGCAACGGTGTGCAGCCCTCGGTGGTCGCGGACATCCCACCGCAGTTGATCGCGCTGATGCGCAGTCAGATCAACGTGCAGGAGCTAACGGTGCGTGCGCTGGTCGACCGGAACCCCGAATACATATATCACGCCGCTATGATGGACCCGCACACTGCCGCCGAACTGGACCTGCGCCAAATCCGCAACCTGGTTGATGATCTTCTCATCGCCCATGCCGATTGGCTGCCGGACTGGTGCAAACCGGCAAAAGCCGCCTGACCCCAAGAATAGAAGGCAGACCAAATGACTAAGAAACGCCGATCACAGCACTGGTATGGCAAGCTGGACAAAGATGGGTTCATCCACCGCTCGTGGATGAAGAACCAGGGCTTTCCAGACCACGCGTTTGACGGGCGCCCCATCATCGGGATCTGCAACACATGGTCGGAACTAACGCCCTGCAACTCGGGCCTGCGTGACCTGGCCGAAGGGGTCAAACGCGGCGTGTGGGAGGCCGGAGGTTTTCCGGTTGAGTTTCCGGTCATGTCGCTGGGCGAGACGCAGATGAAACCCACCGCCATGCTGTTTCGCAATCTGTTGGCGATGGATGTTGAGGAATCGATCCGCGCCTATGGTATCGACGGCGTTGTCCTGTTGGGAGGTTGCGACAAAACCACACCGGGTCAATTGATGGGTGCGGCCTCGGTTGATCTGCCATCTATTGTGGTCAGTTCCGGCCCGATGCTGAATGGTAAATATCGCGGCCAGGATATCGGGTCAGGCACAGACGTCTGGAAATTCTCTGAAGCCGTACGCGCAGGTGAAATGACCCTGCAGGATTTCATGAGTGCGGAATCCGGCATGTCGCGCAGTGCGGGCGTTTGCATGACGATGGGCACGGCCAGCACAATGGCGTCGCTGGTCGAGGCGATGGGCATGAGCCTGCCCACCAACGCCGCCCTGCCCGCTGTCGACGCCCGTCGCATGGCGCTGGCACATCTGACCGGCAAACGGATTGTCGAGATGGTGGACGAAGACCTCAAACCCTCGGACATCCTGACCAAGGAAGCGTTTGAAAACGCCATCCTGGCTAATGCAGCCGTGGGTGGATCGACAAATGCGGTGGTTCATTTGCTGGCATTGGCAGGCCGCGTCGGAGTCGATCTGACCCTGAAAGACTTCGAAATCGGTTCAGACATTCCCCTTTTGGTGAACTGCATGCCCTCGGGTAAGTACCTGATGGAGGATTTCTGTTACGCAGGCGGCGTTCCCGTCGTTCTGTCCGAGCTGAAACCCTTCCTGCGGCCCGCGAAAACGGTTTTGAACAAGGATATCTCGGCCCATTCTGAAGGGGCTGAATGTTTTAACCGCGACGTCATCCGCCCCTTTGACGATCCGGTGAAACCCGCCGCGGGCCTGCGCGTGCTGCGCGGCAATCTGGCCCCGAACGGCGCCATCGTGAAACCCTCGGCCGCGACGGACGCGCTGTTGGAGACCGAGGCCGAAGTCTATGTCTTTGAGAACATCGAAGATCTCAAGGCCAATATCGACCGCGACGACCTGCCGGTGACACCCGAGACCATTCTGGTGCTCAAGGGCTGCGGCCCCAAGGGCTATCCGGGGATGCCCGAGGTCGGCAACATGCCGATCCCGGCCAAGCTGGTGAAGGAAGGTGTGCGCGACATGATCCGTATCTCGGACGCGCGCATGTCCGGCACCGCCTATGGCACCGTCATCCTGCATGTCAGCCCCGAAGCGCAGGCAGGCGGCACGCTGGCACTGGTCAAAACCGGTGACCGCATCCGGGTTTCCGCCAGCAAGGGTGAGCTGGAACTGTTGGTCGATCAAAAGGAACTGGACGCCCGTCGCGCCACGTGGCAACCGGATGACCCGCATTACACACGCGGTTATGCGAAACTCTATATCGACCACGTGCTGCAGGCCGATCAGGGCGCGGACCTTGATTTTCTTGTCGGCAAAGACACCCGCCTTGTGACCAGAGAGAGCCACTGATGGATCAACCAGCCACTTTCCACGATCTCAACGGGGCTTCGGTCTATATCACCGGCGGTGGCTCGGGGGTTGGCGCGGCGCTGACCGATGGGTTTCTTGCGCAGGGCGCCAATGTCGCCTTCATCGGCCGGTCCGACGCCAGTGGGTTTGTCGAGGAAATGCGCGACAAACACGGCCGCGCGCCCCTGTTCATGCAAGGCGACATGACCGACACCGAGCTGCTTCACGTCACCATGCAAAAAGCCGCCGAGGCGCATGGCCCGCTGAACGTGCTGATCAACAACGCCGCCAATGACAAACGCCATTCGCTGGACGAAACCACCACCGAATTCTGGGACTGGATGATCGAGGTGAACCTCAAGGCTTATTTCTTTGCCTGTCAGGAGGCCGCGCGCCAGATGCAGGGCAAGGGTGGAGCAATCATCAATTTCAGTTCTATCAGCTATATGATGGGCAATGCAGGCTATCCGATCTACACCACCTCAAATGCCGGGATCACCGGGATGACGCGATCCTTGGCGCGCGAGCTTGGGCCGCAGAACATCCGCGTGAATGCGCTGGCTCCGGGCTGGGTTCTGACGCAGAAACAGCTGGACATGTGGGCCACGCCCGAAGATCTGGCCGCGCATTTGGACCGTCAATGCCTGAAAGAACACCTGACGCCCGAGGACATGGTCGCACCGACCTTGTTTCTGGCCTCAAACGCCAGCCGCGCGATGACCGGGCAATGCATGGCCGTCGATGGCGGCGTTGTCGTAACGGGGTAAAGCCATGAATACGGAATGGATTGCAGTCGATTGGGGAACCTCGCATCTGCGGGCTTGGGCGATGCAGGGTGATGCGGTGCTGGATCAGGCGCAGTCGGTCAAAGGCATGGCGCGGGTGGACAAAGGCGGGTTCCAAGCCGCGCTGTTCGAACTGATCGAAGGTTGGCTGAGCACTGCTCCGATTGATGTGGTGGCCTGTGGAATGGTCGGCGCGCGCCAGGGCTGGGTCGAGGCCCCGTATTCGGCGGTTCCGTGTGAACCGACACCGGTTGCCCCCTTCCGCGTGCCGAATACAGATCCCCGAATTCGCGCCTTTGTGGTGCCCGGATTAAAACAAACGGCCCCGCCGGACGTCATGCGCGGCGAAGAAACCCAGATCGCTGGTTTTCTGGCCACTCATCAAAACTGGGACGGGGTGATTTGCCTGCCCGGGACCCATACGAAATGGGTGCAGGTCAGCGCCGGAGAGGTTGTCAGCTTTCGCACCTTCATGACGGGCGAGATGTTCGATCTGCTGGGCGGGCAATCGGTGCTAAAACATTCGATCGGCGAGGGCTGGGAGGATGCCGCCTTTGCCGAGGCCACTGCCGATGCGTTGTCGAAACCTGAACAACTGGCGGCGCGTCTGTTTGGCCTGCGGGCCGCTGATCTGCTGCAAGGGCAGGATGGCGGCGTTATCCGGGCACGGCTGTCAGGTTATCTGATCGGCGCGGAATTGGCGGCCACCCGCCCCTATTGGTTGGGTCAGCAATTGGCAATCATCGGGGCCGAGAGCCTGTCGGAAGTTTATGCCAAGGCGCTACAACAACAGGGCGCGTTTGTAGAAACCGCCAACAGCACGAAATGTACCCTGGCTGGTCTGCAACAGGCCCGCAACCTCACGAGGCAAACCGCATGAGCCGACCCATCATCGCCATTTTGCGCGGAATAGCCCCCTCGGACGCAACCGACGTTGGACGGGCGCTGATCGACGCTGGCATCGACAAGATCGAAGTGCCGCTGAATTCACCCGATCCGCTGGCCTCGATCGCCGTTCTGGCCAATGAGTTCAGTGATCGTGCTTTGATCGGGGCAGGCACGGTTTTGACGTCCCAGCAGGTCGACATGGTATCAGAGGTCGGCGGTCGTCTGATCGTCTCACCGAATTGCGACCCCGAGGTGATCTCGCACACACATCGGCTGGGACTGGAAAGCTGGCCGGGTATTTTTACCCCGACCGAAGCTTTCGCCGCGCTCCAAGCAGGGGCATCAGGGTTGAAACTGTTCCCCGGAGCGCTGGCAGGACCAACAGGGTTGGCGGCCTTACGTGCGGTGCTACCTACAGGCACGCAGGTTTATGCCGTCGGCGGGGCAGGCCCCGAGAATTTCGACCTGTGGATCAAGGCAAGCGCTGATGGGTTCGGCATCGGATCGGCGCTGTTCAAACCCGGCATGACCGCCTCGGAAGTCGCAGAGCGGGCGACCCAAATCGTCACCGCCTACGACAAGGCCGCTGGATGAGCATCGTCTACGACAACCGCGCCTGTGAACTGGGCGAAGGGCCGTTGTGGCACCCGGAACGGCAACAGCTGTTCTGGTTTGACATCCTGGGCAAACGTCTGATGACACGGGACGGCGAAGCGCAGCGCAATTGGCAGTTCGACGAACATGTCTCGGCCGCGGGCTGGGTAGACCGGGATAGGCTGTTGATAGCCTCTGAAACGGGCCTGTGGCGGTTCAACCTGCAAAACGACCAGAAAGACCTGATCGCCCCACTTGAGGCGGACAATCCGGTCACGCGCTCAAATGACGGGCGTGCGGATCCTTGGGGTGGGTTCTGGATCGGGACGATGGGTAAAACCGCCGAACCCGGTGCAGGCGCGATTTATCGGTATTGGCGGGGGGAACTTCGGCAACTGGTGAACGATGTCACGATCTCGAACGCGATCTGCTTCGCCCCGGACCGGTCTTGCGCCTATTACACGGACACGGCCACCAAGCAGGTCATTCAATGGCCGCTGAATTCCGAAACCGGCTGGCCCAAGGGCGACAGCACGGTATTCCTGGACCTACGCGTCGACGGTTTGAACCCCGACGGCGCCGTGGTTGATGCGAAAGGCAACCTCTGGATCGCGCAATGGGGTGCAAGCCGTGTTGCAGCCTATAAACCGTCAGGACAGTTCCTGACGGCCATCCCATTTGAAGCCACCCATGTGTCATGCCCCGCATTTGGCGGCAACGACTTGACCACACTCTACTGCACCACTGCCCGCGAGGGGCTGGACGAGGACACGCTTGCTGCACACCCTACCAACGGTATGACCTTTGCCGCCCCCAGCACGGGTACTGGGCAGGCCGAACACAGAGTCATTCTATGAAGCCCGAACTTGGTGTTTGCTACTATCCCGAACACTGGCCCGAAGAAATGTGGGCCACGGACGCCGCGCAGATGGTCGAAACCGGCCTGAGCTGGGTGCGGATCGGTGAGTTTGCCTGGAGCCGGATGGAGCCAACTCCGGGTGATCTGCAATTCGACTGGTTGGACCGAGCGATTGAGGTGCTGGGGGCTGTGGGCCTTAAGGTTGTTCTGGGCACGCCGACAGCAACGCCGCCCCGATGGATGCTTGAGAAACACCCTGACATGCTGGCGGTGGATGCTCAGGGGCAGCCGCGCAAATTCGGTTCACGCAGGCACTATTGCTTTAGTCATCAGGGATATATCGCCGAATGCGCCCGCATTGTCCGGCTCATGGGCGAACGGTATGGGCGCAACCCGCATGTCGCCGCCTGGCAGATCGACAACGAATATGGCTGCCATGACACGACCGTCAGCTACAGCCAGCCTGCCTTGCGAGAGTTTCAGCGGTGGCTGGCCGATCAATATGGCTCGGTCGACGCTCTGAACGCCGCCTGGGGCAATGTGTTTTGGTCGATGGAATACGCAGGTTTCGATCAGATCGACCTGCCCAATCTGACTGTGACCGAACCCAACCCAGCGCATGTTCTGGCCTTCCGCTGGTTCAGCTCGGATCAGGTGGTGATGTTCAACAAAGCGCAGGTTGATGCGTTGCGGCCACTGACCGACGCGCCACTGCTGCATAATTATATGGGTCGGGTTCTGGATTTCGATCATTTCAAAGTCGGTGCGGATCTGGATATCGCCACATGGGACAGCTACCCGATTGGGTTTCTCTCAGACCGCCTTGAGGCGGACGAGGCCCATAAAGCCGCGTTCCTGCAACAGGGCGATCCGGATATGCAGGCCTTTCATCACGACCTTTATCGCGCCGTTGGGCGCGGGCGCTGGTGGGTGATGGAACAACAACCGGGCCCGGTGAACTGGGCTCCTTATAACCCTGCCCCCCTGCCCGGCATGGTGCGCCTGTGGTCGCTTGAGGCGGTGGCTCATGGGGCCGAAGTGGTCAGCTATTTCCGCTGGCGGCAGGCTCCGTTCGCGCAGGAACAAATGCACGCTGGCCTTTTGACACCGAACAACACACCCGCCCCGGCACTGGCTGAGGCACGTCAAACCGCAGTTGATCTGGCCGAGCTTGGCGCGCTGACGCAAACGCAGGCGGACGTGGCGATTGTGTTCGATTATGCCTCGGACTGGGCCTGGGCGACACAACCGCAAGGGGCCGGGTTCAACTATTTCCGGCTGGTTTTTTCAGCCTATCGCGCGCTGCGGCGGGCCGGGCTTTCGGTGGACTTCATTGCGGCCTCGGAAACGCCCAAGACCGGTTACAAACTGATCCTCGCCCCCGGTCTTGCCACGCTGGATGACGATCTGGAAACCCGCCTGACTGAGGGTTGTGATCTGGCCATCCTTGGCCCCCGTACAGGCGCGATCACTCGCGATTTCCAAATTCCAACCTCAGGCCGCCCGGGCCTGTCCGGGCTGGATTGCGGAGTTGATCTTGTGGAAACCCTGCCCCCTAACGTGCAGCGTGATGTTAACGGAGGTGGCGCGGCGCAACACTGGGTTGACCGCCTCTCCGGAGATGCCCCAGACCTTTTGACCTTTGTTGATGGCACATCTGCCCTAAAAGGCGAAAACGGTCTTTGGTACCTTGCGGGTTTCCCGGATGAGGCTCTTTGGGACAGGGTCATCTCGATGGCCGCCAAAACGGTCGACCTGACCTTGCATGCAATGCCCGAGGGCCTGCGCCGACGGGAAACCGTGCAGTATATTTTTCTGATCAACTACACCGCCGCACCCGTCCTTTGGAACGGGCACGAAATCGCAGCGTGTGACGTCGTCATCCTACCAAAGGGTCCACCCGCACAGGGGTAATGCTCAGGCGTTTAAAAATCTGTCGACAAACTCGGCCCGTGCTTTGGCATACCACGGAGCTTCGGCCAGCCACGGGTTGAGGTTGGCCAACGCGTCGCCCGGATAGGCCTCGGCAAAGTTCTTTCTGAACTCATCGCCCGCGAAATCCTCGGCGCCCAGTACGGCTGTGTTATATCCGTTCACTGCAGCGGCAGCTCCGGCTGGCTCAGGTCGGTACAAATAGTTGATGAGCGCATAGACCTGTTCGATGTTTTCCGCACCGACTGGCATTGCAAGACCATCCACCCACGCCATCGCTCCTTCGATCGGAGCCTGATAATTCACCGGTTCCCCTGCTGATTTCAAAGCCAGCGGCGGCCCGTCCCATGTTTGCCCCACAACCACGCCGCCATTCAGCAAGCCGTATTTCTGAGTTTCAGCATCGTTCCAAATCAGCTTGATCCGATCCCTGCGTTCAATGCACCAGTCCGTGATCCGGTCCCAGACCCTGCGCATGGTGTCTTCGTCGTCATAGGCATCCCAGACGGACTCGGGCTCCATCTCACCCAAGCGTTCCAAATACAGACCCGCACACAGCATCATAGAATGCGCACGACCCATGGTCATACCGGCATTTTCTTCCGCCCAGACATCCCCATAGGATGGAGCGTCGCCTTCGGGCGACCACAGATCGGTACGGTAGGCTATGCCCTCAGTCCCCCAGATATGCGGCAGCCAGTGCGCTCCGCTTTTGTTGAAATTCCAAGCGTCGGTCCCAATTCTAACCATGGAAGGGTTAACCGCGTCCAGGTTCACCTTATCCAGATCAAACGGTTGCAGCAGGTCCAGCGGCGCCCATTGCAAAGACCGCATGTTGGTAGGCGCGACAAGGTCAAACCCCTGGCCATTCGACGCAGTCATCATGTTGAGGATTTCTTCGTTCGATCCGATCCCGATATGATTGACCCGGATCCCCGTTTCCGCTTCGAACCCTTCCAGGAACTCAGGCGGCAGGTAATCCGACCACATCACCACGTTGATCTCACCCGAAGAGGCCAGCGCGCTTTTGCTGTAAAGCGGAGCCGCCAAAACAGCCGCGCCCGCGCCTTTCAGCATCGAGCGTCTGGAAAGGGTTTTCCGTTCAGCCATTTTGATTCTCCTGCTATTGAGTTGTTTTGCAGCCTTCTACTTGCTGCCAACAGGAATGTGGACTGGCAAGATCACGTGTCCCGCCAGATTGAAACCCCATAGGGTGGGATTTCAGTGCCCCCAACCAAATAGGCATGTGGTTCGTCAGTCGGTAATGACAACCCATCTGCCCCGAAATTGAAGGCAAATTTCAATCCTCCGCGACGTGTGATCCGCAGATCCGGTCCGCAATCCGTGACGGGAAGGCCCGCCCAGCTTAACGCGTCCGAAAGTATGGCATGCAGCAATTGGCCGCGTGGGATCATTGCCAGATAGATCGCTCGGTCCGAGCGTACAATCGCCGGGCTGCCATCCCGGTATGCGCTGCTAAACTCTGCCGTTACCATTCCGCTGGTGTCGATGATTTCCCGCCAACCGGTGAAGTCATACGTCGTTCCGTCCTGCAAGCGCACCGATTCCTGCGCCAGTTCTGGTAGCGATTCCACCCGCAAGACCGTCACACCGGTAAGCTCAGCCAACGCTCCGGGCGCAAGGTTGTGCGGTGTGTGCATGTCGGGTGTCTTGCTGCCCGCGCGCGCGCCGATCAGCAGTTTCGCCCCACTGTCCCGCAGTTTGTTGGCCAGATCGTTTGGAACGATCATGCTTTGCGGGACAACAATCAGGGCATACCCGTTCAGCTCATCTTGTGGCCCCACAAAATCCAGATCGACCCCAAGCGCGCACAGCCCGGCATACCATTCGCGGATGACCTGAGCATTTGGGAAGGCATCGTCATGCGGCAGGATATCCGCCGCCCAGATGGATTCGTAATCCAGAATTATGGCCACCTGCGCCCGCTCACGTACCACGGCGGGCAACAAGTCGCGCTCTGCCGCGACCTGCGCCAATTCCGCGGCGGCCTGATCCGGGCTGCCGTCCGAACGCAACAATGCTGTGTGATACTGTTCCTGCGCAAATTTAGCCTGTCGCCAGCGAAAAAACATCACCGCCTGCGCGCCATGCGCATAGGCTGCCCAGGTCCACAGTCGCACCATCCCGTCCGCGGGTGAGGGGTTTTTCTCGGCCCAGTCCACCGGGCCGGGTTGCTGCTCCAACACCCACATCCGCCCCTTGCCTTGAGAGCGATACAGATCGCAGTGAAACCCCTGATAATCCGGCGCGCCAGTCCGCAAATAGCGGTGCTTTTCGTCGTCAGACAGGGTCGATCCCAACAGATTTCCTAAGGGGTAACTGTCGAAGCCAACAATATCCAGATCGGCGGCAACGGCATGGTGATCGAACTCAAAACTGCCCGCCATGAAATTATGGGTGATGTCCCGACCCGGCGCGTATTGACGCAGCACATCCACCTGCGCGCGGTTGAAAAGCCGCACCCGGTCCGAGGAGTATCGCGCAAAATCCAGTGCATGGGTTGGGTTGGGGCTGGCCACCAGCCCGTTGGGCAATTCGATCTGGTCAAAGCTGGAATAGGCAGATCCCCAGAACACGGTCCCCCAAATTTCATTCAGTATCGCGATCGACCCGTACCTATCCGCCAGCCACCGCTGGAATCCGACCCGCGCCGCATCCGAATAGCTAAGCACCGTGTCGTGATCGTTATATTCATTGTCGATCTGCCAAGCGTGAACATAGGGGTTCTGGCCATAACGACGGGCATATTCGGTGGCAATCCGACGGGCTTCGGCCAGATAGAAATCGCTGGAAAAGCAATAGTGCCGCCGCGATCCAAACCTTCGCACGCGCCCGTCCGGCCCAACTGGCAGAATTTCCGGATGTTCGTCGATCAGCCATTTCGGCGGGGCGGCGGTGGGCGTGGACATCATCACGCGCAGGCCTGCCTCGCCCAGAATGTCGATCACCTCATCCAGCCAATCCCAGTGGAAAACGCCGCGCTCCGGTTCAATCAGGCCCCAAGTGAATTCGGCGATGCGCACCCAATCCAGTCCCATCTCGACCATTCGCTGCGCGTCTTCACACCAGAGCGACCGGTCCCATTGTTCGGGGTAATAGCATACCCCAAGTTCCAACCTGCTCATCGATCTTCCCTTGCCGTGCGGCGTTCGATCCATTTGAGGAAGCTGGCGCAGCCCAACGTGATCACCACATAGAGGATTGCGGCTGTATTAAACGGCGCAAAGGGCAGAAAACTGGCGGCCTGAAATTCGCGCATCCGCTGGGTCATATCGCGGACTGACAGGATCGACAGCAGTGAGGTATCCTTGATCATCGCAATGAACTCATTGCCCAAGGGCGGCGTGACGATGCGCAGCGCCTGCGGCAGGATGATCAGCCGCGCAGTTTGCCAGCGCGAAAGACCCAGCGAGCCACCAGCCTCGATCTGACCCCGTGGGATGGCCTCGATCCCGGATCGGAAAATCTCGGCCATATAAGCGGAATAGCCGACCGAGATCGCGATGATCCCGCGAGTCATATTGGTCATATCGATACCGCCACCCGTGGCATCTTTGACCGCCCCAGCCAAAGGCAGACCGATATAGAGGATGATCACTAGCATCGGAATGCCACGGATCGTGTCCACGAAGAACTCGGCCCCTACGGCCAGCGGATGCAGCTTGTGCTGCGCACCGCCCACCGTCAGCGTCAGCAATAGAAAACCAAACACGGCAAAAGCCAGCGCTGGGTTGCGGTACTGATCCGGCAGGAATTGCGTCTGCCAGATCACCGGATAGCCCTTGGTGTTGGCACCGACCGGGACAAAGGCGCCCGACACGCTGTCGACGGTTTCGATCTGTTCCACCGCGCTGGCAGCGTTTGGGGCGCTACGGATGCGGTATTGTTGGTCTTCGCCCCCGTCGAATTCACCAAACCTGATGATGTCGGCCTGCGCCTGCGGGGTGCCGCGCACAATGGCGATGCGCGCATCCAGCGTACCTATCAGTTCGTATTTGACCTGTGGCTGCATGAAGAAAAACGCCGATACACCCAGCAAAGTCAAGCTGATGCAGCCATAGACAACGGTCGTGCGCGCCTTGGGTTTGAACGATTGCAGCCCGACCCAGATCAGCCCCAGAATGGCGGCGAAGATATAAGCAAAAATGGCGGCGCGAAACGTGATCGCCACTCCGGTTGCAAATTGCCAATGGGCCATAAACATCAGATAGAACAGCGCGGCCCCGGTCAGGATCTCAAACCCAAGCTGAGCAAGTCCCCGCGCCCTGACGGGCAAACGGCCCGACAGCAAAATACCAGCAACCACAAGCGCATAGATTAGCAGTAACACCTGAAGACCTGTCTGAACCTGATCAACAACGTCTGGAAAAAGTACCCAAGTCTGCGCGGAGCGGTCGATCAAGGTCGAAGTATTTTCGCTGAGCGCATGAAAGAAGACGGACTCGGCAAATGGCATCAGCACCTGCGGCGCGACGAAAACCAAGACCGCCAGCGCCAACGCTGCGGGCAAGGCCGCCCATGCCGAGATACGCACCCAACTCGGCGCCGTCTGAAACCGCGCGTTTCGGGCGCAGAGATATCCCAGAATGGCCACCGCAAGAACCAGCAGGAACCCGACAAAAATCGGGCCGGCATTATTCCCGATCCCGAGAATTGCGATCAAAGAGCGCAGGTATTTTGAAGAGGTAGCGAACAGGTAGATAATGAACGGGGCCGCGGCGAGCAGAACAAGATTGCTCGGGCGGATCGAGCTTAGACGCTTCATGGGACCTCACTGCAAACAGGCGGCCCGGTTGCCATCGGCACCGGGCCGTTTCGGATCGGACAGGTTTATTCGGTGCCCCAGTATTTGCCGACCAACTTGTCCAGCGTGCCGTCGGCCTTGATCGCTGCCAGCCCTTCGTTGATGGCGTCGACCGTTGCGTCGCCTTCCTGAAACACGATACCCAGCGGGTCGGATTGCAGGCCGGTGATGCCCACGGTCAGCTCACCCGCGAACTCCTGCTCGTATGCGGCGGCCGAGGTGCCGTCGATGATCACACCCTGCACATCCGCATTTTGCAGTGCCAGGATCGCGGCAGAGAAGTTGTCATACAGGCTGACATTTTCGCGCCCTACCAGATCCTCGGCCAATTGCGCGTTGGTGGTACCGGTCTGCGCCGCCAGCTTCTGACCACCGGCTTTGAAATCCTCAAGCGTCATGTCCGCATTGTCGACCTGGAGCAGAATGGCCTGACTGACCACAATGTAGGGTTCTGAGAAATCCATCGTCTCTTCGCGTTCCGGCGTGATTGAGACGCCCGAGATCACCAGATCGAACTCACCCTGCTGAAGCGCGGCAAAGATGCCGTCCCATGCGGTGTTGACGAAATTCGGGACGCAATTGACCCGTTCGCAGATCGCATTCATCACATCCACATCGAAACCCACGATCTGACCGGTCGTCTCATCGACAGTTTCCATCGGCGGATAGGTGGCGTCGGTTCCGATTTTCAGAACGCGCCCGTCCAGGTCGGCAGCAAAAACTGCGGGGGCTGCTATCGCGGTCACGACCGCTGCGGCCAGTAGATTTTTAAACATCTTCAAGTCCTCCTGAGTTGATTTACGTGGTGGGCGCCTTTTGCGGCGCGGGGGTGTCAGGTTGGCGCTCGATCAGCGTGGCCCTGATCTTTTTCTGGGTCTCGGACGGGTCACCCCCTTCCAAAGCTTTCAACATGTACTCGCCCAGAAGACGGCTGGTTTCTTCGATGGGCACATAATAGGTGCTGGGCGGGGGTACGAAATATCGACTGAGTTGCAGATCATCGGTGGAAATCACCACCATGTCCCGGCCAATCTGCACACCCGCAGCATGGGCTGCGGACAAAACGCCTAGTGTCATCGCCTCATTCGCGCAGATACAGGCCGTGGGTCGGTCGCTTAGCTGCATCAGTGCCTCAAAACACAACTGCCCAGTACGAGCGGTTGTGGGGCCATTGAAAATCAGCGCTGGGTCAGGCGCAAGGCCACCATTGGCCAAAGCCTGTTCGTATCCGGTTTGACGTTGTGCTGCATAGATCAGTTCGGCCGGGGGGTTCACCAAGGCAATACGCCAGTGCCCCAACCCCACCAACCGCGCGGTTGCGTCAAACGCAGCCGCCTGACTGTCGAAATCGACATAGGCATGGGCTGTCTTGCTGTCGCTCATACCCATGGTCACGAAGGGAAAACTGTGTCGCTGTAGAAAAGCGATGCGCGGGTCGCCCTGCAATGTGCCCGAAAAGATGACACCATCGGCCAAACCGTCCTGAACAATCCGCGCCAGAACGGCCATGGCATCCGGCAGATCGGCCACGTTGAACACAGACATCTCGTATCGCGAACCCTGCAAGGACGCCGAGATACCGGCCAGAATGCGGGTGAATTCTACCCCTTCCCATTCCTCTGCTGCGTCAGGTGACACGCTGACCAGCACCGCGATACGGTAGGATTTGTTGGTGCGCAGCTTCAAACCGTCCATATTGACACGGTACCCGAGACGCGTGGCTACAGCCTGAATCTCTTGGCGTGTTTCTTCCCGAACTGACGCAGCCCCCCGCAGCGCGTTCGAGACGGTGCCAACAGAATAGCCCGTCTCCTTGGCGATTGACTTGATCGTTGCGCGCGCCATTATCCGACCTCCGAAGACATCTGTCCCATCAGAAACTTTCGCCCCGTCCGCAAGGTCTCGGCGTGGTCGGGCGTTTCATCGTGTTCGACAAACAGATCGCTGCAGGGGCTGTCATTCAGAATGCGCAACAGCCGGGGCCAATCGACCACGCCCTGCCCCAGATTGCGCCAGCGATCATCACCCTGCCCCGAAGCCGGTTCTGCATCCTTGGCGTGTACTGATACGATCCGCCCCGCGTACCGCTGCAACACCTCGGCCGGGTCCGGCACCGAGACGGCCAACCATCCGATATCGGGCTGCCAATGCAGCGTGTCATGGGCCAGGATCAGGTCCAAAGGCGTTTCTCCAACAGGGCCAACCAGATCAAAATCATGGTTGTGATAAGCCAGTCGAACCCCCTGGCCCGCCAATCGCGCCGCCCAAGCAGAGAGTTGGTCTGCTACATCCTGCCATCCCGCGACCGTGCCGGGGCGGGCCTGTGGCGCCAGCCATGGCATCACGGCAACCGGGCAGTTCAAAAGATCAAGCAGGGTCAGAATATCGTCAAACCGGGCTTCGAATTCCTCCCAATCGAAATGCGCCGACCGGACGGTCAGGCCCGACTGCGCAACCTGCAACGCCATGTGTTTAGGGGACAGATCGTGAAATCCAACTGTTTCAACATCCGCAATACCGCAGGCGAGGATCAGATCCAACTGCGCAGCCAGACCCCCGAGCTGCCTGACGGTATAAAGCTGTGCCGCTATCCGCATTTCCTGAGATTCACCGCGATTGAAACGTTTCAATAACGGTGAAACAGCCGCACTATGTTTGTCAAGCCCAGCGTTTAGCTTGGAACGGTAGCCCTATTTTGAAGTACTTTCTGAACTACCAGTGTGGAAAAGACAGCGAGGAACAGCAATATCACTGCGAAATTCAAAACAAACAGGAATTGCCACTGGTCCTGCGCTGAATTGCTCAATTTATCCGTTCTACTGGAGATCAAAGCATGTGTTGCAAGATAGACCCAGCACACCAGACTGAGCGCGGGAAGACAAAAATGTGGCATAAGCACCGTAAAGAGGATTGAGTTCAAACCGGTTTGCTCAGCGGCACCAACACGATTAGTCAGCTTTTGAACTTCAGCTTGCGATCCACGGATTACGAAGTGTGCGGCTAGGGTACCCAAAATCAAGGACATCGAAGCTACTGCACCCAGGCTGGTAAGAACAATGTTTTCTGCAGTCAGGGAAAAACCGCCTTTGTTGCCGGACCCAATGAAAATGGCGGCAAACAGTATACCCTGAAAAATCATGCCCCAATGCAGCCTTTGGTTTACCAGTGCATTTTCTTTTTCAATCAAATTCAGATAAAATACAGTATTATTGTTGTCAGACATATCCTAGCTGGGTACCGCCTATTTTACTTTCCAAGCCAAAATCTGTTCTCACGGTACACAAGAAATAACAAGAGGTTACTCCTTGGTCTTGGGTCGTAAGGGTTGCCTGTTTCCTTGTGATCGATGGGTTGATGCTCCTGCAAGCCAAGTGTGTCAAATCCGCAGCCGGTCTGTTTAAAACTGGATTGCAGATGGCTGAACTGTTAGTTGGCATCTCAATGCGTTCCGACAGGCTTCTACAATGCACTACACTTGCATCGATTTCCCCGCAGAGTTCTGTTCACGTCTGGATCGGGATGCTCGGGCACACGATCGACTATGCCAGAATGGCTTTGTTGACATAGAATTCTCATAACTGGAACGCAATCTGAAATGTCTACCAAGGACTTAAAAACCACCCTGTCTGGAAAATCAGATTCTTTGCCCCTATTGCAACCCACTGCTTCCAACCGCGCGCATTGGAACTTGGTCGCGGATATCGGCGGCACCAATACGCGCTTGGGCGTGATCGCTGACGGAAAGCTGACCGATCTGCGCAAATACCCAACCGGCACCCTGCCAGAATTGCTTAACGCCTTTCACACCCTGCGCGATGAGATCGGCACCGATCCACGCGCCGTGGTGGCCGCCGGGGCCGGGCCTGTGAAGAACGGGAAGATCTGCCTGACGAATGCAAAGCTCGACCTGTCCGAGGGTGATATCGGCAAGGCCACGGGCGCGCAGCATACCTTTGTCATCAACGACTTTACCGCCGCTGCTTGGTCGGTGGCCGAAATCACAGGCGATGATGTCGAGGTGTTGCAAGGCACCGCGAACCCACCCCCTGGCACCCGGTTGGTTGTCGGTCCCGGCACAGGTCTTGGGGTTGGGGCGTTGCTTTATTCTGAGGGCCGGTATCACACCGCATCTGGTGAAGGCGGCCATATTGGCCTGTCACCGCGCCATGTGGATGAGGTCGAGATTTTCAAAGCCGCCCGGCACATCGCGCCGGATTGTTTCTTTGATGAAACTTTGGTGCTTGAGGCGGAAATGTTCCTTAGCGGCACAGGTCTGCCGGTCCTCTATCAAGCTGCAAGCATGGCCGCAGGACAGACCAACACGCCAATGCGCAGCGCCAAGGACATTCTTGATGACGCGCGCGCGCAGACAGATCCGATCGCCGAAAAAACGGCGCATATGTTCACCACCCATCTGGGCGCAGTGATGGGTGATCTTGCCGTCGTGCTGATGCCTGTGGGCGGTGTGTTCCTTGTGGGCGGTGTGGCCGAGAAAAACCGCTGGCTCTTCAAGGAAGCCTTCCGCGATGCGTTCAACGCAGGCGGGCGGTTTACCGATTTGCGAAGGTCAATGAGCCTGTATGTTTCGGAACAGGACGAATTTGGCATTGTTGGCGCTAACAATTTCTGTAAAAGTGCGCTCGCGCGTTAATATGGCCGCCTGATCCCACAAGACAGAAAGGACCCGGCATGATCCTGTGCTGCGGTGAAGCCCTGATCGACATGATCGCCACCCCGACCATTTCGGGCGGTGATGGATTTGTGCCCCATTCCGGTGGCGCGGTCTTTAACACTGCCATTGCCTTGGGGCGGCTGGGGTCGCCGGTTGGGCTGCTGACCGGTCTGTCTTCGGATATGTTCGGAGAGCAACTGACCGATGCCCTGAAGACCAGCCATGTGGATGCAAGCCATGTGATCCGAGCAGATCGCCCCACGACGCTGGCCTTTGTGCAGTTGAAGGACGGGCACGCCTCTTACAGCTTTATCGACGAAAACTCGGCGGGTCGCATGCTGATGCCCGAGGATATGCCGGATCAGCTCCCCGCTATTTCGGCGCTGTATTTCGGCGGCATCAGCCTGGCCTGCGAGCCTTGCGCCGACGCTTACGCCGCATTGCTGGACCGGCAAGGGGCGGATCGGGCGGTGATGATTGATCCCAATATCCGGCCCGATTTCATCAAGGATCAAACCCGGTATCGCACCCGTCTGAACCGGATGATCGCACAGGCGGATATCGTAAAGGTCTCGGACGAGGATCTGGATTGGATCATTCCCGGCCCGGAAAGCATCACTGAGAAAGTGCCGCTGTTGCTGCAAGCCGGGCCTGCCGTGATTATTGTAACGCGTGGCGGTGACGGCGCGTCAGGCTATCTGGCGGACGGGTCCGAAACCTCAGTCCCCGTTCGACCGGTTCAAGTTGTCGATACCGTCGGTGCAGGTGACACGTTCAACGCCGGTGTGCTGGCCGAGCTGGAGCGCGGTGGGCACCTGACCAAAACCGCGCTGCGCACCCTGAGTACCGAAAACCTGCGCGCCGCTTTGGCCAAAGGCGCAGAGGTTGCAGCCATCACCGTTTCCCGCGCCGGGGCCAACCCGCCCTGGGCGCACGAGCTTTGAACCCCAAAGAGATCTAAATGAAACGTTCTGACATCAACGCCATCAAAACCGAAGCCGAGGCCTTTATACGCTCCTTCGGTGCGGTCCTGCCCCCCTTTGCCAATTGGTCGCCTGACCAAATGCGCAGTGACAAAGCCGCAGGCATTCGCGAACGCGGGCTGGGTTGGGACATCACCGATTACGGGCAGGGTCGCTTTGATGAGTTGGGCCTGTTCCTGTTCACCTTGCGCAACGGCGATGTGGGTGATCTGAACAGTGGTCGGGGCATGCTCTATGCCGAAAAGCTGCTGGTGTCGCGAGACAAACAGCTGTCGCCAATGCACCGCCACATTGTGAAAGCCGAAGACATCATAAACCGCGGCGGTGGTGATCTGGTGATGGAGATCTATGCCTCGGACCCGCAAGGCGGTATCGACCGTGAAAATCCTGTTGTCGTGCCCAGCGACGGTTGCCCCGTCACAATTCGGCCCGGTGAGTTGCTTCGCTTGAAACCCGGCGAAAGCGTCACTCTGATGCCCGGCATATGGCACGCCTTCTGGGCCGAACAAGGCGATTGCCTGATTGGCGAGGTCTCGACCGTCAATGACGACCGAACCGACAACGTGTTCGAAGACCCGATCCCGCGCTTTGCAACCATCGAAGAAGACGTCGCGCCGGATTTCCTGTTGGTCGCGGATTACTACTCGTGATACGCAGTTTTCAGGCTGACCTGACCCGCAAAATGATAAGTCGCTTTTCTTAAACCGGAAAAACGCATTAACATGGGCTGCGAAACCGTGGGTGGGGGTTCCAACCCTGACCTGTTAGCGCAACAACTGTTAGGGGGCCGGTCCAATGGTCACGAAAGCCGAGCTTGAAGCGCAAGTTGCCGATCTGCGCCGCCAACTGGCCGAGCAAACTGCGACCCGTGAACAGGCACAAAGGCCGGAACCACACGATACTGTGGCCGACAGGATTGCCGAGAACATCGACAACTGGACCGGACAGCTTGAAGAAGCCCTGACCGAGTTGGAGGATCTGCCGCACAAAAGACCGATCCTGTTTGCGCTTGGCATTTTTACGCTTGGCTATCTGCTAGGCCGATCCCGGTAGGAGCCTGAACATGAGCCGCATTTCCCGCAATATCTCGATCATTCTGCGCGCCGAACGGTTGATTGCCCAACGCCACGTTGCCGTGGCCGCACGGCGTACCGGCTTTTACGCTGCAGCGGGGCTGGCCGTGGGGCTGGCTGTCATCATGCTGAACGTGGCCGGTTTTTTCTGGTTGTCCGCAACCCTGTCCAAACCGCTGGCCGCGCTGATCATGGCTGGGGCCAACCTGTTGCTGGGTGTGATCCTGGTTCTGATGGCCAACACGCAGAACGCGCAGGCGGATACGACAGCCGCGGTCGAATTGCGCGATATGGCACTGTTAGATATCGAAACCGAGATCAAAGACACTCTGTCCGACGCACGTAACACCGTGACAGGCATCCGGCGCGACCCGCTGGGTGCCCTGACACCCGATGTTATCAGCGCCATTCTGAGTACGCTGATCAAATACGCCAAGCGTCGCAAAGACAAACCCGAGCAATAGCGACTATTGCACCATCCGGGCGGCGGCGCGGGCGATCACCATCTCTTCGTTCGTGGGAATTGCCAGAATGCGCACGCGGCTGAAATCGGTCGACAGAACCGTGCCATTGTCGGCGTTCCTGTTGGGATCCATTTCAATCCCGATCCAGCGCATCCCGTCACAAACCCGCTGACGGATCTGTACTGCATTCTCACCAATGCCGCCCGTGAATACCAGCGCGTCCAACCCTTCCAGCGCAGCAGACATGGCGCCAAGCTCTCGGCGAATGCGAAAGACATAATAATCGATCGCCTTGCGTGCCTCGGGCGTTTCGGCGGCCAGCAGGGTGCGCATGTCCGATGACATCCCCGACAGACCCAGCAGGCCGGAATTACGATAGAGCATGTCGGCGATTTCATCCGCGCTCATCCCTTCCTGCTGCATCATGTACAGCACGACACCCGGGTCCAGCTGACCGCTGCGGGTGCCCATCGGCAGGCCGTCCAATGCGGAAAAACCCATGGTCGACGCCACAGCCCGCCCGCCTGACACAGCACACATCGACGCGCCATTGCCCAGATGCGCGATGACAACGCGGCCATCATACAGGCTGGGCGCGGTCTCTTTTAGCTTTTGCGTGATGTAGTCATAGCTCAGGCCGTGAAAGCCGTACCGGCGCACGCCCTTGTCATAATAGCTCTGCGGCAGGGCGAAGGTATCGTTGACCCATGGATGGGTGCGGTGAAAGGCGGTGTCGAAACAGGCCACCTGAACCGTGTCTGGAAAGGCGGCGCTGGCTGCACGGATACCGGCCAGACTGAATGGCTGGTGCAGCGGCGCAAAGGGGATGAACCCGGCCAGAGTATCCAGAACCTTGTCGTCGATCCGCACGGGTTCGGAATACACCGTCCCCCCATGCACAACCCGGTGACCTATGGCCCGGATTTGGATGTCCGGCAGATATTCGCGTGTCATGTCCAGAAAGGCCTGGATTGCCTCGTCATGGCTTTGGGTATCCGTCAGCGCCTGGTTGATCGAGCGGCCCCCGGCAGATTCCGCCAACAAGCGCGGCGCATCCCCCAAGCGTTCGATCTGGCCGTGCCAACGCATGCTGGGGCGATTGCCTTCGACCAGTTCATACAGCCCGAATTTTAACGAAGACGACCCGGCGTTCAGCGCCAGCACATGGTCAGCCATGAATTTTACCCTTATTTGCCTGCGCATGCAGCGCCGCTACCGCGCAGGAAGCCAACCGCGAGGCATCATCATCCGCTCGGGACGTCAGAATGATCGGGGCGGCGGCACCTACCACAATTCCCGCTGCCTCGGCATGGGAAATGTAAGTCAGCTGTTTGGCCACCATATTGCCAGCTTCGATATTCGGGGCCACGAGAATATCCGCCGCCCCGGCGACGGCGGACTTGATGCCCTTTGTTCGCGCCGCCTTCAGATCAACCGCGTTGTCCATCGCCAGTGGGCCATCGACCAGCCCACCGGTGATCTGACCCCGCTCGGCCATTTTCGACAACAGCGCCGCATCCACAGACGAGGGCATATGCGGGTTGATCGTCTCAACCGCCGACAAGACGCCAACCTTTGGTGTTTCTATCCCGATCGAGTGTGCCAGATGGATGGCATTCTGCACAATGTCTGCCTTGGTCTCGAGGTCCGGAGCGATGTTCACGGCCGCATCCGTCACCATGATGGGCCGTGAAAAGCCTGGCACATCCATCACAAACACATGCGACAAGCGACGGCCTGTCCGCAGACCTTTGTCCCGACGCAGAACCGCTCGCAGCAAAACATCGGTGTGCAAATGCCCCTTCATCAGGGTTTGCGCCTTACCTTCAACCACCAGGTCCACAGCGCGATGGGCCGCATTTTCATGACTGCGGGCTTCAATGATCTCGATACTCGACAAATCGGCCTTCAACTCGGCGGCTGCAGCAGCGATTTTGTCAGGATCACCCAGAAGGATCGGCGCAATAATACCCTTGGAATGCCCTAGCAAGGCGCCGCCCAGCGAGTTCGGCTCTTCCGGGGCGATCACGGCTGTGGGCATCGGATCCAGAGGCTTTGCCTTTGCGATCAGTGCATCGAAATGGCGATGGCGCTGAACGATCAGGCCGGGCACGTCAACCGAGTCAAACGTCAGGTGTTTGGCTGGCGGCGTCACTTGCACCTCACCACTGAGGATCAGAGCGTTGTCGCCCACGCGGCGCACTTCGGTCGCACAAAGCAAATCACCGTCGTCCCGCTTTTCGGTCACGGTCAGCGTCGCTGTCACCTCGTCATCAGCCAGAACAGGCGCATGAAAAGACAGGTTCGCCGACCGCGCCTGGGTGCCCGCGCCGGGCAGGATATTGCCCAAAATTGCCGCAATCAAACCGGCAGGCCACAGGGCTGGGGCCACTGCCTCGGGGTGGCCGTCGCCATCGCCATCATATCCCGCCAGATGCAATGGATTATGATCGCCCGAGGCCGAGGCAAAGGCATAAAGATCATCGACCGTACATAAGCGCGTCACCTGCGCCACGTCCCCGACCTTGATCTGCGTGTAGGTGCGGTTTTCTGTTATTTTCATTTCTGTTTGGCCTTGTTCGCAGCAGCCGAACTGCGCCCTTTAGGTTTGGACCGAGTTCCGGTTTTCTGTTTGATCTCAGCAAGATCAAGCGTGTCGTACAGTGCTTGTGCCATCTCGACAAGCTCAGGTGAAGGGTTCGGAATTTCACCCAGAACACGCTTGAGCAGATCAACCGCCTGTTTTCTGTCAGCAACCCGCGGCAACAGGTCGGGCAACGTATCGATCGCACCCTTTTCGTCAAAAGTGACAATCACTGTCTGTTCGCGCAACATGCGTTGGCGGTCTTCGACGGTGAGATCCCTGAACGGGGCCTCATGTTGGAACACATGCGCCCAGCGATGCAGAATTTCAGCCCGAAAACTTTGGTTGCTTGAGGCCAGCAACAGCAACAACCGGATCACGGCCTCGGGCAGCCCGCCCTGTTTCATATGCGCCAATGCTGCCTCAACCTCGGGCAGGGCTTTCAGGGTTTCAGGATCAGGCAAGGTACGGTGGGCAGCGTTCTTCTTGCCGAACCACGCGGCCAGCGGACCACCCCAAAGCACATAGAACATCCCTTCATACCAGGCGTCGCGCAGGTCTCGACTCAGATCCATGGCCTGTTCGACCCAGTCGCCGGTCAGCTTTTCCATCTCAAGAAACGGGTTATCAGCTGTCGCCGGGGCGCGCAGTTCGCGCGTCATCCCGGCTAATTGCGCACCCCCCTTCATCACCGGATTGTCCGAGGACATCGCCGCGCGTTGAACGCGCAGAGGGTGCAGATCACGCAATGCCTTTGCGCCCATCGGTGTCGACACGGACCGCACAAAAGGGCGCCCGAAGGTTTCATACGCATTCGCCTGCACTTCGGACATATGGGCCACCGCGGCAAAGCTGGCCTCATCCTGCTGGCCGTCGTCCAACGCGGCTACATCCCCGAGCGTGCGGTCATAGAACCGAACCTCGAACTGTTTATCCTGGCCTTCGCCTTGGGTGTTTTCGATCACCATCTCGTAGAGGCCTGGTGCCATTGCTTCGACCGTTTCCAGGGTCGAAGCCATCTGCGTATGTTCCTTACGCGCCACTTTGGACGAAACAAAAATGCCCAGATGGCCAACCTCATCATGCAACATGTAGATGATCCGCTGACCGCGCAGACGGATTTCCTCTTCATCTGCGTATGTGGCGGCAATCCAGTTGAGTGCCTGCTGGGGCGGGGTGATGTTATCACCTTGGCTGGCAAAGACAAATATCGGGCCTTTCACCGCCTTGATGTCGATCGGCACGCCCGGTTCCAACTGCGCGGTGTTCTTGATCAGCCGATTGCCAACGAACAGCTGCTCGACGATCCAGTGAATCTCGGCCTCGTTCAATAGGAAGTAACCACCCCACCAGCGCTCAAAATCAATGAAGCGTTTCCGACCGCCGTCAGGGTCGCGGTAGAGGTCGAAATACTTGCCGAAATAATTCCGGCTGGGGTTCAGCTGCTCGAAATTCATCACCAGATTGGCGCCATCGAACAGGCCCGCTCCAACATCCGACCAGAACATCGGTTGCCAGGTGCCACCCAGAACACCGGCGTTATATCGCATCGGATTTTCTCCTACCTCGCCCGACCATGGCGCAATGGGGGCGCCATTCAGGATCAGCGGTCCGGTCAGATCCGGGTTGCAGGCGGCCATCAGCAAAGTGGCCCAGCCACCTTGGCAATTGCCAGCCACGACCGGCTGCGGGCTGTCGGGATGGCGCGCGCGGACAGTGCGCACGAACCCGGCCTCGGCATGCATGACGTCGGCAAGGGTCTGCCCCGACACAGGGTCTCGTCCGAAACTGACGAAATAAACCGGATGCCCTTTTGACAGGGCAACGCCAACCTGACTGTCTGGTTTGAATCCACCGATCCCGCCGCCGTGACCGGCACGCGGATCGATGATGATGTAGGGACGCCGGGTGTCGTCAATGGTTACACCTTTGGGCGGCAGGATGCGCAGCAGTTGGTAATTGCAGGGGCGTTTCAGGGTCGCCCCGTCGACGATGACCTCATAGTCATAGAGCAGCACCGGCGGGCAACCCGCAGCTTCATGCTCCAGAAAAACGTCTCCGCGTTCACGCAGCGCGTCCAAGGTCAGCACCACGCGCTGGGTGGCGTCTTTCAGATAAGCTGTCCAATCGTCGACAATCGATTGCGAACGCGCAATGCGCTGCGAAACCTCGGCGAAGCCCTGCATCAGATCTCGGGTCCGCTCTGAATGCGTTTCGATAATCCGCGTCGATTGCAGCCGGGCGGATTGGGACAACAGGGTCCATTGTACGCCGGACCGATCCAAAGCGCGGGTTACGATATCAACCGTTCGGTCCTGAACCGCAGCCGCATTTTCAGCCGTCTCGGACCGAAGGTTCAAAGAGGTCTTCTGCACATTGGTCACCATGAGCCTGTCCTCTAAACATCGAAAACACATGCGCCACCACCGTAAAATTCTGCCAGTGGCCGAGTCGATTTCTGCGACGCAGCATAGTTTGTTTCGAAATGATACTCAAACCCAACTCTGCGCCGCGCCGTCTTGGTTCTAACCGTTGGTGCAGCCACCTCCTGAGCGGCATTGGACAACTTCAACTGTCAGGTGACTGGCGAAAAGGCGAAAAATAAATGTTTCAATAATGATCTGGATCAAGATTCATCACATTCGAAATCGCTATTGGGATAACCTAGTAAGGGAATCAAGCGCGTACAGTCCAGCCAAATGAGCCAGATGACCAGTCGTCGGGCGTTTCTAAGCGCCAAAGTATGTCGGGAGGACAGTAGCATTGTCCGTCCTCCGGGATCACATGTGCCGGGTTTCCTGGATCACTGCACCAAATGTGGCGACTGCGTCGACGCCTGTCAGGAAACGGTGATTGTCGTCGGTCAGGACGGTTTCCCCGTGTTTAAGCCCAGTGAAAACCCCTGCACCTTTTGCGGCGATTGCGCCACGGTCTGCCCGACAGACGCGTTGCAAATCGAACGCCTGCCGGACTGGCCCTGGCGCGCGGCGATTGAGGCATCCTCTTGCCTGTCCGTGAACGGGGTCAGCTGTCGCGTCTGTCAGGACAATTGCGAACAGAATGCCATCCGCTTCAGGTTACAACTGGGCGGTCGGGCCGAGCCTTCGCTGGATGCCGACACCTGCATTGGGTGCGGTGCCTGCGTGCCCTCCTGCCCTGTCAATGCCATCGCGCTTGACCGTCAGCCCACATCTAAAACGGAAGCGATACAATGAATATTTGCGGTTGCCTTGTACATATCGTCCCTGACCAAGCTGAGGCCGCGGCGCAAACGATGCGCGACACACCAGGCGTCGAGGTGCATGCCCAGGCCGAAGACGGCCGTTTCGTCGTCGTCGTCGAAGACACATCAGATCACCTGGCGTCCGAGATCATCATGGATTTGCATCAGATCCCCGGAGTGGTCTCACTGACGCTGACCTATCACCATTTCGAGGATCTTGCGGAGGCTACCCCGCATCCCGATGCCCCAAGCCAAACCACCAGCCGGAGGCTCACGCTATGACTACTTCAGAATCTCGCCGGACTTTTCTCAAGGCCTCAGCGGCCGCTGCCACTGCATCAGCCGCTGGCATTCCTCTGGCCACCGGTCAGGCCAACGCGCAGGCCGGGGCCCCCGATATCCGCTGGGACAAGGCGGCCTGCCGGTTCTGTGGTACCGGATGTTCGGTGCTGGTCGGCACCAAGGATGGCCGTGTGGTGGCCACGCAAGGCGACCCGGACGCGCCGGTCAACCGTGGCCTGAACTGCATCAAGGGCTATTTCCTGTCCAAGATCATGTATGGCAAGGACCGCCTGACTACGCCACTACTGCGCAAGACCAATGGCGAATACGACAAAAACGGTGAATTCGAGCCGGTCAGCTGGGACGAAGCCTTCGACGTCATGGCCGCCAAGTGGAAAGAGGCCCTGGCCAAGAAGGGTCCAACCAGTGTTGGAATGTTCGGTTCGGGTCAGTGGACAATCTGGGAAGGCTATGCCGCCTCCAAATTGATGAAGGCCGGATTCCGGTCTAACAATATCGATCCCAACGCGCGGCACTGTATGGCATCCGCCGTTGTCGGGTTCATGCGCACATTCGGCATTGATGAGCCGATGGGCTGTTATGACGATTTCGAACACGCGGACACTTTTGTGCTGTGGGGCTCGAACATGGCCGAGATGCACCCGATCCTGTGGTCGCGCCTGACCGATACGCGCCTGACCAAGCCGGGATGTGAAGTCCACGTGCTTTCGACCTTCGAACACCGTTCGTTCGAACTGGCAGACAACGGCATCGTGTTTGAACCACAGACCGATCTGGCGATCCTGAATTACATCGCGAACTACATCATCCAGAACAACGCGGTGAACGAGTATTTCGTCAGAAATCACGTCAACATCACGAAGACTGCCACCGATATCGGCTATGGCCTGCGAGAAACCAACGCGCTGCAACAAGAGGCAGAAAACCCGAACTCTGGCGCGCTTGAGAGCATCAGCTTTGAAGAATACGCCGAAGCGGTTGCGCCCTATACGCTGGAATACACCTCGGAATTGTCGGGCGTTCCGGCGGATAAGCTCGAGAAGCTCGCGCAGCAATATGCGGACCCGACCCGCAAGGTCATGAGCCTTTGGACTATGGGTTTCAACCAGCACACCCGCGGATCTTGGGTGAACTCGCTGATGTATAATGTGCATCTGCTGGTGGGTAAGATTTCCGAACCGGGCAACTCTCCCTTCTCGCTGACCGGTCAGCCGTCAGCTTGCGGGACTGCACGCGAAGTCGGCACCTTTGCCCACCGCCTGCCCGCCGACATGGTGGTGGCGAATGATGAACACCGCGAGATTTGCGAAACTGCGTGGAACATCCCCGAAGGTACCATTCCGCCCAAACCGGGCTTCCACGCTGTGTTGCAACACCGCAAGCTGAAAGATGGTGAGCTGAACGCCTATTGGGTGCAGTGCAACAACAACATGCAGGCCGCGCCCAACATCAACGAAGAAGGCTATCCCGGTTATCGCAACCCCGAAAACTTCATCACTGTCTCTGACCCTTATCCCACCGTCACCGCCGTCTCTGCCGACCTGATCCTGCCCACCGCCATGTGGGTCGAGAAGGAAGGCGCTTATGGCAACGCCGAACGCCGCACCCAGTTCTGGCGGCAACAGGTGCAGGCCCCGGGTGAGGCCAAGTCCGACCTGTGGCAGCTTATGGAATTCTCCAAACGCTTCACCGTCGAAGAGGTCTGGGGCGAAGAACTGCTGGCCAAGATGCCCGAACACCGGGGCAAAACCATGTTCGACGTGCTTTATGCCAACGGTAAGGTGGATCAGTTCCCGCTGTCCGAGACAGCGGAAGGGTTCCACAATGACGACGCCGAGCACTTTGGGTTCTACGTTCAGAAAGGCCTATTCGAAGAATACGCTGAATTCGGGCGCGGACATGCACACGACCTTGCACCGTTCGAAATGTACCACCAGGCACGCGGTATGCGCTGGCCGGTCGTGGACGGCAAAGAAACGCTGTACCGCTTCCGCGAAGGCTTTGACCCGTACGTTCCCGAAGGTGCTGACGTAAAATTCTACGGCCACAAGGACGGCAAGGCCAAGATCATCTTTGCGCCCTACGAACCCGCGGCTGAAGAGCCGGATGAAGAATTTGATCTGTGGTTGTCCACGGGACGTGTGCTTGAACATTGGCACTCGGGCTCGATGACCCGCCGGGTGCCGGAATTGCACCGCGCCTTCCCATCCGCTGTCGTCTACATGCATCCGCAGGACGCCAAGGATCGGGGTCTGCGCCGCGGGCAAGAGATCGTTCTGTCCACTCGCCGCGGCGAGGTCACCAGCCGGGTCGAAACCCGCGGACGCAACAAGGTGCCGCGCGGTTTGGTCTTCATGCCGTGGTTCGACGAACACCAGCTGACCAACAAACTGACCCTGGACGCGACCTGCCCACTGTCGAAAGAAACCGACTATAAAAAGTGCGCCTGCAAGGTCGAGCGCGCGTAACCGGCCCGGATCGCAAAGGTAGCCCCCATGTCTCTGGCTGGTACACCCCTCTCGCCGCAACGGCGCCGTTTCCTGCAGGATTCGGCGCGCGCGGCAGGCGGCTGCGTGGTCGCAGGGTCTTTGCTGGCCTGGCTGGCCCGTGATGCCCGTGCGTTACCGGCCGAGGCACTGCGTCCACCCGGCGCACTGCCTGAGGAGGCGTTCCTGTCGGCCTGCATCCGCTGTGGGCTGTGCGTGCGGGACTGCCCTTACGATACGTTGAAACTGGCCGAACTTGGGGTGGATGCCGTGGCCACCGGCACCCCCTATTTCACGGCGCGCAATGTGCCGTGTGAGATGTGCGACGACATTCCCTGCGTTGCCGCTTGCCCCACGGGTGCGCTGGACCCAGGGCTGGACAATATCGACGACGCGAAAATGGGCGTTGCCGTTCTGGTCGATCAGGAGAACTGTCTGAACTTTCAGGGCCTGCGCTGCGACGTCTGCTATCGTGTCTGCCCCGTCATTGATGACGCGATCACGCTGGAAGCGGCCCATGACGCCCGATCGGGCCATCATGCGATGTTCATCCCCACCGTGCATGCCGAGCGCTGCACCGGTTGCGGCATGTGCGAAAAAAGCTGTGTCCTACCGGAAGCTGCCATCAAGGTTCTGCCGGAACGACTGGCGCGGGGCAGCGCGGCCGACCACTATCGCAAAGGCTGGGAAGAAAAAGAGGCCCATGGCGGGCCTTTGGTGGACGGCTTGATCGATCTGCCCGACCGCTTGCCGGGACCGGGCACAGACAACCTGACCACACCGGGCGGCTTTGCACCGTCATATGACCTGCCGGGGGTAGGCCAATGAGCGCACGCACGCATATACCTGTCGGTCACGAAGCGATCGAAGCCAAAGGCTGGATCGGAGCGCATCGTTTTCTGCTACTGCGTCGCACCAGCCAGTTGTTCTTTCTGGTCCTGTTCCTGCTGGGCCCCTGGTTCGGCATCTGGATCGTGCAAGGCACACTGGCCGGGTCCCTGACTCTAGGCGTGTTGCCTCTGACCGATCCGTTTATCGTATTGCAAAGCATCATTGCCGGGCATTGGCCTGAATTGACTGCTCTGATCGGCGGGCTAATCGTTCTGGTCGCCTATGCGCTGATCGGGGGCCGCGTCTATTGCTCGTGGGTCTGCCCAATCAACCCGGTAACCGACGCCGCCAATTGGCTGCACCGGCGACTGGACCTGCCGAAAGGTTGGCAACCAAAACGCAGCACACGCCTGTGGGTGCTGGCAATGGTTCTGGTCGTGTCGGGCCTGACTGGCGTGATCGCTTGGGAGCTGATCAACCCCATCACCATGCTGCATCGCGGGCTGATTTTTGGTGCGGGTTTTATCTGGGCCATGGTTGCTGCGATCTTTATCTTTGACCTGTTCGTCGCGCGCCACGGATGGTGCGGTCATATCTGCCCGGTCGGCGCTTTCTATGGTCTGATCGGCAGCAAAAGCTTGCTGCGGGTCAGCGCCGCAAACCGGGCGGCCTGTGACGATTGCATGGATTGCTATGCCGTCTGCCCAGAAAATCAAATCATATCCCCCGCATTGAAGGGCAAGCCCGGGACAACGCCACTGATCCTTTCCCCGGACTGCACCAATTGCGGCCGCTGCATCGACGTATGCGCTGTCGATGTCTTCACCTTTACTCACCGGTTCGACGACCATGTCGCCGCGCCTTCCGATCCAGTTCCCGCGCCCGACCGGCGCGCAGCCAGACCTATTTAAGGGAGTGCCAAGATGAAAAAATCAATCGTGACAGGCGGAATGGCCCTGATCCCCGTTTTGCTCCTGAGCGGGTTCGCCCTTGCCCAGTCGGCCCAAGTGGAAACCCTGCGTGGGGCGGAAGTGGATGAGCTTATTCCACTCGATCAGATCCACAAAAATGTCGAAGGGCGCATGCAGCGCAACTATCGCCAGCAACCGCCGCTGGTTCCTCATTCGATCGAACAATACCAGATCGACGTGCGCACCAATCAGTGTCTGTCCTGCCACGACTGGACCAAAGCAGGTGAACGCAACGCTCCGACCCTGTCGATGACCCACTATCTGGATCGCGACGGCAACGAGCTGGATCACATTGCGGGCACCCGCTATTTCTGCAACCAATGTCACGTGCCTCAGGCAGACGCGCCTGCATTGGTCGACAACGTGTTTGAACCCTCGTCCGGCAACTAATCCAACGCATGTCTGAAAGGAGCACCAAGATGGCAGACTCCCCCGAAAAACGCGGTTGGATTGGCCGCCTCTGGAACTGGATCTGGACACCGGCCGTGGCGTTCAGCTCGGGCTTTCTGATCCTAGCGGGCTTTCTGGCCGGCATCCTGTTCTGGGGTGGGTTCCACTGGACACTGGAACTGACCAACACCGAGGAGTTTTGTACCTCGTGCCACACGATGGAGGTCAATCTGGGCGAATATCGCGAAACGATCCACTACAACAACCATTCCGGCGTGCGCGCGATTTGTTCCGACTGCCACGTGCCGCATGAGTGGAACCACAAGATCAAGGCCAAGATCATGGCCGTCAAAGACGTCTATCACGAACTGGCCGGAACCATCAGCACGCCCGAAAAATACGAAGCGCACCGTCTGAGCATGGCTTCGGCCGTCTGGAAAAAGATGAAGGCGTCGGACAGCCGCGAATGCCGCAATTGCCACAACTTCGACTATATGGATTTCACCATTCAGGAAACTCGCGCCGCATCCGAACACCAACGCGCCATCGACACCAACATGACGTGCATCGATTGCCACCAGGGCATCGCGCACAGCCTGCCTTCGGATTACCTTGAGGAATACCAGAGAGTTACGGATGAGCTGGCCGATGAGACAACGGGCGCACAATCGCATCAGGTTGCAGATAGCAGCGATGAGATCCGGTCATTTCTGAACAAGAGCGCGGATTAAAGAGAGGCACGATATGCTGGAACTTCTGGGAACAATCGGGGCCAACATCATCAGCCTTCCGGGCATTCTGGGCCTTGCGCTTGGCATGATGACCCGCCGCCTGTGGCTGGGCGGCTTGATGGGGGCCGTGGTCGGCGTGCTGGAAACGGTGATCTTCGCCCATTGGAACTTTGCCAATGTCAGTATGGTCGAACTGTTAATCGCCGTCGTCATCGGCCTGTGCGCAGGTACGTTGGGTTCGGTCATCCGCATCAAGGGTGCGACAGTCTGAATTCGCCAAGCTTTGCATCAATTCGGCGCCCCGCTGCGGAATGCAGTTGGGGTTCGCCCGAATTCGGCCTTGAACGCACGGGTCATGGCGCTGGCGTTTTCATACCCGCAGCGACCGGCAATTTCCGCGATGGTTTGTTCGGTCTCCTCGACCAGTTTCCGGGCCATAGTCAGCCGCAGGCGCCGATACAGCGCCTGCGGCGTGGTGCGTAATTCGGCCTGAACCCGCATCTCGATCTTCTTTTGCGAACAGCCAAGTTTGCGGGCAACGTCCCGGATCGTCAGCGGCGTTTCTATGTTCCCCTGCATCACCGTCAACGTGCGATTGACCAGCGTATCTTCGGATTTCAAAGGTAAGGCATAGGGATCGGTCGCGCTGCGGCTCATCAGCAGGTGGGCTACCTCCATCGACAGTAGCGGGCCATGATCCCGACGAATGAGGGCCGAGGCCAGATCAAAGGCCGCCATCGCCCCCGAACAAGTCAACCGATTGCCGTCTATGACAAAGCGTTCCTGCACAACGTCAACTGCTGGAAAGGCTTCTTCGAACCGCGATAGCTCATCCCAGTGAATCGTAGCGCGGTGATCGTCCAGCAAGCCAGCGCGCGCCAGTAGCCAACTGCCGGTATCCAGCCCGGCCACTTGCGGATGGGTCCGCGCCGCCGCCAGCAGGGCGCGCGTGGTGGCACGGGTATCCAGCGACAAATAGCCGTAAGATGGCATCACGACCAATACATCGCCGCTGTGATCGTGCAAGGCCCCATGCGGCGTGACGACCAGCCCGCTGGAACTTTGCACGTGCTTGCCATCCAACGAACAGAATCGCCAGAGATACAGCGTCTGCCGCGACAACGAGTTGGCCGCCCGTAGCGGTTCGACCATGTTGGCGAGGCAGTGGTTCGAAAACCCATCAAACAATAGAATGTTATAGCGTTGGGACAATTTTTTCTAACTCTGCATACTAAGCGGCTAACTTTGCATGTCGTGACCGTGACCTGTGGCGTTTCATTCGTCAACCACCAGCCAGGGAACACGCGCTATGCAATTCGGTCTGTCAGAAGAACAGGAAATGATCGTTTCAACGGTCCGCAGCTTTGTCGAGAAAGAGATCTACCCCCACGAAGACGCGGTCGAGCGCAGCGGAACCGTGCCATCAGAGCTGGGCGAAGAGATCAAACAGAAGTGTATCGACCTTGGCTTTTACGCCTGCAACTTCCCCGAAGAAGTCGGCGGTGCTGGTTTGTCGCATCTGGATTTCACATTGGTCGAACGTGAATTGGGCCGCGGTTCCATGGCGCTGACCCACTTCTTTGGCCGTCCGCAAAACATCCTGATGGCCTGCAACGATGATCAGCGCGAGCGCTATCTGCTGCCCGCCGTGCGTGGTGAAAGAATGGACGCGCTGGCGATGACCGAACCGGATGCCGGGTCGGACGTGCGGGGCATGAAATGCCAGGCCGTGCGCGATGGCGGGGACTGGGTCGTCAATGGTTCGAAACACTTCATCTCGGGCGCGGAACACGCGGATTTCTTCATTGTCTTCATCGCAACCGGGGTCGATGAGACCCCGAAAGGTCCAAAGAAGCGGATCACCACCTTTCTCGTGGATCGCGGCACGCCGGGGTTCGAGGTTCGCGAGGGCTATAACTCGGTCAGCCATAAAGGTTACAAGAACTACATCCTTTATTTCGACAATTGCCGCCTGCCCGATGCGCAGGTCCTCGGCGAAGTCGATGGTGGCTTTGCGGTGATGAACGAATGGCTATATGCTACCCGGCTGACGGTCGCGGCCTTTTCAGTCGGGCGCGCGCGCCGGTGCTTTGACTATGCGCTGAATTATGCGGCCGAACGCAAGCAGTTCGGCCAACCCATCGGCAAGTTTCAGGGCGTCGGTTTCCAAATCGCCGACATGATCACCGAGATTGACGCTGCAGACTGGCTGACCCTCGCCGCCGCGTGGCGACTGGACCAGAACTTGCCATCGAACCGTGAGATCGCCTCGGCCAAGCTCTATGCCTCCGAGACGCTGGCGCGGGTGACCGATACCACACTGCAAATCTTCGGCGGCATGGGTCTGATGGATGACTTCCCGATCGAACGGTTCTGGCGCGATGCAAGAGTTGAACGTATCTGGGACGGCACCAGCGAGATTCAGCGCCACATCATCAGCCGCGATCTGCTGCGTCCCTTGGGCGCCTGAAGATGAGCAAAGATCTGAACCGGCTGCTACGCCCGAAATCCATTGCCGTTATCGGCGGTGGGGCGTGGTGTCAGCAGGTCATCCTGCAATCGGAACGCATGGGCTATGCCGGCCAGGTCTGGCCGGTCCATCCCAAGGCAAGTGACATCGCAGGGCACACGGTTTTCGCCCGTCTGGAAGACTTGCCACAGGCCCCGGATGCCGTTTTCATCGGCATCAACCGACACGCTACGATTGAGGCGGTACAGACGCTGTCCGCCATGGGTGCCGGTGGGGCGGTATGCTTCGCCTCGGGCTTTTCCGAAGCAGTGGCCGAAGATGACACCGGCGCGGACCTGCAGGAGCAGCTGCTAGCCGCCGCAGGAGACATGCCCATTCTGGGACCGAATTGTTACGGCTTCATCAACGCGCTCGACGGGGCGCTGCTATGGCCGGATCAGCATGGTGCAACGCCGGAGGACAAGGGCGTTGCGATCTTGACGCAAAGCTCGAACATCTCGATCAACTTGACGATGCAGAAACGCGCGCTACCGATTGCCTATATGGTGACTTGCGGAAACATGGCGCAAACCAGTCAGGCCGAGATTGCCTCGGCCCTGATCGACGACCCGCGCGTGACCGCCGTTGGCCTACATATCGAAGGGTTCAAGGATATCCGACAGTGGGAGGCGCTGGCCGCCAAGGCGCATGCAAAGGGCATCCCCCTGATAGCGCTCAAGGTCGGCGCGTCGGAACAGGCGCAGGCGGCAACCGTGTCGCACACCGCGTCTCTGGCAGGCAGCGACGCCGGGGCGCAGGCGCTTCTGGAGCGGTTGGGCATACCGCGCCTGTCTGCCTTGCCTGATTTCCTGGAAACGCTGAAACTATTGCACTGCTACGGGCCATTGCCGGGTGGCAACATCGCCTCGATCAGTTGCTCGGGGGGCGAGGCCAGCTTAATCGCCGATATGGCCATTGGCACTGGTCTGAGTTTCCCTCAGTTGACTGACGACAAGAAAACCCAACTGCGTGATGCGCTTGGTCCGATGGTCGCTTTGAATAACCCGCTGGACTACCACACTTATATCTGGCGCGATGAGGGTGCGATGACGCGAGCGTGGTCGGGAATGACAGGCGACGATATCGACCTGACCTTCTCGATCGTCGATTACCCGACCACTGATCCGACAGATTGGACCTGCGCATCGCGAGCGGCGCTGAAAGTGCGGGCCGAGACCGGAGCTCGTTTCGCTATCGCGGCAACTCTGCCTGAACTTCTGCCCCAGGACATCGCGCAAGACCTTATGGCCGGTGGCGTCGCCCCTCTTATGGGTCTGCAAGAAGCGCTTAGCGCCACCCGTGCAGCGGGTCAGGTCAAAGCACCCGCCGAGGCCCTAGTTTGCCTGCCCGGCACGATCGAGGCAACGCGTACATTGACCGAGGCCGAGGCGAAATCAGCTTTGGAAGTGTGTGGCTTGCGCGTCCCTCAGAACCGCACAGTTCGGGGCGCTGATGAAGCACGCGCTGCGGCGTCGGATATGACCGCGCCCTTTGCCATCAAAGGCATCGGGTTGGCCCATAAATCCGAACACGGCGCAGTATGCCTTGGCGTCCAGGTTGACGACGTGGCCGATGTGGCCGCCGATATCGGGACGGATGAGGTGCTGATCGAAGAGATGATCACCGGTACCGTAGTCGAGCTTTTAATCGGCGTCGTCCGCGATCCGGCGCATGGGTTCGTCCTGACGCTGGGCGCAGGCGGTGTGCTGACCGAAGTGCTACGCGATACCGCGTCGCTGTTGGTACCCAGCACATCCGACGATATCCGCGCCGCACTGGCCAAATTGAAAATAGCCCCGTTACTTGCGGGCTATCGCGGCCAACCTGCCGCTGATATGGATGCGATCATCACCGCAATTCAGGCCGTTCAGGCCTATGTCATGCAAAATGCCGACACGCTTGGCGAGGTCGAAATTAACCCGCTTCTCTGCACGCCCGACACGGCGGTTGCAGTGGATGCCCTGATTAGAAAGGCCTGAGACATGGACCCGATCAAAACCCGACGCGACGGAGCGATCCTTGAGGTGACGCTGGACCGGCCCAAGGCCAATGCTATCGACCTGATCACCAGCCGCAGAATGGGTGAGGTCTTTACCGAATTTCGCGATGACCCCGAATTGCGCGTCGCCATTCTGACAGGCGCGGGCGAAAAGTTCTTCTGCCCCGGCTGGGATCTGAAAGCCGCTGCCGATGGCGATGCAGTTGACGGCGATTACGGCGTTGGCGGGTTCGGCGGCCTTCAGGAACTGCGCGATCTGAACAAGCCGGTGATTGCAGCGGTAAACGGGATCGCCTGTGGCGGCGGTTTGGAACTGGCTCTGTCAGCCGACATGATCCTGGCGGCCGAGCATGCCACATTCGCCCTGCCTGAAATCCGCTCGGGCACTGTTGCGGATGCGGCCAGCGTCAAACTGCCCAAGCGTATCCCCTACCATATCGCGATGGAGCTGCTGCTGACCGGGCGCTGGTTCGACGCCGAAGAAGCCAACCGCTGGGGGCTGGTGAACGAAATCATCCCCGCCAATCAGTTGATGGATCGCGCGTGGGAGTTGGCCCGGCTGCTGGCCTCGGGCCCTCCTCTGGTTTACGCCGCGATCAAAGAGGTCGTGCGCGACGCCGAGGACAGTAAGTTCCAGGATGCCATGAACCGCATCACCAAGCGCCAGTTGCGCACGGTAGATGTGCTGTATGCCAGCGAAGATCAGTTGGAAGGCGCGCGCGCCTTTGCGGAAAAACGCGACCCGGTCTGGAAAGGAAAGTAAGCGTTCAGCGCGGCGGCGGAGTCAGCCATTGCGCTGACATCCCGAAGTTTGACTCTTTGATCTCTTGTTTCGCGATGGCCTGCAAATGCACCTCGTCCGGGCCGTCCGCATATCGCAATGCCCGCGCCCATGTATAGCTGTCGGCCAGCGGCGTATCCGGCGTCATCCCCATGGCACCAAAGACCTGCATTGCGCGGTCGGTCACGGCGGCATGCACATTGGGTGCCACCACTTTGATTAGGGAAATCTCACGCCGCGCCGCCTTGGCGCCCACCTGGTCAATCTTCCACGCAGCCTGCAGGGTCAGCAAACGTGCCTGTTCGATCTCAAGCCGCGATTTCGCGATCCATTCCCGGATTACGCCTTGGTCTGATAGTTGCTTGCCAAAGGTTTTCCGTTCTTGCGCGCGTTCAACCATCAGCGACAACGCCATCTCTGCGGCCCCGATTGAGCGCATACAGTGATGGATACGTCCCGGCCCCAGCCGCGCCTGCGCCAGAGCAAACCCGCTGCCTTCTTCGCCCAGAAGATTGCCGACCGGCACGCGTACATCCTTGAACAGCAGCTCGGCATGGCCTTCGGGGTCATGCATATTCAGGATCGTGGGGTTTCGGACAATCTCCAGGCCGGATGTGTTTTTGGGCACGATCACCATGCTTTGCTGTTTATGCCTGTCGGCATTGGGATCGGTCTTGCCCATGACAATGAACATTCTGGTGTTCGGATGACAGGCATTGGTGATGAACCACTTGCGCCCGTTGATGACATATTCATCCCCCTCGCGCCGGATCGAAGTGGTGATGTTTGTCGCGTCCGAACTGGCCACATCCGGTTCCGTCATCGCAAAGGCCGAACGGATTTCGCCGTTCAGCAATGGCACCAGCCATTCTTGGCGCTGCTCGGGCGTGGCGAACATGTGCAACAGCTCCATATTGCCGGTGTCCGGCGCATTGCAGTTGAACACCTCAGAGGACCAGCTGACCTGCCCCATCAACTCGGCCAGCGGGGCGTATTCCAGATTGCTCAGCCGGGTGCCGGGTTCATCGTCGCGCAAGGAAGGCAGGAACAGGTTCCACAGCCCTTCCGCCCGGGCCAGCGCCTTGAGGTCTTCCATGAATGAGACCGGGAATTTGCCTGCTTCAATCTCTTCCTTATGAGCACGGATGCGAGGGTAGATATGCGCCTGCATGAAGCGTTTCAGCTGCTCGCGGATTTCCGCAGCGCGTGGCGATGGGGCAAAGTCCATGACGGTCCCTTTTCAGAACGTTGCAACACTACGTTGCCTCTGCGGGTACCCTATCCGCACCCACCGCATTTGTGAAAGCTGCCAGTTGGTTTCCAACGGTTTTTGCCGCAAGGTCATTTGAGTTGCGACAGGACTTGCCGGGTTTTGTATCGTCAAGCGTGGCCGAGTTAACGACCAAGCTGTTGCGACGACAACCATCACCTGTTGCCCATCACCTTGCAGAGCGATAATCGTCTGATCATATGACCAAAGCACCAAAGCGACGGAGTTCAGGTGTCTGAGCAGCAGATCAAAAAATCGGATGACATTGCGCAGAAACTGTTGACCAGGATTGTCCGTGGCGCATTGAAACCCGGCGAAAAGCTGCGGCAGGACCTGATCGCGCGTGAGTTCGGAGTCAGCCAGGTCACTGTACGCGAGGCGCTGCTGAATCTGGCATCAAAAGGACTGGCCGTCGCTGTACCACGCCGAGGTATGTGCGTGGCGCCAATGGACCAGAACGCCATTCAAGAGCTGCGCGTGATGCGACGCGCGCTTGAACCGGTGGCCTTGCTACATTCCGTTCCAAACCTGACGGCCCAGCAGATTGCCCAGATCGAACAAGTACACGAAGACTGCGACAGCGCCCAAACTGCTGAAGATTGGGAAGACGCAAATCAGCGTTTTCATATGGCCGTCATCGCGGCCTGCAACATGCCGCGCATGATTGACGAGATCAGGAACCTGCAAGTGCTGTACACGTGGCATTTCAACAACCTGTACACCGCCAAATGGCGACCGCGCGCCGATCCGGATCACGCTGCAATTCTGGCCGCCATCAAGGATCGCGATGCGGCCAAGGCGCATTCGGTCATGCAGCGCCACCTGACCCGCCTGCCCTAGGCGGGATCAGTCGGGTTTCCGGGCGATGATCCAGGTCGGGTGGTAGGTCAACGGAACCCCGTCCTTGCCGCCAAACTGCCGAACATAGTCATTATTGAAGGAAAGCAGGCTTGACTTTGTCCACGGCTTCTGCGCGCGCCCGTTCACTCCGGTTCTGCGCAGATGGTCCAGCACGTCGCGAGGAGAGGAAAACTGCATCTGCTGTTTGGATTCTCCGGCACTGACGACGTTCAGAATACCTTCGACAGCAGCGGTCAAAACCTCCGGTCCACAAAGGCCGGGCGCCTTCGCCGCCGATCCAATCTGCACCAGTTCCTGATATTGCAGCGGGCCAAAACCGGAAACCGCCAGCCAGCCTCCGGGGGCCAGCGCCCGCGCGGCCCGGTGCAGGAACGCGGCGGGATCTGGCAACCACTGGATCATTGACGCCGAGGCAATCAGATCCGGTTTCGCAGGCCATGCGACCGTTTCCGCATCACCACACAGAAATCCTGCACCAAAGGACGCGGCGGTCTCATATGCCTCGGGTGACAGATCGTTGACGGTCAAACCATCAAACGCGAACTGCGCGCAAAGCCTTTGGGTCAAATGACCGGTGCCACAGCCAAACTCCAATCCGGACTCAAAATGCGTCGGAGCACCGTCACGTTGCAAATCCTTCGCCAATCGCTCAGCTATCCGCGCCTGTTGGTTGGAAGCCTCGTGGTACGAGCGGAAACTGCGGCTAAAACTACGCTGGACGCGGCTGGTCATCTGGGCATTCATGCGATCCACTCCTGCCAGTTCTGACCGTTGGCAAAGGGTATATGCGCGGTTGGAACAGTTCGGACTGCTTCTTGTTGATCAACCCACGCTGCCTTTTGGGCGGATGTGGAAATGATCCGGTCCCTCAGCGGCATCCAAATCCGGTCGAACCCGGGATCGGGTGCCGGGCCACGTTCGATCACCGCGTGCAACTCTGCTTTTGCCGTGTCGATATCTATTTCGGGCGCCGGACCTTCCAGCCCAGCTCGGCGGCAGAACTTGGCAAAGCTGGCGGTGCTGAGTTGATCGGCCGTGGCCCGGATCATGTCTGGCGCGATGCCGCGTTCGACATCGGCGGGATGCAATGTGCCGCTGACCGCGATCAGCCGATCTGGCCGCACCCCCGTTTGTGCCAACCAATGCGCGGCCGAGGCCACGCCAAACGAGAACGCGATCAGGGTGACCTTGTCATAGTTAGACAGCTCGCTCAGCGGGTTATCCAAACGGATATAGTCGTCGACGAACAAGACATCCGTATTGCCCTCCAGGCTTTCGAAAGGACCCGGGCCAAGGGCCCAGCCCCCGAAAACCAAAAGCACCTCGGCCGTGCCTGAGCGGGACAACCAGCGCTGTTTCATGACATCCCTCGAACCAGCGATACCATGGCCGAGGTTACGCGGCTTAGCTCATCTGATGAGATGATATAGGGAGGCATGCAATAGATGTTGCGCGCGAACGGTCGCAGCCAGACGCCGGTTTCCAATGCCAACCCATGCGCCACAGAAGGGTCGACCCAGCCTTCCATCTCGATAACACCGATGGCACCCAAGACGCGCACATCCGCCACACCGGGCAAGTCACGCGCCAGAGCCAGCTCCTGCGTCATCTGTGCAGCGATACCCGCCACTTCCGACCGCCAATCGCGGACCGAGAGTTGTTCCAGACTGGCCACCGCCGCCGCGCAGGCCAGCGGGTTAGCCATATAGGTGGGCCCGTGCATCATGACGCCGGCCTCGCTTTCCCCAATCCGTCGTGCGACGGTTTCGGTGGTGACCGTGGCCGCCAACGTGATATGCCCACCTGTCAGCGCCTTACCCACGCACAGGATATCTGGCACAATGTCGGCATGGTGCAGGGCAAACAGCTCACCGGTGCGGCCAAAGCCAGTGGCGATCTCATCGAAGATAACTAGCACGTCATGTGCCTTGCACATCTCATGGGCGCGCTGCAGCCAGGTCGGGTGGTAGAAATACATCCCCCCTGCCCCCTGAACCACAGGTTCAAGGATCAGCCCCGCGATCTGGTCAGCTTTCGCCTCCAGCAACTGTTCCAGTGCATTCAGTCCGTTCAGGTCACCATCCTCGGACCAGTCCTGACCAAAGGCGATCTGTGGGCGCGGCAGGAAATGCTGAACGGACAGGGCGCCCGCAAACAACCCGTGCATTCCGTTGACCGGGTCGCACACGCTCATCGCTTTCCAGGTGTCGCCGTGATAGCCGCCGCGGATGGTGGCAAACTGCGTTCGCCCCTTGCGACCCTGCGCCATTTGGTACTGCACCGCCATTTTCAGGGCTACTTCGATGGCGACCGACCCGCTGTCGCTGTAGAAAATGCGATCCAGCCCGTCGGGCAAAAGCCCGATCATTTTCCGGCCCAGTTCAATCGCGGGTTCATGTGTCAGCCCACCAAACATCACATGCGGCATCTGATCCAACTGCGACTGCATGGCTGCGATGATGGCCGGGTGACGATGCCCGTGCACCGCACACCACCAGGACGACATGGCGTCGATCATCTGCGTGCCATCCTCAGCCGTCAGCCAAACCCCGTCTGCCCCCGTGATCAGGTGCATCGGGCCGGGTTCCAGCACGTTTGTGTAAGGGTGCCACAGATGGCGGGCATCAAACTCCAGCGGTGTCATAAGGCACCTCGGATCGCGTCAATGTCGATGGCAGAGAATGCGTCGGACAGGGTTTCGCGTGAAAGGTTTTCGACGAAGGGCAGCCTGCCCAAATGGCGGATATTGGTCATTTCGGCGATGGTCTGTTCCACGTCCGGCTCTGGGTCGCCAACAAAGGCCACACCAATCACTTTGGACCCTGCATTGCGCAACGCCATCAGGGACAGGGTCGTGTGATTGATCGTACCCAGTGCGGTACGCGCCACCAGCACAATCGGGGCCTGCCACTGCGCAATCACATCCAGGAAAAAGACCTGACGGTTCAGCGGCACCATCAACCCGCCCGCGCCTTCAACCACAAGTGGGCCGGGCACCGGCGGCAAGGTCAGGCGGGCCGGGTCGATTTCAATCCCCATATCCTCGGCCGAGAGATGTGGCGAGGCGGGCATGTTCAACCGATACGCCTCGGGCAGCACCTCGGCCCCGGTCAGGGCCTTGACGGTTTCCGAGTCGGTGGCCTCTTCCAGCCCCGACTGCACAGGTTTCCAATACCGCGCGCCAAGGGCTGCTGTCAGGCCCGCTGCAAAGACAGTTTTCCCGATGCCCGTATCCGTTCCGACTACGATGACAGGGCTCATGCGGCCTCGCTTTGTTGCTGCGCTAGGGTTTCGAACAAGGCGGTAATATTGGCCTGTGAAACATTGCCTGTAATCGAAACCCGTAGCCGCGATGTGCCGCGCGGAACCGTAGGAGGGCGAATGCCGCGCACGTCAAAGCCTTGCGACTGCAGGGCTGCGGCAGTCTGCATCGTGTGCGCTTCGTCCCCAAGAATGACGGGGATGATCTGACTGTTCAGCACACCCGGCGACACGCCATTCCGGCGCGCTTCGGCATGGGCATGATGCATGCGGGAGTCTGCCGCGTCGGTCAGTCCGGTGTCTGATTGCAAATGCGCCAGTACAGCCCGCACCAGGGCCGCGTTAAACGGAGATGGCGCGGTCGCAAAAATGAACGGCCGTGCCCTGTTGATCAGCGCGTCGATCATCAGCCGTGGGCCACAGATCAGTCCGCCCGAAACGCCCAGACCCTTACCGCAGGTATGCAATGTCAGCACTTCGGCCTTCAACCCATGCGCCAGTCCTTTGCCATGTGGGCCGAAAACACCGGTCGCATGGGCTTCGTCCACGACCAACACCGCTTCCTGCTCCACAGCCAGATCGGACAGCGCGTTCAGGGGCGCGAGATCACCCTCCATCGAATAAACGCTTTCCACGGCAATCCAGATTTGACCGGACCCTCCTGCGGAAAGCCAGTCGGCAATAACACGGCGTGCGTCGGCCACATCGTTATGAGCAAAGGCCCGCGTGTCGGCCCGGCCAATACGCATGCCTTCATGAGCGCTGGCATGAACCAGATCATCATACAGGATCAGATCACCACCGGCGGGAAGGGTCGAAAAAATCGCCTGATTGGCCTGAAACCCGCCACCCATGAACAAGGCGGCCTCGGCGTCGAAAAACGCGGCGGCCTCAGCCTCCAACGCCTCATGTTCCGGGTGATTGCCGCGCAGCAACCGCGACCCACCCGATCCCAGCGGCACACCGCGATCCAGCGCCTTTTGCGCGGCACCTTGCAGCCATGCAGATTCGGACAGACCCAGATAATCATTCGAGGCAAAGTCCAGCCCACGCCTCGGGGTCAGCACCCGGCGACGATGCCGGGCGCCTAATGTTTCAAGCATCGAGTTCAGGCGACCCAATGCTTTCATTCAGCAGCTTCCGCGCAGCTTTGCCCGGCCACGGTTTCGGCTTGCAGCCCAAGCTTGGCAAACAGGATCGCGTCGGTGTCTTCTTCTGGGTTCTCTGCCGTCAGCAGCGTTTCCCCCACAAAAATCGAGTTCGCCCCGGCCAAGAAACACATGGCCTGATGCTCATCGGTCATATCGCTGCGTCCGGCAGACAAGCGAACATAGGATTTCGGCATCATGATACGGGCGGTGGCGATCACACGCACGAACTCGATCGGATCGATCGGCTTGGCGTCCGCCAGCGGTGTGTCTTCCTGCGGCATCAGCATGTTGATCGGCACTGATTCAGGTGCGGGTCCCATATTGGCCAGTGTGACCAACATATCGACACGGTCGCCGACCTCTTCACCCATCCCCAGGATACCGCCGGAACACACTTTGATCCCGGCTTCTTGCACGCGGGTCATTGTATCGATCCGGTCGGCAAAGGTGCGGGTGGTGATCACTTCGGGGTAATAACGCTCGGACGTGTCGATGTTGTGGTTGTAATAGTCCAGGCCCGCGTCACGCAGGCGAAACACCTGGTTGTCGTCCAGCATGCCCAGTGTCATGCAAGTCTCCATACCCATCTCGCGAACGCCTTCGACCATGGCTACCAGCGCATCCATGTCGCGATCTTTCGGTTCACGCCAGGCCGCGCCCATGCAGAACCGGGTAGCACCACCATCCTTGGCCTTGCGGGCCTCGGCCAACACGCGCTGAACCTCGATCAGTTTCGAGGCCGACAGTTTTGAGCCGTTGCGCGCCGATTGCGAACAATAGGCACAATCCTCGGCGCAGCCACCTGTCTTGATCGACAACAGCTTGGAGGTCTGAATCTTGTTGGGATCGAAATTCTCGCGATGCACGGTCTGCGCGCGGAACAGCAAATCCATCAGGGGAAGATCATATACGGCCTGCGCCGCCTCGCGGGTCCAAGTGGGGGAGGTGTTTTCCATTTTATCGATAATCTATCCAAAACTCCATGCCTAGCTTTTCTAATATCGATAATCCGACAAACTACAACTTAAATCTAATTCAACAGCGCCGAACCGCGAAGCGTGATCAAAGCCCAGCCACCTGCGGTAAAAGGTAGACTCCTGTTTCAGGGGCACAATTGACCGCAATACGGCAGCCATACGCCTGACTGAGCAAATCGTCGCACAATGTATCCACCGGCGTGCCCTGGCTGAGGATTTGCCCATCCGACAGTAGAATCACATTGTCGGCACACATGGCCGTCAGGTTCAGATCATGCATCACCATGACCACCCCGCCGCCGCTGGCCGCGAAATCCCGAACAATTTGCATCACCTGCAATTGGTGGCCGATATCCAGGCTGGAAACGGGTTCGTCCAGAAACAACCAGCGCGACCCTGTCGGCCCGGTCGGTTGCCACACCTGCACCAGAACGCGGGCCAGTTGAACACGCTGCTGCTCACCCCCTGACAGTTCCTGATAGAACCGCCCTTCAAATCCACCCAAACCGACACGAGTCAGCGCATGCAGGGCAATCCGGTCGTCCATGGCCCTGCGCATACGCCCCATGCGGAGCACCTCTAACACGGTGAAAGGAAAGCTCATCGGAGTCGCTTGTGGCAAGACGGCACGAATGTCGGATAGCTCAGCAGCGCTGGTTCGCGCGATATCCCGACCGTTCAACGTAACGGCCCCGTCATGGTCCAGATCGCCGGTCAGCGCGGCCAACAAGGTAGATTTACCCGCCCCCGACGGGCCCACAACGGCAGTCACCTGTCCGGGCTGGGCTGAGAAAAACAGATTGCTTAGGATCGTGCGGCGCCCCAGCTGAACGCTCAGGTCTGTGACAATCAACATGGTCTAAAGGTCCACAATTCCGCGTTGCCTCAACAAAATCCACAGAAAGAACGGCGCGCCGATGACTGCGGTGACAATCCCAATGGGCAACTCAGACGGCGCGATGATCATTCGGCTGATCAGATCGGCCAGCACCAGAAGCGCCGCACCCAGAAGGGCCGAATTGACCAGCAGGTATTTGTGATCGGGCCCCGAGGCCAGTCGCAGCAGATGCGGCACCACGATACCCACAAACCCTATCCCACCACTGACGGCCACAGCTGCCCCGGTCGATGCGGCGACGACTAGAATGGCGCAGGTTTTCAGATGTTGCACGCGGATGCCGATATGCCCGGCTGCGGCTTCGCCCAGGGCCAGACCGTTCAGACCCAGCGCCAGAAATGGCGACAGCATTAGGGGGATCAGGATCAACGGGGCCGCAACCATGATCTTGCCCCAACTGCTGCCCGCCAGAGAGCCCATGGACCAAAAGGTGAAATCCCTCAACTGCGCGTCATCCGCCGCATAGACAAGGATGCCTGTCAATGCCATCGCCAGCGCGGTCAGCGCAATCCCGGCCAGCAGCATCGTTGCAACAGAGGTTCGGCCATGCCGCGTCGCGACCTGGTAGAGCAGCATTGTGGTGATCCAGGCGCCAAGAAACGCTGCAATCGGGACAAGCCATGTTGCCAGCCCGGCGGCAACGGTCAAAGTCCCGCCCAGAACAATCGCACCGACCGCCCCCAAACTGGCCCCGGCGCTGACGCCAACTATGCCCGGATCGGCCAGCGGGTTGCGGAATAAGCCCTGCAGCACTGCCCCAGACACAGCCAGCGCCGCCCCAACAAGACAACCCATGATCACACGGGGCGCGCGGATATCCAGCAAAACCACCCGGTCCCGTAAGGACAGGTCTTGGCCCTGTGCCATATCGATCAATGCCTGCCACAACGACGTGCCCGCCGACCCCGTTGCAAGCCCGGTCAGCACCACCACACTCAATACAAGGATCAAAACCCAGCTGAGCCGACGCGCGGTTACGCTCCGGTCGCCGTCGATTGTCATCCCGTCAGCGGTTTGGTCAGCCATTGGCGCCGCGCAATCCAGCTGCAAGATCAGAGATGGCCTGCCCGGTGCGCACCGAAAAACCCAACAACAACATGCCATCCATCCGCAACAATTTAGCGTTCTGACCTGCCGGTGTGGCCGCAATCGCAGGGTGTTTGAAAACCTCTTCATCTGTCAGGGAAATCTGTCGACCGCTCTCCATCAGCAAGATGACATCGGGGGCTGCTGTAATGATCGCCTCATCCCCCAATGGTTTATAGCCCTGAAACCCCTCAACAGCATTTGTGGCCCCGGCCAGTTCGATAATACCCTGCGCTGCTGTATCCTGCCCTGCGGCCAGCACGCGCCCACCCTGCATTGCCAGTACAAACAGAACACGCTGATCGGCCAATTCACTGTGCGCAGTGGCGGCATCGATTGCGCCGCCAACGCGTTGCGCCAGTGCTTCGCCCTCGTCAGGAACATCCAGCGCCTTGGCAACGGCCTTGATCTTGGCGACAACCGCCGCGCGATCATGGCCCATCGGTATACTGACAAAAGGGATATGAGTTTCGGCCAGAACCTCCAGCGTTTCCGGCGGGCCTGCGCCCTCTTCTGCCAAGATCAGATCGGGGCTGACCGACAGCAACCCCTCGGCGGACAAGCGGCGCACGTAGCCTATGTTTGGCAATGCGGCGACCTGCGGCGGATGGTTCGACGTGCTGTCGCGTGCCACCAACCGGTGTTCTTGTCCCAGCGCATAAATGATCTCGGTGATCGATCCCCCGGCCGAGACAATGCGTTGCGCCGGGTCGGCATGCAGACCAAATGCAGATACCAACAGCACCAATCCGGCAAGTTTCAGTTTTGCGCGCACCCGAGTCATGCCGGAACCTCCTCTGGGCGGCCCTCAAGCGACGCAACAAGGTCGTTCCAGATTGCAGCTGAGGCAGGCTCGGCCAGCACGCCAAAGATTTGCAATATCAGTGCGCCCTGCGCGTCAAACGCCTCGACCGAGATCGCATCGCCTCGTTTGGTGGACTTCCTGGCCTGCCAGACCTCGGCGATGTGATCGGTGCGTAGGTGCAGGTTAAAGCCAGGATCCAGCACATTCAGCCATGGGCCCATCTGCTTGACCTCTTTGAGGGGTCCGGTGTGAATTTCGATGCACCCCTGATTGCCAACAAAAACCATGATCGACAGGCCTGTTTTTGCGGCGCTGTGCAGAATTGTGTCGACAGCCGATATCGCCAGAGGCCGCACATATGGCGCCCCGGCCATGCGATAGGCCCCCAACCTGTTCAGCTTAAGCTTGCGAACCATCTGGAGAAACTGATGGGTATCTGTGATTTCATCCCATCCAGCACGCAGACGGTCAGTTTTCTCGGGGTCGACCTTGGCAGGTTCGACCGCTGCGCGCGGTTCAACTGTCAGAGTGTCTGACTGGTCCGGCAGTTTCAGGGCCTCGATCACGGCATCCCATTCCTCGATCACAGAGGTATCGCGCAAAAAGACCTTGTGAACCGCATCACCCGCGGCGTCGAAAATCTGAAGGGACAGGCGTTCCGAGCCATCCTCAAGCGTTTTGGCCACGGCAAAGCCGTAAACCCAGTGACGCGGGAACATGCGCAGATCAATCTCATGATTGGCGATCAGCGCCGCGTGGGGGCCGCCACGGTAATCATCGTAAATCCCCACCTTCTCGATCACGCAGCTTTCGTTGCGAGTCAGTGCCATGACCTCGCCCAATCGGTTCACCAAGGGCATCAGCCGGTCCATGTCGGGGCTTATGCGGGTGGCTCCGTGTCCGACATGCGCGGCCACCAGCTGTGCCTCGGTGATGCCGAGTTGATCCGCCAGATCACGCTCGCGCCGCTTGGGGTTTTCCAACCGCGCAGTACGGATTTCAGAAGGGCTTGGATGGGTCATGGTCGTCTCCACAATGGTATCGAAACGCATTTGGCTGGGACCGAGACGACCGGGCTGCGCGCTGTTTTTAGCTTTCCTTGCCCTTGTCCTAAGCGGTCCGGCCTGTGGCATCAAGGGCACGCAGCAGTTTTCTGACAAAAATAGTATGGTATTAAAAAATCTAATCCGCTAAGGAGCCGCCCACATGGACCACAGCGCGCAGCATCTAGCGCGCAGGCCCGTAGAAACACCCAGCACATCGCGAGGTAGCATCTGAATTTCGCCTGTTTCAGGCGGGTGCATCTCTGACTGCACGATACACATACTGGGGGTTTCAATGAAATCAGCATTAAAGCGGCCTACCGCAAGCGTGGCCCTGACCAGCGCCGTTTTGGCGGCAACGCCGCTATGGGCGCAAGAACAAGAAGACGACATCATCCAACTCGATGACATCATCGTCACCGGCACCGGGCTTCCAACCGAGGTTTTCGACAGCCCGTCCTCCGTCACCGTTGTGGAAGCCGGTGAAATCCGCGAAATCCCCCCGGCCTCAGTCGCCAATCTGTTGTCGGATGTGCCGGGCGTTCAGGTATCCGAGAATGATCTGGATCGTATCCGTATCCGTGGCGAAGATTCGCAGCGCGTCGCAATCCTGCTGGACGGTCAGCGCCTGTCGGATCACAACCGTTATGGCACACCTCTGCTGGTGTCACCCACCGATATCGAACGGATCGAGATCGTGCGTGGCCCTTCATCGGTTGTCTCAGGCAATCGGGCCATCGGGGGTGTCGTGAACATCATCACCAAACGCGGCGCCGACAAACCGGTCGAGGTTTCCGGCACCGCAGGTTACATCGGGGCCAATGACGGCTATCGCACCGCTGCCAGCATCGCAGGTACGTTCAACGATTTTGACTATCGTCTGTCGTATTCGAAACTGGATCTGAACGACCGCGAAACACCCGACGGTGATCTGGTGCCCTCCAGCAGTGAAGAACACGGCGTGCTGGGCTTTGTCGGATACCGCTTTGGCAACAGCTATGTCGGCCTGCGCGCACAGGATTTCGACGCCTCGACCGAGGTGTTCACCGGCAGCCCGGATGCCCAGATCAACCTGCCCAAACGGGACCTGCGCAAATACAGCGCGTTCTACGAAGGCGAAGACCTGACGCCCTGGATGTCGATGCTGAAGTTCAGCGCTTATACGCAAAAGGTCGACCGCGTGTTCGACAGCGAATTCACCAGCAGCGGCGGGCCGGTCACCACCATTGTCAACGCTGGATCGGACGATGAACAGACAACAAGCGGGTTCGTGGCAACAGCAAACTTTGAATTTGCACCCGGTCACCGATCAGTCATCGGGTTTGAATATGACGATGACCGGTTAGAGACCACCAAGACCTCTGATATCACGGTCATTCCGCCCTTTGGACCGCCCAGCCAAATCAGCGTGCCCTCTTTCACGGATGCGGAAATCCGAACAGCCAGTATTTTTGGACAGCACGAAGCAACCTTTGGCGATTTCGTCGCCACGGTCGGCGCGCGATACTATAGCGTCGAAAGCGATCTGAACGAACGCACGGTCAACGGGTTTCCGCTGCCGGATGCCAGCAACAGCGATGACCGCTGGCTGGGCTCGATTGGTGCCGTCTACAATCTGTCAGATGACGCCATCCTGCGGGCCAACATCTCGCAAGGTTATACATTCCCGTCCCTGTCCGAGCTGTACCTGTCCTCGTCGGCTGGCGGCCAGGTCATCAATGGCAATCCGAACCTGAAACCCGAAACCGCGACCAACTATGAAATCGGTGCGCGTGTGGATCGCGGGAACTTCGTGCTGGATACGGCCATTTTCTATACCGAAGCCAAGGACTACATCACCACCGTGGCCGATCCGGTCAATCCGGTCGAGCTGATTTATGACAATGTCGAAAGCGCAGACAGCTGGGGCATTGAAATCGCGGCCGAGGTTGACCCCGGCTGGGGCGGTGTGCGCCCCTATGTCATCGTGTCGAATGTGACCCGAGAGTTCACCTATTCTAACGGGTTCAGCACCAAAGACAGTGGGACCCCGGAATGGACAGGGACGCTTGGTGTGCGCTCAGACTGGCAAACAGCCAGCTTGACGGGCACCTGGGATATGTTCCTGCGGGGCGAAAGCGCGGCCGAGTTGCGCGACGAAAACGGCAATATCGTCGACAGCGGGACAGCCACCGGCACCAACCCGACCTCGGGCTGGACCACGCTGAACTTCCGCGGCAGCGTGGATTTGACCGAGAACGCATTGCTGACGCTCGAGCTTAACAACATCCTCGACAGGTCCTACCGGGCCAATGACCAGATCCCGGCTGCAGGACGCAATATCAACCTATTCGTCACTGCAACCTTCTGACCCGGAGAACAGCGGGGCCACGGGGTAACCCGGTTGGCCCTGCACACAGGAGAACCTTATGATATCCCGATTGATCCTGTTTATGGCCCTTGCGATGGTACCGGTTGCCCTCGCCGCGCAAGACACCCTGACACCCCCAGTGCCAGAGGTTCTGGTGTCAGGCGACCAGATTGGACCAGCGCAACCAGTTTCGGCTGAACCCAACGAGCCCGTGCCTGGACACAGCACAAGTGTGGAAACCGCACAGGATGCCTCGGTCCAGGCGGCCGAGTTTCTGCGCAAAGGCGGACCATCGATCTGGGCCATCGCGGCACTGTCTGTGGTCACCGTTGCCCTGATCCTGTGGAAGATTTGGCGGCTGGCCCTGATCGGGGCATGGTCGAGAGGCAAGGCCGGTCAGGCCGTGGATTTGTTCGAGACTGGGGAGCCCGATGCCGCTGCTACGACACTCCATGGCCGCCGGGGAATTCGATCCAAGGTGATGAGCCATGCCATCCGGTCCATTCGCACCCTACCCGAAGACCGCGCCCGCGAAGAGGTTTCGCGCGTGGCCAAACGCGAGATTGCCGATGCCGGTACCGGCCTTCGAGCGCTGGAGCTAATCGCAACGATCGCACCTCTGTTGGGTCTGTTAGGCACAGTTCTGGGCATGATTGCAGCGTTTCAGGCGCTGCAACAGTCAGGCAACCGCGCCGATCCCTCCCTATTGGCTGGCGGCATCTGGGAGGCGCTTCTGACCACCGCGGCAGGTATGGCCGTGGCCATCCCAGCCTCGGCCGCGCTGACGTGGTTCGAGGCCGTAATCGACCGCATCCGCCGCGATTTGGAAGACGGCGCAACCCGTATTTTCGTATCAGGCAAGCCGGGCAATCTGAAGCTGGCTGCCGAGTGATCTGATGCAATTCGCCCCAATTGCAAAACCCAGACGCAAGCCCAACCTCACGCCGATGATCGACGTGGTGTTCCTGCTTTTGGTGTTCTTCATGTTGGCGTCCCGCTTCGGCATCGAGTCCATCTTGCCGCTGCCGCTGGCCTCTGCGGGCCAGGAATATAGCGGACCACCGCGCCTGATTGACGTCCTGCCCAACCAAGAGTTGCTGAACGGCATCGCAAGCGCGGATATAGCTCGCGATCTTGCACCACTGATGCAGGCCCCCACGGATTTGGTGATCTTGCGCGGCAGGAATGGCGCGACATTGCAACGGATCGTGACCGTCACCGAGATCCTGCGTGACGCCGGGTTTATTTCGGTCGTTTTGGTGGAATAGCGCGATGAATTTCTCGGACCCATCCGGCAAACCGCGCCCTGCATCCATCCTGCCGATGATCAATGTCGTGTTTCTACTGCTGATCTTTTTCCTGATGACGGCGAACCTGATCAAACCCGAGCCGTTCGAAGTTACCCCGCCAAAATCGACATCCGACACCGACCCCAAGGTTAAGCGGGTGCTTTATGTCGACAAAACTGGCCGTATGTCCTTCGAAGGGAAGGAAGGAAACGCGGCGCTGGTCGCCTTGGCAACGATTAGCGAAACCAACAGCATCGTCCAGGTTCGCGCCGATGCGCAGCTTGAGGCCAAAGTGATGTCGGGGCTGCTGCGTGGTCTTGCACAAGCGGGGCTGAACCGGGTCGAGCTTGTGGTGGCCCGAAAATGAAACGCTGGGTTGAAGTCTTTGTTTTTGTTGCTCTGGCCGCCGCCTTGCATCTCGCCGCCTTTGCCAGCCAGCCAAAGTCTGGTGTTGTTGCGGGCGGTGTTGGTGGCGCAGATCTGGCAACGATAAAAGCTGCCGCCCCCTCGGTGGCCGAGATGGTCAAAACGTGGGAGGCTGCGCCCATCACGCCCCCCCGGCAGACGCCGACCGTGCAAGTGCCGCAAACCCCGGCCGTCCCCGCCGGGCCAACCTTGAAAATCGATCAGGCCCCAAGGGCTCAAATGACAATCGCACTTGCCCCGCTAGAACCGGAGAAGCTGCCGCAGGTGGACACGGCACAGCCGCCACCAGTTGCCACGCCGACGGAAAGGGCCGAGCGTGAATCTCAACAGCCAGACAAGACACCCGCGCAGGACGGTCGAAAAGCCAAGGTAACCGCCGTAGGTGTCAACAAACAGGTTGCCGCAGGTTCAGGTGACGGATCGCAGGCCGGGGCGGGATCGGCGGAAGTGAACGCTGGGTCCTCTGGAAAGCAAGCAAAGCTCAAGGTGTTTTGGGGTGCAAAAGTTCGCGCCCGCATCGAGCGCAACAAGCAATCGTTGCGCCGCACGGATGGTGGCAGCGCCATGATCACCCTGACCGTTTCGCGCGATGGGCGTCTGTTGTCGCATAAACTGTTGAAATCATCGGGCAATTCGGCACTGGATCAGGCCGCGCTTAGCGCTGTGGCCCGTACAAAGCGCGTACCGAAAGCACCCAAGGGGTTACAGGGCGACAGCTTTCGCTTTTCTGTACCGATCAGGTTTGAGCCCCGTTAACCGGCGCCACCGTCAGGAAAACGGGTGTGGTTCCAACAGAATTCGAACCGAAATCGCGATGAAAAACAGCGCGCTGCCGGTCAGGACAAACACGTGCCAGATGGTATTGTGAAACGGCAGGTGTTCCGAAAGATAGAATGCAACGCCGACGGTATAAACGACACCGCCCGCCATCATCAGCCACACTATTGTCGGCGACAGCTCGGTCAGCATGGATTGTCCGGCCCAAATGATGGCCCATCCCATCATCAGATACAGGCCCAGACCAAACCACCGAAACCGGTTTGGATCGATCAGCTTCAATGTTGATCCCAGCGTCGCCGACGACCATAAGCCAATCAAAAGCCCCCATGCCTGCCCGCCCGAAAGCAAAACGAACGGCGTGTAAGTGCCAGCGATCTTGACGTAGATACCCGAATGATCCAGCCGGCGCAGTAGATCGGACCATCTGTCATTGTCGACCATGTTGTAGAGGGCGGAAAACGTCAGCATCAACACCAGCGTCACGCCATAGATCGAAACTCCCAGTACTGCCTCGGGCTCGGACCGGTGCTGGGCGGTGATCGTGATCAGAACCGGCACGGCAACAAGGGCCGCGGCCACGCCCAATACGTGTACAACCCCATCGCTGATACGTTCGGCCCGGGTATAGGCCGGCCGGATATCTGCAAAAGACCACATGTCTCAAATCTAGGGGTCGGATCGCAACCCGACAAGTTTAGGTCGGATCATCCCCTGCCTTGGGGTCTTTGTACCTGTTCAGGTCAAACACCCCTGCCTGAATTGGCTTCTGATCCAGGAACATCTCGTAAATCCGATCGCTGAGCGCCCAGAATTCGGGGCTTGTCCGGCGCACGCCGTATTCTGCCACCAAGGCCATGTAATCGCCTTGCGATCTGACGGATTTCAACGCGGTTATGAAGGGGGCCAACTGGTTCTGTCGGACATGGAAATAAAAGTTGGGATAACTGCCGATCAGGCCCGGAAGAATTGTCACCTTGTCCTCGGCCGGGAGTCGGCGCGCCTTTTCTTCAAACAGAAAGGCGACGTTGGAATGCGCCTTGTCATGGGCCAGGGTGAACAGCTCTGCCGCGCCGCCATCTTGCTCGACCACAAGAACGGACAGGTCGGGCAGATATTTCACCCAATCTCCGGTCTGATCCGCCAGATCGCGCAGCAAAATGCCTGACTGATCCGAGGGGCAATCACCGTCCAAACATCGGTTGATCGGGTCGGTGGTGGGCCACAGGCCATTGCCACGTTCCAGCAAGGTCAAGAGGAACTCTTGCTTAGGAGTGGTGGTTGCAAAGGTGATGCCGGTGGGGAAATGACCATCAACGTGGCGACGGTGCCAATAGGTAAGCCATTCGGCCAACACGCCCTGATACCAGCCTTGATGCATCTGCGACCTGACACCCCGTGGCATGAAAAACAGGAACGTATCCTCACTCTCCATCCGCAGCTCGTTCATATAAAGCCGCGTTGTCAGCTGATGTTCGACCCGGCCGAAAACATCATAGCCCGCGACAAGGTCATAGTAGATACGTTCGAACACCGGGAAATCCAGAACCCACGCGGTTTCGGGAATGCCGCCGTGAAATCCGGTCATGGCCGAGGCGTTGTCGAAGTGACGGAACACGGTGATCAGAGCGTTGGGGTTAGAGCCGTCGCCGTCCCAGATCGAGCCATAGTCAAACCCGGTTTCGTATATCGGGGCCTTCTTGTACCGTGCGTCCCGAAACTCGAGATACCGAACCTGGTTCTTGTGCGAAAACCCCGGCAACGCGCCCAATGCACTGGCGTCGGCCTCTGACACGGGCAACTCCAGATAGATGGCCCCGTCTTGCAGAAAGCTGGGGTCGGTAACTGACAAATCCGCTTCCGGGTCAAGGAAGCTGACCCAGAACCGGTCTTCAATCACATCAACTGCGGTCGCTCCGTGACAGACAGGGCCGCGTATGAAGCTGCGGACAAAAAACAGCGCATCATCCAACAGGAACTGATAGCGGCTTTTGGCGGGCATCTGCATATAGGTGCTGAATGGATTGCCGCCCTTGGCATCGCCATAGGGGGGTAGCTCAGTGAGTGTCCAATCGGGATCCAGAAACAATTGTTGATAGCGCACCATGCGATCTGGTCCCATCGAATAGACCAGATGTTCCTTGTGTACGATCGTTTCGGTGACCTGCTGCAAACGATAGTAGAACGCACCCGCCCCCGGATCATCGAATGGCCGCCGCGTGGCAATAATGTCTATGGTGTCACCCGGCGCTGTGGTCGAGCGGACAAGTTGGAAGAACCGCCGCGCATCGTCGCCCTGAAAATGGAGGCGGGCCAGAAACAGGTGTTCGTACAGATACCGGCTCATCAACTGGCTGCGCATGTCGTTTGAATTCAGGAATACCTCCCACTGCGTGATCTGGTCCTGAATCTCTGAGGGAATTTCGGTTGCAACAGATGGCAGCGCTGCGCCGCTGCGCGCCCAGGTCATGAGGGCCTGAAATTCGGCATCCGCCAGTGGCGCTGTGCCATAGGGCATGCCGGCAAGCTCATGATCGCGGCTGAACTGATCAAATTCTCCGGATGTCGGACAAACCAGAGGGCGATCAAGCGCCAGACCAAGCTCGCTCGGAAGTGGCGCGTTAATCGGCATCGGATTCTGTCGCCCCAGCTCAAGATACCGTTCCACCAGACCCGAATTTTCGGCATCATTGGGATCACGGGTTACCGTGTGAAATCCCAGCGCCCGCCATTCGGGGACCGTTTGCGCATCAATCCCCAACCGCGTGGGCTGGGCATCGGTCAAACGCTCGGTATGATAAACGGCCTGTTTGCTTGCCCCGCGCTGAACGCCTGCGGGCGAGGTGAGTTTCAACTGACAGGGTGCGTCATAGCAGCTGTGGCAGACGACACAGCGACGGTCCATGATCGATTTCACATCAGCCAAGCTTTGACCCTGCGCAGCGGGGCTGGTCGTTCCCTGGGCCCGGGCATCCAGGGTAAAAATACCAATGCTGACCACAGTCATCGCGATTGCGATTTTCAGCAGCAATAGACGTTTTCGCATCTGCGCTCCCCCGTAACTTGCCGATATCATTGCAGTTACAGGTGGCATTAGGCAAGAATCGCTTGATCGTCAGCCGGTGTGATATCCGGGTGTCGAGCGTGAGATCGCAGTCTCTTCTTCTGTCATCTCAACCGGGAACCCGTCGAACAGGGGTGTACTCAGATACCGCTCACCCGTGTCAGGCAGCATGCACAGGACCGACGCGCCGGGCTCGGCCTGTTCAGCAATCTGCATTGCGACGGCAAAGGTCGCGCCGCCGGATATGCCGGTCAGGATACCCTCTTGGCTGGCCAACTTCTGCCCCCATTCAACCCCTGTCGGACCGGCCACCGGGATCAGCTCATCAAAATAGCGGTTGTCGATGGATTCCTGCAAAACTGCGGGAATAAAGTCTGGCGTCCAGCCCTGAATGACATGCGGTTCGAACGCGGGGTGGCTTGAAACTGGATCGCTATCCTTGCCACGTTCGGTCGCGATGCCGCTGCTCACCAACTGCGCGTTGGCCGGTTCGGTCAGGATGATTTTGGTCTCAGGACTTTCAGCGCGCAAAACCCGCGACACCCCAGTAACCGTGCCACCGGTGCCATAGCCTGTCACGAAATAGTCCAACCTGTCGCCATTGAAGTCACCCAGTATTTCCCGCGCGGTTGTTGCGGCGTGGATCTCAGCATTGGCCTGAGTTTCGAACTGACGCGCCAGAAACCAGCCGTGTTCCTCGGCCAGTTCGACTGCCTTGCGGTACATGCCAAAGCCTTTTTCCGCCTTTGGCGTCAGAACAACCTTTGCACCCAGCATTCGCATCAAGCGACGACGTTCAGTCGAGAAGCTTTCGGCCATAGTCACAACCAGCGGATAACCCTTTTGCGCGCAGACCATCGCAAGACCGATGCCCGTATTACCACTGGTGGCCTCGACAACCGTCTGGCCAGGTTTCAGGGCACCGCTGCGTTCTGCGGCTTCGATGATATTGACGGCAAGACGATCCTTGACCGATCCGGCGGGGTTGAACGCCTCGAATTTAACGAACAGGTTGACGGCTTCGGGTCCCAGATTGTTGATGCGGATCGTGGGGGTGTTTCCGATCGTGTCGAGTACACTGTCAAAGATCCGGCCATTGCCCGATGTGGTTCTAAGTTTGGCATCAGTCATTGGGTTTCCTTACATGGTCGCGCGTTTCATCAGACCTGTTTACCCGGCGCTTAGGACAATGTCCCGAAAACCTTTCACCTCAGATATCCAGCACAACCGTGTCCGACCCCTTGGCGGGCACGGCACAACAGATCAGCACCTCGTCTTCTGAATGTTCAGCTGATGGTTCGGTGCGATAGGCAACTTGACCGGCAATCTTGCGGGTTAGACAGCTGCCGCATGATCCTGAACGGCAGGAAAAGGTTGGTGTCAATCCCTGCGCCTCGGCCACCTCAAGTAAGGTCGGGTCGCCTTGCGCCCATTGCACCTTTTGATTGCTGGCTTTGAATTCCACATTGGCGGCCTCGGCCTCAGGTTCGGGCTGGAACGCGACGGCGTTCTCGTCGACGCGCCGCGCCAATGCGGCAGGGCCAAAGGCTTCGGCATAAATACGGTCATTCCGCACGCCGAGACCGCGCAGCATGTCATAGATCGCTTGCATGAAAGGGGCCGGGCCACAAAGAAAGAAGTCGTAGTCATCCAGAGGCAGCGTATCTTGGATCAGTTCGGGCGTGATGTAGCCTTTTGCGTCAAAATCCACCCCCACGCGGGTGCCTTCTTCGGGCTGTGAGACAACCGAGACATAACGGATCTTTCCGCCGCCCTCGGCCGCAGCCTGTTGCAGGTCACTGTGAAAAGCCCGCTGTCCCACGGTTTGCGCGGCGTGAAAAATGGTCAGGTTGCGCGTGTGGCGGGTTCGCGCGCCTTCGTGCATCACGTGGCGGGTCATCGACATCATCGGTGTGATACCGACCCCGCCCGCAAACAGCACAGCAGGCCGGGTTTCAGACGCATCCAGAAAGAACTGACCTTTCGGGGCTTTGACCTCGACCAGATCACCGACCGACAGTGTTTCGTGCAAATGGTTTGACATCACGCCACCCGGTTCGCGCTTGACGGAAATCCGATACCCGGCATCGCCGGGCGCTGAGGATACCGTGTAGGTCCGCGTTGCCGGCGCCGTGCCATCGGGGCTAGTGCGAAGTGTCAGAAACTGACCTGCTTCAAACGGCAACAGAGGCAGGTCATCCGTGGCCTCGAAGATGAATGACCGGATCACGTCGCTTTCATCCTGAACAGCAGCCACCCGCAGGGTTCGCCACTGACGGCGCAGTGCTTCAGCCTCTCGCCTGGCCTCGGCTGTTTGCCAGTCATCCGCCATCAGACTGTTGGGCGAAAACTCCAGAAATTCAGCTCGGAAGGGCAGCGCGTCATGAAGGCGTAGGCCGTGATCCAGATGAAACCACCAACCCCGGCTTGCACCATGGAAGCCCGCGATATCGGGATGGTCTTCTGACAGCACCTCAACCGTCCCAGTCAGCATCAGCACATCGCCGGTCTGATAATCCGGAAATACTAGGCCCGCCCTCGGATTTACGAGGAAGTTGCCCAGCGTGTTGAAGAAATTATTGCCTGCAAAATCAGGAACCAACAGGCTGTTGCCCTCAACCCGCACAAACCCCGACCGCCCGCCACGATGTGAAACGTCAACGCCCGTATGGTCGGGGGTGTTGGCGTGGCTGGCGACATAAAACGAATTGGCCGTCGCGATCATGTCCCGGGCTCTTGGGTCCAGCTCAAATAGCCGATCGACAGAGCGGGCGACGTTGGCGTCCGGCTCTCGGACAAAGGTAACATCATGGGTCTGGATGTACTGCGGACAATTCCCGAATGACTGCACCACATCCAGAGAGAAACCGCCATTTTCGACCCGCCCAACGGTGGCATTCATACGGTTGCGGCGCCGCGTGGAAAGTTCGACCCCGACGACACCGATGGGCGCGCCGGGCTTCAGCGCCGTTCGCACCGGGTCGTCTGGCAGAGGCTGGACGTCAACATCAAGCCGACGGTCATGCGGTGAATGGATAAACCCCGGCCGACCCGAGATCATCGACGCCCAGGGCCAACCATCAGGATCGACGCTGCCCACTACAAGAAAAGGCAGCTTGCCAAAGAACTCTCGATGCTGATCGGGCATGTAGGGGCGGATGTAGTTCCGGCCAACAGCCTCCATCTTTTCCCGTTTGCCGATGCGGGATTGCATATCCCGTTCACCTGCGTGGAAAGGCGATGTATCTGATGCGGTCGGGGCGTTCATGGCAGACCTCATATGTCAGGGGCGGGTTGACCAGCCACAAATGCGCAGCTGGCCAAGGGGTGGATCAGGCCGCGTTCAGACCAACCGCGGTGCGAGGCATCGGGACAAAGCCGTCCAGCGCCTCGACATTGGCCAGAAGGCGGCGCACGTTTGCGTAAGGTTCAAGCGAAACGTCACCTTCAGGCGCATGCGCGGTGTAGCTGTAGATGGCGACATCCGCGATTGTTGGGGCATCCCCAACCAGCCACTCGCGGCCTTCAAGATGCGCATCCAGCTTGGCAAGAACCTTTGCCGCGGTGGCGTGGGTAAAGTCCTTGTTCAAGGGCGCATTGAAAACATTGATCAAACGCGCAGCGGCAGGGCCAAAGGCGATCTCACCAGCTGCGAGGGTCAGAAACTTCTGCACTTCGGCCTCATGCACTGGGTCCGCAGGCAGATAGGACGGTGCATATTTGCGCGCCAGATAGACCAGAATGGCGTTGCTGTCGGTGATGACCACATCACCATCTTCAAGCACCGGTACCTGCCCCGCTGGGTTCATCGCCAAAAACGGCTCGCGCTTATGCTCGCCACCAGCCAAATCCACATCGATGACGTCATGATTAATACCGGCAATGCTGGCAAACAGGACGGCACGATGGGCATGGCCGGACAGGGGGAAGCTGTGAATTCGGATTGCGTTGGACATTTGAAAGCTCTTTCTCTGATTGAAGGGGTTCGGCTGAGGGTCAGCATCTATGCGCCAAACTTAGATTGCTTTATCAGAGGCGATAATATACGCATTCAGAGAATTACTATGAACGAAGTGTAGACAATGGACACGATCCAAGGCATGCGCACCTTTGCGGCGGTGGCGGCGCATTCTTCGTTTACCGAAGGCGCAAAACAGATCGGCATCAGCACCAAGCTGGCCAGCAAATATGTCGGTCAGCTTGAGGACCGCCTGAACGCGCAATTGTTCAACCGCACCACCCGCAGCGTCACCCTGACCGATACCGGACGGTCCTATTACGAGCGTTGCCTTTCACTGCTGGACCAGTTTGATGAATTGGAAGGGCTGGTCCAGAAACGGCAGACCGAATTGGCGGGGCGTATACGGATCACCGCGCCAACCGGGTTTGGCTCGGCCGAACTGATACATCTGCTGAAACCGTTCCAAACCGAACATCCGAAAGTCACGATCGAATTGCACCTGTCTGACCATCACGTCTCGATGGTCGAAGAAGGGTATGACCTTGCCATTCGCTTTGGCGCACTGAAGGATTCCAACCTTGTGGCGCGCAAGCTGACGGACATGCGTATTGTCTGCTGTGTGTCGCCCGAATATCTGGCGCAACATGGGACGCCGCAAGAGCCCGCCGCCTTATCCACCCACAACTGTCTACTGCAGACCACCGGCAACATGATCGACAATTGGGCTTTCAAGGGATCGGACGGGGAATACGTGGTTTCTGTATCCGGAAACTTTCGCGCAAATTCCCCTCGCGCTGTGGCGCATATGGCAGCGGACGGGCTGGGGATTGGCCGGATTCCCTTGTACACGGCACAGCCCTTTTTGGACACGGGCCGTCTGCAATTGCTGTTTGAAGCACAAGAGGCAATATCGCTGGGACTCTACGCAGCCTATCCGCAAAACCGCCACCTGACCGCTCGGATTCGAGCGTTAATCGACTTTCTGGTGAAACAGTTACGCGGAGCTTAGAGCCTCAACGCCTTCGAATATTTCTAACCGCAAGATGTGGGGGCTGAACCATGGTTGCAAAATAAACTACCTTCTGATAGGTAGGTATTCATTGATAATACTTCCAAAGGAATCGCACCTATGAAAATCCATGATATCGAAGGGTTTCCAAACCCAACCCGCATCCGCATCGCCTTGGCTGAAAAGGGCGCATCTGACAAAGTTGAGTTCATTCCGGTGGACGTGATGGGCGGTGAGCACCGCACCCCTGAATTCAAAGCTAAAAACCCTGACGCCGCAGTTCCCTGCCTGGAGTTGCCCGATGGCACACATATCGCGCAGTGCAACGCGATCACCGAATATATTGATGCGACATTCGACGGCCCATCGCTGACTGGGGAAACAGCCAAGGAACGCGCGCAAATCTCGATGATGAACCTGCGGGCGGAAAACGGTCTGCTGAACGCGGTCGGCACATATTTCCACCACGCCACCCCCGGCCTTGGACCGGATCTTGAAACCTATCAATGTGCTGAATGGGGCTTGAAACAGAAAGAGGTGGCCGGGCAAACCATGGCTTATCTGGATTCAGTTCTGGCCGAGAATGAATATCTTGCGGGCGACACTTTCTCGGTGGCAGACATCACGGCCTTCGCCGGATTGGCTTTTGCCGACTTCGCCAAGGTCGACATCCCGGAAAACCTGACCCATCTAAAGGCATGGCGTGCAAAAATGGCGACGCGCCCGTCCATCGCGGCCTGAACCAGCCCCTGCCACTGAAGTCGAAAGGAATACTATCAATGGAACTCAACTCGGATTTCTCGTCCCGCGTCGTCGTTCACTCTGATCAGCTTGAGTGGCAAGCCTCGCCCATGAAGGGTGTGGACCGGCGCATGCTGGACCGGATCGGCGGCGAAGTTGCCCGCGCCACCACCATCGTGCGGTACGCGCCGGGCAGCAAGTTTTCGGCTCATACTCACACTGGCGGTGAAGAGTTCATCGTACTCGATGGTGTATTTCAGGACGAACACGGTGACTTCCCCGCAGGAACCTATGTGCGCAATCCTCCAACCTCGGCGCATACGCCCGGATCAGAACCCGGTTGCACTATCTTCGTCAAGCTATGGCAGTTCGATCTGGACGACCGCACCCAGTTCCGCAAGACCATGGCGGATGAACTGGCCGCCCCGGTAAATGGCGTGTCAACCGCCACGCTGCACAAGGATGACCGTGAGATCGTCACCTACAGTCATCTTGATCCGGGCGCGGTTCTCAACTCTGACGCCGCTGGCGGCATCGAACTTTTGGTCATTGACGGGTCCATCACCACCGGCGGTGATGACCTGACCAAAGATGGCTGGTTGCGCCTGCCCGAAGGCCAGGCCCTTTCAGCCAGCGCGGGTTCCCATGGCGCAAAAGTCTGGATGAAAACCGGGCATTTGCCCTTTGCCAAGGCTCCGGCGGTCTAGCACGTGAAACGCGATCCCTCTGGCATTTTAGGGGCCGGGCCGGTACTGCTTTGAGGGTGTCAAAGGCAGGGGGATCACCGCTGCCTTTGAATAGCTCGGAAAGGGATTGAACACAGATGGCGACCGATACCAAAACCGCCTTGCTGGATGTTGCCGAACATGCCGCCCGAGCGCGCGGGTTCGATGGGTTCAGCTATGCCGATCTGGCTGATGCGGTGGGTATTCGCAAGGCTTCGATCCATTATCACTTTCCCACCAAGGCCGCCCTGTCGGCTGCTTTGATGGATCGCTACCACTCGACCTTTGAGGCCGAATGCCGCAAAGCCGAGGCCGCCCATGACACCGCGTCGCAACGATTGCTGGCCTTGATCGGGCTGTACCGAAATGCACTCAACGATGGCAAAACCCTGTGCCTGTGCGTTTCGCTGATCAGCAGCCTTGAAAGCCTGTCAGACGAAGTGATTGAAAAGATCAAAGCCTTCCGCGCCATGGTGATCAAGCAGATCGAAGCGATCTTTCAACTGGGCCTGCAAGACAAGTCAATCACAGGCGTGACAAATCCAGCGGCCGAGGCCCGCGCCACCTTGGCCGTGTTGGAAGGGGCGCTTTTAACCGCCCGCGCCGAACAAGATGTACAGGCCTTTGATGCGGTCGTGGACGTTTTGAAATCCCGCTGCTGAGGCGAGCCGCACGCCGCAGATAGCTGGCCATCCCCACAGGTTTGTTTCAATATTCTTCGCTTTGTCACCTGTGCGTGAAAGCTCTTTCAATTCGTTGAATTCAGCCGCCGTTTCACAATTTTAAAGGCACAAAGCAACGCAACCGGCATGAAAGGTCATCCCATGGCGATGTCAGAAACTGCGCATTCTTCGACGGGTCTGTTCCCACGATTCAACATCCCGCTTTTGGGTATGATGTTCATTTCAGGTTTCTTCGCGTCCAATGCGTTTGACCTGTGGGGGCAGCTGATCAGCCCGTCATTGGGGTTTGCCAATTTGTCTCCGCACGGGCTTGCGCGCAGCTTGCTCGGAACACTGGGCCTGCCCAATGGCGATTTCGCCGGGTATTTCGTTCACTTCTATCTGGTTGGCCTGATCGGTTATCCGATTGGCTGGCTCTACGTCTTCAACCCGGTTTGGGCGACGCTGTTCAAAGGCCGCTACATATTTGTGGGATCAGCAGTCTACGGTTTTGGGCTTTGGGTATTTGCCATTGGCGGTATCACGACCATCGCCGGTTTGCCGTTCTTCTTGAACTTCACCGGTATCACATGGGTCGCGCTGGTTGGGCATGTAATCTATGGCATCGTTCTGGTCTGGGCCATTCGCCTGATCGAACGCTGGTCGTAAACGGGAAGCGTTGGCCGGGGTCCGTCCCCGGCCAGATCGCTTTGGATCCTGCTCAATCTCTACCTCTTACCGGCCACGATCCGATCCAGAATCAGCGCACAGAACAGGATCGCCAGACCGGCCAGAATACCCTGACCTGCCGCCGCATACTGCAACGCTTCCAGAACGTCTTCCCCCAGACCCTTAGCACCAATCAGCGAGGCTACAACGACCATGGCCAGCGACATCAGGATGGTTTGGTTGACGCCTGCCATGATGGTCTTATGCGCCAGCGGCAGATCCACTCGCCACAGCAGGTAACGCGGCGTGGCCCCAAAGGCGAGCGCAGCCTCACGCACCGTTTCCGGCACCTGCTGCAAACCTAGAACGGTGAAGCGGATCACCGGGGGACTACCGAAAATCATCGTGGCCACGACGCCTGCTGGTTTGCCTGATCCGATGAAAGCCACCACGGGAATCAGGTAGACAAAGGATGGCATCGACTGCATGAAATCCAGAATGGGCCGCACGATGGCAAAGGCACGTGGGCGGCGGGCGCAATAAATACCCAGCGGGATGCCCAGCGTGATCGAAATCAACGCCGCTGCACCCAGCAAGGCAATCGTGGTCATCGCCTTTTCCCAGAAATCCAAAAGCCCAAGATAGGCCAGCGCTGCCCCGGTAAAGATTGCCACGCGCGCACCGGCGGACAGGTAGGCCAGCATGATGATCACCAGAGCCACCACCGGCCAGGGCGTATCAACAAGCACCACCTCAATCCAGTCCAGCAAGGTGCGCATGCCATAGGTCAGGCCGTCAAAGAAGCCGCGCCCGGCGGTCTTGGTCCATTCAAAAACCGCCTGCACCCCGTCGCCCACATTCAGCCGCCAGTCGCGATTGGTCGGGAAGGTTTTCAGCACCGCCAAAGCGTCAGGCTGCGCAAATTTTATCATCGACAGCACAACGACAATGCCCGTCAATGCCGCGGCCACAACCATCCGCGGGGTCGACCAGCCATTTGCGACACTTGTGTCCGAGCGCCAGCGCGCAAACTGACCCTCAAGCGTCCAGTTTGCCAGCGACGCTGCCAGAAACTTGACCGCCAGCAACAGCACAATTCCAACCATCAGATAAGCGACACCGGTGGAATCCGCACTGCGCGCGGCCTCTTGGGCCCCGACCAACGCGCCCTCAAGCGATTCCGCCGCACGTTTCAACGACTCCAACGTGGCGGAACCGGATTGTTCGGCAGCGGCAATCTGTTGGCGGCGCAGTTCCAGCGTCTGTTCGATCTGGGCTGCGCGTTCACGGAACTCGCGACCAAGATCACCGAACAGCCCCAGCCCGATCTGGATATAGGCCAGTGTTTCCAGCACCAGAAAGCCCAGAAACCACGACCACAACCCACGCGCGCCAAACCAGATCGGCCCCAGGATCGCTGCGGCCTTGTTCAGCGTGAACCGATAACCGGGCGCCTGCATCATATAGGCAAAGGTTTTTTGGTAGTATTCCTGCCCCTGCCCCACGAAATCGGCGATCAGCCCGTTCAGCCGATCAGCGGTTTCCGGTTGGATCTGTTGCACATCAACATGTTTCATATCGGTCCCCTTATGCCTGGCTGTCCTGAATGGCGCGGATCAGACCCGCGCGGTTGATCACCCCGACCGTGTTGCCATCCTGCGTGACCGCGACGACACCGTGGCCGTCGACGCAAAGGTTCATCAGATCGGACAAATCCATCTCGGGATGCGCTTCCTTTGCATCCTCCGGCACTTCGCCATGATGGGCCTCGAATTCGTCCACCGGTTTCATCACCGAATGGGCGAAGATCATGTTGAGCTTGGATATACCGGCAACGAAATCGGCAACATAGTCGTCGGCGGGGTTGAGGATGATCTCTTCCGGCGTACCAATCTGCACGATACGCCCGTCTTTCATAATCGCGATGCGGTGGCCGATGCGAATGGCCTCGTCCAGATCGTGGGTGATAAACATCGTCGTTTTATTCAGCTTGTGGCTGAGGTCCATGAACTGATCCTGCAACTGTTTTCGGATCAGCGGATCGAGGGCCGAGAATGGCTCATCCATCAACAGGATTTCCGGATCGGCTGCAATGGCGCGGGCAAGGCCCACGCGCTGCTGCATGCCACCCGAAAGCTCATGGGCGTATTTGTCTTCCCATCCGTTTAGTTCGACCAGCTCCAACACCCGGTCCGCCTCTTCCCAGCGGCGGGCTTTGCCGGTGCCACGTATTTCCAACGGCATCGCTACGTTGTCACGCACGGTGCGGTGCGGCATCAGGCCGAAGTTTTGGAACACCATGGCAACACGCCGGTTGCGTAAATCGCGCAATCCTTCGTCATTCAGGCCCATCACGTCATCGCCATCCAGATAGATATGACCATCCGTTGGCTCGAGCAGTCGGTTTACATGGCGCACGAGGGTCGATTTGCCCGAACCAGACAGGCCCATGACACAGAACAGCTCCCCACGCTCAATTTCGAAACTGGCATCGGCCACGCCAACAACGCAGTTGAAGCGGTCCAGCACTTCGGCCTTGCTCAGCCCTTCGCTGTGGATGGCTTTCAAAGCCTCCTGCGAGCGCGCGCCGAATACTTTCCACACGCCTTTTGCGTCAATTGCGATATCCGCTGTCATACTGACCCCACCGCTGTTGAGAGTGTTACAGGGCGCCCCCGAAACACCGGGGGCGCGACGGCTTTAGTTTGTTTTCAGACCAAGCCAACCATCAACGGTATCGCCATTTCCGGCGATCCATTCGGCCACGACCTCGTCAATCTCGCGGCCCTTGACCACGACCTCGTAGGTCAATCCGCTAAGCTGAGCTGCGTCCATGTCGATATTGGCCAGAAAAGAGGCAGCCGCCGGATTGCGCTGTTCCAAAGACTTGGAATGCGCCACGGTCACGGTTTTAACCGGCTCGCCGGTGCTGACATGGGATTTGTTGTACCAGTCGGCATCCTGATCCGGCTGCACCATCTTATAGGTGGCCGCGTCATGCTCGGGCTCTTCCAGAATGGTTACGTCATAGAGGGCATGCACATAATGCGGCGCATAGCAGTAAAACGCGGCCCCTTTCTGTTGGTCGATCTGATCCTTCAGACGCGAATAAAACACGGTTTCGTCTTCGGTGGTGGGTGTCAGGAAGGTTTCGATGCCGTAGTCCCGTACCCGCACCTTGAACGTGTTGGTCGACGCCCAGCCGGACGCGCCGACCCAGACCTCGCCCAGCCCGTCACCGTCTGAATCGAACAGCTCCTGCGCCATTGGGGTGGCCAGATCGTAGATGGATTTGATGTTGTGATCTTCGACCATGTAGTTTGGCACGCAAATCCCGGCGCGGCCTTCGTAGCTGCCCGAAGACAGTCCAACAGTACCCTTCTGATCAACGTACTCATCGGTGAACGAAGACTGGTTTGGCAACCAGACGTCCGGGTGTACGTCGATATCGCCGCGCCCGCCATCCATGGCGGCAAAGATCACCGCGTTGGCTCCAGGAGCATATCCGACTTCGCCGCCCAAACGGGTTTCGATGACCTGACCGATTACCCGGCTCATGATTTTGGCACCGGGCCAACTGGGTTCACCCACCATGACCTTCTCCTGCGCCATTGCCGTTGTTGCGCCCAAGATCATGGTCAAGGTTGCCGTGAATGTTAGTTTCCTCATATGTCTTCTCCCGTTGCGTTGAGTTGCATGCGCCATCAGGCGCGCGCCCGCTTGCGTTGCGGATCTATGAATGGAATGTTCGAGACGGTGGCACACAGGCGCTTCATCCGCCCATCAAGCTGTCCGATCTCAAGTTCGGTGCCATTTTCCGCGTGTTCGACCGAAAGCCGCGCCATCGCGATGGCGTGTTCCAACATCGGTGAGCGGGTGGCCGAAGTGACCACACCCACCTGCCGCTCACCTGCGAAGACAGGGGCACCGTGGGCGGGTACATCATCGCAGCCAATCAGCAGCCCCTTGAGTACCCGGCGCGGTTCGCGCGCATTGCGTTCCAGCGCAGCCTTGCCGGTAAAGTCGGATTTGATCAGGTCGACGGCAAAACCCAACCCCGCTTCGAACGCATCGACACCCGGCTCGAATTCGGCGTTGGCGGCGGCCAGACCGGCCTCGATCCGGATAACGTCCAGCGCGGCCGAACCCATTGGCGTGATCCCGAATTCCTCACCCGCTTCCATCACCGCGTCCCAGATTGCGACTGCATCGGATTTAGAGCAGAAGACCTCATACCCCAGTTCTCCGGTATAGCCTGAGCGCGACAGCATGAATGGCGCGCCCTCGCGATCGCGCAGACGGGCGACGGTGACGCCAAACCATTTCAGGTGATCCAGCCCGGGCACATGAGGTTGCGTAAAGGCGATCTTGCGCAACAGGTCGCGCGATTTCGGACCCTGGATTGCCAGGTTCGGCATCGCACCGCGCAATGCATGCACGCGCACCTGCAAACCGCGTTCATCCGCCAGCGTCTGCAACACGCGCCCGCTTTCTTCCGAGCCACAGCACCAGCGAAAAATCTCGGGCGCAAGGCGGAACAAGGTGCCGTCATCAATAACGGCCCCGCTTTCGTCACACATCAAAGTGTAAGACCCACGCCACACCGGCAACTTGGCCACGTTTCGCGTGGTCGCCAGCTGCAACAACGCCTCGGCATCCGGGCCGATAATGTCGAATTTGCGCAGCCCGCTCATATCCTGAACCGTCACCGCCTGACGGCAGGCCCAATATTCTCCCAGCGTGCCGTGGGCGGGATAGCTGACCGGCGCCCACAGATCGCGCGCCGGCGCGAAATGCTGGGTCAGCGGAGCGAGCCGGTCGTGAAACGCGGATTCCTGACTGATCGACATCGGGGCATCTTCCTTTTCGCGATAGGCCACCGCGCGGCGGATCGGTGTTTCGGGGCGATAGATGCGCACATGCACATCTGTCGGATTCCAACCATTAATCGGATCAATGTCATCCGGGCAGGCGGTCGAGACACAGACCAGATCCTCGATCGCGCGCATCGCGACATAGTCCCCAGGACGAGAATGGGATTCTTCGGTCTGGATGTGATGGGTCGCCGGGTCGATCCATGTGTTCCAAAAGAAATTGATGGCCGGCCAGGCCGCACGCCGTGCGACGCCATACGGGGCCAAGGCATTCGACATGTTGTCGGAACAATTCAGATGACCGGGAAACCCCCGCTCCTCATACCCGCGTGCGGTGCAAGCCAGACCGAAAGTGTCATGCCGCCCGCAGGTATCCTGTATGACATTCAACAGCGGACGCATCTCGCGATCAAAAAATTTGTCCAGCAACCCGGGCCCCGGGAATGCACGACGCACCATCGAGCGGGTGGCGGTCGAGTCGATCATCCATTCGTCACCACAATCCAACCCATCAGCGCGCAGCGCCATGAAATCTGAACACTGCTGGCCTTCGACGTCGATGATCTGAACAAATTCTCCTGCCTTCAGTTCATAGGCAACTGCCCTGCCCCGCGGTACGGTGAATTCATCCCGTGTATCACCCAGCAAAGGTGGCAGGTGCGGGTCTTGCGCAGCGGATGATTTGTGTTGAACCGTAACGCATCCGGCCCCTGCACCTTCGATCAACCCCGAACGCTCAATGGGACGGATCACCCAGACCGTAACGGACGTGTCGGCGCGCAGAATCACCGGATCGGTCACTTGATCCAACCTGTGTCCGGGAACCGGTTCCCCCCCGCCTTGCGCAGCAATCCATCCTGAAAATCGGGCACTATCAAAGTCGCCCGCTGCGATCTGTCCGTTTGCAGTAAGCCCCAAGGTTGCCAACATTGGTTGCCCAACCTCGTCAAATGCCGTCAAATCCAGAGGTTGCGCCGGGCCAACCCCTTCTATCGACAGCAAATCCCCAGCGGACATTTTCAGTTGCAACGCCTCGCGCGGGGCCAGGATATGCGTACGCGCATCTGAGATTTTCGGAAAGCCCGGAAACCGCCGGCCAAGGCCGTTAAACCCCGTATTCGCGAACGTATGTAAGACTGAAGATCCGTGCATGGTGCAGCCAGATAGCCAAAATGTAACTAGTTACAGAGGTTGCTGAAACTAGTTACATATGTCAACACTTTCTTATACGACCGTAGAAACGGACCCAGAAAACGGTGAAGCCAAGAAGCCCTGAACCCAAAAAACGCGCAAATCTCAGAGACGTGGCCAAAGCGGCGGGTGTATCGGTCGCAACGGTGTCTCGGGTTCTCAATGAACCAGGCGTGGTGAAGAAAGACACGCTTGAGAAAGTCCAGGCTGCCATTGACGCGTTGAAATTCGTACCCAGCGCCGCCGCACGGGCGATCAATTCCGGCCGCACCCGATTTGTCGGAGCTTTGGTGCCAACGCTGGACAACGCGATCTTTGCCCGGTTCCTTGCCGCGCTAGAGCGTGAGCTGTCCGAACACCAATTGTCCCTTGTCGTTGCGACAACGAACTCGGACCTCGAAATCGAAGCCGAGAAAGCGCAAAGCCTTGTTGATATCGGAGCCGAAGGTCTGATTATCACAGGTGCCACCCACAGCGACGCACTGCACGACTTGATCGATCGGACGATGCTGCCGACGATCATCACATCCTTTTATGACGCAACAAACCCTCTGCCGACCATCGGGTATGACAACGAAGCGGTGGCTCAGCTTGCCCTGCAGCATCTTGCCGACCTTGGGCATCGCCACATAGCTGTCGTACACGGCCCGGTGCATGATAATGACCGAACACGCGCACGACTTTCCGGTCTGCAGGACCTGCCCTGGGACGGAAAGCTAACCTGCTACGAGACCCAGATCAGCCATCGTGGCGGCGCGGAAAGTGCCAAACTCATCTGCGGACAGGCTCAAAAACCGGACGCCATTTTGTGCCTGTCAGATGTCGTTGCCTTGGGGGTTTTGTTCGGTCTTCAGGCCGAGGATGTCCGCGTGCCCGACGATATCTCTCTGGTTGGGGTCGACGATCTGCCCAGTTCTGCTGTCGCAGTGCCTGCCATCACCACAGTGCATTTGCCGGTGTCTCAAATGGGCGAGAAAGCCGCCGTTGCCCTCGCACGCTGGATTTCGGATCAAGAAAGACCCAGTGCCGAACGGCTTGACGGTCAGCTGATCGAACGGCGGTCAGCCATTCCGAACCCGTCCCATTTGACGTCCTGAAAACCAAGTTCCCGTTTCATACAGGTACGGCATGATCCTCATAACCGTTGGCACATTACGTGGAATCCCAGCGTCCTATGGTGTCAAACGGTCGACCCAATTGGTGCGCAAAAATATGTCATTTTGCGCACCACATAGCGGGTCTGATTTTGCGGTCCTATCTCACCTTCCCGCTTTATGTTTTGCCGCGAAACTCACGCAGGTAATCGGCCAACCGTTCAACGATGTTCTGCGCGTCTTCGGCAGGGATATCCATTCCACGAATACGAAGGCGTAATTCGCCTGCGGACACTTCGGCCAGAATGTCGCTGCCTCCGGTCAACGCCACCGGAGCCAGGCGCTGAACCTGTTGCGGACGCCCTCCCCTCGCCTTGTCTTTCACAGGGGCAGGTGACGTCTTTAGGGCGGCTTCCAGCAACGCCCATTCCGATTTTTGGTCCAGCTCGCCCACCTCGGCCAAAGCCTGACGCAATTGGGGTTGTGCCCCCTCCCGCAATGCGGCCGCTAGTTTCAGTCCTGCTTTTTCGGACAGGGCGACCGGGTGCTGCAACAAGTCACCAAGTGCTTCGTGTACCACCGCAAAACTACGAACCTTGGATCGTTTTGCCTTGGACGCAGCAGCAAACAAAACGTCAACAGCGGCTTCGGTCGATGCAAATACCCCCTGTCCCGCGGCTAAAACCGCAATGCGTCCACGTTCATAAGGGCTGAGATTTGCCCTAAGTTCGTTTTCCTCGACCATTGAGACATAGGCGCCCTGCCCCGAACCAGCCTCTCGGACAAAGGCTGGGATTTCAGAAAACCGCGGATCGGTCTCGGCCAGGCGCCGGAAGGCATTCAATCGTCGGAAGCCAGAAATCAACCCGTAACCTTCGCCGTCACGCGTGACCTCAATTGGTGTGCGCAACCCGTGAACGCGCAAGGACTCCAAAAGTTCTGCCATGGCTTCTTCATCTTCAACCATCCGGTCGCGACGAATGAAATCGGCATCAATCTGATCCAGCGATAGCATTTCCGCCACCAGTCCGGCATCCTGCGCATCGCGCCATCGAGCTGCATCACCTTGATCCTGCGCCAGAGCAAGGCGATCGGTCACCGCTGCCATGCCGTTGAGCGTTGCAGCCTCAGCCGCGACCTGTGCAATCGGAGGCGTCGATGACTTGGTTTCAAACGGGCTGATCGACGGTTTCGCCGCGAAACCAGCCTCAAGCTGTTCCAATTCTGACGTGTCCGGAGCGGTCAGTCTTCTGCGTTTAGCCATCTGCGTTTCCTTCCATCTGAGCGTCGCGCCACCAGCAGCCGATCAAGACCTGCTTGAATTCGGCATAGGTCCGGTCGAATGTTTCCCGACCTCGTACATACGTATCGCGATTGAAGTCCCTGTAATCCGCTTCGTAGATACCGTTGACCTGCTCACCCGCCTGGCCAACCAGAGCGGTATAGTCCTGACGGTATGCATTCATGAAGTCCCCGAAATAGGCCTGAATCACATTTGCCATATCGGTTTGCTGGCTGGCATCAAACCGAGTGATTATGGCCCTGACCACGTCCCATTCAAACTTGAGCTCGGGTAAACCAGCCGCCCTTTGCGCCGCGTTCTCACCGTCCTCGATGCTGGCAAAAGTCGTGTAGAGCATGTCAAAGAACCGGCCCGTTGAATCAAATTCAAGAAACGAGGCCCCCAACGGCACAAGCAAAATATCAGCTGCAGCCAGCGCGTTGATCGTTAGGTACCCAAGTGCAGGAGGCGTATCGAGGAAAACAATGTCGTAGTCGTTCAACACTCCTTCATCCTGCAGAAAGTTGGTCAAACCATCCCAAAGCGGCCAACTGCGCAAACCCATGCGCCAAACGGGTATCTGAAACTCGGCCCAATACAGGTTCAACTGGGCGCCAATCAGGTCGATATTGGGCCAATGCGTTTTCTGAATAACATCGCGGGGCAGGGTATTGAGCGCTTCTTGCAGCGTTTCATCCAGGGGGATTTCAGGCTGCCCAGCCGCATTGCGGACCCGGTTTTCCTCTTGTACGGCACGCGCGTAATCTTTGGCTATAAGTGGAAAAACCGTTTGCCATTCATCTGCAACACTCCCACCTAGAATTGAGGTCATCGATCCCTGGCTGTCCAGATCTATAACCAATACTTTATATCCGTCCAGCGCAGCTGACATTGCCAGATGCGCGGCAGTAGATGTCTTACCTACACCCCCTTTGAAATTGGCCACAGCAACCACCTTTGCAGGAAGGCCATCTGGTCGGTACGGCAGATATTCCTTGGTGCTCACACCCTCGGCTGCAAAGTGTTGTCGGAGGGTCAGTACTTCCTCCAGCGAAAACCACTTGGAGCCAGCCTCGCCTTCACCCTGCGGCAATTCGGGATTGGCTTTGAGCACACGTCGCAGATGCGCTGGTGCAACCGGGATCAGGTATTTGGTGATCTCCCAGATGGAAAATCTACGCAGTCTTTTTTCCCCGTCCGGAGCATACCCACGTCGCGCCAGGTCTTCGCGCCCTTTTGCGCAGAATGTAGCCGCTTTGGCGAATCGAGAAGTTCCGATAGGATCAGGCAACTTTTGCGCTGCTAGCTCTGGATCCAGATTCAAATAGGGCGGCAGAGGAGGTTGGTTAGATTTATTCACTGTCGATGCCTCGGGTAATGTTCGCCTTAGCGGCGTATATTGCCCAACATAGCGAACATTTTCTAATGACGCTATCCTCAGAGTGAGAGTTTTCCACAGAATAAGCCCCTCTGAGTGGGTTTCGTCACGAAACCAGTAAAATAGGCAACACCAAAGCTAACAAAGAGTTTATTTATTTTAGATGTTTTAGAGACTTTACAAGAAAAATAGTGTTTAAAACCAAAGAATTAAACTCACTTTAGAACCTGTTTACGGTATGAAAGGGACCAGATTCCGGTATCAAAGGTACCCGTCTACAGGTTGCTGAGTGCCGAGTTTCAGGAAGAAGGGGGCCGATTCGCAGGACGCTGAAATTTCGACCAGATTAGACCCTAAATTTTCGTTTTTCGCCGGGTCGCAGTACATGTAAAACCCTCTAATTGGGCGACCCTCGATCCGGTTCTGTGGATAACTGCGAGGATTTTCAGGTCAGGTACCCAGATACAGGATTCCCTCTTTCCTGTATTTGGGTACCCAAATAGAATTGATCCATGGGTACTTTTTGTGCAAGAAATACCAAAACGAGCAGCCAGGCAGAATCATGCCGGATACACAATTGGATATGGATCAGCTCTCTGGTGCATTGCGCCGGGAGACGGTTAAGAAAAACGTCGCCGCGATTCACATCAGCGGCAAGCTTACGCTTTTGCAGCGTAAGCTCTCGAATGTCCTGTTGTTGAACGCGTATGACGCACTGACCTCAGCACAGACACATACTATCGACGCGCGGACGCTTGCGATGATGGTCGGCTATAATTCAAACGACTTCGATACGCTGCGGGCGAGTTTGCGAGCGCTGGCCGAGACCGTCGCGGAGTGGGACATGTTGGATGAGCAGGGCAGACAAGAATGGGGCGTGTCCTCATTGCTCAGCTTCGCCAAGCTGAAGAACGGGGTCTGTGAATACGCCTACTCACCGGCGCTGGCCCAAAAGCTCTATGATCCGAAAATCTATGCCCTGATCAATGTGCAGATCCAAAGGAACTTTAGCTCTGGGCATGGCCTGGCGCTGTATGAGAATTGTTATAGGTTCGTCAGAACCGGTTCTACGGGCTGGTGGGCGCTGGACGTGTTCCGCAAACTCATGGGGGTAGACGGCAGCGACTATTACGGCAGCTTCAAACACCTCAACGCCAAGATCATCAAACCCGCCGTGGCTGAGGTGAATAAAAGTTCGGACATACTGATAGAGCCACAGTTTCAAAAAAAGGGCCGCACGGTTACGGATATCCGGTTTCTGATCAAAGGTAATCCACAGAAGGCGATGTTCGAAATCGATGACAGCGATGGCGTCCGCAATCTGCAAGTTTACAAGACGCTCCGTAAGCAAGGGGTGTCCGACCGGTTGGCGCGACAGTGGATTGCGGAACATGGTGAAGACTATGTGCAGCAAAAATTGGATTATGTAAGCGGGCAGGGGGATGTGAAATCAACGGTAGGATATTTGTCCGCCGCCTTGCGCGACGACTATCAACCGCCGGAAAACGATTCTCCGCCTGAACCCAGCCCCGAAGCCGTCGAGGCCGCGCGCGTACGGGACGTTGAGAAGGCGCTAGAAGATCAGGCTTACGCAGCCCGAGTGGCTGAGCGTACCGAGCGGTCGCGAAAGCTGTCTATCGTTGAAGAACTGGTTTCGCGGCGAAACCCAACCCAGCGGGATGCGGACAAACGCTTGTTTATGGCAGGGCTCGACAATGATCTGGACCGGGAACACTTCCGCGCCCATGGCTGGCGTTCTGGTCTGAACGCCAATGCCATCTTTGATTTTTGGGAAGAGCTTGAGCCGGACGCCTTCGCCTAGGCGTCAAAGGCAAAGGCTGTGAATGCCCGTTTTCATCAACGGTCCTTCATCGCAGATTTCAACGCATCCGCAAATGCGCTGTTATGCGCATTACTATCAGATTTTGCGCGTTGCGATCCTTTGGGTTTTGACGGGCCGAAGTTCTTTTTTGGTCCTCGACTGGCCCGATCTTCGCGAGATGATGTTCCGCCATCCTTGCGCATAGTTAGGCCAATCCGCTTGCGGGGAACATCCACCTCGACCACGGTGACCTTGACGACCTGTCCGGTCTTGACCACCTCGTGCGGGTCTTTGACGAAGCGGTCGGCCAATTGACTGACATGGACCAGCCCGTCCTGATGCACCCCGATATCCACAAAAGCGCCAAAGGCGGCGACATTTGTCACTGTGCCTTCCAACACCATGCCCGGTTTCAGGTCGGTGATGTCTTCGACACCGTCGGTGAACGAGGCGGTGACAAAACTGGGGCGGGGGTCTCGGCCAGGCTTTTCCAGCTCGGCAAAGATGTCGCGCACAGTCGGCAAGCCGAAGGTGTCGTCGACGAATTGTTCTGCGCGTAACCCCTTTAGCGCTCCGTCGTGACCCATGATCTGACGGATGTCGCGCCCGCAGGCCGAAACAACCCGGCGGGCCACGTCATAGGCCTCGGGGTGAACTGAAGAGGCGTCCAGAGGTTCCGACCCGTCGCGTATGCGCAAAAAGCCTGCACTTTGCTCATAAGCGCGCGGGCCAAGGCGGGTGACCTTCAGCAGCTCTTTACGTGATTGAAATGCGCCATTCATGTCGCGATGCATGACAATTGCTTCGGCCAAGCCGGGCCCCAACCCCGAGACATGAGAGAGCAGGGGGGCTGAGGCCGTGTTCAGATCAACCCCCACCGCGTTCACCACATCTTCGATCACCGATGCCAAAGATTGCGACAGCCTGTGCTGGTCCACGTCATGCTGGTATTGGCCGACCCCAATGGATTTAGGTTCGATCTTAACCAGTTCGGCCAGCGGGTCCTGCAGCCGACGAGCGATGGAAACCGCACCACGTAACGACACGTCAAGATCGGGGAATTCGCGCGCCGCCAGTTCTGAGGCGGAATAGACCGATGCGCCAGCCTCGGACACAACAACCTTGGTCGGTGCCGAAACAGCTTTTGGCAGCAGTTTCAGCGTATCACCCACAAGTTTCTCGGTTTCCCGGCTGGCGGTGCCATTGCCGATGGCGATCAGTTCAATCTCGTGCGCAGCGATCAGATTCAGAATGGCGGCCTGCGCGCCGCGTAGATCGTTCTTGGGTTGAAACGGATAAAGCGTATCGGTCGCGACCACTTTACCTGTGGCATCAACCACCGCAGCTTTGACGCCAGTTCGAATGCCGGGGTCCAGACCCAGGGTTGCCTTGGCACCCGCCGGTGCGGCAAATAGTAAGTCTTTAAGATTGCGCGAGAAAACATCAATTGCTTCATCCTGCGCTCGGCCGCGCAGATCCGCCATCAGCTCGACCATCATCGACAGCGACAGCTTAACCCGCCAAGTCCAACCCGCCACTTTACGTAGCCACAGATCTCCGGGACCGCCTCCACGTGTGTGAAGGTGCGCGGCGACAATCGCTTCGGCACGGGCGGCGCCGGTTTCGGGATCGGGCGCGATATCCAGTGTCACGATCCCCTCTTTCGAGGCCCGCAGCATCGCCAACGCACGATGCGACGGGGCTTTTGCCCAAAGCTCCGAATGGCTGAAGTAGTCGCTGAACTTCGCGCCTTCCTGTTCCTTGCCTTCAATTACCTTTGAAGTCAGCAGGGCCTCGCGCTGCATGAAATTGCGCAGCTCACCCAGTAGGGCGGCGTTTTCGGTCAGCCGTTCGGTGATGATGTCCCGCGCGCCGTTCAGCGCGTCCTTGACGGTTGCCACTGCTTCGGTGACATAGCCCTGCGCCAGAATTTCTGGGTCAGCCGACCGATCCGCCAGAATGGCATCCGCCAGCGGTTCCAACCCATTCTCGCGGGCAATCATCGCCTTGGTGCGGCGCTTGGGTTTGTAGGGCAGGTAAATGTCTTCCAGCTGCGCCTTGGTATCGGCCTGCGCGATGGATTTGACCAGATCGTCGGTCAGCTTGCCCTGATCTTTGATCGAGCCCAGGATCGTCTCGCGCCGCGCTTCCAGTTCGCGCAGATAGGTCAGGCGGTCAGACAGGGTGCGCAGTTGGGTGTCGTCCAGCCCACCCGTCACCTCTTTGCGGTAGCGGGCGACAAAAGGCACGGTGGCCCCTTCGTCCAGCAATTTCACCGCGGCCCCCACCTGTTCGGGGCGGGCATTGATTTCGGTGGCGATGGTGCGGGCGATGCGGTCCAAGGGGGCCTCCTGAATATGTCTGGAGGGACTTCTTAGCCAGCCACATCGCCAAGGGAAAGAGGCTTTAGCGTGCCTGCGCCTGTTCGGCCAAAGCCTGCAGGTCGTCGTGCAGGGTCTTGGCAACCTCGACATAGCCACGTTCGGTGTTGCGGGCCCGCGCGGCAAAGCGCCGTTGCGACGGCAGACGCGCGCCCTGATCGGTGATATCGGCGAACAAACGCTCGGCCCGCGCGTCATTCTCATCGACTCGACCGCCGCTGAATTGCGCAGGATCGAAGGCCAGAAGGATTTCCCCGTGATAAGGTGCGCCGCCGGCGCCATCGGCGAATTCCATGCTTTCCAGACTGGTCAGATCATCGATTAGCGGACCGGCCAGCAGTTCGATCATAATCGACAGGGCCGAGCCCTTGTAGCTGCCAAAGGTCAGCATCGCGCCGTCCATCGCGGCCTGTGGATCGGTGGTCGGGTTGCCGTGTTTGTCGATGGCGACACCTTCGGGCAGGGGCTTGCCTGCGCGGCGGTACAGTTCTATCTCTCCCCGGGCAAAGGCGCTGGTGGCGAAATCGAAGGTAAACGGGTCTTTGTTCTGGCGAGGCCAGCTGAAGGCCAGCGGGTTGGTGCCAAGGCTGCCGCGCGTGCCACCGGCGGGGGCGACCCAGGCGTGGCTTGGGCCCATCGCCATCGCCGCCAGACCAACCGCGGACAGACGCTCCACCTCGGGCCAGAGTGCCGAAAAATGGAAGCACCGGTTGATCGCCATGGCGGCGATACCTTGGGTGCGGGTTTTCTCGATCAAAACCGGCAATGCTTTTTCGAACGCCAGCAGGGACATCCCTCCCTGCGCATCAACCCGAACGACTGCGTTTTCCGACGGTTCAAGGATTGGATCTACATGCCCGTCGATCTGACCCGCATTTATCGTGTCGGCGCACATGAACAGGCGGAACAATCCATGTGATTGGCAATCGTCGATTTGACAGGTGGTTAGCGTATCGGCGATCGCTGCGGCATGATCCGGCCCGAAACCAGACGTGGTCAAAATAGAAAGGCTGAGGTCTCGGACTTCGTCCAATGACAGTTTGACCGTTTCGCTCATGCCCTGCGTCTCCCTCATCGTGACTGAGACAAGGGATAGCGTGGCAGAGCGGGCAAAGGGAACCCGGTTTTCGCCGGGTTCGGGATCAGCCCTGCGCTTCGGCCTGCAGATAAGCGATCAGGTTGGTGATATCTTCGTCTTTTTTCAGGCCGGAAAACTGCATCTTGTTACCGGGAATCGTTCTGCGCGGGTCAGAAAGGAACGCGGTCAGGGTGTCAGCGGTCCAGACAATGCCCGACTCTTGCAATTGGGCCGAATACCGGAACCCGTCCGCCTGTCCGGCTGTGGCGCCGATAACCCCGTGCAGTGACGGACCGACAGTGTGGCGGTCTTGCTCGAGCTTGTGGCAGGCGCTGCATTTGCGGAACACTTTCTTACCCGCCTTGATGTCTCCTTCCACTGCGGCGACGGCAGACGGGGCAGCAGGGGCAACCGCAGCCTGTTCGCCATCCAAGTTGAAGATCAGCCGGGCCGTCACCGGAACCGTGCGAGTGATGCCGGGCAGGCTGGCCAGCTCCATCAGTTTTTCGACCCCAGCATTGACGCCTGCGTCTTCGGCGCTGATGAACACCATGTCGTTGGTCGACACCATCACCGAGGACTCAGAAAGGCGGGCCACAAACATCTCGGCGTCGAAGGCCACATCCGTTCCAGCCAGGGACAACACGGCCTCGGTATCGACGGTGGTGGTTTTGCCAATACCCAGACTTGAGACTTCGGCCATGTCAAACGTGGCCGTCAGCGCCGCAGTACCTGCTTTGCGAAACACGTACTCGATCATGCGTTCGTTACGGATGTCGATATTGGTCTCGACCGAGAACAGGTCGATCTGAATCTCGGCCTTGCCGTCCGGGCTGACATGACCGCTGAGGTTGGTGAAGGAATTGACCTCGCCCACGGTGTCTTTCTTGATGGTCCCATAGGCCAGATGCGATCCTTCGGGGACAAGGGTCCAGCCGTCCGCCAGCGCCGGGGTTGCAACAATTGCCGACGCAATCGTGACTGCCTTCAACAGAAGTTTCATTTCTTTCCTCCTCGGGTTATGTCAGTCCTGACCCCGCGGGCCCGGTCCGTGGAAAGCAAACACACACAGGTCGCGATTTATTCGATGGGTGGTGAGATTAGTTCGGAACAGGCCGTGCGCGGCGCGATCCAGATGCATTCGAAACGCGTCTGGCGGTTTGGGCTGGCACTGTCCGGCGCATCCGACGTGGCCGACGATCTGCTACAATCCACATGTCTGCGCGCGTTGGAACGACACCACCAGGTCACGTCACATGACCGGCTGGATAGCTGGCTGATGACGATCTGCCGCTCGATCTGGTTGAATGAGGTGCGGTCGCGTTCGGTTCGCAAGGCGCAGGCGCTGTCCGTGACGCCCGAAGCAGACTTAATTGCACCCGGAAACGATTCAGAAACGAATATTTTCGCCACTGAAGTGTTTACACAAGTGATGCAGCTGCCAGAGGCGCAGCGGGAGACGGTCGTGCTTGTGTTCGTCGAGGGCTATAGCTACCGCGAAGCTGCCGCGTTGCTGGAGGTGCCGATAGGAACTATCATGAGCCGGTTGTCCAATGCCCGGCAGAAACTGAAAACTGTGATGCAGCATGAGGCGGCAGACACCGTTCGACGGAGTGGCAAATGAAGTTTTCCGATGAGACGCTGTTGGCGTATCTGGAAGGCAATCTGGATGAGGCCGAAGCCGCCGCGATCGAAAGCGCGGTTGAGGCGGATCCCGCATTGGAACAGCGCCTGATGGCGCTGGACCCGTTCGCACCTGTGGTGCAGGCGGTTTTCGAACGTGTGCCAGTGGAAACGCCCCAGGTTGATTTGCCACAGCCGGTGGCCCCGGTCGTGCGAGCCGGTGGTGGGCTGCGTCTGCTTGCCGTTGCGGCTTCGGTCGCGGTCGTTGCTGCGTCGGCGACCTTTTGGGCGACCCGTCCAGAGCCGCTGGGCTGGGTTCAACAGGCAGCGATTTATCAGTCGTTGTATGTGCCAGAGACGATTGTGTCGCTGGACAGTTCCTCTCAGGCTTTAGACAAGCAGTTCGCGCAGGCTGAGGCACAGCTGGGTCGGTCGTTGAACCGCGAAGAGCTTGAAACCCTGCCGGGGATGGAGCTGAAACGCGCGCAGGTCCTGTCATTTAAGGGCAAGCCGTTGGTTCAGGTGGTGTTTGCCGATGCGGAAGGTCTGCCTTTTGCCTTTTGTGTCATCCGACAGGGTGAGGGCGCGCCGAACAAGGATGTGCAACAGGCCGTGCTGAGCGGTCTGGCCACAGCCAACTGGGCGCAGGACGGATATGGCTACATGCTGATCGGGAGTAACGATCAGACCGATCTGAGCGGTCAGCTGGATTTTCTTACTGAAAGTTTTGCGGGTTAAACGCGTAATGCGCAAAAACGCCTTGTGAAGCGAGGCAAATCCTCGAAATATAATGGGTATGAAGAAAAAGCCCGTCATGCCTGATCCGGATGAGGACGCCGATGCGGTAGGCCCACCCAGTATCTATGATGTGGACCCGCCCGAAGACGATGACTTGTGGTTTCTGCCGCCCGAGGATGAAGAGGCGGTCGAGGATTTTTTGCCCCCGGGCCCGAAAGTGGATCGCCGTTTGCTGTTCGATCCGCGCGATTGGCGTGCGGCTCAGGCCGAGCTGTCTTTTGAACTGGCCGACCTGGCGGCAATTTTCGGTGCTTTGGATGAGAGGTTGCGGGCCGGGCCGGATGGATGGACGCATCGGCTGGCGCTGATGGATGTATCCGATCTGGGCTGGTGGACCGGGGACCGGATCAGTGTTGACCGGCTGGCGTTGTGGACCGGTCTGCGGATCGGTGCAACCGGTGATGACGTTCAGGCTTTGTTTCGGGCCGGTTGGGCGGTACGGCGTTTAACTTCCGGACCGGGCCCGTCTTCGGATGGATGGGAAATTGGCCTGACCGCCTTTTTGGATCGCATGGCGCAAGGTATCGAAGACATCCCCGAGGCAGTGGCCGATCTGGCCGAAGTGATGCGCAATGCCGAAGGCTTGCATCCGGTGACACAGGCGGCCATGGGGTTCCATGCCTGGCGCGCGCTGTCTCAGGGGATCGGGCAGGATACCGAAGCCGCAATTATCGCGGCCCGCCACGCGGCAACGATGGGGCGGGGCGGGGCGACGTTCATGCCTTTGGCGCTGTCCGGTCCCGGGGCACTACGCGGGGTTGGCGAGGTAGACGAAAAGCTTTCGGCCTGGATCAGAGGGGCAGGGCAGGCAACCTTAGCCGCGCTGATGCATCTTGATCGGGTCAGCGCTTGGGAACAACGCGCGCGCGAGGCAACCAGCGGGCTGAGCGGGCGGACACCGCCTTTGTTGATCGACGTTCTGACTGCCTGGCCCATGGTTTCGGCCCCACTTGCCGAGGAACTGACAAAAGCGTCACGTGCAGCTGTACAGCGCAATATCGACCGGTTCACCCGGCGCGGCCTGATCCGCGAGGTGACAGGGCAGGGGCGTTACCGGGTCTGGACCGCCGCATTGTGATCCAGCAGCCATTCGCGAAAGGCACGCGCCGGTGGCCGCAGGGCTGCGCGGGATGGATAGACCAGATGGTAGGTTTCGTGACCTGCCACTTGAATGTCGGGCAGGCAGGGGACAAGGCCCGACATTTCCATGATCCGATCTGATGCGGGCGCGCGGGCCAGTGCGATGCCACCGCCGCTGGCCGATATCTCGGCCGCTATCAGGGAGTTATCCGCAAAGAAAAACCGCGCCTGACCTGTCGGCAAACGTAAGGTCTCGAACAGATGCAGCCAACTGGCGCGGTGAGTCGAAACCTCGATCAAAGGGAAACGGAACAGATCTTGGGGGTGGTGAATCTGATTGGCGATATCTGGCGGGGCTACGGGATAAAGGCGTTCATGCAACAACACATCACTGTCCGCGCCATAGAGCGTCGGATTGCCGAACACGATCTGCAAATCGGTGAACTGGTTGGCGAAATCTGAAACCAGATTGCCAGTGGTCAAGGACAGGCTGATCTGCGGATGCGATGCGTGAAAGTCTGGCAACCCACCGGCCAGAATGCCGTGCGCATAAAGCAGAATGGATTGCACAAACAACCTCTGTTCCCGCGTTTCACCGAACAGCCCCGTGGTGGCGGTCTCCAACATCAGCAGCGATTGTTGAACCGACGGCAGATAGGCCCGCCCCGCCTCGGTCAGGGTTACGGCATGGGCGTGGCGGTGAAACAGCGGCGTGCCCAATCGCGTTTCCAGCGCTTTCACCTGCTGGCTGACGGCTGCAGCCGACATGTTCAACTGCGTGGCCGCGCGGGCAAAGCTTTCGGTGCGGGCGGCGGCCTCGAACACGCGCAGCCAGTTGAGGGACGGGATACGGGACGACATGAGAAGAGGCTAAGCTGAACTTAGTCTAACGGGCAAGAGGTTGTGCGCTGACCTTGTGGCGTTCCGGCCTATCCTGCGTGAACCAGCATTCAAGAGGTGCCTCATGCCGCAAACAGCTAACTCACCCCACGCCCTGACGGTGAACCAGTCCAAGAAATACTGGGAAGACGGATTTCTGTTCCCTCTGACGATATTTTCTCCAGATGAGATCGCCGAAATCCGCGCAGAGTTTGAACGACTCGAGACCGACTGGCTATCTGCAGATCTGCCTTTGCCATTGAACACCTACAAACGTGTAAACGCACATCTGGTCATACCTTTGGCCGCGAGGGTGGCACAGGACCCGCGGGTATTGGATGTGGTTGAAGGCGTATTGGGGCCGGATATCATGGTCTGGTCCGCCGAGTTTTTCGTCAAAGAGGCCCATACCGAACACACGGTGGGCATGCATCAGGATCTGACCTATTGGGGCATGGGTGAGACACCGGATCAAGTGACCGCCTGGATCGCGCTGTCCCCGGCCACGGTCGAAAGCGGTTGTATGGATTTCGTACAGGGCAGTCATAAAAACCCGATCCTGCCGCATAACGACACCTATTCCGACACCAACCTGTTGTCGCGCGGGCAGGAAGTCGCCGTTGATGTCGCAGACGAAGACAAAACCCATATCGAACTTGTCCCTGGGCAATTGTCGCTGCATCACGGGCTGACTATTCATGGCTCGGGTCCGAACCGATCGGGTGATCGCAGAATTGGTCTGGCGATCCGCTATCTCAACCCTAACGCTCGGCAACTGGTTGCGGACCGAGACTATGCCATGTTGGTGCGCGGTCAGGACGAACGGTCAAACTTTGTTCATGTCGCCCCCCCGAGCGCGGCGTTCTCTGAACAATCGCTGGCTCTATATGAACAAGTACGCCGGGATCAGAGCAAAGCGCTGGCGGATGGTGCTAAAAGCGATGTGCCGCTCTACGGGACGTCCTGACGTTAAATAGTGACGTATACGCAGGCTGGCGGTTAATAGCCGCCAGTATTTTCAGTGATTTAATGCGTTGGGTTGCATTCCGCGAGTTCTTGCTGTTTCTGAGGTGGAAAAGATGCACACAGTATTTCGTGGGAAAATAAGATGACGAAAAAGGCGTTGATTACAGGTATTACCGGGCAGGATGGGTCCTATCTGGCCGAATTCCTGCTGGAAAAAGGGTATGAAGTTCATGGGATTAAGCGCCGGGCGTCGTCCTTTAACACGCAGCGGATCGACCACATTTATCAAGATCCTCATGACCCCAACCCCAAATTGCACCTGCATTACGGCGATCTGAGCGACACGTCGAACCTGACGAGAATCATTCAGGAGGTGCAGCCGGACGAAGTTTACAACCTGGGTGCGCAGTCGCATGTGGCGGTCAGCTTTGAATCTCCGGAATACACGGCAGATGTAGACGCCATCGGAACCCTGCGCCTGCTGGAAGCGATCCGTTTTCTGGGGCTGGAGAAAAAAACGCGGTTCTATCAGGCGTCCACGTCCGAGCTGTATGGTCTGGTCCAGGAAACGCCGCAACGTGAGACGACCCCGTTCCACCCCCGTTCGCCATACGCGGTGGCCAAGCTGTATTCTTATTGGATCACCGTCAACTATCGCGAAGCCTATGGTATGTATGCCTGCAACGGCATCTTGTTTAACCACGAAAGCCCGCGCCGCGGCGAAACCTTTGTGACCCGCAAGATCACCCGCGGTCTGGCCAATATCGCGCAAGGTCTCGAAGATTGCCTGTACATGGGCAATATCGACAGCCTGCGGGATTGGGGCCACGCGAAAGACTACGTGCGGATGCAGTGGTTGATGCTACAGCAGGACAATCCCGAAGATTTCGTAATTGCTACCGGCGTGCAATATTCGGTCCGCCAATTCATCGAATGGTCCGCTGCCGAGTTGGGTATCACGTTGGAATTCTCGGGCGACGGCGTGGATGAAATCGCAACCGTCACGTCGATTGAAGGGGAAAACGCGCCGGCCTTGAAACCTGGCGACGTGATCATGCGCATCGACCCGCAATATTTCCGCCCGGCCGAGGTGGAAACACTGCTGGGCGATCCCTCGAATGCGAAAACCAAGCTGGGCTGGGAGCCCGAACTGACCGTGCAGGAAATGTGCGCCGAAATGGTTGTCGAAGACCTGAAAACCGCGAAACGCCATGCGCTGTTGAAAGAGCATGGTTACGAACTGCCGGTAAGTCTGGAAAACGGCTGAGGAACACGACATGCGCAAGATTTACGTAGCAGGTCACCGCGGCATGGTAGGTGGCGCTATTCTGCGGCGTTTGCAGGATCGTCAGGCAGCCGGCGAAGCGCTTGAGTTGATCACGCGTACACATTCCGAAGTAGATCTGACCGATCAGGCCGCCGTGCGCGACTTTATGCAGGCTGAACGCCCGGATGTCGTGATCCTTGCTGCTGCCAAGGTGGGGGGCATCCACGCCAACAATACCTATCCGGCGGATTTCATTTACGACAACCTGATGATCGAATGTAATGTGATCCATCAGGCCTTTGCCGCTGGGGTGAAACATCTTCTGCAATTGGGCAGTTCGTGCATCTACCCGCGTGCCGTGCCACAGCCGATGCGCGAGGATGCGTTGCTGACCGGAGTGCTGGAACCCACAAACGAGCCCTACGCTGTTGCCAAGATCGCCGGGATCAAACTGTGTGAAAGCTATAATCGGCAACACGGGGTCGATTACCGCTCGGTCATGCCGACAAATCTGTATGGTCCGGGTGACAATTTCCACCCCGAAAACAGCCATGTTCTACCCGCCCTGATCCGCCGGTTTCATGAGGCGCAGCGCGATGGTCTGGACGAAGTGGTGATCTGGGGCACCGGCAAACCTCGCCGCGAATTCCTGCATGTGGATGATATGGCCGAGGCGTCGCTGTTCGTGCTCGACCTGCCGCGCGATGCTTATGAGGCAAACACCCAACCGATGCTGAGCCACATCAACGTGGGCTGTGGCGAGGATATTTCGATCGCGGAACTGGCGGCGTTGGTGGCAAAAACAACCGGCTATACCGGTCGGATCACGCAGGATGTCAACAAACCGGACGGTACCATGCGCAAGCTGATGGATGTGTCCCGTCTGGCCGACATGGGCTGGCGCGCGCGCGTAGGGCTGGAAGACGGCATTCGCGAAACCTATGCCTGGTTCCTGGATCAGGCAGCGGCGGATTTGAGGGCTAAGTAACTGCTCAGGTCGGGACCCGGGCAGTTCGTTCCGTCAGAACCAGCGGCCAATGGCAATGGCCGTTGGTGTCCGCGCCGTCGCATCGCTGTTGGTGGCCAAAATCTTGAAACCTACCTGCGTTTCGGTCGGGGCTTCAAAGCCGATGAACCGATTGCTGGCCCCTCCGCTGCCACTGACCGAAATGGTTGAACCGGTTGCAAAAGTCATCGGGAAGTCCCAAACAGCCGCGCCGCTTGCGAAAAGCACGCCATCAGCATTTATACAGCCCGTTGCGGGCAGGGTGACGGTGCAAATCTGCGTTCCATCCGCAAAACGCACGTAGTCGCCATTGGGGGTTGAGCCCCGCTCGATCACCGCTCCGTCTGGTACACCGCCATTTTCGGAAACGGACCCTAACAGGTTGCCAGGGCCATAACCGTAGTCAGCCCGCATCAGGCGCCCGGGTGTGATATCATCAGGGCTGGCCTGAATTGCCGCGCCATCTGCAATGCCGGTCGTGGGGTCAAAGCTTAGTGCGTCAGTCCAGTTGCTGCCATCGGGAGAGACTTTGATGGAAAAGCCTGTAGTGCCCGACAAACCCATCTCGGCATGGCCGGTCCAATTGGACTGAAACAGTAAGGACGCGGTGTCGCCTGCACCGGCCTTGTTGATTTTCAGCTGGTGCCCACCGCCTTCGTGGCTGAGCAATGTGGCCGGAGATCTTACCGACAGGCGGTTCGTGCTGTCATAGCTTGTGGCGATACCCACTCCGTCCAAATTCTGCGTCGCCACCGGGGGATCGATCCAGGCCCCACCGTCCCAGACTTTCATTTGACCGGTGCTTTCATCCCATGCGCGCCAGCCTGTGCCGGGCGCGGCGAAATACCAGGCGTTGTCCAGCCAAGTAGCCAACATTCCGGCCTGACCCGTCCAATCCCCTGTTGGTGCGTTGCCCAATGCGTGAACTTCGCCCTGGTTTGGAACGGCAGGTGGAGTCGACGCGTTTGTCGAGGCCAGGCTCAGTTGGGTAACCACATCCAGCTGTCGCAGCGCCTCGTTATGGGTGACGTGTTTCTGGGCCTGTGAGGGTTGCAGAAATGGAAGGTTCAATCGGGGTGAATTTTGTGGCACGGGCGTCCTCCTGTGGCTGTCGGTCCGACAATTGCATTGCGCGCCACATTGCCTTTTGGTGGATGAATCCCGTCTGACCGTGCCGGACGCCCGAAAAACCAATTGCTAACTTTTCAGAAGCATCAAAAAAGCCGAGGCGCTGAGCGCCCCGGCTTGTGGAAATGCCGTGCCGAGGAAAACCCCGGTCGATGTGTCGTCAGAAGTTGTTACTGAGCAGCCTGATCCGTCGCCACAACGTCACGCAGATACTGGCTCAGATCCTCGCGCAAGTCCTGGCGGGCCAGCGCAAAGGCTACCGTGGCCTGCAGGAACCCTGATTTTGAGCCGCAGTCGAACCGCTGTCCGTTGAATTTGTACCCAAAGACCGGCACGCCATTGCCAATATCTTCGGCGATCGCGTCGGTCAGTTGAATCTCACCACCGCTGCCTCTTTTCAATTGGTTCAGATTGTACAATACCGACGGCCCCAACACGTAGCGGCCGATAACGGCCAGATTCGAGGGCGCATCCTCGGGCTTGGGTTTTTCGACCATGCCGCGGGCGCGTACGACCGTTCCGATATTTTCACCTACGTCCAACACACCGTAAGCGCTGGTCTTGTCTTCGGGAACCTCCATGGCCGCCACCATGTTCCCGCCGGTTTCCTCATAGGCTTCGATCATTTGCTGCAGGCAAGGCTTGTCGGCGGCAATCACGTCGTCTGGCAACATTACCGCAAAAGGCTCGTCGCCGATCAGGCGCCGGGCGCACCAGACCGCGTGACCCAGACCCAACGCTTTGTGCTGACGGATATAGGCAATCGCGCCACTTTCCATATTGGTGGCGTTCAGCGTTTCCAGCAGGTCTTCCTTGCCTTTGGCTTTCAGCTCCTGCTCAAGCACCAAGTTGTGGTCGAAATAGTCTTCTAGTGCAGACTTGCCGCGAGAGGTCACGAAAATGAATTCAGTGATGCCGGCGGCACGCGCTTCGTCGATGGCGTATTGTACCAACGGGCGGTCGACCAACGTCATGATCTCTTTCGGGACCGACTTTGTCGCGGGCAGGAACCGCGTACCAAGCCCTGCGACGGGGAAGATCGCCTTTGTGACCTTACGTGTCATTTGACCTCTCAAGTTACTAAAACAATGTCTGACTGTTAGCGTACTACGCGGGTCTCTTAGGCGCTGTGGTCCGAACAATCAACGCTCTGTAACAACCAACGTATCATTTGCAATGGATGGTGCCACCCGGTGCGGTAGAAGTCAAAACGATCGGGATTTACCCTGCGCGACATTGCGGATTTCTGCCCTTATCTGCAGCAGAAACGGATATCTGCCTGCCATAGATTCGCCTTGCCGACAGTTGCCGTAATCACTGGGTCCAATTCAAACCCCGAAGCCGGGTGAACGGCTTCGGGGCAGCAGGGTCAGGCCCCGTTCATGATGATTTCCAGCGGGTCGTGTTCGGCCACGAAATGATCCGGCGTCACCTCGCTCAGCTGCGGCACATAATCGGTCTGACCTGCGGCCAACCGGCTGGGAAGAAACCGCAATGCGGCTTTGGGATCCATGGGTGAGGGCAGTTCACCAGGCAGCTTCAACCGCTGTCGGCTGCGTTCCACATCCGGGTCCGGGATCGGCACCGCCGAGATCAGGGATTTTGTGTAAGGGTGGATTGGATCAGAACAGATCACCTCTCCATCCCCCAGCTCGACTATTCGGCCAAGATACAGAACCATGATCCGGTTCGAGACCGCACGTACCACAGACAGGTCGTGGCTGATGAAGATCATCGACAGGCCGAACTCTTGTTGCAGTTCGCGCAACAATTCCACGATTTGCGCTTGAATGGACACATCCAGCGCCGAAACCGCCTCATCACAGATGATCAACTTGGGTTTATTGATCATCGCCCGTGCAATGCCGACCCGCTGGTTTTGCCCGCCGGACAGCTCATGCGGATAACGGTTGATCATGTTGGCCTTCAGACCAACCCGTTCCATCATGTCGGCGACCATTTCCTTTCGTTCCCGATCCGTCAGATCGGGACGATAGGTCTTGAGCGGTTCCGCGATTGAGGCCGAGATCGTCATCCGCGGGTCGAGGCTGGCCAGCGGGTCCTGAAACACGATCTGCAAGTCTTTGCGGTATTTGTTCAGCTCGGCCCGTTTTAACCCGACAATGGGATGGCCCAGCCAGCTGACATTGCCACCGCTGGGCTCGATCAGTTGAAGAACCGCCCTTGCTAGAGTGGATTTTCCACAGCCAGATTCGCCTACAACACCCAGTGTTTCACCTTTGCGGATGTCAAAACTGACGCCATCGACCGCCTTCAATGGCACCTTGCGTCCAAATATGCCACCCGGCACGTGGATCGGGAAATGGACCTTGACGTCATCAACTTTCAATAGCGGGTCTTCGACCTTGTCCAAAGCCTTCGGCGCATCGCCAGCATCGATCCGCGGCATCGCCTCTAGCAGAGTACGGGTGTATTCGTGCTGCGGTGCGCGGAAGATTTCGCGCGTGTCTCCGGCCTCGACAAACTGACCCAGACGCATGACCTGAATGCGATCGCACATCCGCGCAACAACGCCCATGTCATGGGTGATCAGGGCAATCGCCGTGCCTTCGTCCTTTTGCAGGCGCACCATCAGGTCGAGAATGTCGGCCTGCACAGTGACGTCCAGCGCCGTGGTCGGTTCATCCGCGATCAGCAGCTTGGGATTGCACAGCATCGACATTGCAATCATCACGCGCTGACGCATACCGCCCGACAATTCGTGCGGGTATTGATCCAGCCGCCGTTTTGCCTCGGGGATGCGGACGCGATCCAGCCATTCCAGACAGCGAGCCCGAGCGGCGGACCCTTGCAGCCCTTCATGTACCTGCAGAACCTCTCGCATTTGCTGACCGATCCGCAGATGCGGTGTCAGCGCGGTCAGTGGGTCCTGAAAGATCATGCCGACATCATCGCCACGGATCTTGTTCAGCTTGTTGATAGGCAGGTTCAGGATTTCCTTGCCGTTTAGAGTAGCGGACCCCATGGCCCGTCCGGCAGGCGGCAACAATCCCATCGCGGCCATGAAGGTCTGGCTTTTGCCTGACCCGCTTTCACCCACGATGCCAAGGCATTCGCCCGGATTGATGTCGAAACTGATGCCTTTGACGGCCTCGACCACACCATCGGGCGTATTGAACTGGACGCTCAGGTCCTTAACAGAGAACAGGCTCATATCAGCGATCCTTCGGGTCCAGAGCGTCACGCAAACCATCGCCGATGAAGAACATCGAGATGATGATGGCGACATAGATTGTCAGCGGGTACATCAACTGCCACAGCGTCCCGTAAGCCATCGTTCCTGCGCCTTCGGCAATCAAACGACCCAAGGACGTGTAGGGTTCCGAAATGCCCAATCCAAGAAACGAGATGAAGCTTTCCATCAGGATCATTTCCGGCACCAACAACGAGGCATAGACGATTACCACACCCAAAAGGTTTGGCAGGATATGGCGATACATGATGGTGAACTCGCTGACACCAGCAGCGCGGGCAGCCTCGATGAACTCGCGGTTTTTCAGGGTCAGGGTTTGCCCTCGAACGATCCGCGCCATGGTTAGCCAGCCCACCGCGCCAAGTGCGATGAACAACATGAAGAACGACCGCCCCGCCACGACGAGCAGCAAGATGACGATCAATGTGGCCGGGATCGCCAGCAGGATGTCGACAAACCGCATCATGACACCGTCGGTGCGCCCGCCGATATATCCGGCGGCGATACCGTAGCAGGTTCCGACAATCAGTGCGGTTGCCGCCCCGATAAGCCCGACCAGCAGCGATGTTGTAGTGGCCTGAATGACGCGGCTGTAAAGGTCGCGTCCCAGATCGTCGACGCCGAAATAGTGCCCGGTTTCGATTGAGGGCATGCCCATGCCAGCCACGTCCCCCATAACGTTCCAGTCGATTTCCTCGTTGCTCCAGACGGCGAAATATGGGCCAAAGATTGTGAACAGGACGATCATGGTCAGAATGAAGACGCTGGCCATTGCGGCTTTGTTTCGAACAAAACGCATCCGTGCGTCTTGCCACAGCGAACGTCCCTGAATAACCGTATAGTCGGTTACGTCTCCGGCCAGCTGAGCGGCTTTTTGTGATTTTCCAAGCATTGCCAGCCCCTCAGTACCGGATTTTCGGATCGAACCAGGCATAGGCCAGGTCGGTCAGCAAGTTCACGACAACGGTCAGCGCGCCATAAAGGATCGTGACGCCCAACAGCACGGCATAGTCCCGCGACAGGGCCGAGCCGACATAGGCCTGACCTAATCCACCGGTCGAGAAATAGATGTCGACAAAGACAGAACCGGTCAGCACGTAGACAAAGACCGGCCCAAGATAGGACACAACAGGCAGAAGGGTCGGCTTCAACGCATGGCGCCAGATCACGGTTCTGGTCGGCAGGCCCTTGGCACGCGCGGTGCGTATGAAGTTCGAGTTCAGAACCTCAAGCATCGACGACCGTGTAATCCGTGCAATTGACCCCATGTAGGAAGTCGCCAGCGCAATGACCGGCATGATCAGATATTGCCACTGACCACCATTCCAACCACCGCCGGGCAGCAGCCCCAGCCACAGGGTGAAAGTCAGGATAAGGATCGGGCCCATGATGAAGTTCGGTAGCGCCTGCGCAGCAATGCCCAGACCCACGGCGAAATAGTCGATCCAGCTGTTGTGCTTGATTGCGGCGGCGATCCCCAGACCCACACCAACGGTGGTAGCAACCAGGAACGACAGCGACCCATAGGTCAGCGAGATTGGAAAACCCTGTGCGATGATGTCGTTCACATCGCGGTCCTTGAACTTGAAGGACGGGCCGAAATCGAAATGCACGACGATGTTGTAGAGGTAATCCCACAACTGTTTCCACAGCGGTTGATCCAGCCCATAGCGGGCCTCGATATTGGCCAGAACCGCCGGTGGCAGAGGCCGTTCCGAGGTAAAGGGCCCACCGGGCGCGAAGTGCATAAGAAAGAAACAGGCGACGATCAGCAACAGGATCGTCGGTATGGCGACCAGCAGTCGCCGCAGACTATAGGCAAGCATTTCATGCCCCCATGTTTATTGGCCCTGCCCCGGTTGCATCCGGGACAGGGCGAGGTTCAAAGACGATTACTCGGCGCGTTTGTAGAGGTTCTTCGAGTACCAGTTCTGCTCGACGTTGTTGATCGGCCAGTTCCCTACGTCGGTGTCCATCATGTAGACGCCGGCATAGTGGTAAATCGGGATCACAGGCGTTTCCTGTGCAATGATCCGCTCTACCTCGGTGTACAGAGGTGCAGGATCGTCCGAGGTTTTGGCTTCAGCCAGCAGTTCGTCAACGCGGGCATTGTTGTACTTGCCGTCGTTATAGCCTGATTGCGATTGCAGCAGGTCCAGGAAGGTGGAGGCCTCGTTATAGTCGCCACACCATGCGCCGCGGGCCAGATCGAAGTTCTGGTTGCCGCGCTCTTCCAGGAAGACTTTCCATTCCATGTTGGCCAGCTCGACATTCACGCCCAGTTTCTGTTTCCACATCTGGCTCAGCGCCACGGCGACTTTCTTGTGATCTTCGTTGGTGTTGTAGACCATCTCAAAGCTCAGCGGATTGTCGGGGCCGTAACCGGCACCGGCCAGCAGTTCTTTAGCCAGTTCATCCCGCTCGGGCTGAGTCATCGAGGCCATCTCGACCTCGGGGACCGTGAATCCAGCGGTCGCTTCGGGAGCGAAAGTGTAAGCCTGCGGCTGGCCACCAGCCATGACTTTTTCGGTGATGATCTCGCGATCAACGGCCAGTGACAGTGCCTGGCGGACATTAGGGTCCTTGAACGCTTCGGGACCGTCTTCCGTCAGGTTGAATGTGTAATAGTAGTTACACAGGCGCGGGAAGCTGATGGCCTGATCCGGGTGTTCCTGGCTCATGCGGGGAAACTGCCCTGCGGGAACTTCGGTGCGGTCCAGTTCGCCAGCCAGATAGCGGGTCAAAGCGACGTTTTCGTCGTTGATGACCAGCGTCACGACTTTGTCCAAGATCGTGTTTTCATTATCCCAATACATCTCGTTACGTTCACGGACCGAGCGTTCCTGCGGCAGGTGTTCGGTCCAGATATAGGCACCGTTCGAGACGATGTTTTCGGGCCGGGTCCAAGCGTCACCATGTTCCTCGATCACTTTCTGCGGGGCCGGGAAGGTGGTGGAGTGCGTGGTCATCTGCGGGAAATAGGGCAGGGGCGCGCTCAGAGTGACTTCCAGAGTGTGATCGTCGAGGGCTTTGACGCCCAACTCGTCAATAGGCTTGTTCCCGGCAATAATTTCAGCAGCATTCTCGATCGACATCAGCTCCATGAACCAGGCATAGGGCGAGGACAGTTCGGGATCGACAGCGCGTTTCCAGGCATAGACAAAATCACCTGCGGTCACCGGGTCGCCATTCGACCACTTGGCGTTGTCGCGCAGTGTAAAGGTATAAACATCCTTGGTGTCGTTGGTGGTGTAACCGGTGGCAACGCCAGGAACCAGGTTGCCGTCTTCGTCCTGGTTCATCAGACCTTCGAAAAGGTCGCGGGTGATTTCGGCCCCATAGGTATCTTCGACAACCTGCGGGTCGACCGAGCTGTGTTCATCGCCAAGGCGGTAGATAAAGGTCTGGTCATCCGCCAGCGCTTCGCCGGTTGTAGGATGGGTGCCTGCAGCAAAGGCGGCCCCGGTGATCATGGTCGTGGTCAACAACCCCGCCAGAGATGTACGAATATACTTGTTCATGTTTTTCTACTCCCGTTTTTAGGGGTCCGGCACGCGCATCCTTTCAGGATGGGTACAGGCCACCTTGTTTGTCCGACCCTGAACAAGACCAGGACGGGTTCGAATTTTGCTTTTTCAGAGCGCAAGGAACACCGCGTCGCAGTCTTTCGGTTTGCAGTCGGGAACGTGTTTGCGAAAGTCGCCTTTCACTGCCGGTGAAGGTGGCATTATTTCAAATCGGGATAAAGATGGTGCCCACAATTTAAGCAACTACAGGTGGATCGTGAACGAAATGGACGTAGGTTGGGAAATTTAATAATGAAACTTCATCGTTTCTTGACATTTTCGTGAAGGTCACCCCGCAAACTTGACGCCAAGGAAGCTCGATTCACATCAAATTTGCAGCGAATCGCTACTGCGTCAGAGCGGATTTCATGCTGGTTTCTGGGAAGCAGGTCGGGCTGCGCCCCGTCACTTGTTGCCAGCGCCCAATCGAGCGGCGAGTCTTGAACCCCGGCAATCCATCCGCACCACCGACATCATGGCCCTGGTTTTCCAACGCCCGTTGCATGGCTGCGATATCTGACCGGTACAAGGTATCAACCTTGCCCCAGCGGGCTTTGAAGTCCCCAACGCCATACTGAATGCGGTCTCCGACATGGCCCACGAACAGAGCGTAGAGATCGCTTTTGTTGTAATCCTTGAGAACGTAGAAATTCGGCGTGACGATAAAGGCGGGTCCCTTGCGTCCAGCTGGCATCATCAGAAACCCCTCACCCGGCAGTTCGTGTGGTGGAAATGGCTTGCCAGATACGCGGGTGATCCCCATGGCAGCCCAGTCCTGAATAGGTCGACCCTGATCCGGTCCTTCCAACGCACAGGTTATCTGGGTTGGAACCGTGACCTCGAACCCCCAGTCGCGTCCGGTGACCCAGCCATGTTGCGACAGGAAATGCCCGATGGAGGCGATTGTATCTTCGGCCGAGCCCCAGATGTCGGACCGCCCGTCGCCATTTCCGTCCGCGGCAAAGGTCAGGAAGTTCGAAGGCATGAATTGCGGTTGACCCAACGCGCCCGCCCAGCTGCTTTTCAACGTGCCCGTTGGGGCGTGGCCGGCCTCGGCAATTTGCAGTGCGGCGATCAACTCGTCGGTGAAATACGCGGCCCGGGTACTCATGAACCCTTTTGTCCCCAACACCTGAAAGGCATCGTGGCGGATGGGTACTTGGCCATACCCGCTTTCCCGGCCCCAAATGGCCAGGATGATCCGTCCGGGAACCCCGGTTTCCGCCTCGACCCGCGCCAGGGTCTTGGCGTGACGCCGCGCCATCTGCCGCCCCGTAGCAGTTGCACCCTGAACGGAACCGGCACTGAAGTATCGGCCAGGTGATCCAAATTCAGCCTGTTTTTGCTGTTTGGGTGTCTGAGCAGAACTGCCCGGCGGCACCAGATCGGGCAACTTCCAGTTGAGCGTTACCCCATCAAAGGCCCGCTGCATGGTTGCGCGTGAAACACCTTTGGCCTTGGCTCGCGGCCAGACTGTATCCTGCAGCCATGCTTGAAACTGGCGTTCCACCGTCGCGCGATCCTGTGCGCTTGCACTTGTCGTAAGGCACCAAAGGCCGAGGGCGAGAATAATCCAACGCATCACCAAAATGTCTCACCCGGCTGCGATGCCAAGTCAACCGCATCATCGAAGGCGATTTGCACGATCCTAATGCTGTGGTTGTTCAGGCAGGGCGTGAAACAATCGACGGTTTTGGAAAAAACCTTGAGAAAATCTGTGACTCTGCCGATAGTTGGCCGAAACGAAGGCTTAAGAGGACTATCAGGCGTGGCCTTACTCAAACCTTCAGCAATGGCATTGGTGATCGCGGTTGTTGTGACCTCGGCACAGATGGCGTGGGCAAGCAACAGCTTCATGGACCCGCAAGGCCCTATTGCGGCGGTTCAGAAAACCCACCTGCTGCGGGCGACTGTTCTGATCATGATCGCCGTATTGCCGGTTTTAGTATTGGTGCCGCTGATCGCCTTGCGGTACCAGCGGCGCAAGGGTAGCGCGGCAGAGTACCGGCCCAAATGGGATTTCTCGGGCAAGCTGGAATTTGCCATGTGGGGCGTACCGGTCGTGATCGTGGCGCTGCTTTCGTTTTACCTGTGGAAAGCCACCCACCGGCTGGACCCTTACGCCGCTCCGTTCGGTGAAACACCCGCGCTGAACGTGCAGGTTGTTGGCCTCGATTGGAAATGGCTGTTCATTTACCCCGATCTTGGTATCGCCACCGTTGGAGAGTTCGGCATTCCTGTCAAACAGCAAGTGGCGATGACGCTGACGACGGATACGGTGATGCAATCCTTTATGATCCCTGCCCTGGCGGGGCAGATCTACGCGATGCCGGGGATGACGACTCAGCTGCATCTGGTCGCCGATACGCCTGAGACGATGCAGGGCGAAAACACGCAGTATAATGGGCGGGGTTTTACCAAGCAGAAGTTTCTGACTCAGGCGATGCAGCCCGAAGACTTCAATGCCTGGGTTGAAAGTGTTCGCACCCATGGGATCCCTCTGACCGAAGACACGTACAGAACGCTGGCCATGCGCACGGATCGGGATGAGGTACAGGCAGCATTGGGGACCTCACTGATGCCACTCAATGCGCTGTATTTTACGCTGGAGGACGGTGATCTGTTCCAGTCCATTTTGCACCGCTATCACGGTGGGCAACCGTTGCCACGCGATCAACAACCGGGAACCACTGAATATGGGCAAGAGGGCGCGCAATGACCGAAACAGGATTCTTTGGCCGCCTGAACTGGGATGCCTTCCCGATCACTGGTCTGATCCAAAACCCTAACGCAAACGAAATTGTGGCCAACGCGGCGGCGGCCGTGGTGATAGTAGGCGTCATTGTCGTGGTCGGATCACTGACATGGTTCCGCCTGTGGGGGCCTTTGTGGCGCGACTGGCTAACCAGCGCAGATCACAAGAAAATCGGCATTATGTACATCGTCTTTGCCATCGTCATGCTGGCGCGCGGCGTGCTTGAAGGCGTTGTCATGCGCGCCCAACAAGCAGCCGGGCCGGGCGATGGTTTCCTTGAGGCCGAACACTTTGCCGAGTTGTTCAGCACCCATGGCACGATCATGGTGTTCTTTGTCGCCGTGCCCTTTGTCTTCGGGCTCGCGAATTACCTTATTCCACTGATGATCGGTGCGCGGGATGTGGCCTTTCCGGTAATGAACCAGATCAGTCTGGGCCTGACCGTCTCGGCGGGCATGATGCTGATGGTGTCGCTGGTGGTTGGCAATTTCTCGACCGGCGGGTGGACAGCCTATCCGCCCTATACCGGTGCTGCCTTTAACCCCGGCGTGGGGCCGGACTACTGGATATGGGCCATTGTTGTCTCAGGCATCGGTACCACGCTGACGGGGATCAACTTTGCAGTCACGATCTATAAGCTGCGGGCGCCGGGGATGAAGTTCATGCGGCTGCCAATGTATTGCTGGACAATCATCAGCAGCTCGATCCTGATCATCTTTGCCATGCCGCCGCTCGGCGTGGCCGCACTGATGCTGGCGGCGGATCGGTATCTGGATTTCCATTTTTTCACCAACGACCTTGGCGGCAACATGATGAACTATGCCAACCTGTTCTGGCTGTTCGGCCACCCCGAGGTCTATCTGCTGGTTCTGCCCGCTTATGGTATCTATTCCGAGGTTTTCGCCACATTCTCGGCCAAACGGCTTTACGGATACAACTCGCTAGTGATTGCCACAATGTGCATCGCGGTGCTGTCCTTTACCGTCTGGCTGCACCATTTCTTTACTATGGGCCAAAGCGCTCTGATCAATGCTGTGTTCGGCATCGCCACCATGCTGATCGCCATTCCAACCGGGGTGAAGGTCTATGACTGGATGGCGACTTTGTATCGTGGCCGTATCAGGTTTTCGGTGCCGATGCTGTACGGTCTGTCCTTTCTGATGTTGTTTGTGATTGGTGGCTTGTCGGGTGTGATCCTTGCCAACCCGACGGTCGATTATCAGGTGCATAACACTCTGTTCCTTGTGGCGCATTTCCACAATGTTCTGTTGCCGGGCGTACTGTTCGGCCTGCTGGCCGGATACAATTACTGGTTCCCCAAAGCTTTTGGGTTCCGGCTGAACGAGCGTTGGGGGCGCATCACAGTGGTATTGTGGACGGTTGGGTTCATGCTGACTTTCCTGCCGCTTTATTTCGTTGGCCTCATGGGGATGCCGCGCCGGTCGTTCAGTTGGGAAGACCCCAGTTTCCACCCCTATATGATCATCGCCGTCATCGGCGCGCTGGTGATCTTGTCGGCGCTGTTGGCGGTGGTTATGCAATTGTGGGTCAGTATCCGCGACCGGGAAAACACCCGCGTACCAGTCGGCGATCCGTGGGATGCGCGCACGCTGGAATGGTCGATCCCGTCGCCGCCGCCGCCCTACAATTTTGCCGTCATCCCGCAGGTGACGGATCGGGATAACTTTGCCGCCGCAAAGGAACGGGGTGAGGCCTATCCGACACCTGATGAGTACGAAGATATCTCGATGCCGCGCAACACTGGGATCGGGTTCATCCTGTGTGTACTCAGCGGAGTCTGGATGTTCGCATTGGTCTGGTGGATCTGGTGGCTGGCCGCACTGGTAACTGCTCTGATGTTGCTGTCCTTTGTCCTGTGGACCTTCCGGCTGGACACAGAAGAGGTCATCCCCGCCGAGGAGGTTCGCAAACAACACGAAGCCTGGCTTGATTTGGTGCGCAGCTCTGCACCTGTGGATCGCGATCATGAAATCGCTCCGGAAAATCGCGGCCTTGCCCGCCCTGACCTGGAGGCAGTGACATGAAGCGCGCACCGACGCACAGCTATCCGGGGCTGAACCTCGGCCGGCGGCATGCAAGCGCGGACCAGGCCGCCGAGGTCGTCACTTTCGGATTCTGGGTCTTTCTGATGAGCGATCTGGTCTATTTCGGCCTGATGTTCGCCATCTACATCACCATGATCGATGCACAGGCTGGCGGACCCGGCCCGCACGAGCTGTTCGATCTGAGAAGCATCTTTGCCCAGACGATAATCCTTTTAACCAGTAGCCTTACCGTGGGGCTGGCAATGCTGGCGCTGAAATACAACCTGCCCAGATGGCGGATCGTGTTCTGGTTCTGCGTGACGCTGGTTCTGGGACTCAGCTTTCTGGTGCTGGAAATCCGCGATTTCGTGGCGATGACCGAAAAAGGCGGTGTCCCTCAACGCAGCGGGTTTCTATCGGCCTTCTACGGTCTGGTGCCGCTGCATGGGTTGCACGTGGCTGCTGGGTGCTTGTGGTTGATCGTGTTGGGCATTCAGCTGCGCCTGTTTGGCTTGACCGATCTGCTGATGTCGCGCGTGGTGCGGTTGGCATTGTTTTGGCACTTTCTCGACCTGATCTGGATCGGGATTATCACCATCGTTTATTTCGGAGGGCTGACCTATGGATAAGCGCAGCGAGATGCACCGGCGCGAGCGTCGGCGCTACATAATTGGCTATGGTGGCTCGCTTTTGCTGACAGGGGCGGTGTTCGCGATAGCCTATAAATACGGCATCGAGACCAAGGGGGTTTACCTTTCAATCGCGTTATTGGGGTTGGCGCAACTGGTCGTGCAACTGGTTTATTTCTTGCATATTGATCGCCGCCGCAGCAGCCGGGAAGACCTGGATTTGATCCTTTTCTCCACGCTGGTGCTATTGATCATCATCCTTGGGACTGTCTGGATTATGGGCAATTTGGCGGTGCGAATGCACACATACCCGATGTAGCGAATTGTATAAGGTCTGACGCATGAAATCGATTAAAGGCGTCGCCGTTGCCGCCATGCTGATTGCCATCGCCGCTGGTCTGTTGCTGTATTGGCGCCATGAGGAAAGGTACCCCACGACCAAAGACGCCTATGTCGGTGCTAATATCATCAACGTGGCGGCGCAGGTAACCGGGAAGGTTGCTGAGGTGCCGATCAATGACAATCAGCCAATCAAGGCAGGGGACCTACTGTTCACCATCGACGATACGCAATTCAAGGCAACCGTCGATCAGGCGCAGGCCGATCTGGACAGAGCCATACAGCAGGTTCAAACGTTTTCGACCCAGATCGCAGCGGCCAAGGCAGCGGTCGATTCAGCTCAGTCCGCCTTCAACACGGCCAACAACAATTTTGAACGCAACAAGGCGCTTTTTGCGGATGGAGATGTGGCGCAGGTCACATTGGACCAGGCAACGACAGAATTCGCGCAGGCCTCGGCCAGACTGACCGCCAGCCAGTCCGGCCTGTTGCCCTGCAAAGCGGTGTGGCCGCAAAGCAAGATGACGTTCTGTCTGCCCGCGCACAGCTTGAGATCGCACAGGCGGATCTGGGATGGACCAAGGTTTATGCAGCGGCGGATGGTTGGATTGCTAACCTGACCTTACGGCCAGGTTCAGCGGTGGCCGCCAATGCGCCGCAGTTTTCGATTGTAGAGTCGTCACAGTGGTGGGTGGATGCGAATTTCAAGGAAACCGCTCTGCCGCGCATTCGCCCGGGCCAACCGGTTACGGTTCAGATCGACATGCTGCCGGGTGTGACGCTGACGGGCAAGGTCGCCTCGATCGGGCGCGGCTCGGGGGATACTTTCTCGCTTTTGCCGTCCGAGAATGCCAGCGGCAATTGGGTCAAGGTCACCCGCCGCTTTGCGGTGCGCGTTGAACTTGATCCGACCGATGTGCCCCTACGTGTGGGTGGCAGCAGCAAAGTGACTGTGGATACGACCGTCGATCAGGCAGAAAAATGACGGGATCGGCGGCCAGCCGCGTCAATCCGGTGATTGTGATCGCCGTTGTTCTCAGCGCTATACTCGAGGTGTTGGACAGCACCATCGTCAATGTTGCACTGCCACATATTCAGGCCGCTTTCGGGGCCACAACCGATCAGGCAACGTGGATATTGACCAGCTATATCGTCTCGGCTGTCGTGGTCATGCCGCTGACGGGGTTTGTTTCCCGCCGGGTCGGACGGCGACGGCTGATCCTGACCGCCATCACGGGCTTTACCGCTATGTCCGTCATGTGCGGCCTCTCGTGGAGCCTTGAGACAATCGTCTTCTTCCGACTGGCGCAGGGCATGTTCGGTGCGTTCCTAATCCCGTTGTCGCAGTCCATCCTGTTTGATGCCTATCCCCGCGAAAAACGCGGGCAGGCGATGGCTGTTTTTGGTCTGGGCGTCGTGGTTGCCCCCGTCTTGGGGCCGACAGTCGGGGCCATCCTGACCGAGTATTTCTCGTGGCGAATGGTGTTTTTCGTAAACCTGCCGGTGGCGGCCATGGCCCTGCTGTTGCTGGCCGGAGAGCTGCCGGATGATGAAACCGAAGAGGTCAAGATCGACTGGATCGGTTTGGCCTTGCTGGCCATCGGCATTGGGTGCCTGCAATACATACTGGATCAGGGGGAAACCAAGGATTGGTTGACCTCTCGTGTGATACAGGTGGCGCTGATCGCGTCGGTTCTGGGCGCGTTGGGGTTTGTTGTTCATGCGCTCAGCTCGAAGCGCCCCGTCGTTGATCTACGCCTTTTCGCGGACCGGAATTTTGCCCTGTGCAATCTGGTCATCGCAGGGTTTGCGATCTCGCTGTTCGGAGGCATCGCGATCCTGCCAACTTTTGTGCAGAACCTGCTGGACTATCCGGTCATCGCCTCAGGCCATTTGTTCATTCCGCGGGGTATTACGGCGGGTCTGTCCATGGTGGTTACTGGCGCTGTACTGGTGCATCGTTTTGATCCGCGTATTCTGGCCGGGCTGGGCATGGCGTTGACGGCGGTAAGCAACTTCATGATGGGCGCGCTGAATATGAATGCGGGGTTTTGGGAGCTGGCCTGGCCAGGTGCCGTCAGCGGTCTGGGTATGGGGTTGGTCTTTGTGCCCATGTCGATTCTGGCGTTCGAGAGTATTTCAAAAACCCGGCAGGACGAAGCGTCTGGATTGTTCAACGTGACCCGTCAGTTGGGGTCGTCGGTTGGAATTTCGCTTGTTGGGACATGGGTGGTGCGCGGGTTGCAGACGAATACCGCTGTGCTTGGCCAGAATGTGACCCCTTACAACCCGGCTGCGCAGGCTTATCTGCAACCGCTTGGCCTGACGCCCGACAGTGCGCAAGGCGCTGCCATACTGGGGCAAGCGATCAGCCAGCAGGCTGAACTGATTTCATATCTGACCGTTTTCAATAACCTGGGTTTGCTGGCCCTGGCGACGATTCCTTTGCTGTTTTTCTGCCGCGCTCCTAAGCCAGGCACACAGTCTGCTGTTCCCGCGCACTAGTGTGTCAGGAACAATCCCAGCAACAAGGCAAGCCAACACAAGATCAGGCTAAGTAGAATATTCCCCGCCGCCAGCGCAATCGTGCGTTGCCGCCGCAACTCCAGCGACTGATAAGCAAAGCTTGAGAAAGTGGTGAACCCGCCGCAGAACCCGAAGACCAGCCGTTTTTCTTCTTCGCCCAAATCGACTGGCCCACCCAGGAAACCGATCCACAGACCAAGAAGCAGGCTGCCCAGAACATTTACAATCAGTGTTGCAAACGGCAGGTCGTGGCGAACCCGCAGGGCGACCCAATGGCGCAGCACTGCGCCCAGACCGCCGCCCAGCCCGAACATGGCGTGCAGGTACAGCTCAGTCATTTTGCTGGCCTCTGCCCTAGGAGACGCCGTCCGATAGCCTCACCCAGAACGGCTGCCGCGAGGCCAACCGCTATTTCCAGACCAGCAGCCGAAATAGCGCCCCAAAGATGCGTTGCCGCCATACGCTCCAGCTCAGCCACAAATGAGGAAAACGTAGACAGACCACCGCAAAACCCGACGGCGCCTAGATGCAATACATGCGCATGCACGCGATACCGCACTGCATAAAGCCAACCGAGTATGAAACAGGCCACAATATTGATCCCAAACGTGGCCGTCAGAATCGGAGCGCCGGGGATCTGGGCCGAGAGCGCCTCGCGCAGCAACGACCCCGCAGCGCCCCCTACGAAAACGGCAGCAAACGTGATGGCCGTGGTCCGGACGGCGGGTCGGGTCTGTGTCACGGCCTGGATTCCTGCCCAATTTCACCTTTGTTTTGGCATACCTATTGGGGCAAGGGGGATCAACAGTGGCTCTGTATTCTGCCTGTTTTGTAATCTAACCTGATCGCGTGACGTTTGGTTCAAACGCTTGCAATCAAAAGCCGAATTGATCCACGCTTGCCATTAGCCGGTTTGGCAACACCTTGGGAGAGCGCAAAATGATTGTACGTCAACTCTATTACTTCCTCAGCTACGTGTGTTTGCCGCTGACTGTGTTGTGGGGGCTGTACTGGCCACCGGCGCATTGGTTACTGGTCCTGCTGATCCCCTACGCAGTGGTTGGCCTGTATGACATGCTGACCACAAAGCATAACGTTTTGAACAATTATCCGGTTCTGGGGCATTTCCGGTACATGCTGGAATTTGTCAGCCCGGAAATCCGCCAATACTTTGTTGAGACCAACGAAAGCGGGCGCCCCTATAACCGTATCATCCGCAGCCTGGTCTATTCCCGCGCCAAGGGGCAGATGGATACACAGGCTTTTGGCACACAATTCGACATCATGACCGTAGGGTATCACCGGGCCAACCATTCACTTGCACCCAAAGAGGTGGCCGAAAGTGAGGAACGGGTCATGCTGGGCGGACCCCAGTGTACCAAACCCTATAATGCCTCGCGTCTGAACGTATCCGCCATGAGTTTCGGCGCACTCAGCGCCAATGCGATCCGGGCGTTAAATGGCGGTGCCAAGGATGGGGGGTTTGCGCATAACACGGGTGAGGGTGGGTTGTCTCCGCACCATCTGGCCGAGGGCGGTGATATCATCTGGCAGATCGGTACGGGCTATTTTGGATGCCGTACGCTCGAAGGTACGTTCGATAAGGATAAATTCGCTGAAAAAGCCCAAAAAGATGTGGTCAAAGCGATTGAAATCAAACTGTCGCAGGGCGCGAAACCATCCCATGGCGGGGTTCTGCCTGCGGCCAAGGTGGATAAGGAAATCGCCGAAATCCGCCACGTACCCGAGCATCAGGACGTCATATCTCCTCCCATCCATTCGGCTTTTGAAGGTCCGACGGGTTTGATGCATTTCGTTCAGCACCTGCGTGAATTGTCAGGCGGAAAACCCGTCGGTTTCAAGCTGTGCATTGGACGTCCTTCCGAGTTTATGGCGATCTGCAAGGCGATGTTGGAATCTGGAATTTTGCCCGACTTTATTACCATTGACGGTGCCGAGGGGGGCACCGGGGCGGCTCCGGTTGAATTCACCAACCGCCTCGGCGTGCCCCTGAACGAGGCGTTGATCTTTGTTAACAACTGCCTGCGTGGCGCTGGTTTGCGCGACAAGATGCGGATCATCTGCTCGGGCAAGGTGGCCACGGGCTATGACATGGTCGAGAAATTTGCGCTTGGGGCTGATATGTGCAACGCGGCGCGGGCGATGATGTTTGCGGTCGGCTGCATACAGGCGTTGCATTGCAATACGAACCGCTGCCCTTCGGGTGTCGCCACACAAGACCCGGTCCGGGGACGGGCAGTGAACGTGCCGCAAAAACGCGTTCGGGTGCAGCGCTTTCATGACGCCACGCTGGAAAGCTTTCGAGAGCTTTTGGGTGCTATGGGTAAAGAAAAAGTCTCTGACCTGCATCCAAGCGATATCCGCTGTCGCAACGCGGATGAACACGAGCGATCCTATGCCGAAATGTACACTTTTATTGATGAAGGCGCCTTGCTGACCGATACGCCCCCCGAAGCCTTTGCTGCGGATTGGAAAATGGCATCGGCAAGTCATTTTTAATTTTTTTCGACCCGCCGCCAAGGATTGACCTTTCTGGTCCGTCTTACTCATCGTGATGCGTATGACAACTTCGGATGAGGATCTGGCCAAAGCTGCCGCGAAGGGGGACGCGGATGCGTTCGCTGCCCTTCTTGCGCGCCATTACGACCGGATTTTTCGTCTGGCTTTTCGGTTGAGTGGGCGCGGTGATCAGGCCGAAGATTTGACACAGGATATCTGCGCCGCCTTACCAACCAAGATTGTTGGGTTTCGGGCGCAGGCCAAATTCACCACTTGGCTGTATCGTGTTGTCGTCAACGCCGCCGAAGATGCGCGCCGTCGGCAAGCCAGTCACAGCCGTGCTGCGGTCGGGTGGGGCGATGTTGAGCAGATGCGCCGGGCCGAAGCGGCGGAGACCGCCGAAGCGGTCGATTGGTTGCAACGGTCCATGCGCGCCTTACCGCAAGAATTGCAGGACACTTTGGCCCTGACGCTTGAGGAAGAGATGACCCATTCCCAGGCTGCTGATGTGCTGGGCGTATCTGAAGGCACAGTGTCTTGGCGCATGTCGGATATCCGCAAACGCCTGCGGGCCTTGCGGCAAGAGGAGCTGGCTCAATGACAGACGATCTTGAAGATTTCAAAACCTTGATGAATGCCGCCACCCCCGCGCCGGATGCGCAGCGTCGGGTGGAAAATCTACAGCAGGCGCAGAAAAGTTTCGCCCGCGCCCAAGGATTGCAGTCTGGCGCGCGTCCGACTGTCAAGCGAGGCCCAATAGCCCGCCTGACAGAAGGAGCGAAGTCCATGTTGAATGTCTTGACGCATCGCGGCGCATTGACCGCGACAACCGCAATTGCTGCTGTGGCCTTGGTGGCGATTCTACCGCAGACGCGGGATTATGTTCTGGAGCCGAATTCGAGAATCGAGAGTCGATCCACGACGTCGCAGGCTCCCCATTCGGTTACTGAGCTCGAAGCGGATTCTTTAGAGGAAACAGCTGCAGCTCCGCTGGAAAAGCCGGTTGTAGATGTCCCTGTGGTGGTCTCACGGACAGCGAAACGGCAGGAAGGGTTTACTGCCGAAAGCGATGGTTCAGTTTTGTTTGAGATTGCACCTAATACCGCTGAGCCATTTCTTGGAGGTAGAGTACTAGGTGCCATCGGTGATAATCAAAACACCGAGACCTTCTCCAACACTGCCACCAACCCTCTAAAGGTGACAGCCGAAGATCCCGTTTCGACTTTCTCGATTGATGTCGACACGGCCTCGTATTCGATTGTCCGGTCGTCGCTGATGCGTGGTCAGTTGCCGCCGAAAGATGCGGTGCGGGTTGAAGAGATGGTGAATTATTTCCCCTACAGCTATCTCGCGCCCGAAAGTGATGTGCCGTTCCGGCCTTCGATTTCGGTGACCCCAACACCCTGGAACGAAGGCACGCAGCTGGTCCATATCGGCATTCAGGGTGCGCTTCCGCAAATCGAAGATCGCCCACCGCTGAACCTAGTGTTTCTGATCGACACGTCGGGTTCGATGCAAAACACCGACAAACTGCCGCTGCTGAAACAATCTTTCCGCCTGATGCTATCGGAATTGCGGCCCGAAGATCAGGTGTCAATCGTCACTTACGCGGGCGGCGCCGGGCAAGTGCTGGAGCCGACGGCGGCGTCGGAACGGTCCAAAATCCTAAACGCGCTGGACCAATTGGAGGCCGGGGGTTCGACCGCCGGGCAGGCCGGGTTGCAGCAGGCCTATCAGGTGGCGGAAAGCATGGTTGAGGATGGCGAGGTTACCCGCGTTATCCTGGCCACGGATGGTGATTTCAATGTTGGCCTGTCGGACCCGGACGCTTTGAAAGATTTCATAGCCCAAAAACGCGACAGCGGCACGTTTCTAAGCGTTCTGGGCTTTGGTCGGGGAAATCTGGACGATGCGACCATGCAGGCGCTGGCGCAGAATGGGAACGGGCAGGCGGCCTATATCGATACATTAAGCGAGGCACGCAAGGTTCTGGTCGATCAGCTGACCGGCGTGCTGTTTCCGATTGCCAATGACGTCAAAATACAGGTCGAATTCAACCCGGCGCAGATCGCCGAATACCGTCTGATCGGGTATGAAACCCGTGCTTTGCAGCGCGAAGATTTCGCGAACGATAAGGTGGACGCGGGCGATATCGGGGCCGGTCATACGGTGACTGCGATTTACGAAGTGACACCTGTGGGCTCGGACGCCATCCGAAATGGTCCCTTGCGCTATGCGGAACAAGCGGTGTCCGAGGGGTCGGACGAGATCGGATTTTTCAAACTGCGGTACAAAACTCCAGGGGCTGCGGAAAGCCAATTGATCCAGCATCCAATCCTGCCGGGGCAAGGGGCCGTGACCGAAGAGGTGGAATTCTCATACGCCATTGCGGGCTTTGGCCAGTTGTTGCGCGGCGGAGAATATTTGGGCTCGTGGTCCTATGCGGATGCGATTGCGCTTGCAAATGAGGCAAAGGGTGAGGACCCGTTCGGGTATCGTGCCGAAGCCATCACATTGATGCGTTTGGCCCAGACATTGTCTCAATGAAACCGGTATGCGGGCGCTGAAACCTAAGAGCGCCCGTTTACCTACCCTAAAATCGATCAGAATTATTCGCGGCGTGGGTGTTGATCTTGCGCACACTCCATTCCACCGCATCCCGCATGGTCTTGCCCAACGCATCATCGAACGCTCGGACCAGATCAGGAGTTTTATCGCTGGCGGCGACCACATATTCCCGGAAGGAATCTGACGCGATGATCTTGTCTTCGAACTCGTCGATGATCTTGATGTTCATTCGAACTTCGACCCGTACAGTTGACGATCCGTCGTCCTCAGCGATCACAAGGCCCTGAAATTCCCGCAAGTCCGGAACGATGACGTAGTCCGCGCGCAATCCAACGGTCGAACGACCAACGGCAGCCACCTTGCCGCTGTTTTCATAGCTTTCCACCAGCAGCGCCTGAACGATCAGCGGCGCGCGGTCCACCCAACGCGCCCGTGGCAGATACTGGACCTGCAACGGGGTGGGTTGAATAGCAATCTGATCGGTGTTGACGGCTGCGGTGGCCGTTGGTTCCTGCACCACGACCTGTTTTTGAATGCGCGGCAACGAAGACGAAAACGTGCTTTTTGGTGTCAACAAGTACAAATCATTAGGCTTTGATGCCTGCCTGAGCGTTCCCAGCCCCGCGCATCCCCCCAGAGACACCAGGGCGAGAACCACAAGTAAATGCCTAATCATTGGCGAAACTCCGATGCTTGGGTTCCAAGAAGGAAACGCGCGGGATCACGTTCGACCTTATCCACCAGACGATCCAGGCTGATGACCAGTCGTTGCGATTCTTCGATGAAGCGGGTGAACTGCGGCAGACCGACCCGCAGGAAATCGGACAGCTGACGGCGGTTGTCCTGGACGATACCGTCGATGGTGCCCAGCAGTTCCGAGGCTGATTTCGATGCGCTCAGGATATCGGCGGATATGTCGTCTAGACGTTGGGTGACGTTCTTCACAGTCGCGGATACCTCATTTGCGGCTGTACGGATGTCGTTCATTACAGTGCCGACGTCTTCGGTTATGACTTTGTTGGCCGAGTCAAAGGCACGTTCTGCCGAGGTCAGCGTGCCTTTTGCCGTGTCCATCGCACCCGTGATTGACCCCAGCGTTTTATTTGCATTCAAGAATGTCTCGGTGATAGTCGCCAGCGAGACTTCGGCCTCGCTCGTCAGACCGTTCAGGTTCTCGGCCAGGTTTGTGGCGCGTTCGATGAAGGGACGGATATCTTCCTGAATTATGCGATCCGCTGTTTCGATTGTGACCTTGGCGCTGTCGAGAGTTGCGGTTGCCGAGTCCGATGCGGTTTTCACGCTTTTCAGCGTATCCGTGCCGGTTGTCAGGGTCGTTTCGGCGGTGTCGGCCAACTGATCCAGTCGATCTGTGAAATCGCCAAGCTTTTTGGCGGCGCCCCCAAGGTCCGTCGACAGGTTTTCGAAATCCGAAAGCGTCTTTTCCAACTTGCCTGAAGCGGAAGCCAAATTGTCGAGAATGTCGCTGACGTATTTGCGGTTCTTGTCATCGACTACGGCATTGAGGTTTTCCAGCAGGGTAACGGCCTCGTCCAGCACCTTCGGGGCGCCCTCAAACAACGATTGAATGGCGCTGCGCTTGCTTTTAATCACACTGTCTTGTGGCAGTTTTGTGCCGCTGGCGGACCCGCCGGTCAGTTCCACGTAACTAACGCCCGTGACACCCAGTGATTGCAACTGCGCAATTGTGTCTTCGGTTACGGGGATGTCTGCGTCGACCTCAAGCCTGACCCGTACCTTGGACGGGTCGTCCTCGTCCAGATTCAGCGAAATAACCTGACCGACCGGCAGACCATTGTAGCTGACGCCGCCTGCCGCAGACAGGCCAGATACGTTGTCGAACAGTACATCATAATAGGCGTATTGCCGCGACACCTCGAATTTCGCCAACCATAGGAAAAAGCCGAATGCGCCAAGGATACCCGCAAGGGTGAAGGCGCCGATCAGGATATAATTCGCTCGGGTTTCCATGGCCTCTACCTGTCCTGCCCCTTCTTTTGCGCCGCGCGCGCCCGGGGGCCGGTGAAGTATTCCTGCACCCAAGGATGGTCGACTTTGGTCATTTCTTCAATCCGTCCTTCAACCAGAACGCGTTTTTCGGCCAGCACTGCGACACGATCGCAAATGGCATAGAGGCTATCGAGATCATGCGTAACCATAAACACGGTCAGCCCCAGCGCGTGTTGCAACTCGCCGATCAACTCGTCATAAGCCGCCGCCCCGATCGGGTCCAACCCCGCAGTGGGTTCGTCCAGAAACACGATCTCGGGGTCCAGTGCCAGTGCGCGGGCCAAGGCTGCGCGTTTGCGCATACCCCCGGACAGTTCTGACGGAAACTTGCCGCAGCTCAGTTGTGGCAGACCTACAAGGCTGATCTTCAGGCTGCCAAGGGCACACATCAGCTTTTCACTTAACCCGGTGTGTTCGCGCAGCGGGGCCATGACGTTCTGCAAAACTGTCAGAGACGAAAACAGCGCGCCATCCTGAAAGGCCACGCCCCAATGCCGTTCGATGCGGCGACGTTCCTGTTCGGGCCCGTTCAGGACGTCGACACCCAATACTTCGATGCTGCCTGCGGCGGGTCTGTTCAACCCAACAATCGTGCGCAACAGCACCGACTTGCCGGTGCCCGATCCGCCAACGATGCCCAATACTTCACCGCGCCAGACGTCCAGGTTAAGGTTCTGATGCACCACCTGCGTTCCAAACTGGTTGGTCAGATTGCGCACGCGGATCACTGCCTCGCGCTGAGCGCCGGTTTCCGAGGTCTTTTCAAGCACGCTCCCGTCCATGTCAGACCTCCAACACCGAGAAGAAGATCGAAAACAGCGCGTCCAGTGCAATTACCATAAAGATCGACTGCACAACGGAGGCTGTTGTTCTTTGGCCGACGCTCTGGGCCGATCCCTTCACCTGCATTGCCTGCCAACAGGCGATAACGCCGATGACCACGGCAAAAAACGGGGCTTTGATCATGCCGATGGCAAAATGCCAGATGCCGGTGCTTTCCTTCAGCCGCGTCACGAACATGCCGGGGCTGATGCCAAGATCAATCCAGCTCATCAAACCCCCACCGATCAGGGCGGCCATATCCGCAATGAAACCCAGGATCGGCAACATGATCAACAAAGCGACGACGCGCGGGATCACCAGCACTTCGATCGGGTCAAGGCCCAGCGTGCGCATGGCGTCGATCTCTTCCTGCACTTTCATCGATCCGATTGACGCGGTGAAAGCCGACCCGGACCGGCCCGCAACAATAATGGCTGTCAGCAGGATGCCCAGCTCGCGCAGTACCGAGATCGAGATCAGTTCGACCACGAAAATCTCGGCTCCGAATTGTTTCAGCTGAGTGGCCCCCTGAAAGGCCAGCACAACGCCGATCAAAAACCCCATCAGGGCAACAATCGGGATGGCCCTAAAACCCGTTTCCTCCATCTGGGATACCAGCGCTGCCTGTCGCAGCCGCCATGGCATAATTATGGTGCGGGCTAACCGATGCAGAGTCAGGCCCAGAAAGCCCAGCATCGAAAGGGTGTCTTCCCAGGCCCCCGCCGTGCGTTGACCAACGCTGGCGACCCAATCAACAAAACTGCGGTGTTCCGCTTCGATGCCGGAATCGTCAGGTATGTTCTTGGCTACAGTGTCCAACAGGGCGGACTGAGCCGGGCTTAACCCTTCGAACCGAACCTCGGCGCCTACGGCCCTGTTTCGCCGGGCCAAATCGGCAACCAGCCATGCGCCACCCGTATCCAGCGCCTCAACCTGAGACAGATCAAACGTGACGTTGCCACCCTGGGGTTGAGTTGAGGCGAAAGCCTGTTCTACTGACGCCAGAGATTTGGTGAGCATTTCACCCGAAATACGCAGGCAGACGCCGTCGGCGTCATGTTCCGAATGTATCATGGGCTGCGTCATGGTCGTATGTGATGTGAAACCACGTTGTGCTGCAACGGATTTTTACGCTGTGACCAGATTTGCCGCCATACCATAGTAGGGGTGTGACAATTTGGGTCCGCCTGACGCTAGCCATGTGCGCCATCCCCTTAAATGACTGTTTTTTTTGTACGTGATACGAAAAAAAGCGTGCTCAAATATCAGAGCGATGAACGGCTTGCCGCGACCACGGAACCAAGTCACAGTCTGCAGCGGAAACGCCTCGTTGGAATCAAGGTAAGTGTCATGAAGCACGCGGGAAATGTCCTGTTCATCATTATTGATCAGTTGCGGGCAGATTGCCTGAACGGTGCCCTTGCGGATCACGTCGATCTGCCGAACATGCGGGCGTTTATGGATGAGGCCGTGACATTTGACCGCCACTTTTCGGTCACCAATCCTTGCGGGCCTTCGCGGGCCTCGATCCTGACTGGGCAGTATGCGATGAATCACCGCTCGGTCCGCAATGGCACACCGCTGCGGCACGACACACCCAATATCGCGACCGAGATGCGTAAGGCCGGTTACCTGCCCATGCTGTTCGGCTATACCGATACCTCGGCCGATCCGCGTGTGCATGACGCAGGTGACCCAGTTCTGAAATCCTATGAGAACCCGATGGCCGGGTTTGATGAAATCGTCGAGATGCGGTTGGAGGAATCCTACCCGTGGCGATCCCACCTGATGCAGAAAGGATACCGCTTTGAAGATTACTGGGACGTTCACAAACCGGTGTCACCGACCGGAGATGCACCGCGCCTGAATGATCCGGCCCTGTACCGGGCCGAAGACAGCGACACGGCCTTTTTGACCGACACATTCCTGAACAGTCTTGCCCCGCTCAAGGGCCAGAACTGGTTTGCCCATTTGACCTATATCCGACCACACCCACCGCTGGTTGCCCCCGCGCCGTACAATGACATGTACGATCCGGCGTCATTGCCGCTGCCTGCGGGTTGCTCTGAAGCAGCTGAGGAACGGGCGATGCATCCCTTCTTTGGCCCGACGATGGACAAGCAGACGGCGGCGGATTTCGTATTGGGTTTCGATCACGTTGACCCCACGGTTGAGAATATCCAGACGCTGCGCTCGGTCTATCTGGGGCTGGCAACCGAAGTGGATCATCATGTTGGTCGCGTTATCCAGTACCTGAAGGACAGCGGGCAATACGACGATACGCTGCTGGTGATCACCGCCGATCACGGCGAGATGCTGGGTGATAGGCACAGCTGGGGCAAGATGACAGTCTATGACGCGGCCTATCATACGCCGCTGATGATACGGGTGCCGGGTAATGAATCTCAGGCGGGCAAGGTAATGTCTGCGCCAACCGAGTCGGTAGATATAGCCCCGACGATCCTTGAATGGGTTGGTCAGACGGTTCCGAATGCGATGGATGGCCGGTCCTTGTTGCCGCTTTTGCGTGGCGAAGTACCTGAGGATTGGCGCAGCTATTCTTTTAGCGAGCTTGATTTCTCGGAACCCGAAAACCCTACGTTGTGGCAACAGCAATTGGGCACGGGCAACAGCGACTCGTGTTTGGGCATTCTGCGCGACGACCGATTCACTTTGGTCGAATTTGCTGCTGATTTGCCGCCGTTGCTTTTCGATCACGACGGCAAGGGCGAGCTGGAGGATGTTGCAAGCAACCCCGATCATGCGGTGGACCTGGCGCGTTTGGGGCGGCAAATGTTGCGGCATCGGATGCGAAACATGGACCATACGCTGTCGCTGCATTCTATCACGCCGGATGGGGCAAAGTCCAAACCGCGGTACTGATCCAATCTGTCCTATACACCTGTGACGAAACCGATGCTACGCATGGTTCGCGGAGAGGGCGAAATTGGACATAACTGAACAACAGATAAAGTCGATGACCAGTGCGGGTCTGAACCTGATCGGTCAGGCCCTGTCGATCTACGACAGCAAATTGCGGCTTGTGGTCAGCAACCACCGTTTTCAGGATATGTTCGACCTGCCGGATGAACTTGTGCAGCCCGGAGCGCTGTTCGCCGACACGATCCGCTATCTGGTTGCGCACGGTGAATATGGTGAAGTTACTGATGTCGAGGATGCCGTCGCTCAGCGGGTTCAACAGGCGCTGGCGTTCGAGCCTCATTACATGGAACGTGTGCGCGCCAACGGCTGCGTGATTTCGGTCGAAGGTGCGCCTTTGCCCACAGGCGGTTGGGTATCCGTCTACACCGATATCACCAACACCAAACAGGCCGAGGCCCTGCTGCGTGCCCGGTCCGAGGAACTGTCGGATCAATTGCTGGACCGCGCCGAGGAGCTTTTGGCAGCCAACCGGAAACTAGCGGCGACCAACTCCGCGCTGGAAGAGGCCAAACGTCAGCTGACCGAGATCGAAGCCCGCACACGCATGACGACCGAGATGATGCCGGCCCATATTGCCCATCTGAATCCGGACGGGCGGTATGATTACTCCAACCGACGGCTCAGCTCGGTCATGCCGAGCCGACCTTCTGAAATTCTGGATATGCACATATCTGACGCGTTGGGTGCTGCGGCCTTTACCCGTGTAGAACCTTACCTGCTCAAAGCCTATGGCGGTGAAACGTCGGTGTTCGAGTTCACAGAGGATCAGGATTCCCGCCGCATCCGCGTGTCGTTTTCACCAGATGGTGAGGGGGGCGTCTATGTGATGTCTGTCGATATTACCGAGGAAACGCAGGCGCGTGTGGCCCTGCAACAGACACGTCGCCGGGCCATGGCGGCGCAGATGACCAGTGGGTTGGCGCATGATTTCTCGAACCTGTTGACCATCATTTTGGGTATGCAGTCCCGGTTGGAAAAGATGGATTTGTCCGAAGCCGCGCGAGAGCTTGTGGCCGCGACCCAGCAAACCGCACTGAGGGGCGGGCAATTGCTGAACCGGATCGCGGATATGACCGGCAACCGAACATTTCAACCAAAAGCAACCGACATGCGCGGCTTGTTGGAAGACTTACGCATCCTCGCCTCGCCATCCCTGCCGCGCGGCGTCGGCCTGTCGGTAGTCAACACTCTGCCGGATGAGGCGCTGATGCTGGACCCGGGCATGGTGCAGGACGCATTGTTGAACCTTGTTCTGAACGCGCGCGATGCCTGTGGTGGATTTGGTCAGGTGACGATCAGCGCGCATAAGATCGGAGAGATCTGGATTGAGATTGCGGTCACCGATACCGGACCGGGTTTTTCCGAGGAAGGTTTGGAGAAAGCCCTGAACCCTTTCTTTACGACCAAGGGCAGCAAAGGATCGGGGCTGGGTCTGCCGATGGTCTATGATACTGTAAAACTGGCAGGCGGAGACCTGAACCTGCGCAACACGCCTTCGGGCGCAGCGGTGGCCATGCGTTTGCCCTATCGTCCAGCCCCGCCGGTGCAGGATGGGCTGGTCCTGCTTGTCGAAGACAATGATGATCTGCGCGGGCAGTTCCGCGATATGCTGGTCGATCTTGGATGTTCGGTGATCGAGGCAACCTCGGTCGATGAAGCCCTGGCTTTGACGGCGGATATTGACGATATCGCGCTGGTACTGTCAGACATCCGACTGGAAGGGCAGGGGACGGGTCTTGACCTGTTGGCGCAGTTGAAACCAGGCTTGGCGTGTATTTTGATGACCTCGTTGCCCTATTCTGACCCGCTGCACCGGCTAGCGCTGACACTGGCGCCGGTCCTGAGCAAACCATTTACGCGGGCACAGCTGTCCGCCCTGATCCGAACCGAGGGCACCTGATGACTCAACCGCTGGTCACCATTGTCGATGATGAACCCGAAATCCGACGTGTTCTGACCGACGCGCTGGAAGAGGCCGGATTCCGCACCCAAAGCTTTGCCCGGGCGCGGGAATTCGAGGCTGCGCTGAAACGTGTGACACCGGATGTGTGCCTGGTTGATCTGTCCCTACCCGATACGGACGGGTTGGCGTTGGTGCATCGGCTGGCACTGGAACAGGGGGCAGCGGTGATCATCATCTCAGGTCGGGCGCAGGTGCAAGATCGTGTGACCGGGTTAGAGCTTGGGGCGGATGATTACATTACCAAGCCGTTCGACCCGGCCGAGGTTGTGGCCCGCATTCGGGCCAGATTGCGGTCCCCTCGCCAGCAGACCTCGCAGTCGGATGTGGCGATGTTCAATGGTTGGACTGCGTATTTTGACCGCTATGTCCTGATCGATGCCAGTGGCGCAGAGACACCGTTCAGCCATGCGGAGGGGGAAGTTCTGCGATTGTTTTTGGACAGCCCGAAACGCCTGATCAGCCGATCTCAGATGCAAGAGGCACTGGGCGGTGCGGCTGGCGACAGCTTTGACCGGGCAATGGATGTGCGCATCTCTCGGTTGCGCACCAAGCTGGGCGAAGATCCGAAAAACCCGCGCCTGATAAAGACCATCTACGGCGCAGGTTACATTTTTCTGGGGGACGTCGAGTGGCGGTAAAGCGCCTATCAATAGCTGGAAGGCGGTCTTATACTAGAGCTCATGTTGTGAATAATTTAGCAAAACCACTTCGTTACACAAAAAATAGGACAAAATCCTAAACCTGATGTCAGCTGGAACACATCGCTTTTATTATCTGCGCGCGGGCTATGGATTCTTGGCGCAGTCGCGCATAACTAACACCATCCTGTCCGGGGGTTGCCGGTGCAATGCGGGTTAAGACCATGACGCTGCCGGGTATCGGAACAGCTAAGGGTTTTGGAGAGTAGAATGATCAAAAAAACCTTGGCCAAATGGCAATCCGGTCATATCGGCCGTTTGCTGGGCGAAAGCCTGCGCAGCCAGGGCTGGTTGTATGGGATCGCGATGATGGCCATGGTTGTGGTTGCTGCAACCACTGCCGGTACCGCGTGGATGATGGAAAACATCGTCAACACCATGACCGAGCCTGAGATGCGCTCGCAGGTCTTTCTGGTTGCCGGGGCTGTAATTGCGCTGTTTTTCGGCAAGGCGGCTGCATCTTACGTACAGGCAGTGTTTTTGGCACGGGCTGGGAACCGCATCATTGCCGTTCAACAAGAACGTCTTTATGCCAAGCTGATCAAGCGCGGTGTGGGCTTTTTCTCCAGAAACGAATCCTCGGGCCTTTTGATGCGCGTGACGCAGGGGGCTCAGGCGGCCAGACGGCTGGTCAACGTCGTTGTCACCAGCTTTGTGCGAGACTTACTGACATTGATCGGTCTGGTTTTCGTAATGGTCTATCAGCAGCCTTTATTGTCAGTGCTGTTCTTTGTCGTGGGCCCGGTTGCCTTGGTGAGTGTTCGTTTCCTGCTCAAGCGCGTTCGCTCGATCATGCAGTCCGAGATGGCGGCGCTGTCCGAGATCATCAAGGTTCTTCAGGAAACCTCCGGTGGCATAACTATCATCAAGGTCTTTGCTCTCGAAGATCATATGGTCGGACGGATGAATGGGGCGATCAGATCGGTTGAAAAACGGGCGAACTCGATTTCGAAACTGCAATCGGTCGCCAGCCCGCTGATGGAATTTCTGGCGGGCCTTGCCATAGCCGGGGTTCTGGTGATTAGCACCATAGGTATCGCAGGAAGCGGCCCAACCACCGCAGGTCAGCTGATGTCGTTCATCACGGCGCTGTTGATGGCATACGAGCCGGCAAAACGTTTGTCGAAGATGCGCGTTGTCATTGAAACGGCGCTGGTTCCGATCGGTCTGATGTTTGATTTGCTGGACGAAGAAGAGCCCATGCGGGAAAGCCCCGATGCCAAACCGCTGGAATCTGGACCGGGTGAAATTCGGCTAAGGGATCTCAGTTTTGGGTACAAGGGAAACCCCAATGTCATTTCGGATATGAACGTGACATTTGAGGCTGGAAAGACAACGGCTCTTGTTGGTCAGTCCGGTGGCGGAAAATCTACTATCTTTGGCCTGATCATGCGTTTTTATGATCCTGATAGCGGAACGGTTGAAATAGACGGGCAGGACCTACAGGGGGCAAGCTTTGCCTCATTGCGCCAAAAGATCTCGTATGTTGGTCAGGAAACGTTCCTGTTTTCCGCTTCGATTATGGAGAACCTCAGATTTGCGCGTCCCGAGGCAACCGACGAAGAGGTGACCGAAGCCGCGCGGGCCGCCCATGCACATGAATTTATCAGCAAGATGCAATTCGGCTATGACACGCAAGTGGGTGAGAATGGCGCGTTTTTGTCTGGCGGGCAAAAACAGAGGTTGGCCATTGCACGAGCAATTCTGCGAAAGTCTGAAATCTTGTTGCTGGACGAAGCCACCAGTGCCCTTGATGCAGAATCTGAAACCCTTGTGAAAACCGCGCTGGACAAGCTGACCGAGAATGTCACAACGATTGTCATCGCCCACAGGCTGTCTACCGTGTTGGAAGCGGACAAGATCATTGTCATTCAGGACGGTGAGGTTATAGAGGAAGGCAACTTGGAAACTCTGGTCGAGAACGATGGGGTGTTCCGGAAATTGTTTGACAAGCAGTTCAAACAACCGGTGTCCTGACAGCCGCCCATTCTGTAGGATCTGGTCAGTAACGTGGACCTATAACCGGGCTTAGCTCGTTTTGACCTATTCGCGCAGTGCCCTGTCTTTGACTTTGACCACAGGTTGCAGAAGGTATTCCATTACCGTCTTTTTGCCCGACAGAATGTCAACCTCGGCAATCATGCCGGGGATGATTTCAACGGCCAGACCATTGGCATCCAGCATCGAGTTGCTGGTCTCAATTTCTACGACAAAAACTTCTTCGTCATTACGTTCGGACCGCGTGATCGTGTCTGCACCGATGCGCGTGATTTGACCGTTCAAAGCCCCATAACGGGCAAAGTCATAGGCTGTGATCTTGACCTTGACCGGCTGCCCTGAGTGAAGAAAGGCAATGTCCTCTGGCCGCACATAGGCTTCGACAAGCAAGGTGTCGTTCAAGGGCACAATTTCAATCAATTCCTCTCCACTGCGGGCCAATCCCCCGATTGTGCTGCGATGCACCCGGTTCACGATACCCCGAACCGGCGATCGCACCTGTGCTCTGTCGGCCCGGTTGCGCAGTGCTGGCAGAATGGGTTGTAACGCCGCAAGCTCTGTGGTCGCCAGCGCCAGATCAGTCAGCGCGGCGCTGCGAAACCGGCTGCGCGTTGCGCGGATGCGGTCGTCTATTTCGTCTAGACCAGTTTTCAGCCTGTTGGTCGCGGCCACGGCCCGCGTTCTGCGGCCTTCCCATTCGGCCTCACCACGGCGGAGCGATAAAAGCGTTGTGGCTGGCTCCATTTTCTTTTCCACCAGTGGCTGCATCATCGCGCGTTCTTCGGCCAGCAACTTAAGCGTCTGATCTGCTGTCACACGATCCACCAGCTCTTCCTCGTATTCCTGTTGGCGTTGCTGACGCTGCCTTTCAAGAATTGCGATTTCAGCACGCAATTCGGATTGGCGCCCCTGATACAGCGCGGTTTCCGAATGCACGACCTCGGGGGACCCTTTGATCAGGTTCGGCGAAAACCTCAGTTCGGTCCCGTCAATTTCTGCCTGCAAACGTTGGGTGCGCGCCATCAGCCCGAATGCACGCTGTTGTTCCTGGTTTAGCTGACTGTCGATTTGGGTGGTTTCGAACTCCATCAGCAGCGTTCCTTTTTCAACCACTTGCCCTTCCCGAATTTTCAGGGATTGCAATACGCCGGGTTCAGTGGCTTCGATCACCTGAATGTCAGCCGAAGGCACGATCCGACCGTCAACGCGCGTCACGTCGTCCAATACGGTGAGATGCGCCCACAGTCCAAGCACGATGAGACAGGACGTAATCACCAACAAAAGCAGAGATCCACGTAGAGGTGAGCGTCCACGTATTTCACGCGCGAGTGTGGCCAGATCAGGATGCCGCGACATTCAGGTGCCTCCGTGTTTTGCGGGCGTGTTGGGCCAGCAAGCTTTTCGGGCCGTCTGCGCCTACGCGCCCGCCTTCGATCACAATGACCCGATCCACCAGCTCCAGAAGGCTGGTGCGATGCGTGACGATGACCATCGTTGTGTCCTGCGTTGCCTGTTTCAGGCGACGGATCACTTCGGCCTCGGTTTTTACATCCATCGCGCTGGTCGGTTCATCCAGCAACAGGACCGGAGGTCGTCCGACCAGTGCCCTGGCCAAAGCAATGGCTTGCCGCTGACCACCGGACAAACCTTCGCCCCGTTCCGCCAGTTTCAGGTCGTATCCATTGGGGGTATGGGCAATAAAATCTTCGACCCCGGCCACCTTCCCAGCATGGATCAAGTCCTGATCGCGTGGCCTGACGGTGCCGCTGTTTATGTTCTCGCGTACCGTGCCAGAAAACAGCCAGATATCCTGTAGGATCGACCCGACGTTTCGACGCAGATCACCAGGGTCGATCTGCCGGATATCTGCCCCGTCCAGCAGAACCGACCCCGAGCGCGGCTGGTAAAGTCCAAGCAACAGCCGGGCCACAGTACTTTTACCCGAGCCGATTGGCCCCAAAATCGCGACCTTCTCACCCGGTTCAATTGAAAATGACACGCCGGCCAAAGTGTCCTCGGTCTGATCGGGATAGGCGAAGTGAACATCCTTGAAGCAGATCCGGCCTTCGAAACCGTTTCGACTTACCCAATTGCGTCCCTGTGGCCTTTCGCTTTCGGCCTGCATCAAGGCATCCAGACTGCGGTAAGCGCTTCGGGCTTGGTTGACGCGGGTCAAGGTTTGGGCAAGCTGTCCCAACGGGGCCAAAGCGCGCCCCGTTAGCATGACCGAGGCAACCAGCGCCCCCATGCTGGCCTGACCGTCGGTGATCAGAAACACGCCATAGAAGACGATCAATACCTGTGCAGCCTGTTGGGTGAAACCGGTCAGATTCAGGGCAAACTGCGTCACCGTGCGGCTTCGCGCGCCGTGTGACGATTGTCGTTCTATCGCGTTTTCCCAACGGGTTCGCATTTGCCTGGCCGCTGCGGTGGTTTTGATGGTCTCAAGCCCTGAAACCGTTTCCACCAGAACGGATTGCTTGGATTGCCCGTCTGAAAAGCTTTTCTCTGCCAGGCGTGCCAACACTGGTTGAACGGCAATTCCCGCAAGCAACACAATTGGAACCGCGAGGGCCGGGATAAGCGCCAGCGGTCCACCCACCAGATGGATGACAAAGATGAACAGCGCGATAAACGGCAGATCAACCAGCGCAACCAGCGTGGCCGAAGTAAAGAACTCGCGTAGAGTTTCGAACTCACGAACTGTGCTGGCCATGGCGCCAGTCGAGCCTGTACGCGATTTCATTCGGATGTTCAGAACCTGATCAAACACACGACGCCCCATCAGCATGTCGGCCTTTTGCCCGGCGCGATCAATGAACCCGGCGCGCAACAGCTTTAGGATGAAATCGAAGCCTAGTGCGAGGCCGACGCCAGCGGTCAGCGCAATCAGGGATTCAGTCGCTTCGTTGGGTAGAACGCGGTCATAAACCACCATGATGAAGATCGACGTTGAAAGGCCAAGCAGATTGGCGAGCGCTGCCGCCAGAATAACCTGTGTGTAAGACCATCGGTTTGCGGCCATTGCCGACCAGAACCAGTGCCCGGAATATGAGGAATCGCTGTTTGATACTTCGTCGCGATAATTGCGGCGAAACAGAAGGGCATATCCGGTGTAAATGTGCCTCAACTTATCTTCTGACACTTCACCGATATCAGCCCCAAGCTCAGGGTCGAAAATCAAAAGATGCCCATCGGGCGAACGACCGTGGTAAACAACGGCTTTATTGTCTTGCAACAGCAAAAGCGCTGGTGCCAGTTGGGTGTCGAAATCCCGCAGCTTTCGTTTGCCGTATCCGGCCTGCAAACCAGCCCTTTGTGCCACTTCGATGGCGTCACGGAGGGTAAGTTCCCCGGTCGTTCCTGATTGCGCGGCATACAAAGTGGCGCTTGTCATCGGCCGATCCAATTGAGCCGCGACATGCAACAGGCATTTTTCCAAAGGCGTAAGCTCGGGGTCTCGTGAAATTGGCAGCAGTTGTGTCATAGACCCTCACCCCACTTGGCCGATGAAATCCCCAGAAGGTCCAGAATGTCACCAGTGAGGCTGAGCGCGGCATAGTTGGTCAGGAAAAAATTCTGCTCAGCCAGGATCAATCTTTCCTGAGCGTTCACATAATCTCGTTGCGCGTCCAGGATTTCGATCAGACTGCGCCGTCCTATTGTGAATTGCTCGCGTGCTGCTGAGACACTGTCGGCGTTGGCCTGCACTGCGATGCGGGCGGCCTGCAGCCGCACTGCGCCAGCTTGCTGATCCGAGCGAACAAATTCCAACTCTCGCCGTATGTCCCGGATTACAGATTCTCGTGTGAATTCAGCCTCTTTGACCTGTGCCTCTGCCGCCGCAATTGCAGCGCGGCGCTGTCCTGTGCTGTCGATCTCGTAATTGAATGACAGGTCGACGCCGAAATTCGCGTCATTCCTATCATCCCGATCAGCAAAGGCTGCAACCTGAACGCCAGGCTGGCGCCGGGATTGAGCAGCAGCCTGCTCGGCCTTTGCGGATAGCAGCGCTGCATCCGCCCGCCGAACCTGTGGGCTGTCCATCACGATCTGAGCATCAGTTCTCGACAGTTTTGGGGCCGCAACCGGAGGGGGCAATACCCCGGGGGCAGAGCCGAAAAATTCGCGAAACTGAGCATCCGCACGATCTAGTCTGGCCTCAGCATCCGCCAATCTTGTCTGCGCGTCAGCCATGCGAGAACGGGCCGCCAGAACATCCGCATTTGAACCTACACCCTGCGCGGTTCGCTCGGCTATTTGGCGAAGCATTTCTTCGTGAGCCGACACGTTCTGTTCCGATATGCCCAGGATTTTCCGCCTGTCAAGAACCACAACATAGGCCTCGATTGCCGAAAGCGCGATTGCCGCTGCGGTTTGCAACTGGTCGCCCCGGCTTTGAAGCACGCGGGCTTTTGCGGCAGCCAGGTCATTCGAGGCCGCGCCGCCGTCATAGACTAGCTGCGAAATTCGCAAATAGGGGGTAACGTCAGCAATATCCGATTCAATGCGCTCGGATCGTGCGTTTACGCCGATGGACACTTGCGGTAAGAACGCCCCTTTGGCGGCGTCCTCATTGGCAGCAGCGACTTCAAGTCGAGTTGCGCTCTGCGCCAAGTCGGGGTTGGATTCGACAGCGACCCGGACCTTTTGACCAAATGCACTTTGCGCAAGCCGCGGTGAAGGAGCGTTCGCGCCCGCGCCCACTGAGCCACGGGAAAGCGACATTTCAACCCCCGTCAGTTCGGGTGCGGGCGTGCAAGCCGAAGACAACGCGGCGAGACAGATTAAAGCTGCAAATTTTACTTTGCGATCATGTATTGGCATAGGTGTTTCACACCCCACTGGTTCCAAGAAAGTCGTCATTCTGAGCGTTGGCCATGGCATAGAGGAAACCGGAAATATCTGAATTTTCCGTGTATTTTTCTTGCGGGTTTTGCTGTGCAAGCTGTTGATGAGCCCGGGATAACCACCCGCAATGTGACAGTGAAATCTGATGCGCGTGGATCAAGAAAAGAGCACCCGAATCGACCAGTTTCAGCTTTTCAACCTGCGACAAAGTCTTGAGCCGCTGGACTGACACCCCAAACTTGTCCGGCGGCAGGGGTATCCCATCATGTGACGCAATTAATTCGAACAACCCAAGACTATCGATGATCTGACACAGGGCCAGGGTTGCCTCACAGGCCGCAGCGCGGGCTTGAAGAAAGATTTTCACCTCACGCAAAGCAGGTGAAACGGCTCCGGTATTGTCAAAAAATGCTTCGTCCTTTGGGTCGTCGCTTAGCAACCCAGAGGATTCATCCACATTTAATTGAAACAGAGGTGCCTGATCTGCCTTTTTGCGACCGGTGGGTGCGGCCTGAAAAGGATAGCAACGTAAAGCAGAGGGCACATAGGCGGCAAGCCACCGGCCCGCCTGCGATACAAATGGAGTAGGCCTATCTTTGAGAACGGACAATATACCGGTTGGCTCATAACCTCTGGCTGTTTTCTTGAACAAAATGGGAAAAGTGGCGGCCGCTTGTTGAGCTTCTTGAAAGACAATTGCGCATTCAGCGCGATTGGCCGCGAATTGGTAAGACATGAAACGTGTCCAGTAACGCCGCCCATGCCGGGAAAAGGTGACTGGAACCAGGCCATTCTGCGCCATTTTTACCCCGTGATTTGAGTGACCGCCGCCAGAAACGGCGGCAGCCGAATTTCTGTTCAGGCTGTGGCCCCGGTGGGGTCGGTGTGCAGGATGTTGTCCGCACTCAGACCGCTTAGGTCATCCAATCCGGAGAATTGCGCCACGGTTTCAACCGTTGCAGAGTTCGGGGCGGTATAGTCGACTTTGACCAGCACACTGTCGGTCCCATCCGTCGCCATCACGTAAATCTCGTCGCCAGTTTGAATCCCGGTCAGGCTTTCAACTGCAGTTTCGATCGTGTTCTCAGACAGGTCGCCCAATACCGTAGTCAGACCGACGACCCCGGTATCTGCGCCGATGGCGTCACCGACGGCCAGTGTCTCGACATCGGTGCCATCTCCGCGAAGTGTTCCGAAGCTTAGGCCGCTGAACATCACAGCATCAGACACTTCGGTCGCGGTTCCAATTGAAAAGCCTGTCACTGTATCGACGCCGTTTGCGGCTGGATCAGCTTCGAATAGGATGACGTCGCGCCCAGCGTCTGAAACGTCAATCGCATCATCACCGTCTTGACCGCGGATAAAATTATCCAAATCAGAGGCTACCAAGGTGTCGTCGCCGCTGGTGCCAATCTGGTAAACGCTTGGACCACCATCCGGGGTCGTGATCGTCAACTCGATGGGCTGATTTGGGTCAACAACGGTCATCTCGAATGTAACCAGAGGCTGGTTCAGATCCGTGAAGGTGGTTGCTGCACCGGCAAAGCGGATCACGTTCCCTCCGATCGGGTTGGACACGAAGAAATCGAATGCCCCGTTGCCAACATCCGACCCAGTGTCGAAGGTTACGACGGATGGGTCAAAGCCCAGTTCTGCCGTCATTGCAAGACCGCTTGAGATATCCCGATCAGCATCTGCATAGATCTCGAATGTCACGGTGTTCCCGCTGATTCCGGCCTGTGTAATGACGTAAGCGGCTGGTTCATGGGCCGTATTGTCATCGTTTGCGGTTAGGGGATAAGGACCACCGGAAACAGTTGCGTCCGCTGCAAAATCAAGGTCGTCACCTGCGTTAATCCCCGAGAAATTCGAGGCAGGAACAGCTAGAGACCAGCTTCCATCTGCGGCGACCGTCGCAGAACCGACGGGGCTGCCGTTCAGGGTGACGTCCACCGCCTGACCTGCACTTAGTCCGGCAGATGTGCCCGATACGGTTACACCTGACGCCTGCGCGTCGACCAACGACACAGCGCCGTTTGAACCGACAGGGTTTATGGTCAATACGGGCCGAAGGTCAGTGGTCAATGTGATGGTCGCCGAGGTGGCCGGGTTTCCGGCCTGATCGGCTACACTGGCTGAAATCGGATAGCCCGTACTGTCTGCAAGGGCCGCCAGATCAGCGGAAGGAACGGTTGCAAACCAGAAACCACCCGACGCGGTACCGGTATACGTTTGGCCATTCAGGCTGACGGAAACGGTTTGCCCATCCTCGGCACTGGTCGTGCCCGAGATCGTGAGGTCGCTGCCTTGCTCGGTCACGTCCAATTCGGTTCCAACCGGCAAGGGGTCGAGAGTCACTGTCGGAACAGTGAAATCAGTGGCAAAGCTTGTGGTGTCCTGCGCGCTGTTGCCTGCCGCGTCGGTTACCGAAGCATCGACATCATATGATACGCCATCCTGCAATGCGCTAAGATCTGCAGCCGAGGCTGTATAGCTCCAACTGCCGCTATTGACCGTAGCGGTGCCCGTGACATCCACGGTTCCGTCGGGTCGGGCGATTTCGACCGTGACAACCGTGCCGTCTGCGGCGTCAGAGGTACCGCTGACAGTCAGGTCTGTGCCTTGTTCCACGGCATTCATGACGGCGCCATCCGACAGGCCTGTGACGCTGATCGAAGGGGCGGTAAAGTCTGTATCAAAGCTGTTGCTGGCCTGGATCGCCGGATTTCCCGCCGTGTCGGACACGTCTGCCGTGACCGGAATGGTGACACCGTCAGACAAGGCGGCAAGATCCGCCGCAGGAACAGTGACAGACCATGCGCCACCCGAGGCCGCCCCGGTATAGGTCTGACCGTTCATCGAAACCGTCACGAGCTGACCATCTTCGGCCGTGGTCGAACCGTTGATGGTCAAGTCTGTTCCCTGCTCGGTTGCGTTCAGAACAGCGCCATCCGAAAAACTGTCAATGGACAGGGTCGGGGCGGTTGCATCTTTGGCAAGAGGTACACTGGCTTGAGGTGCTGCCAGCCCATCGGTATCGGAAACGTCAGCAGTCACCGCAAAGCTTCCTCCGTCAGCCAGGGATGCCAGGTCAGCGGCCGGAACTGTCACGCTCCAACTCCCGCCCGAGACCGTGTCTGTATAGGTTTGGCCGTTCAAGGTAACGGTGACCTGCTGGCCGTCTTCAACATTGGCCGTCGATCCCGAGATTGTCAGATCGGACCCAACCTCGACCGCGTTGAGAACCCCGCCAACGGATAGCGGAGAAACGGAGATAGACGGGCCCGTCAAATCAACAGGAACAGAAGCCGAAGCCGGGACCGAAATGTTGCCGGCGGCATCGCTGACCGTGACATTGACGGTTGCCGGAACACCCGTCGATAGCCCGGTCAGATCGGCGCTTGGGACTGTTACGCTCCATGCGCCACCCGTGGCCGTGGTTGAATATGTTTGACCGTCAAATGTGACGGAAACCGTCTGACCGTCGACAGCTGTGGTTGACCCTGTCAGGGTTAGGTCGGCGCTGACATCGATCAATTCGATAGACCCGCCGGCAACAGGGTCCAGAGTAATCGTCGGAGCGGTAAAGTCTGTATCAAAGCTGGCATCGGCTTGTGTTGCCGAGTTACCTGCCTGATCGTTGACATCTGCGGTGACCGCAATCGTGGCACCGTCCGGCAGGGTCGCCAGATTGGCGGCAGGGACCGATACGCTCCATTGTCCGCCAGCAACAGTACCGGTGAAGGGTTGTCCGTTGATCGTGACGACTACGGTTTGCCCATCCTGGGCGTTCGTTGTCCCGACTACGTTGAGATCAGTGGTCTGTTCCGAGGCATTCATCACCGCCCCGTCCGAAAACCCTGTAATGGTCAGGGTCGGTGGGATGGTATCCACGGCAAATGTCACTGTTTCTGCTGACAATTCCGCGCCCTCGGCGTCGAGATTGCGGACCGTTACGGTTTGCACGCCCTGTGGCAAGGTTGCGGCCTCGGCAGGAGTCAGCGAAAGGCTCCAGCTTCCGTCATCTTCGGGGGTTACGGTTTTGGTGAGCGATCCGATTGTCACTTCGACAGTTTCAGTACCCTCTGGTGCAGTCAGTCCAGTGCGTGCCGTGCTTAGCATATCGCCCTGCGAACCTGCCAAGTTGAGAACCGGATAGCTGGGTGTCGGTGCAGGCGCAGGTGCGGGTGACGGCGCGGTATCGTCGTCTCCGCCACCGCCGCCGCCACCCCCGGCAGCGGCTGCAGCACCCGCCAAACCAAGACCACCCAGCGCCGCGGTTGCGCCGCTAAGACCTCCTGCCGCTGCAGCGCCTCCGGCCTCTGCCAGGCTGAACTGGGCAATCTCGGACACGGCGTCTTCGGCGATCATGATTGCGCCACTATCAAGCACCTGTACGTTTTCGGCGGCGACAACCATCTTGCGACCATCGGCCAATTTCAAAAGAACGTCGCCATTGTCCAACAGCTTGACGGATCTTACGCCAGGAATCGTTTCCGCGAATTGGAATGCATAAAGCTCTTCGATTGTGGCCTGCGCCAGGGCGGGCAGCGCGAGGATCGTTGACCCGAGCCCGCCAACAATGCCACGTCCGGCCCAACGGCGCATCTTGCCGTCAATCCACTGGCGGATGTGTCGCTTGCGTTCGGTATCAGGCTGAGCATCGGCCGGGTTGATCTTGGATTCAGGTTCTTTGGTCATCTTGCCCTCACATGTGGTTTCCGCATCCGCTCGAAGAATCCAGGTTTTGTTCATCTGTCTTTCTCTTCGGTGACTCATGCGGTCGGACCAGAAAAAATTGAGTTAAACTGAAGCCGAACTCCTCGTTTTCTCCACATTCCAGCTTTGGTTTCGGACTGGGCATCGGATCATCCTGTAATCGGTGCCGGGTGTGGCGTGGGGTGATTGGATATGATGCTTCAGTTCGAAGGAGTGGTTGCAACGGGGAGCGCAGCGCTCGATTCAGGTATCGGCCATACGGCTTTAAAAACGCTTAATGACGTCACGTACCTGTACAGCGTGACCGGTCCGGGCGGCGGTATCGCGGTTTGGAAGCTGGTCGAAGGTGCGCTGCCGCAATTGCAAGACACCGAATATTTTAGTGGAACGATAACGTTTCAGGTTGGCGATATCGGTATGCCTGTAACGCTGGCCGGAGACGATCAGCTTGTTCTGGATGTACGTACGGCGACTGGATTGATCGGGTATGACCTGAACCCAGATGGAACCGTAGGCCCGCTTCAGGAAACGGGGACACTGACCGGCGGCGGAGATATCTCGGCCCTAGTGCAGTTCGGCGATATCCTGACCATCGCGCACGAATCGACAGGGCAGATTGCAACCTATACCGTGAACGGGGACGGCACATTGAGCCTGTCGGCGTCGATCGCGGGGCAGGCTGATTCGATGCAAGTTCTGCAAGCCGGGGCGGATCATTTCGTGATTGCAGCCGACGCGACCACCGGCACGATCAGCACCTACAATGTCGATCAAAACACCGGTGCTTTGACAGTGGTCGACAACAGCGACGCGCTAGCGACTTTAGGGATTACTTCACCGACGGCGGTCGAAGTGGTGCAAGCCTATGGCCAATCCTGGGTCATTGTGGCAGGGGCAGGCAGCAACTCGCTGAGCGTTATGGAGTTAGCGGGTGACGGGCGATTGATCCCCACGGATCATGTTTTGGATTCCTTGCATACACGGTTCGAAACGGTTCAGGATTTGGCCGTGATCGAGGCTGACGGGCATGTGTTTATTGTTGCTGGTGGCGGCGATGATGGCGTTTCCCTTTTCACGCTGACACCTGGCGGGCAATTGGTGCATCAGGACAGCTTTGCCGACACTATTCATAGCGGGTTGCAGAATGTCGAAACATTGAGTGTTGCCCATGTCGGGGACGAGCTTCAGATTCTTGTCGGCGCGCAACAGGATGAAGGCTTGACGCAACTCAGCGTTTCGATTGCGGATTTGGGCATCGTGCGCGATGGCTTTGGTACGGTGACGGGAACTGCGCAGAATGACATGCTCAGCGGCAGTATCCTCGAAACAACCCTGATGGGTGGCGCAGGTGACGACATTCTGATCGCAGGTATCGGCGCAACAACCATGCATGGGGGTGCCGGCGCGGATATCTTTGTTATGCAATACGGCAGTGACCCCACAACAATTAACGGTTTTCAGGCCGGAACCGACCGGTTGGATTTATTCGACTATCCGCTGCTGCGCACTCCAGGGCAACTGATGTTCACAGCCACGGCGCAGGGGGCGCAGATTGAATTTCTCGATGAGGTCATCGTGATCAACTCTTCAACCGGAGGGCCCCTGACCAGCGCCGAAGTCTTTGGTGCGGGCTTTGGCGGGCCGGATCATATCCCTGTCGATTTTGGTGATTTTGGTGGGTTAGATCCTGGCAGCTCGGATGGGGTGCAGGGCACTGTGACTGTCGCCTCCGAAACCGCGAATCCTGGCCTGTCGGACGCTGAGATTCGATTTACACCGGATGGCGGCGGAACCATCAGCGTCAGGGCGGATGACGAGGGGCGGTTCGATCTGGATTTGCCGTCAGGCACATTCGAGGGGGAGTTGGATATCATCAAGACCTATTCGACGGCCAGCTATGAGATCACGGCGCTGGATGCGTTGCAGGTCTTGCGCATGTCGGTCGGGTTAGACCCGACCTGGGGTCCGGCCACGCCCGAGAACCTGATCGCGGCCGATATTACACAGGACGGAATGGTCAATGCGTTGGATGCGCTGGCCATCTTGCAAATAGCCGTAGGTCTGCCCACCGCGCATGAAGCGGAATGGGTTTTCCTTGATGATGACGCAGACCTGTCCGGGATTACCGAGAACAATGTCAGTTATGAAACCGGTGTCGATGTCACTGTGGTCGACAATGTGATTAGCACCGATATGACCTCGATCCTTCTGGGCAACCTCGAACCGGTCTGAAACCGCAGCCCATTATTCACGGAAAGCCCGGTTGAAATAGTCGGCCATGGGTTTGACCATATAGGACAAAGGGGTTCTTTCGTCGGTCTTGATCATGGTTTCCACCGGCATGCCCGGTAACAGGGCTTGCCCATTCAACCGCTCGATTTGATTGTCTTCGGGGGCGACCTCGGCGCGGTAGAAGGTCTGACCAGTTACGTCATCAGTGAATGTATCCGCCGAGACGGTGATGACCCGTCCGTCAATCTCGGGCGTCTCACGTTGATTAAATGCGGGGAACCGTAACGCCACTGGTTGCCCAATATGCAATTGATCTACGTGGATGGCATCAACGCGCGCTGCCACCAGCAAGGGCGTGTCTTGGGGTACAACATACATCATCGGCTCAGCGGGTTGGATCACCGATTGCAGGGCGAAAACCTGACTGCCATAGACCGTACCCGCAACGGGTGCGCGAATGTCCAACCTTGATAGCCGTTCTTCCAGAGAAAGACGTCGCTCAGCCAACTCAGCGATCTGCGTCTGCACGTCCCGCAGTTCGGTAATAGCCTCTTCCCGCCGCGTGGCCGTCAATTCGACAATCTCAATCTCGGTTGCTGAAATCTGACCTTTCAGGCGAGCCACAGCAGCTTCGAGCCTGCCAATCTCACCCGTCAGGCTGGCCTCTTCCCGCTGCAAGGCGGACACGCGGCTGGCCTGAGTCAAACCACGTTGTAACAGGTCTTGTTGGTCCTTCAGCTCGTTTTGAATCAATTCCACCTGACGACGAAGGGATACAAGCTGTGCCTCGGTTCCTTCGATTTCACTGTCGATCTGAACCCGTTGTTTGCCCAATTGTTGGGTCTGTTGGTCCAGTGTTTCCAGACGGGCCTCGAACAATCTTTGCTGACCGGCAATCAGTTCAGCGTCGATATCGTCCTGCTTTTGAATCTCTTCAAGCAGAGCTGCTAAGGCTGGGGCATCGCCACCGTCGCGTTCTGCCACCAATCGGGCTCTACGTGCCAACAACTCAAACAGCTGAGATTCAACGATGGTTCTCTCCGAAGACAAAAACGTATCATCTAAACGGACCAGCATGTCTCCGTTGGCGACTTCGTCACCGTCGCGCACGAAAATCTCGCCCACAACGCCACCATCAGGATGTTCCACTACCTGTCGGCTACTTTGAACCTCGATTGTTCCTTGCGATATGATCGCCCCTGCCAGTCGAGTCTGCACGGACCAGATGCCAAGCCCGCCAACCAAAATCAGCAAGGCCACAAAACCGACCAAGGCTGGTATCGTGATGTGCCACACCGGGCGCGTGTCTTTACCCGTCTTATCCTGCATCTTTTTTCACCTGACTGAGGCCGCGTTTGATGGCGCCAGCGTTTTGTACCATTGCACCCAGCACCTCATCCCGAGTGCCGGATTTCACAACTTGCCCGTTTTCGACAACGGCCAGATCGTCACATTCCGAAATTGCCTGAGGACGGTGGGTCATGATGATGGTTGATTTTCCGGCCTCTTTCAGACCTCGAACAGCGGCGTTCAGCGCCTCGGTCCCATCGGCATCCAGGGCCGAGTTCGGCTCATCCAGAATCAACAGAACCGGGTTGCCGTAAAGGGCGCGGGCCAGTGCGATACGTTGCTTTTGCCCGCCCGACAATTGGCTGTCATTGCCTTCCAGAAATGTGTCATATCCTTTGCTCAATGACAGGATCAGATCATGCGCGTTGGCCATTTTTGCTGCGGCTACAACCGCGTCAGGGTCGGGATTTTCCGACATGCGGGCAATGTTTTCAGCCACGGATCCGTTGAACAGAGTAACTTCCTGCGGCAGGTAACCAATATGCTGGCCCAGATCGTCGGGATCATATTGATCCAGTGTTGCACCACCCAACCGTATTTCCCCGGCGGCAGGTTGCCACAGGCCCAACAGGGCTTTGGCCAGCGTCGATTTCCCCGAGCCGCTTTTACCGATGACGCCAAGCGCTTTACCTGGTTCTAGCCGCAAAGCGACATTGCGCAGCGTCGGCTTGTCCGCACCCGGAGGAATGACAGTTAGGCTTTTTGCGGTCAACCGGGCCTCGGGCACAGGCAGCTTGGTGCGAGGTTTTTCAGGTGGGGTCGCATCCAGAAACCGATTAAGCGAACTCCAGGCCGTGCGGGCCCGTTCAACCATACCCCATTGGCCAACCGCCTGCTCAACGGGTGCCAACGCCCGCCCCAACAAGATAGACCCGGCAATCATCGCCCCTGGCGTCAGTTCGTTGCGAAGCACCAGCCAAGCGCCAAGCGCCAGCATGGCCGATTGCAAAAACAATCGCAGTGATTTGGTCAGCGAGGTAAAGCTGCCTGTCCAGTCACTGGCGGCTATGGTCTGACGCAGGGCATTGGTGCGCTGCCGCTGCCAGCGCTGGGTTATGTCCTCTTGCATGCCTTGCGATCGCACCACTTCGGCCGCTTGTCTTGCGTGTTCGGAAAACGCGTTGGCCTGGGCCGACGCCCTTTGTGCCGAAGCCACCTTGCTGTGGGTTAGCCACTGGTTCAACAAGGCGATCAGGATAAGCAAACTCCCGCCCGCTACGGCCAACCAGCCTAGCAACGGGTGAAACAAGAAGATTGCTGCCAGAAATACTGGTGTCCACGGAATATCCATCACCGCCAAAAGAACGGGCGAGGCACACAGGTTCTGAATCGACTCAAGATCGCGCAATGCCGTGGCCGGAGCGGACCGTGCTTGTGGAAAAAGTGATCGGCGCAGGGTGGCGTCGAACACACGTTCATCCAGTTCAGACTGGAACCGGGCACCAAATCTAGCCACGATTCTGCCGCGGGCAAAATCCAGCATCGCCATAAGGCCATATAGCAGGGCTACCAGCAAAAACAGTGCTGTCAGCGTTTCCACAGCGCGCGAGCCCAGGACCCGATCGTAAACCTGCAGCATGAACAAAGGCCCGGTCAGCATCAGAAGGTTAACGAAGATGCTGAACAGAAACGCCAGGGCCAGGAAAGTAATGCCCCGATTGCGCACATTTCGCAACTCATGGCGAGGCGGCAGTGTCATGCGGTTTTCAATATTCACGTACAGGGCCTTTAGTAACTGATTCTCTGCCGGACCAGAGTGGTGGCGATGGGCCGCATCTTAAACTATGGCACAACGGAGAAAATGCGAGAATTGGTGGATCGGCGAAAAGCTACTTGCAGTCAAGGCAAAGGAACGCTGGTGGGCGCGCATACGCTCATGCCGATACCATACTGGGTTCAGTTGCCGCGCCGCTAAAGGACCGAGCTACTTGAGACCCCGCGGCAATCGGACCGTCAAGATACCGCCGCGCATTTCGCATATCGGACGACCCTTTGTCGCCAATGTCCGGTTCCTGAGGTTGCTCTAATTGGTGGGTTCAAGCGTCTCACTCTGCTGTGCCAATTCGTTGACGACGTCGAACAAGGCCTTTTCGAACAGCGGCAGAGTTTTAGACCCTGTTTCGGAAACCGGATAGAGCAGCCCAAAGGTCATCCACCGCTCTGGGGCCACGGGAACAAGCGTAAGGTTTGCGGACGCGACCTGAGCGGCCACCAATTCATCCGCGATCGTGATACCCGCGCCCTCTGCCACCAGCGCGCAAGCCAGCTGCGAGGCGGCGACTTCGCAGGTTTGTCTGGGCGTCACACCGGCGGAACGAAAGAAGTCGTCCAGTTGATCCCGCAACAGCAGACCATGCATCAGACGTATAACGGGTTCCCCGGCAAGATCGTCCGCCGTCAAATGACTTCGGGATGAAAGCGGATGGCCTGCGGGCAAAACCGCCTGCGCTTTTACTCGGAAGAGGGGTTTGGAGACGATGCCGGGATGATCGACGGGCAACGCCCCAATTCCAATATCGTATTCCCGCCCGGCCAGCCATTTTCCCGCCTCGCGTCTTGCCCGGACATCCAGGTTTACATTGGTGCTGGGGTTCTCTTGCATGAACCGTGCCACCGCAGGCGCGGACAGGGATTGTGCAATCCGGGGCATCGTCACAATGCGGAGCGTTTCGGTGCGCCCCGCTTTGATCTCGGCTGCGATGCGCGGAACTTCGTCAAGATTGTCCAGAATCCTGCCGGCCTCTTTGTAAAAGGCCAACCCTTCCGGCGTCGGCGTCAGGTTGCGGCCACCGCGATCAAAAAGCGTCAATTTCAGCTCGGCCTCAAGCCCGGTGATCAAACGGCTGACAGCAGGTTGGCTGAGATGGAGGATCTCAGAGGCGGCGACAAGGGATCCTTCGGACAAAGTAGCGCGAAACGCGCGTAGGGCTTTGATATTCATCCTTCTACTCTTTCATAATTTGCAAGAGTAGATAACACCTTTGCATTTTTTACAATTGAAGAAATCGCGTAATTTGATCCCAAGTGAAATTGGGAGGTTACTCATGAAACGCAGAACTCTTCTTGGTGTTGCCATCGCGGCAGTTGCCGTCACCGCCACAGCTACAGCAAGCTTTGCCGCGGATTGGCCGAAACGCCCGATCAACCTTGTTGTCCCCTACAAGGCGGGTGGCGGCACAGATGCTTATGCGCGCGCTATCTCGGCCGCTGCCGAAGGTATTCTGGACGTGCCTGTGGTAGTTGTGAATAAACCCGGTTCGGGTGGTTTGAACGGTGCCAATGCAGTCGTTGGCGCGCGTCCTGACGGGTACACTATGATGATGACGTCGGGGGGGTCGTTCCTGCTGTCGACCATGACCCGCGATACCGATATCGACGCATTGGAAAGCTTTGACTTCGTTGCACAGGTAGGCCAGTTGCAGACTTCGCTAATGGTTCCGGTCAACAGCCCCTTTCAATCCGTTCAGGATGTGATCGATGCCGCTAAGGCCAACCCCGGCCAATTGCGGTGGGCTCATTCGGGCCGCGGTGGTTTCCATCACGTTGGCGGCATGGGTTTTTTGGCCAATAACGGTATCGAAGCTCAGGATGTGCCGTTCAAAGGGGGCGGGCCGACCCGTGCCGCGTTGATCGGTGAACAGGCTGATTTCGGCTTCCTTGGAGTTCAGCAACTGGCAGGTTTTGAAGAACAACTGCGCGCGCTGGCGGTCAACAGTCAGGAGCGTGACGGCATTATGAATGAGGTGCCCGCTTTTGGGGAGCTGGGTATTCCATTTGCTGCAGTATCCTCGCCAGTAATCGTGTTTGCTCCGAAAGGGACGCCTGCAGAGGTGGTCGCCGCGATGGAGGCCGCGCTCGAACAGATCGCTGCCAAGCCGGAATTCGCCGAACTTCTCGCCTCACGCGGGACCGGCCCGGTCTATCAGAGCGGTGCGGAGGCCAAGGCGGCGCTTTCGGCGATGAAAGAAGACGCCACCCCCTTGGTTGAAAACCTGACCAACTAAAGCTCCCGGGGCCGGCGGATCATCCCCCGGCCCAATTCTAACGACGGAAAATAGAGAGGATCGTCATGCGTGCCTATGCAGAAGGTCTGGTGCTTGCCCTCATTTCGATTTTTGCCATCTGGGGCGCCTGGCAGGTGCCTGCGGCATCTCCAGGGGATACATGGGCCGGGATTGTGCCGTTCTCTGCCGCAGTTGCCCTGCTGTTTCTCTCGGGCTTTATGCTGGTGGGTGCAGCACGTCAGACGACGGGTGGAGCGAGCCACGCACAAGATAATGGCGCGGCCTTGCAGATCATTGGCTTGTTCATCATTGCTCTGATCTATCAACAATCCTTCCGCTGGTTCGGTTACTTACTGCCAACGGCCATTGTCGCACCACTTGTCCTTTACTTTTTCGGTGTGCGCAGCCGGATCGGGCTGGCCGTGTCTGTCATCCTTTGCCCGCTGATCTTCCATCTCATCTTTTTTGTCCTGCTCGGCGTCTACCCTCCCTATGGCGAGGTTTTCGATCTGCTGAGCTGGATTCAGGGGTAATCCACTATGGAAATCTTTCCCGCACTTCTTTCGGTTATCACAGACCCCACGCTGCTGTTTGCAATTGTCCTTGCTGCGGTTGTTGGCATGATCGTGGGTGCCACGCCCGGCCTCACGGCATCGGCTGCGATTGCCATGCTGTTGCCCATTACCTTTTACATGTCGCCGATTTTTGCACTCGCCTTTCTGTATGTGATCGGAAAATCCGGCCGCTATGGCGGGTCGATTGCGGCGATCCTGTTCAATACGCCCGGTACTGCGGCCAGCGCGGCGACCCAGATTGACGGCTATCCGCTGGCACGCGCCGGCAAGGCGGGCAAAGCAATGAAGGTGGCGACAATCTCATCGATCATCGGGGATTTGATGGGAGACATTCTATTGGTCATTGGCGTCGGTTTCATTGCGGCCATTGCCCTGAAACTGGGCCCGCCGGAAACCTTCGCCATCTATTTTGCAGCCTTTGTGGTGATTGGATCGGTCATCGGAAACTCCATCGTCAAAGGGTTGGCGTCGGCGCTGATGGGTATCCTGATTGCAATGGTCGGACTGGACCCGATCTCAAGCGAAGAACGCTATACGTTCGGCTCATTCGAGCTGTCCAACGGCATTGGTCTTGTGCCGCTGATGATCGGCGTATTCGTTCTGGGTGAGGTCTTTGCACAGCTTGAAACCCGGCGCAAAGCCACGGGTGACACCAAAGAGAACGAAAGCACGGCGGACGGAAACACTCTGACATGGGAAGAGTACAAACCCTGCCTGCCGCACGCTTTCCGAGGCGGGTTCATCGGTGCGGGCATCGGTGTTCTGCCTGGACTGGGTTCAGCCATTGCCGCGTTCATCTCATACGGTGAAGGCAAGCGCCGCGCCAATAACCCGGAAATGTGGGGCAAGGGCGCGCTGGAAGGCGTGGCCGCGCCCGAGGCCGCCAATAACGCGGTTTCCGGCCCATCAATGGCACCTCTGTTGACGCTTGGTATTCCGGGTTCAACCATCGGTGCAATCCTGCTGGGTGTTTTCCTGATCCACGGCATTCAGGTTGGCCCGACCCTGTTCCTTACGGATAAGGAACTGGTCTATAAACTGTTCGCCTGTGGAATGCTTGGCATTCTTGCCTACGGTCTGATCGGCTATTTCGGGGCTACGCAGGTTGCGCGGTTGATCCTGAAGATACCGACCAATGTTCTTTATCCGCTGATCTTTCTGACCTCGTTTGTGGCGGCCTATTCCGCACGTGGGTCGATGTTTGATGTGACCGTCATGACAGTTGCAGGTTTCGCCGGTTGGCTGATGCGCAAATTTGATTTCAATGTTGCCGCATTCGTCATCTCTTTTGTGTTGGCCAAAGGCGCGGAAGAAACCTTTCGCCAGTCGTTGCTGATGTCCGAAGGTGGGGCGTTGGTCTTTGTGGAACGCCCCATCGCGCTTGCGTTCCTGCTGGTCGGGCTAGCGGCGATGGCATTCCGAATTCGCGGTATCGTCAAAGAGCGCCGGATCGCACAAGGAGGGCTTGGAGATGCTTGATTATGGTATCTACCGGGATTGTTTTTCCAGCGCCGACATGCGGTCCATCTGGTCGGAACATACAGTCATCTCGGCCTGGTTGCGCGTGGAGCAGGTGCTAGCCGAGCATCAGGCAATGGCCAACGTGATCCCAGCTGAGGCGGCGAAGGCAATAAATTCCCTGTCAATCTGCGATCTTAACAAGCCCGATCTGCAAGAGGAAATGATGTTTGTCGGTCGCCCGATTGTCGGATTGGTCAAACAGATGCGCACCCTCCTTCCGGAATACGCCGCCTATGTGCATTTCCGTGCTACCACGCAGGACATTATGGATACTGCGATGGCTTTGCAGATGAAGCTGGGGCTAGAGTTTGTTCAAGACGCTCTGGATGGCGTTATCGCGGCCATTGATCATCATATTTCTTCTCATCCCGACACAATGATGATGGGTCGCACAAACGGGCAATTCGCAGTGCCGATTCAGCTGGCCACAAAGCTATTGGTTTGGCGATCGGAACTTGAACGCCGTTCACAGGCGCTGAAAGATGCGTCAGGACGTGGGTTGAATGTCCAGATTGGTGGACCTGTTGGCGATTTGCGTGGCTATGAAAACGGGACCGGTCAGCGCATCAAACAAGGTATCGCCGCATCTCTTGGACTGAATGTGGTCGAGCCTCATTGGCAGAATGCGCGGGACGGGGTGGCTGACATCATCACTGCACTAGGTGCGCTGTGCGGGACGCTTTGTAAAATTGCACATAACGTCAATCAGTTGTCGTCGTCTGACATCGGAGAATTTCTTGAGGTTCAGGAACCTGGTCAAGGCGCGTCTTCCGCGATGGCCCACAAACGAAACCAACGTGCATCGGAATTCGGCGAAGCCGTAGCCCGCCTTGGGCGCCAACGCGCCGAGCAAATAGGCGAACTGACCCTGCATGAACACGAACGATCCGGTGGCGTTTGGATTGCTGAATGGGTGACGGTGCCCGAGACGTTTCTTCTGACCTCGGGCGCATTGCAGTGGTTGGAACGGATGTTGAAAAACTTGGTTTTTGATACGGACGCGATGAGTAGATCGCTCTCGGCCAAACTTACTGCCGAACAGCAAACGCATCATTAGTAGAGACGCGGTTGCATCGTTTAGATCTGTTAGTCTGTTAGGCGATATTGGTCGGAGTGAGAGGATTCGAACCTCCGACCCCTGCCTCCCGAAGGCCGGTGCAGAGAGCCAAGTTATTGATTTTTTGCCAAAGGAGCCCTGTTTCCTTGGCGTCTTCTCCAATCAAACCAGCCAAGTTCGGGTTCGGCAGGTTCATTGAACCTAAGAGCACTCTCTACATGGCCCAATAGTTATCTTGGTCTTTGTTCAGTGCTGGTTTGCTCTCTACATTATTGCCCAAATCCAACCCGATTATGCACGGTGAAGGGTCCTGCCATGTGTCAGGCCATTCACTTTCTCCAGGATAGCGTCTGCGTCAATACAGTGATGGCGATATAGATCGCCGACCGTTCCGGTCTGACCAAAATGCTCGACGCCCATGGGGATAGTCTGATGTCCAAGCACCGCCCCAAGCCAGGAGAGAGTTGCAGGATGACCATCGATAACGGTGACGAGCTTGCAGTGTGGCGGAAGGTCGGACATCAGGGTTTCGATGTGGGAGCGCGCCGCTTGGTTACCGCGAGAACGCGCTCGTTGCGCGGCGGTCCATCCGGCATTCAGGCGATCTGCGGATGTCACGGCCAATACACCTATGTCGCGACGACCTTCACCAATCATACCGGCGGCTTTGATTGCCTCTGGCGCGACTGCTCCTTGATAGGCGATTACAACTTCGCAATTGGGCCCGGGTTTTCGTAACCAATAGGCCCCATCAATGGCACCTTGGCGGAACTCGTCGTCAACACGTTTTCCGGGCTGTTCAATCGGGTTGGTGGTCAGGCGCAGGTAGACGGACCCTCCGGTTTCATCGCGCAGCCAGGTGCGCTCATCCGGTTGCCCTTCGCCGTCGCGTTGCATGTAGTCAAAGGCCCACTCCATGATTACTGCCAGTTCGTCGGCGAAGGCGGGTTCAAAAGCCGCCAACCCGTCTTGGCTCATCCCGATGAGCGGTGTTCCAACGGATTGGTGTGCTCCACCTTCGGGGGCGAGAGTGATGCCCGATGGTGTGCCAACCAGAATGAAACGCGCGTCCTGATAACAGGCGTAATTCAGCGCATCGAGGCCGCGGCTGACAAAGGGGTCATAGACGGTGCCAATTGGGATCAGTCGCTTGCCGAACAGGGAATGCGACAGACCCGCCGCCCCAAGAAGCAACATGAGATTCATTTCGGCGATACCAAGCTCGATATGCTGCCCTTCCGGCGTGAATTCCCATTTTGCGGTTGATGGGATCCGGTGTTCTATAAAGGCGTCGGCTTGCTCGGATCGGGCAAATAGCTTGCGCCTGTTCACCCAAGGACCAAGGCTTGTCGTGCCTGTCACATCTGGCGAGGTTGTCACTATGCGCTCGGCCAATGGGCTGTTGCCTTTGGACAGATCGTCAAGGATCTTGCCAAACGCCATCTGGGTCGAGATTTCGCGACTGGTGTCGATCTCGTTGGTCGGTACATCCAGCTTGTCATCAAAATAGCGGCGCGGACCTTTGGCAAAGAACGGGGTGCTGGCCAGAAAACCCTTGAGCGCGTCTGGGTCTTGGACCGTCGCAAGCGGCTCCCATTCTTTGCCTTCTGGCACACCCATATGCGACTGCCACGCGGCAAACTGGCTATTGTTCATCAGCCCGCCGTGATTGTCCTTGTGGCCTGCAATGGGGGTGCCCCATCCTTTGACTGTGTAGGCCAGGAAACATGTTGGGCGATCATGATCGATGTCGGCAAATGTTTGGGCCATGGTCTCGACGCAGTTGCCGCCGAGGTTCTCCATAAGGGCTGCGAGCTCTGCATCCGTGCGCCGTTCGATCAAAGCAGTCACATCGCCCTGATCCCCCAGATCGTCCATGAGGCGCTGTCGCCAATTCGCACCACCCATGAAAGTCAAAGCGGAGTAATCCTGGTTGGGGCAAGCGTCGATCCAATCACGCAGGCGGTCGCCGCCGGGCTCTTCAAAGGCCGCGCGTTGAAGAACCCCATATTTAACACGCACGACATCCCAACTGAATGCATCGAAGATTTTCTCGATCCGTTCAAACAGTCCTTCCCGGACGATACCGTCCAGCGACTGTCGGTTGTAATCGATGATCCACCACGTGTTTCGTAGGTCGTTTTTCCAGCCTTCTTGTAATGCCTCATAGACGTTGCCTTCATCCAGTTCGGCGTCGCCTACCAGGGCTACAATACGACCCATTGGCGCGTCTGAACCCCAGCTTTTGGCCTTGATGTAGTCTTGAATGATCGAGGCAAACGAGGTGATCGCGACACCTAAACCCACAGACCCGGTCGAGAAATCAACATCATCAATATCCTTTGTCCGGCTTGGATAACTTTGCACACCGCCAAATCCGCGGAAATTCTCCATCTTCTCACGGGTCTGATTACCCATGAGATACTGCATCGCGTGAAATACTGGCGACGCATGGGGTTTGACTGCGACCCGGTCCTCAGGGCGTAGGGCCGAGAAGTAGAGCGCGGTCATGATCGATACCATCGAAGCAGACGAAGCCTGATGGCCACCGATTTTGATCCCATCCACCTTTGGTCGGACATGGTTGGCATGGTGGATCATCCAATGAGACAACCACAACAGGCGCTGTTCGACGATCTTCAGTTGGGTGGGATCGATGTGCATGTTGGTCTCCGGGTTTAGGCGGCGCTGCGAGCAGGGTAAGGCAAAGCTTGCTCTAGGTCTGCAAGGATGTCCTCGACATCCTCCAGCCCGACGGACAGGCGGATCAGGCCATCGCTGATCCCATGCTCGGCCCGCTCTTCCGGGGTATACGTCGAATGCGTCATGGATGCGGGGTGCTGGATCAGGGTTTCCGCGTCGCCCAGGGACACCGCGCGCTGGATCATGTTCAGACGGTTCATGAAATCAATCCCACCAGACAGGCCGGACTTGATTTCAAACGCTATCATTGCGCCGGGTTGGGACATCTGGCGCTGTGCGACATCATGCTGGGCGAAACTCTCAAGCCCGGGGAAATAAACCTCGCCGACGGCAGGATGTGCTTCGAGGAAACCTGCGACGACCTTGGCGGATGCACAGTGACGATCCAGACGCAGGTTCAGTGTCTTCAGACCACGCAGTATCAGCATCGCGTTGAAAGGGGCCATTACCGCGCCGGTCATGTCCTTCATCCCGACAAGGCGGATCTCAGCGATCTGTTCGGCGGCACCTACAACCAGGCCGGCAACCACATCGCCATGCCCGCCAAGGTATTTGGTAGCGGAGTGTAGAACGATATCTGCGCCGCGCTCGATCGGGCGGGTCAGATACGGGCTGGCATAAGTGTTATCGACGACGACCGTTGCTCCGACCGAATGCGCAATTGCGGCGCTTGCGGCGATGTCCACCAAGCGCATGTTCGGATTGGCCGGAGTTTCGAAATAGACAACGCGGGTTTTGTCAGAAACGGCCGCTTTCAGGTTCTCTGGTTTTGTCATGTCTACATGTGTGATCGTAATCCCCCATTTCGCCAAACCGTGACGCATGAAGGCGAAGGTGCAGCCATAGAGTGTTTTGTCCACGATGACTTCGTCACCTGGCGACAGCAGGGTCCAGAGCACTGCCGTGATCGCCCCCATGCCGCTTGAGAGAGCTAGCCCGGCCTCGGCCCCCTCAAGCGCGGCAATGCGTTGTTCAAGAAGGTCGCATGTGGGGTTCGAAATGCGGCTGTAGATATGACCTTCACGCTCGCCGGCGAACATCTCTCCACCAGCCTCGGCGGTTTCAAAGGTAAACGTGGACGTCAAATGCAGCGGTGGTGTCAGCGCACCGTCATTTTCCAGAGGGTTATAAGCGTGGTGAATGGCGCGGGTGGCAAATCCGGTTGAACGAGTCATTACAAGCTCCTGAATCATGTTGAAGCTAGTTTGCGCCTTGAGTTTGGGCTAATGATTTCAAAGTATGCCAACATAAGGGTAAATGTTGGCAGATTCTGCTAAGGATGAGGGCGAAGTGGACGCTAAGGACAGGCAAATCATTCGAGCGCTGCAACGTGACGGGCGCATGACGAACCAGGATCTTGCCGATGAGGTGAACTTGTCTCCATCACCGTGTTTGCGCCGGGTCAAAAACCTTGAAGCCAACGGAGTGATAAAGGGATACAGCGCCGACGTTGACGCTACCGCGTATGGGATGGCCATTACCGTCTTCGTGCGCATCAGGTTGGAGCGACACAACGAAACGGACGTTCAGAACTTCGAGAAACGCGTTCGGATGATCGATGAAGTTCTTGAATGCCATGTGCTGACCGGGGCAATGGACTACCAATTGCGGGTTTTGGTATCGGATCTCGAGGCCTACGAGGAATTTATTCGCCACCGAATTCATCCGATCGGTGGGATAGCCTCGATCGATACCAGCTTTGTCTATGGAACAGTAAAAAAGACTTCTGTTTTTCCGCCTGGATAGATGGGCCGCCTTAGAATGGGTTATTACCAAATGGCTAAACATTTACTCTGATTGATTTTTTCCTGTCGCAACTTCCCATTGTCATCATCGCTATAGAGAAAACATGCAGCACGTGCTGCGTCACTTTTGAGAAGATTGCGATGACCAAAAAACCGTATGAAGAAACCCGGATGGCCAAGTATGTCGAACGCAGGGTGCTGGAACTGAAACCAACCAAGAGCCAGGCCGAGATCGCAGCGCAGGTGGGATATGTAAGCCCGAACATGATCACAATAATTAAACAGGGTAGTTCCAAGGTGGCACTGGATCGCGTCCCGGCCTTGGCGAAAGCTTTGGAATGCGACGCTGCCTACCTTATGCGCCTCGCAATTGAGCAGTCGATCGGCCTGACTGCAGCTGAGGCAGTTGTCGAGGTGTTCGGAGAACCTGTCACGTCGAATGAACTTGGCTGGCTGAAAGCAATACGCAAGGCCTCCAACAACACCGATCCTCGGCCGACCAGCCGGTCAGAGACGACGATCAAGACTATCTTCGGGAAGTAAGAGCCATGTATGACCAGAGAGATGTCCTGACATTGAATGAGCGCGCCTGGTTGCGGTTCCTCCGTGACGTGAGCAACGGAAGTGATCCTGAGCCGACCCTACGGCGAGTGCAGCTATTGCGGCGCATACGCGAGCTCTCTGAGAGCTTGATGAAAATGCATGGCGTGACGGCGGTGAGGAATGGTTGAAGTTCTGAGCTTCGCCGGATCCCTCTGAAGACGTAAAAATTTTTGGGTGAAGTCCTAGTTGACGGACACAAACACGAGCTCCGGCAAAACCACCTCCCATGCATCGCGGCGGAGCGTGTGGTGGAATGCTTCCCCAGAGTCTTCTTTTCGCCATGAAAGGATAGCTGCGATTTCTCCGCGCTCAAATTTGGTGTTTGGAGGTGCAGAAAAGGATTTGGACATACGGCCAAGTACACGCCCATTTTCGTCGCGTAGCAACCAAAAGTCGCCATCCTTTACCAACGTTACAGTATCGCCGACGCGGGCCTCTTGGATAGCGATGAGAGAGGCGTGACCCGGGCGCTGGCGTCCAGCATAGGACAGATCAACCATCCTCGCCTCAGCTGCCCGAAAAAAGCGGCGGGGACCGGGCAATGCTACCATGTCAGGCGTAACGCGACGGGTCAGAACCGAAGGTGCTCCTGTTGGCAAGTATTCATGATTGTCGTTGCTCATTACTACAAGGCTGCGGCGGGCACGGGTCATGGCAACATAGAACAGGCGGCGGGGGGCGTCCTGATCCTCGGATCGCGATGGGCGTTCCCATCCGCCATCCAGAATGACCACATCGTCAAATTCCAATCCTTTTGCGCGGTGTGCGGTCAGCAGTTTCAACCCCCGCTGTTCGCCCCAACTGTCGCGTGCCCATTCCGCGAACCATTCGATGATGTCGGGAACGGGCAGGCTACGCGCGCCCACTTCGCGTGCCAGAAGACCCAGCCCCTCGCCAATCCGATCTGTCCAGCGTGAAGTGGAAATGGTGTTGAGAAGGTTGGTCAGCCGTTCCAGAGTATATAGTTCAGTAGGTGTCTCGCGCAGGGCTTTGACAAACGACTGCATCTCGCGCATGCGCCAGAGACTGGGCATGTTTTCGTTTGCCATTTCAACCGGTATACTGAAGTTTTCGGCAAAATCGCGCACGGGTATCAGCTTACGCCAATCGCGCGAGATAATAGCGGCGCGTGACCACGTCCAATCAGGGTCAAGTCGAGACAGCCGGATTAGTTCCTCCAATGCGGCCATGGCCTGCGAGTCATTCCCTGGGGGACATTCCAGGATTTGCACACGACCTTGCGCGACTGGGTCCAATTTGGCCAGCGGCCCACCTGGGTCAGCCTTTGTCCGAGCATGATCTACGCTGATATCATGGCCCAGTTTCATACGCGCGACGGCCCCCGCGATCACTGCGTTGGCGGTGCTGATAATGTGGCCGGTTGAACGATAGTTTTCAGTCAGGAAAACCGGTTTTGCGTTGTAGTCCTGCTCAAATTGACGAATGTAGCGGATCGAGGCGCCGGAAAAAGCATAAATATTCTGGTCGTCATCGCCCACCGCGAAGAGACTGAGCCGCAGATCCGGATCGTCCAGAGTGCGCCCTGCCACAGCAGCAATCAGCGCGTATTCATCGGGGCCGATATCCTGATATTCATCGACCAGAATCCAGCGATAGCCCTGAATCAGCGTGTCACGCAGCGCCTCGGCTTCATGCCTGCTCAAACCATCGCCGCGCAGCAGGGCCGCAGCCTGTGTCAAAAGGCCCTTGAAATCAGGCGTGTCGGTTGTTTGCGCGCCCACAAAACTGGCGCCGACCAGACGCATAGCTAACGAGTGAACTGTCGAGATGGTAACAACTGCCGCATCATCGCCCACCAATCGACGCAAGCGTTCACGTATTTCTGCTGCTGCGTGGCGGTTGTAAGCCAGCACAAGAATGCCGCGCGGGTCCTCACGTTTGATACGAAGAAGATAGGCTATGCGGTGGACCAAAACACGCGTTTTGCCCGAGCCCGGCCCTGCCAGCACCAACACGTTGGTTTGTTCGCGGTCGTCGCGCACAATCTGTTGCTGCACCGGGTTTCCCAGATCTTCGACGATGGCTTTGTAGGTGGCCCCAGTTGCCTGACGTCGAAATTCTGTCCCGCGCCCAGGCATCCATCGGCGCATGAATGCGTCCTGTTCCAGCACGAAATAGTCGTCGGCCAGCCGATGCGCTGTTTCGATGTTCCCCAGCCCCTTTTCCGCGTAAGCAGCCATTACATGGGTCTGGATCGTTTGTTCGGTATAGTGCTCCTCAAGCGGAGCGAAGTGCTTGACAGTAAAACCACCACCCTTGGGTCTGAGATGCATTGTCATGGCGGGGCGGAAAACGGACAGCCCTCGGCCTAGCGTCAGAACCTGTTGTTCATGTTGCCACAGCAAGGCGCGATCCATTAGGCGATTTGGGTCCTTCACGGCGTTCCGTAAAAGGCTATCGCCTGTGATAGAGGACAGCATTGCACCCAGCGTGGTTTCGACCTGAAGGTCCTTGCCACGTATGCCTTTGGGCACAAGGGTCAGAAGATGTGTCAGCAAGCGCTGCGCACCCTGACGGCGCAACTCGGCGGTTTGAGCTGTCACGTCCCAAGACCGCTGCAACCGCACAAGGATGCTACCATGTGCTGATTTGCGTAAAGAGATGTTGCCGCGCCCCCCCTCCATGTCGCGTCCATCCTGTGCCATGCCGCGCAACAGGGTCTCGACCAGATCCGGACGCACCTCGCCATGGCCCAGCTGTCGCAGTTCATTACAGGCATCAGAAGGGTTGAATGGGATTGGCTCTGCATACTCGGCATCGGGGGCCATTTCGCGCATCAGAGCGACAAGATCCTCCTCGAGCCGCGCGGCCTGTTCTAGTCGCGCCTGCGAGGCATCAGCGACACCGCAATGAACGAAGATGGTGATATTGGTATCATCGCTGGCAATGCCAAGTGCTTCAAGATCAGACAGCGCTTTGCGCAACGCGGTGGTCGAAAGCCCGCTTACCCCGGCCAATTCGTCGGTGGAAACGCCCTTGTCCGCCGGAGAGTTGACGATGTGGCGCACGATATCCAGAAGCTGCTTACGCCGCGTGCCGGTGATATCAGGACCATCCAATATCGCGGCTGCCGCTTCCAGACTGCGCACACGCAGCGAGGCGGGGAAAACCTGCACGTTGTTTTCTTCGCGCCGTAGAAGGCTCGCCTCTTCAAGCCAGGCGATGGCGGTTTTGACGCGTGTATCATCGGTCGCGCTGTCGCGCACAAATTCGTGGTCCTTTTCCTCGCGGACGATCTCGCCGGGCGTCGCGACTATCTTTCCTTCGTCCCGGGTGCGCCCATCCAACCGCCGGAGAGCATTTAGGATTGCTCCGATCTCATGCCGGGCAAGGCGGGAACGGGCCGAAAGGCTGAATTGACGCTCGACATCTTCGGTGTTGAACAACAGCACACAGTTGGCCGGGTCTCGGTCGCGTCCGGCACGGCCTGCCTCTTGCAGGTAGTTTTCCAACGAACCTGGCACATCACCGTGCACCACAAGGCGGATGTCGGGCTTGTCGATCCCCATGCCAAAGGCGTTGGTGGCTGCAATCACCCGCAATTCGCCCACGCGGAACTCTTCCTGAATCTCGCGCTTTTCTTCAGGCGATAGGCCGGCGTGGAACCGCTCTGCGCTCACGCCTTGTTGCTTGAGAAATTCAGCCACGCGTTCCGTCGCGCCGCGGGTCGCGCAATAGACTACGGCACCCGAGGCACCTGAGGCCGGCAATCCCTGTTCGATTGCGTTCAAAATATCGGACAGTTTAGTGGCGCGTTGCGTTTCGCGCACCTCGAAGGAAAGGTTCGAGCGCGACGCACCCCCATCAAGCAGGGCCAAGTCCAGGCCCAATCGAGTTTTGAAATGCTCCCTTATGTCGCGCACGACTTCTGGCTTGGCGGTGGCTGTCAAGCAAAGGATCGGAGCTGGGGCATCGCCTGAGTTTTCCTTTATGAACCGGCTCACATAACGGTAGTCTGGTCGAAAATCGTGGCCCCATTTTGAAATGCAATGTGCCTCGTCCAGCACCCAGAGGCCGATCTCTCGTTGAGTCAGCACACTTCGAACCGCTGTACTGCGGAGTTGTTCGGGTGAAATCAGCAGGATCGCAGCATCGCCCATGCGCACTTTGTCCAGTGCCTCATGCCTTTCCGGCAGCGACAGCAGACCGTTGATAGTGACGGCCGAGGATATCCCGGCTCTCGCCAGACCCTGCAGCTGATCGGCCATGAGTGCGACAAGCGGCGAGATGACGACGGTCAGCGCACCGGTCTTGTCGAACCGCGAAAGGGCTGGAATCTGATAGCAGACTGACTTGCCAGTTCCGGTCGGAAGAATGCCCAGAACGCTTTTTCCTGCCATCGCCTCAGCCACAATGCGTTCCTGCAAGGGTTGACCGAATTCGTCCACGGGTTCGGGTCTGAAAGAAGGAAAGCCAAACCAGCGATCAAGCGCGCGTTTAGGATCGTTGTTTTCGACACACCACTGGCAGGCGGCATCGTTACAGGCGGCCTCTCGCAAGTGGCGCACAATCAGTGAAGCCTCGCGGAACTGCATTCGGACCCAGGGTGGCATGACACTGTCGCCGCCAGCCACCGAAATCCACGACAAGGCATAGGCCATGGGCCAGGCGAGGTTAGGATTTTCCATCCGACTAAGAGTCTGTTCAAGCCGATGCAAACAGACCTGTCCAGCCAAAAGGCGGCGAACGGCGTCAAAAGCCTCTTGTTCATTGGGTCTGCTAATGCCACGCACAGCAGTAAAAAGTGCGTCAAACCCTCCGCTGCGTGGGGGGCGTGTGGCAAGGAAATGATAGGCTGCCAGCGCATCTGGGGTCGCGGTGTTTAGCTTGGCGAACGCCTCGATCTGGTTTTGCAGAACGTCGAAGACTAGACGTGCATCCTTTTCGGGATCGTTGACATGACCCGATTGCAACCGTCCGTCGTGATAGTGTTTGACTAAATGGTGATAGGGGTTGCGCGGGAAGGCCAAAGGATTGAGCCAGAGTGTGTCGATTGGTGCCTCTGCCAAGGCGGCAAAGCGAGGCGCAGCAGCGGCCAGGTGAGGCAGGTCGTGGTGCAAGATGTTGTGGCCGATGACACTGTCGAAACCTTTACAATATGTGTCGAGGTGCGACAGTGCTGAGGCGGAGCTGCTTTTTTCAACTAGAGCGGGTCGGGAATCATCGTTCGTTGTGGCAGCGAATGCGAATATCCGAGCGGACTTAGGATCCACTTCCAGGTCAATCGAAACATAGCGCTCAAGAAAGCGCGAAATGTCCACGTGACCGTTCGTTATCATTGCTCGCCAAATTTTCTCTTTCAGTGTCTTCTTGATAGCTACCGGATTACAGACAAAAGAAAAGGTGCGTTTCAAATTGCTCTTCGCAATGTGGATTCCTCGCAACCTCAATGGTTGCAAAAGGTTGAAAAAAGTTTACATCCGAACTCTCGGGATCGACGGAATGTAAACTTTTCGACCTCAAAAACACCCCAAAATCAGGCCAAAGGTTTACACTAAGTTGACAGATTTCGGCTCAAAACCAGTTTTTCAGACCAAAATGTAAACCTTTGATCCAGACAAACCCAAAAAACAACGGATCTTGGAAAACACATATCTGAAGACAGGCCAGAAAAGCGCGTTCAGCGACGAAACACAGACCAGACGACCCAGACACACATAAGAGAACGGACGTAACTCAGGCCTTCTCACAACGCTCCTGAGAGATGAACACATTGAGAGCGTAAGCACAGGTCTATGCCAGGCAGTGTCCTGAGCTACTCCAGAGAGAAGAAACCGACGATTGCTAATAGTGGGGGAATAGTCGTGAATAGTGAGCTGCACCGCGTAGAGGCTGACTGGGTCTAGATATACAAAGTAGTGCTAGTTTCGTCCTAAAAGCTGGTTGTCTAAACAAGAGGCTGGTGATGGGGAGATCGTAGCGAGGAGCTCTCAGAACCGAAAAATGTTCCCGAGCTCTAGTTCACAGGTGTGATGGATGCTCCGCAAACAGAATTGAACTGGCTCAGCTCAACCTGAAAGAATGTGATTTTGGGCATGTCATAGACCCGATCTATCGCGTAACACGTCAAAAGCAGCTTTTTCGAAGGGTGATATCTTGGACAAACTGTCAGTCATGCAAGCTTTTCGCCGCATCGTTGAACGCGGTAGCTTTGCCCGTGCGGCGGAAGACCTTGGTGTCTCTCCTGCGCTTCTCAGCAGAGAAATCAAGCTTCTGGAAGAAAGTCTGGGAACCGTCCTCCTCACCAGAACGACCCGATCCATGTCACTGACTGACACCGGCAGTCTCTATTACCAAGATGCAATTGGGATTCTCGACGCGGTCGAAAAAACGGAACAGACCATCAGGGAAGGTTCAAAAGCGGTGCGTGGGCACCTTCGGGTGAATGCGTCAAGTTCATTCGGCCAAACCGTTATCGCACCGATGCTTCCAGAATTCTTAGAAGCCTATCCAGATCTGCGATTTACTCTTTCGATGGACGACAAGGTGATCGATATGGTCGAGGGCGGGTTCGATCTGTCGATACGAATCCGAGCCGCGATGCCGGACTCGGCCCTTGTTGCGCGACGGATCGGCGTGATGCGACAGCGGATTTTTGCGTCTCCTGACTATTTGGAGCGATGCGGGACACCGACCCAGCCGGCGGATCTAAAAAAAAACCACGCGATCATTGGCTTTTTGCTTGCTGATCATTTGACGAGCTGGAAGCTCTCGGCCGCCGAAGGTGTCACAACATTAGAGCTTGATCCGCGCGTGCGCGTCGGCAACAGCCTCGTTTTGCGGGATATGCTGATAGCGGGGCAAGGCATCGGAACATTGCCCGAGTTCGTCTCTGATGCTCCCGAAGCCAGCGGGGCCTTGGTGCGAGTTCTTCCTGACCACGAACTGCCTGCGCCAGAAGTATTCGCCGTTACAGCATCTCGCTTGGGAATGGACGCAAAGGTTACAGCCTTTCTTGATCATCTGCGCCTGGCTCTCAGGTCCTGACATTATTCAATACAGGTAAAGAGTGATGTCAAAGAGCGCGCCTTAATTGGCGGCGCAACAAATTCCATTCTCTCAGGGAACAAGTCACAGCCCTGAGAGGTATCCTATGTCACGTATTCTCGTTCTCTACTATTCAAGCTATGGCCACGTCCGCACATTGGCCGATGCCGAAGCTGAAGGCGCCAGAAGTGTTCCCGGCACTGAAGTTGACATTCGGCGTGTGCCTGAAACCGTGCCTGAAGAGGTCCGGCAGCAGGCTGGCTATGTCGTAGATGATACACCTGCCGCCTTGCCGACAGATCTGGAAAACTATGATGCAATCATCATTGGAACACCGACCCGATTTGGCATGATGGCTGGCCAAATGAAGTCCTTCCTTGACCAAGCCGGAGGGCTTTGGGCCAGGAATGCACTGGTTGGTAAGGTCGGAGCGGTCTTTGCATCAACAGGTTCGCAACATGGCGGGCACGAGGCCACCCTTCTGACAACGCAAGTCCCTCTTCAACACTTTGGGATGCTGATTGCCGGAATGCCCTACACATTTGCTGGCCAGACTACATCAGAAGATATCATTGGCGGCGCACCATATGGTGCCGGAACGATCGCCGGTGCTGATGGTTCCCGCACACCTACCGAAACCGACCTAGCCGGAGCGCGGTTCCAGGGTGCTCATGTTGCAAGGATTACAGCATGCCTCGCTGGATCAAACCTGCAAGCGGAAGCAGCGTAACTCGCGCGCCTCTGACGTCTCACTCTAATTCTCAAACGCTTCAGACGGGAGACACTCCATGTCACGCTCAACCGATATTCTTCTCACTTCACTCGCTCCAGCGATATGGGGAAGCACTTATCTGGTAACTACGGAAGCGCTCCCGGCTGGCTACCCGATTACCCTAGCGGCGTTACGAGCTCTGCCAGCCGGCTTGTTGTTGCTTGCAGTGACGCGCTGCGTCCCACCACGCGAATGGCTCGGTCGAACTTTCGTCTTAGGCAGCCTCAATTTCGCTCTGTTCTGGGTGCTCCTCTTCGTTGCTGCCTATCGGTTACCTGGTGGTGTGGCCGCCACCCTAGGATCGTTGCAAGCAATGATCGTGATTTTGATGGCGTGGGGATGGCTTGGAACTCCAATCCGACTTGGCGCACTTGGAGCCGCTGCAACTGGCGTAACGGGTGTGTCTCTGCTGCTGATCGGACCAGAAGCACATCTTGATTGGATCGGTATAGCAGCGGGTTTGGGAGGAGCCGCGTCAATGGCTGCTGGCACTGTTCTCAGTCGGAAATGGCAACCTCCGGTCTCGGCGCTGAGTTTCACAGCGTGGCAATTAACAGCCGGTGGTTTGATACTGCTGCCAGTCGCACTGTTCCTTGAGCCGCCTCTACCTGTGCTCAGCGCAACAAATGTCGCAGGCCTTATTTGGCTTGGGTTGATCGGTGCTGCAGCAACCTATGCTCTTTGGTTTCGCGGCATAGCGCGCCTGGAGCCCAGTGCAGTTTCGATGCTCGGCATGATGAGTCCTGTTACAGCTGTCGTGCTCGGCTGGGTATACTTGGGACAAACGCTTAGCCTCACTCAGTCGATAGGAGCAGTCATAGTTATTGGCTCTGTTGTGGTCGGCCAGAGCGTGAGTCGAAGGGACAATTCGGATTTGAGAAAATGGAGATCAGCAGCAGCTGAATCTGTCTGATGGGTTTGAGGCGCAAACAATGGGTCCGATCACGCAAGTGGGCGAGGAATGGCTCAGCGCCTCGCTCAAGCCCGTTCGTCAGATCCCTGGAATATCGAAGTCCTAGGTTTCCCCACGGATGATTAAGGGGATGGGTTCTGGGTCCGCAGCATCCGGACGGTCCAAACCTCCTGTCGCAATGGTCACATTGTGGCCGTACTCGCTAAGTGCTGAGGGCGCTCAGGGCGTGCGTTATGACATCAGCGCTGTCTTGCGTCGAAAACTGCGTTGGACGCTGCCAGTGAACGTCCCAGCCGGCCTGTTGATGTGCATAGGAGGCTACGGCATTGCGCGCGTGTTCTATACATATCTACTGGCCCCGTGTGCCAAACGCAAAACTCTCGCGCTCAAGATAAAAGTGCATTTCGCCCTGGAAATCACCTTATGGGCGAGGCTGAATTTTGGTATTTTTAAGAAGTCGTTACGGCAGCAGCAAGCAGTCAGCCAAGAACAACGCGATTCGATGCCTATGTTCTTTGACATCTCATACAAGACCAACAAGAAACGCCGGCGCCGGGAAAATGACCGGGCAGCGAGTCACCTATCTGGAAGGTGCAGGAAAGATCACTTTGGATCGCTCCCCGGTGGAAAGCATCGGACGCCCCAAGTGGTTGCCGCCAGCCGTATGACGAAATGGCACAGAAAGACGGTTGCAATGTGCATCGGGCTTAGATCTACGAAAGGCTGCCAGTGCGTTGGAGTTCGACTAATGCTCAGGTTCAACGAACCTCGGATTACTGACTTACAAACAACAAAGGCGCCCTTGGGCGCCTAGTTTTACTGGTCGGAGTGAGAGGATTCGAACCTCCGACCCCTGCCTCCCGAAGACAGTGCTCTACCAGGCTGAGCTACACTCCGACCGTGGCGGGTGATCTATACCCGAGGAATCGGATGTGCAAGGGGATTATGGGACCAAATGCAGGATTTCGTGCCCAGCAGAAACTGTCCTTTGCGCCACCGCTGCATTAGCAATTAGGGTAGGGGATCCGTGCGGTACAGCCGGATTTTCGTGCCACCGTGATCGACGACTGGCCCGGCAGGGAGCAAAGGCAAGCGCGTGGCGCGGGCTAGTGATTGATTGCTGGTCACGATACCCACCCGCCAGCCGCTGAACCGCGACATCAGAACCTTGCCCAGGCTGCCGTACAGAGAGCGCAGGCGTTTCTCGTCCCCGATTCTTGCACCATAGGGCGGGTTGACGATGACCAGACCCGTGGGGCCCGGTGGCGGCTTGATGTCACTGACCGACCGGCACTGAAACCGGGTGTGTGCGGCAACCCCAGCTCGATCGGCATTGGTGGCGGCGGCCTCGGCGGCCCCGGCATTCCGGTCCGAGCCATAAAAGACAGTGTCCAAGTTTACCGGCGGTCCGTCTTTGCGCAGTTCGGCCCAAGCGCGCGAATCGAATCCGTGCAGGTCTTCGAAGGCAAAACGGCGGGATCGGCCTGGATTCAGCCCGGCTGCAATCTCGGCCGCTTCGATAACGAAAGTACCCGAACCGCACATCGGGTCCAGAACAGCCTCAGCCCCGTCGAAACCACATTCGCGCAAAAACATAGCAGCCATGGTTTCGCGCATCGGGGCCTTGGCCACCGCCGGTTTGTGGCCACGCTTGTGCAAGGGCTCGCCAGAGGTATCGACCGAGAAAGTGCAAATGTCTTTTTCGATGCGCAGCAACACGCGCAGCCCGGCGTCGGATGAAATGGGCGCACCCAGCGTTTCGGAGATCGCCCGCTCGACCCTTTGGCGGGCGGCCCCGGCATGATAGATGCGGGATTTCCGGCTTGTCGCCTCAACCTTGACCGGGATGTCGGTGCGCAGAAAATCGGACCAGGGGAACTTGCGCGCCCGCTTGTCGAGCTGCGCCAAATGTACTGCCGGAAATGTGCCCATCCGGACCAGTACTTTGTTGGCGCCGCGCAGACACAGGTTTGCTCGCCAAACCTCGGGCCAACCGCCATGGCAGCTTATCCCGCCGGGTACAATTTTGGCATCTGCGAATCCCTTTTCGACGGCTTCGGCCTGCAAAGGCGCCTCAAGCCCCGGGGTGGCCACCAGAAAAATCTCAAATTCGCGCGTCTGTTCCATTGGGCGTGCTTACACTGGAAGGGCACTGGGCGCGACCAGCAATTTTTGGGCGCTAAAATGGAAACATTTCAAAGGAAAGTGAAAATCATTGTGTGATTTTGGCGGCAACGGGTTTGCTTTTAGCATCATCCCCGCGTAAAGGAGCCCAAATCGGAATTACGCCCGCGGAATTTGGACGCATTTCGACGCTTTTGCGACGACTGTTAAAAAATCCTGCGTTATTGTCCGACACTGTTAAAGTGTTGGTCTAACCGGCGCAGATAAAGAGGCTTGGAAGACAGTAGCAACATGCAAACTTTCAAACTGAAAAAAGGGTTGGAGCTGCCGGTGCAAGGCGCGCCGGATCAAACCATCCAGCCGGGACCTGAATTTAAAACCGTTGGGGTATTGGGCGGGGATTACCTAGGCCTGAAACCGCGCATGCTGGTGCAGGAAGGTGACGCGGTTCAGCGCGGTACGCCGTTGTTCTGCCACAAGGATGCGCCCGAGGCGATGATGGTCGCCCCGCTGAGTGGTAAGATCGTGGCAATCAATCGCGGTGCGCGCCGTGTATTGCAGAGCGTCGTGATCGAGGTTTCGGACCCGAACGATACAGGGATTGATTTCTCGGGTGTGGGCAATGCGGACAGTGCCGAAGGCGTGACGGAAAAGCTGTGCGCGGCCGGTCTTTGGACCGCCTTCCGTACCCGGCCCTATTCGAAATTGCCGATGCCGGGTACCGCTCCGGCCGCGATTTTCGTCACCGCCATGGACAGTGAACCGTTGGCGGCAGACGCGGCCGTGATCATTGCCGATGCCGGTGAGGCCTTTGCAGCCGGTTTGGCCGCAATCACCAAGCTGACCGAAGGCAAGACCTATCTGTGCCACAAGGAAGGCGACGCCATTCCGGGCGCGGATGTGCCGGGGGTCGAAGCTGCGGCTTTCTCGGGCCCGCATCCCGCCGGATTGGCCGGGACGCATATTCATTTCCTTGAACCCCTGGCGGGGGACAAGCAGGTCTGGACCATCGGTTATCAGGACGTGATCGCCATTGGTCGCTTGATGCAGTCCGGTCATCTGGATCCGAACATCGTGATCGCACTCAGCGGCCCGGGCGCGCGTCAACCGCGTCTGATCCGCACCGTCATGGGTGCTTCGACCGACGATTTGACCAACGACGAGATCGACGTGGATGGCACTCCGCGCATCATTTCGGGGTCGATCCTGTCGGGTACTCAGGCTGAAGGACCAACCGCATATCTGGGACGTTTCGCGCGTCAGATCAGCATCATCCGCGAAGATCACGACCAGATTCCGATGGGCTGGATTCGTCCGATGCCGTCGAAATACTCAGTTCAACCGGTGCTGGGCTCGGCATTTTCGCACAAACTTTATAAGTTCACCAGCAACCTGAACGGCGGTCGCCGCGCGATGGTGCCGACGGGTGTGTTTGAGCGGCTGATGCCGCAGGATTATCTGCCAACACAACTGCTGCGCGCGCTGCTGGTGATGGATACTGACAGCGCCCAAGCGTTGGGTGCGATGGAGTTGGACGAAGAGGATCTGGGCCTTGTCGGCTTTGCCTGTCCGGCAAAATATGAATACGGGCTGGCGCTGCGCGACTGCCTGACCAAGATTGAAAAGGAGGGCTGATCCAAATGGGTTTGCGCAGCTTCTTCGATCGGATCGAGCCGAACTTTACCAAGGGCGGCAAGTACGAGAAGTATTTCCCCATCTACGAGATGGTAGAAAGCTTTATCTACACTCCGAAATCCGTCACCACCGTCGCCCCGCACGCGCGGTCCTACATAGATATGAAGCGGATCATGACTTATGTCGTGATCGCGACGATCCCCTGTATCCTGTGGGGGATGTGGAATACCGGTTATCAGGCTAACAGCGCAATTGCAGCCCTTGGCCCGGATGCGGCAACTGGCTGGCGTATCGCCATCCTGCAGGCATTTGGCATCTCGCTGGACCCGTCCAGCATCTTCGCCAACGTGATGCACGGATTGATGTACTTCTTGCCGATTTACATCGTCACACTGGTTGCAGGCGGTATTTTCGAGGTGATCTTCGCCACCGTGCGTGGGCACGAAGTCAATGAAGGTTTCCTCGTAACCTCAATGCTTTACACGCTGATCATGCCCGCATCCGCCCCGCTGTGGCAGGTGGCTCTAGGCATCATCTTCGGTGTGGTCATCGGCAAAGAGGTGTTTGGCGGCACCGGTAAGAACTTTCTTAATCCTGCGCTGGTCGGGCGTGCCTTCCTGTATTTCGCCTATCCGGCGAATATGTCGGGTGACACAGTCTGGACCCCAGTTGACGGTTTTTCAGGTGCAACTGCGCTGTCGGTTTCAGCATCCGAAGGCTATCAGGCGCTGGCAGCCGAAGGTCTGACCTGGTGGAATGCCTTCATGGGCTTCATGCAGGGCAGCTTTGGCGAAACTTCCACACTGGCCTGTCTGATTGGCCTGGGCTTCCTGTTGGTGACACGTATTGCGAACTTCCGCCTGATCGTTGGCTGTCTGGGGGGCATGATCGTCTTTTCCCTGCTGCTGAACCTGATCGGTTCGGACACTAACCCGATGTTTGCAATGCCGTGGTACTGGCACCTGGTCGTTGGTGGCTATGCCTTTGGTCTGGCCTTCATGGTCACCGAACCGGTTTCGGCCAGCCACACCAATCTGGGCCGCTACATCTATGGCGCGCTGATCGGTGTCATGGTTGTGATGATCCGTGTGATTAACCCGGCTTTCCCCGAAGGCATGATGCTGGCCATTCTGTTCGGCAACGTCTTTGCACCGCTGATCGATTATTTCGTCGTTCAGGCCAACATCAAACGGAGGGCGCGTCGCCATGTCTGATACGCAATCCCCAGACAATAACGAGGCACCCAAGGGGGCGATTGCCAAGTTCCTGGCAGCCTCGCCGGATTCGGTCGGCAAGACGATCTTTATCGCCGTCGCTGTCTGCCTTGTCGCCTCGATGGTCGTGTCCTCGGCTGCTGTAAGTCTGCGCCCCGTGCAAGAAGCGAACAAGCTGAAGGACAAACAGGTCAACGTCCTGCAGGTCGCGGGTGTTTATGAACCCGGCGTCGACGTGACCGAAGCCTTCGCCGCGTTTGAGCCGCATGTTGTGGAACTGTCCACCGGCGAATTCGTCGATGACCAGTTTGATCCGGCCACCTTTGACGACATCGCAGCCGCAAGTGATCCTGAGTTGAGCGTTGCGCTGGACGACGACCCGGCCGGGATCGGCCGCAAAGCTAAGTATCGTGTGATTTACCTGCTGCGTGATGATGCGGGTGATCTGGATAAGGTGATCCTGCCGCTGCACGGCTATGGTCTGTGGTCCACGCTCTATGGTTTTATCGCGCTAGAAAACAACGGCAACGATATCTACGGCCTGCAATTCTATCAGCATGGTGAAACGCCGGGCCTTGGGGCCGAGGTGGACAACCCCCGCTGGAAAGCGTTGTGGAGCGGCAAGAAACTGCGTGATGACGCGGGTGATCTGCAGATTACCGTTGCGAAATCGCAACCGGCAGCTGGCCCCGACTTTTACGTCGACGCGCTGGCCGGTGCCACACTGACCTCGGTTGGTGTCGATAACCTGGTGAAATTCTGGATGGGTGATGCGGGCTTCGCTCCGTTCCTGGCCAAACTGCAAGCAGGAGAGATCTGATGTCCCAGACCAAGAAAGAAATGCTGGTCGACCCGCTTGTCGACAACAACCCGATCACCCTGCAGGTGCTTGGCATCTGTTCGGCTTTGGCGGTGACCTCGTCACTGCAGGTGTCGTTCGTGATGGCACTGGCGGTGACCTTCGTGACATCGTTCTCGTCCTTCTTTATCTCGTGCCTGCGCAACCAGATCCCCAGCTCGATCCGGATCATCGTGCAGATGGTGATCATCGCCTCGCTGGTGATCTTGGTGGATCAGGTTCTCAAGGCCTATGCCTTTGAGATTTCGAAAACCCTGTCGGTGTTTGTCGGTCTGATCATCACCAACTGTATCGTGATGGGCCGCGCCGAGGCGTTTGCGATGAAGAACCCTCCGGTCGCATCGTTCATCGATGGATTGGGCAACGGGATGGGCTATGGCCTGATCCTGCTGCTGGTCGGTTTCTTCCGCGAATTGTTCGGGGCGGGGTCGCTGTTTGGCGTGACCATTCTGCAAACCGTCAACAATGGTGGCTGGTACGTGCCCAACGGCATGCTGCTGCTGCCGCCATCGGCGTTCTTTATCATCGGTTTGATCATCTGGGCCTTCCGCACGTGGAAGCCAAGCCAGGTTGAAGAACGTGAATACAAAATTCAGCAGGTAGAGGCCCACTAATGGAAGGTCTGATTTCACTGGCTGTAAAGGCCATATTTGTCGAAAACCTTGCGCTAAGCTTCTTCCTGGGGATGTGTACCTTCATCGCCGTTTCCAAGAAGATTTCGACCGCGCTGGGTCTGGGCATTTCGGTGATGCTGGTTCAGGCGATCACCGTGCCCACCAACAACCTGCTGCTGACTTATCTGCTGAAACCGGGCGCGCTGGCCTGGGCCGGGTTCCCGGATGTGGACCTGACTTTCCTTGGCCTGATCTCGTATATCGGTGTGATCGCGGCGATGGTGCAAATCCTCGAGATGATCTTGGATAAGTATTTTCCGCCGCTCTACAACGCGCTGGGGATCTTCCTGCCGCTGATCACGGTGAACTGCGCAATTCTGGGTGGTTCGCTGTTCATGGTGGAACGCGACTATAACTTTGCCGAAGCCGCGACCTATGGTCTGTCTTCGGGCTTTGGCTGGGCGCTGGCGATCACCGCGATGGCAGGGGTTCGGGAAAAGCTGAAATATTCGGATATTCCTGACGGCCTGCAGGGTCTGGGGATCACCTTCATCACCGCAGGACTGATGGCGCTGGCCTTTATGTCCTTCTCGGGCGTGAAACTTTAAGGAGGGACGAATGGAAACTTTTAGCCTTGGCGTCGTCCTCTTTACCCTGATCGTTATCGCGCTGGTAACGATCATTCTGGCGGCACGCTCCAGACTTGTATCCACCGGTGATGTGAACATCACTATCAATGGCGAAAAAACCATCTCGGTGCCCGCAGGCGGCAAGTTGCTGCAAACGCTGGCGGCTGAGAAGCTCTTTGTCCCGTCGGCCTGCGGCGGTGGCGGCACCTGCGCGCAATGCCGGGTCAAGGTGCATTCGGGCGGCGGGTCGATCCTGCCAACCGAAGAAAGTCACATCACCAAGCGTGAGGCTGCATGCGGCGATCGTTTGTCCTGTCAGGTTGCGGTCAAACAGGACATGGATATCGAAGTCCCCGAAGAGGTCTTTGGCGTCAAGAAATGGGAATGCACCGTTCGGTCGAACGAGAACGTGGCGACCTTCATCAAGGCGCTAACGCTGGACCTGCCCGAGGGGGAAGATGTGAACTTCCGCGCCGGTGGTTATATCCAGATCGAAGCCCCCGCACACCAGTTGAAATACACTGATTTCGACATTGAAGAGGAATACCGCGAGGATTGGGATCGCTTCAATCTGTGGCAGTACGAATCCGTGGTAAGCGAACCGATCGAGCGCGCCTATTCGATGGCCAACTATCCGGATGAGAAAGGCATGATCATGCTGAACGTCCGGGTCGCTTCGCCGCCTCCGGGTTCCGAAGGTATTCCGGCGGGTCAGATGTCGTCGTACATCTTCAATCTGAAACCAGGCGACAAAGTCACCATTTCGGGTCCGTTCGGCGAATTCTTCGCCCGCGACACGCAAAAAGAGATGGTTTTCATCGGTGGTGGTGCCGGTATGGCGCCGATGCGCAGCCACATCTTTGATCAACTCAAACGTCTTGAAAACCGTGATCGCAAGATCAGCTTCTGGTACGGCGCGCGGTCCAAGAAAGAGATGTTCTTTGTCGAGGATTTCGACACGCTGGCCGAAGAGTTCGACAATTTCGAATGGCACGTGGCCTTGTCCGACGCGCAGCCCGAGGATGACTGGAAAGGCTATACCGGCTTCATCCACAATGTGCTGTTCGAGGAATACCTCAAGAACCACCCCGCGCCCGAAGATTGTGAGTTCTACATGTGTGGCCCGCCAATCATGAACCAGTCGGTCATCAACATGCTGCTGGATCTGGGTGTGGACCGCGAAGACATTATGCTCGACGATTTCGGTGGGTAAGAAACGAAAAACCGGCGCATTCAGCGCCGGTTTTTTTAAAAGCCGCAAGGTTGCTGGCCTTCTAGATCAAAGCCATTAGCCGACGATCATCTGCTTCATGCGAAGCGCCTCGTATTCCAGCTCTTTGAGACGGAAATGCACAACGTCTCCAATTGTGATCACGCCGCACAGGTTGCCATCGCGAAGCACTGGCATGTGGCGGAACCGACCGTCGGTCATGGTTTTAAGAACATCATCCAGGAGATCGTCCGGCGAACAAGTCTTGACCTCGCGCGTCATCAGATCCTCGACCGCTTGAGGCAACGTCTGGCCGGGCGTATCCGCCATGCGCCGTACGATGTCGCGCTCGGACAGGATGCCTTGCAATGTGCCGTTCTGGTCGGTCACCAGCACCGCCCCAATCCGCTTTTCCTTCAGCGTATTGACCACTGAATGGATCGTATCGTTCGGGCGGACCGAAAACACCGCATCCCCTTTACCATCCATCAGCTTGGCCACAGTTGTCTGCGCATGCGACAAGTTCGATTCCGTCGATTGGCTGTACGTGGTCTTGTCAGCCTTGTCGCCGCGCTTGGGGGCTTGGTAAGAGGTCGGGGCCATGGGCAATCTCCTTCATGGTTCTTGCAAAGTCTTTCCCTTTTACCTTAGCGCAGCTAAACGACCTGTATAGGGTGCAATTGCGCTGATCGGCAGAAACCCCCATCAAAAAAAGGACGCTTAAGCCTTTGAACGACCTGTATCTTACCCCGCCGGTGGCTGCCTTGATTTTCTTTGTGGTGGTCGTGTGCGGCCATAATTTCCGCAAGACGTGGAAACAGCAGCCGCCGGGATGGCAGAAACGGGCCTGGCTGTTTGGTGTGCCGGCGGGAATTGGCCTTTTGGTACTGGGCTTTTTGCCGCTGAAACTGTGAAGTCGATTTGACTCTGGCGGGGGTGGCTGGCATATGCCGGACACTGATTTTCCAGGAGATCGCCCCATGCGTCTTGTGCCAGTTTTGGCCTTCGTCACTTTGCTGTCCGGCTGTCTGTTCGACAAAGAGCCAGAGTTGGTTCGTCTATCGGGCGAAACGATGGGAACAACCTTCAACATCACCGCAATTGGCCAGGACCTGGACGAAAACGCGCTGGCTGTGGCGGTCGAAGAAACTCTGGCAGACGTTAACGCCAAGATGTCCAACTGGGACCCAAATTCCGAGGTCTCGACCTTTTCCACCGCGACAAGCACAGAACCGGTGCAGGTTTCCGCAGATTTCGCACAAGTGATGGCCGCCGCGAATGATGTGCATGAGAAAACCGGCGGCACCTTTGATGTCACCCTTGGACCATTGATCGAACTGTGGGGCTTTGGGCCCCGCAAGCCGGAAGACCCGGTGCCTTCGGATGTCGAAATTCTGAAAGCACTCGACGGCGTGGGGCAGGGGCGTTTGCTAACTCTGGATGCCGAAGCGGGAACGCTGACCAAATCTGAACCCGGTGTTGGGATCAACCTGTCCGCTATTGCCAAGGGTTATGGTATCGACGCGGTGGCCAAGACCCTGCGCGACGCCGGGATTGAAGATTATCTGGTCGAGATCGGTGGCGATCTGGTCACCATGGGGCAGAACGACAAGGGCGAGGCCTGGCGCATCGGTATCGAAAAACCACAAGCGGGAGCGCAGACCTATCAGCTGATTGTGTCGGTCAGCGATCTGGGCATGGCCAGCTCGGGCGATTACAAGAATTTCTTTGAACAAGACGGTGTGCGGTATTCGCATATCATCGATCCAACAACCGGGCGCCCGATCACGCACCGGACAACATCGGTGACTGTTCTGGCTGAAAACGCTATGATGGCGGATGCATGGGCAACCGCGATGCTGGCGCTGGGGCAGGAAAAGGGCCTTGAGCTGGCCGAAGAACATAAACTTGCTGTGTATTTCATCTCGCGGGATGTGACGGGTGGCGAAGAAGCCTATATCACGGTACACAGCACCGCGTTCAAAGACGCGCTTGAGACCAACTGACTGGTAGGTACCACAATGAGCACCTTTATTCTGGCCTTTATTCTGCTTGCCCTTGTGATGGTAGGTATGTCGTTGGGTGTTATGCTGATGGGCAAAACCATCAAAGGCAGTTGTGGTGGCCTGAACGCGATCTCGGGCGCGGACAAATGTGTGGTCTGCCACAAGGACATTGATCCTGACAGCCCGTTGCGTGATCAGTTGCAGTGCAAACGCGCCAAGAAGATGCTGGAACAGATGGAGCGGCAGGCCGAAGCATAAATTACGCTTCGCTGCGGGCCGGGAATTGGCTAACTAAGTCCCTGACTATCGGGGAGGTGCCGCGTTGGCCAAAGCCAAAAACATTCTGTTCATCATGTTCGACCAGCTGCGCTGGGATTACCTGAGTTGCTACGGCCATCCGCATCTGCACACTCCGAACATTGATCGTTTGGCCGCGCGGGGTGTGCGGTTTGACCGGGCTTTTATCCAGTCCCCCATTTGCGGTAGTTCACGCATGTCGACCTATACCGGGCGCTATGTGCATTCGCATGGTGCGTCCTGGAATGGCATCCCCTTGAAAGTGGGCGAGATGACGATGGGCGATCATCTTCGCAAGGCCGGGATGGGGTGCTGGCTGGTCGGCAAAACCCATATGCGCGCGGATGCCGAAGGCATGGCACGGCTGGGGCTGGAACCCGACAGCCTGATCGGTGCCCGCGTGGCAGAATGCGGCTTTGACGTGTTTGAACGCGATGATGGGATGCGTCCCGAGGGGCCGGACGGGTTTTACGATCCGGACGGGGCCAGGGAATATAACAAATACCTCAGCGCCAAGGGATATGAGAGCGACAACCCCTGGCACGACTTTGCCAACTCGGGGCTGGATGCGGATGGCAACGTCCTGTCTGGCTGGTTCCTGAAGAACTCCCCCGAACCCGCCAATATAGCCGAAGAAGACAGCGAAACCCCATATCTGACTGGCCGCGGTATCGAGTTCATGGAAACGCAGGACGGCCCGTGGTGTTGTCACCTGAGTTTCATCAAGCCGCATTGGCCTTATATCGTGCCCGAGCCCTATGCCTCGATGTATGGTCCCGAACATGTGCTGCCTGTGGTGCGATCCGAGGTCGAGCGCCAAAAAGCCCACCCGGTGCTGCGGGCCTTTATGGACACGAAGATCGGCCAGACATTCTCGCGCCAGGATGTGCGCGAGGCGGTGATCCCCGCCTATATGGGCCTGATCAAACAGGCCGATGACCAGATGGGCCGCCTGTTCGACTGGATGGAGAAAACCGGCCGGATGGACGATACGATGATCGTGTTGACCTCGGACCATGGGGATTTTCTGGGCGATCACTGGATGGGGGAGAAGACCTTCTTCCACGATGCCTCGACCAAAGTGCCCCTGATCATCTACGACCCGTCACCCGAGGCCGACGCCACGCGCGGCACTGTCAGTGATGCGCTGGTCGAATCCATCGACCTTGCCCCGACTTTTGTGGAGGTTGCGGGGGGCGATGCGCCTTTGCACATCCTCGAAGGGCATTCCTTGCTGCCGATCCTATACGGGCAGCAGGAAGAGACCGCGCGCGATGTGGTGATATGTGAATATGATTATTCGGCCTCACCGATTGCCGATACGCTGAACGCCTCGGTCCGGGATGCGGTGATGTTCATGATTGCCGACAAAAAGTGGAAGCTGATCCATTGTGAAGGTGGCCACCGGCCGATCCTGTTTGATCTGGAATACGACCCGGACGAGTTGATTGATCTTGGTGAAAGCGCGGATCATGCCGAAATTATCGACCGTATGTACGATTACCTTTTCGCGTGGACGCGCCGCGCCTCGCAACGGACCACGCGCTCGGAACAACAACTGATCGATATGCGGACCAAAAGCCGCGGCAGGGGTGTTGTTGTCGGGGTCTATGACGAAAACGATGCTCCGCTGGATCTGACCGTAAAGTACCGGGGGCGCAAGGCTCGGCCATTCACCGAATATATCGGCAATGAAAAACCGCCCCGGCATTAAATCTGCCCACCACAGGCCAAAAGGCGGTTCACCCGCCGATGGTCAGGCGGTAAAAGATCGACCAAGAGCAGAAATCCGGAGAGCTATAATGACCGCCCCCAAACCCGTTGTCCTGTGCATTCTCGATGGGTGGGGCCTGTCCGAGGACACCAAAGCCAACGCGCCGTATCTGGCCAATACCCCTACGTTCGACGCAATCATGGCCAACGGGCCGCATGCCACTTTGATAACGCACGGGCCCGATGTTGGCCTGCCCAGCGGTCAGATGGGCAATTCCGAGGTCGGCCATACCAATATTGGCGCGGGCCGCATCGTGGCCATGGATCTGGGTCAGATTGATCTGGCGATCGAAGATGGCTCATTCTTCGACAACAACGCCCTGCAGGCCTTCATCGCCAAGGTGAAGGCCGCGAGTGGTACAGCGCATCTGATGGGGCTGGTTTCGGATGGCGGGGTGCATGGGCATCTGAACCACATCATCGCAGCGGCCAAAGCCATCACCGATGCGGGCGTTCCTGTCGCGCTGCACGCGATCACGGATGGGCGCGATGTGGCCCCGAAATCGGCTTTCACTTACATTGCCGAGCTTGAGGACCGACTGCCCGAAGGTGCGCGCGTTGTGACTGTCAGCGGGCGATATTTCGCGATGGACCGCGACAACCGCTGGGAACGCGTCAGTGAGGCCTTTCAAGCGATGACCAAGGGGCAGGGGCGGACTGCGGCCACAGCCCACGGTGCGGTTGACCACGCCTATAACCAGTCGGAAACCGACGAGTTCATTGTGCCGACGGTTCTACAAGGCTATGACGGCGTAAGTGATGGCGATGGTGTTTTCTGCCTCAACTTCCGCGCTGATCGGGCGCGCGAGATTCTACGCGCGATTGGCGAGCCGGATTTTGCTGATTTCGACACCGGTCCGCGCCCGCACCTGTCTGCGCTATTGGGTATGGTGGAATACTCGGACGGTCACAATGCCTATATGACAACCGTGTTCCCAAAGCGCGATATCGTGAACACGCTGGGCGAATGGGTCGCTAAACAGGGGCTGCGTCAGTTCCGCTTGGCCGAGACCGAGAAATACCCGCATGTTACGTTTTTCCTCAACGGTGGCAAAGAAACGCCCGAAGTGGGCGAAGATCGTTTTATGCCGAAGTCACCAAAAGTGGCGACATATGATTTGCAGCCCGAAATGTCCTCGGCTGAGGTTACCGCCAAGTTTGTCGAGGCGATCGAGGCCGGGTACGACCTGATCGTCACCAATTATGCCAACCCCGATATGGTGGGTCACACCGGTGATCTGAAAGCCGCAATCAAAGCCTGCGAGGCGGTGGACCAGGGCCTGGCACAGGTGGTTGCCGCGCTGAAAAAGGCAGGTGGTGCGATGATCATCACTGCCGACCACGGCAACTGTGAAATGATGGTGGATCCCGAAACCGGCGGACCGCACACCGCGCATACCTTGAATCCCGTTCCCGTGGCGCTGGTGGGTGGGCCGGAGGGTTCCACGTTGCGCAATGGGCGTCTGTCCGATCTGGCACCGACCCTGTTGCAGTTGATGGGCCTTGAACAGCCACCCGAAATGACCGGCAAGAGTCTGTTGTTATGACCTTGCGCGCGCTTCTTTGGGCAGTGCTGTTTGCGACGCCGGTCCACGCCCAGACCGACCCGTCCACAGCGGCGCTGAATGCGGTGCAAATGCTGGAAGACGCATCCGTTGCCTTGACTGAGGCCGACAGCGCCCGTGACCGCGTGCGTGCCCTGACCGAAACCATTCAGGCCTATGAGGCCGGTCTGACCGCCATGCGCGAGGGCCTGCGCCGCGCCGCCACGCGCGAGGCACAGTTGACCACTGAATTGCGCAGCCGCGAGGATGAAATCGCGCAGTTGCTGGGCGTGTTGCAAACCATCGAAACAACCGCGCCGCCGGTTTTGATGCTGCACCCCTCTGGCCCGTTGGGATCGGCCCGCGCAGGTATGATGCTGTCCGAGGTCACGCCAGGTTTGAACGCTCACGCGCAAGAACTGGCCCACGACCTGCAAGAGGTCCAAACCCTGCGGCAGCTACAACAAAGCGCCGCTGATACTCTGACCGAAGGCCTGACCGGTGTGCAGACCGCGCGCACGAAGCTCAGTACCGCCATAGCAGATCGGACCGATTTGCCGGTGCGTTTTGTCGAAGATCCGGTTCGAACGGCGATCCTGATCTCGTCCACAGAAACGCTGGAAGGGTTTGCCAGCGGACTGTCGGAAATCTCAGAAGGGGAGATTGCTGAAACCAACGCGGATATTTCACAGCGCAAGGGTGAAGTTGCCTTGCCCGCTCAGGGTGTTGTGCTGCACCGCGCTGGTGACACGGATGCAGCAGGGGTCAAGCGCCCGGGTGTGGTGCTGGGCACACGTCCACGCGCGATTGTGACATCGCCTACCGCGGCTACGATACGTTATCGCGGGCCACTGCTGGATTTGGGGAATCTGGTCATCCTAGAGCCTCAACCCGGTCTTTTATTCGTATTTTCGGGGCTGCAAGAGGTCTACGGCAACCCCGGTCAGGTGATCCCCGAGGGCACTCCGGTCGGCTTGATGCCTGGTGAAACGCCCGAAATCGGCGCTATTTTGTCAACAAGCAGTGATGGCACTGGAACTGATCGGTCAGAAACGCTCTATATAGAGGTAAGACAGGATAACAGCCCCGTGGACCCGGAATCGTGGTTTCGGACCAGCAAGGATGGATAAATACATATGAAGAAATTTGTGATGGCCGGTTTGGCCGGAACCGTGGCAGGCATACTCGCAACTACTCAGATCGCAGGACCCCTGTTGGCACAAGAGGCTGAGAACAAGGCCAGCGTCTATGAGCAGCTTGATCTGTTCGGGGACATTTTCGAACGCATACGTGCGCAATATGTTGAAGAGGTTGAGCCCGAGGAGCTGATCGAAGCCGCGATTGATGGCATGCTGACATCGCTGGACCCGCATTCCAGCTATCTGTCGCCTGACGATGCCGAACAGATGCGCGTGCAGACACGCGGCGAATTTGGCGGGCTGGGTATCGAAGTCACGCAGGAAGAGGGCTTTGTGAAAGTCGTCTCTCCGATCGATGACACCCCGGCGGATGCGGCTGGGATCGAGGCTGGGGACTTCATCACCCATGTCGATGGCGAAAGCATTCTGGGCCTGACGCTGGACAAGGCGGTGGATCTGATGCGCGGACCTGTGGGTTCGGAAATCGTGATTACGGTCGTGCGCGAAGGGGAACAGGAACCCTTTGACGTCACGATCATTCGCGACACGATCAAGCTGACCGCTGTGCGTGCCCGCACCGAAGGCACCAGCGTCGTGCTGCGAGTGACCACCTTTAACGACCAGACATTCCCCAACCTTCAGGAAGGGCTGAACGAACAGATCGAAGAGGCTGGTGGCATCGAAAAGGTCAATGGCTTTGTTCTGGACCTGCGCAACAACCCGGGCGGTCTGCTGACGCAGGCGATCAAGGTTTCCGATGCCTTCCTGAACGAGGGTGAGATCGTGTCTACCCGTGGCCGCGATCCGGGCGAGGGTGAGCGGTTCAACGCAACCCCAGGCGATCTGGCCGAAGGCAAGCCGATTGTGGTTCTGATCAATGGGGGTTCGGCCTCGGCGTCCGAGATTGTTGCCGGTGCCTTGCAGGATCACCGCCGCGCCATCGTGGTCGGCACCAAAAGCTTTGGCAAAGGTTCTGTTCAGACGGTCATGCCGCTGCGTGGCGACGGGGCCATGCGCCTGACTACGTCGCGGTATTACACACCGTCGGGTCGTTCGATCCAGGCGCTTGGCGTCAGCCCCGACATCATTGTCGAGCAACCGCGCCCGGTGCCGGATTCGGAAGAGGAAGATTCGAACCGTCCCGCCCGGTCCGAAGCCGACCTGCGCGGCAGCCTGAACAATGACAGCCTCAGCGAAGATGAGATTCGTCAGATCGAGGAAGACCGAGCCCGGGCCGAAGCCACAGCCGAGCTACGGGAAGAAGATTATCAAATGGCCTATGCTATCGATATCCTCAAAGGTTTGTCGGCCTTCAACCCGAACGGGCCGTCGCAGTAAACAAACGGGGCCGCCAGACAGGCGGCCCTTCTTCTTTGGTGGATCAGCTTTCCACTTTGTGCAGCTTTTCCTCATCCAGCAACATCGCCAATAAGACGCCGACAGATACTGACACAGTGGCGAAAATGAACGCCATGTTCATGCCGGTGTCAAACGCTGCGGTGATGGCGGTTTTGACCTTTTCGGCTTCGGCCGTGCTCAGTTTGTCCATGATCGCGCGTGCAGAGGATGTGGTCAGCGTCCCACCGTTGATGGCTCGCTGATCGGATTCCGACATATCAATCCCGGCGGTCGCCAGACGTTCGCCCAGGCTACGCAGACTGGCCAGATACATGATCGCGGTCGCGCAGGCCACCGAGATGGCACCATAGACGAGGTGAGTCATGAAACTCAGCCCACCGACCAACCCGGCCCGTTCCGGTTTCACCGCGCAAACCGCAGCGGTGCCTGATGGGCCAACCGTCAGCGTGGCCCCCAACCCAATCATCGCCATACCGGGCAGAATCTGAAAATAGCCCAACCCTGCGGGCAACACGACAACACTGGCCGCACCGATAGTGGCGCACAGGTAACCCCAGAACAAAAGCCGTTTGGGACCGAAATCGTTGTACAGTTTGCCCGACAAGATGGACCCCACGGCAAGCAGAACAGTAAGCGGGGCCAACCCGAATGCAGATTGCAACGTCGACCAGCCCAATACCTTTTGCATGTATTGGGGGAAATACATCAACCCTACGAACGCTGCTGAGACATTGAACATGTTCAGGCCCAGCGTGATGCGAAACTCTCTGTTCGCCATCATCTGGGGCAGCAACAGGGGTTCTTTCACGCGTTTTTCCACTTGTGGGAACAAGACGAACAAAACAGCGCAGACGAAGAACAGCATCAGCAACGGCGATGAGGTCCAGCCCCAATCTGCACCCACGTCCAACCCATAAAGCAACAGCAGGACAGCCACAGACAGTACACCCATACCTGCGACATCGATGTGTTCGCCTTTTTTGTGCTGGGTTTCGCGCTCCATCAACACCAGGGCGGTGACCATTGAAATGGTCGCAAACACAACGTTTGCAAGGAAAAACAGCCGCCAATCCCCAAGGTTCACGACCGTACCGCTGATCAGCGGGCCAATGACGTTACCGCATGTGACGCCTGCCAGAATAAGCCCCATGATCATGGCGCGATGTTCGGGGCGCGAGACTTTGGTGGCGCCATAGGCCAGCGTGCAGGGCCAGACACATCCCGCGCCGATCCCCTGTAATGCGCGTGAGACAATCAGAAAATCCAGGCTAGGCGATACAAAACACATGACTGAGGAAAACATAAAGATCGACAGGCCGATCAGCATCATCTTGCGGTGCCCGTACATGTCGCCAAGCCGCCCTCCGGCGACCATCGTCATGGCAAAGAACAGGGCATAGATGTTCAAAACCCATTGGGTGCTGGTGATATCGGCGTCGAAACCGTTTTCGATAGCCGGAACCAGGATCAACGCGCCGGTAAAGTCGATGCCGATCCCGAACCCCGTCACCATCAGCGCGATGAGTTTAATGATGCTGCTGCGGTCCATGAGCTTGCCCAAGTTGCTGCGGGTCGCTCAAGGATGCACGGGATTCTGATGAAAAGATAGGGACTTGGCCCTATACGGGCTATTCGCCCACGCTCTGCGCCCGCCGAAATGCCCGTTTCAGCATATCCAGTTCCGCGCGCAGCAGCTCGACCTCAGCGCGAAGATCATCCGCTGCCGGGGCGCCTGCGATAATGGTAAAATCGCCAAGTTTTTCGGACGTGCCTGCGTCCACGATGACAAAGCAATGCACGCCATCGGACAGTGCCTTCACGGGTACAGGGACAGTCAGTGCCCATCCGTCATCTGCTGGTGTCACGCGTACGTCTTCCAAAGGTTCGCCCAGGTACAGAACCTCAACAGTCACCTCGGCCTGCAGGTGACCCTGCCAGAGGCCGTTCTCGAACCGGATGGGTGTCAATGTCGGTTGCGTCATGGCCGGACCTCTTACAAATCGGCGCGATGGTGGCGGCAGAAGGTCAGATCGCGCAGGGAAACGCGGTTCATCTGCGGGTTTTCAAAGATCAGGTCCAGCCAGATCTTCTCGATCCGCGACTCATTCAAGGGCAAATGTGCCAGATCGAAATCGACTGAGCAGGAGCTTGCAGACAGGTCCAGCTTGCGCAGAACCTGTTCAGCGTTGGGTCCGTGCTGGATGTTGAGACGGGCGAATATCTCAAGCGGCTGCTCGGCCTCGATCAGGGTATCCACACGCATGAGATGCTGTTTGGTCAGGCCCTGAGCAGCCTCGTACGGCAATTCCACAGACAGGGACAGGAAAGAGCCCGAAAACCCGAACACCTCGACTGTCATCCCATATGCGGCCAGATCCTTGTCGCGGGAATTCCGGGTCTGCCGCATTGCTATTTCGGCCAGCGAACAGTCGTGGAACAAGGTCACCTGCCGGTCCATCTGTGCCTTACGGGCAGCCGAGGCCACACCCGGACGCGCCAATGGCCCGCGCCACAGATCCGGTCGCCAGCACCAATCGGTGCCAAGGGGTTTGGGGAATTGGGTCGACCCAATTCGAGGTCGGGCCAGACGGCTGTCGGCCTCATGAATCAGCATCTGCAGATGCGTGCGCAGCTTGCGCGCATCATCGCGCTGTTGCCGCAGTTGCGGTTCAGGTGCAGCAGGTGCGCCACGCAGGGCCTGACGCCAGCGTTCGACGGCGCGGCGTTGAATATAGCGATCCAGAAGTCTGCCCATGGCCCCATCATTCAGAGTGTGACCCTGTTTAGTCAAAGACAACGCAGGGTTTAAAGGAGAATAAACGATACTGAGGGGCAAATCTCGCGAATTTGTGACTGATGGGGCGGATGGGCAATCGATTTGAAACCTGTTAGCCCAGCCATTCTTGCAATCGTAAAGGTCAGTGCGTACCGTCTGATACCTGATTGCAGTGGATCATCCGAAAACGCATCCAATAGATTTGAGGCAAGGCCGGGGCATGGAACCCACTCTATTCGCTTTCATATGGAAACATTCGAAAAAACAACAGCTTGTGCTGCTGTTTCTGACGGTTCTGTCATTCCCGTTCCTCTATGCCTCGCTTGAGTTGCCCAAGCAGATTATCAACGGGGCCATTGGCGCGCCAAGTAATACGGTAACGATCCTGGGATTCTCGGTAACGCAGGTGCAGTATTTGCTGATCCTGTGTTTCGCCTTTTTGGCAACCGTGATTGCCAGCGGGTTGATGAAAATGCGCATCAACACGATGAAGGGCATCCTTGCTGAACGCATGTTGCGCCGTTTGCGGTTCACTTTGATCCATCGCACCATGCGGTTTCCGAAATCCTATTTCGCCACCACCAGTCAGGGTGAGCTGGTGTCGATGATCACCTCTGAGGCCGAACCGATGGGTGGCCTGATGGGCGACGCGATCGCGCAGCCGGTGTTCCAGTTCGGGCAGATGATGACCATCGTCACCTTCCTGTTCATGCAGAGCGTCTGGTTCGGCCTTGCCAGTGTGGCTCTAATCCCTCTACAGGCCTGGCTGATTCCAAAGTTGCAACGCCAGATCAACCTGCTGAACAAGGAACGTATTCAAGAGGTCCGCAACCTCAGTTCAGAAATTGGCGAAAGTGCGGCTGGGATCAGCGATCTGCGCACCAATGGCGGCTGGCGGTATCGGCAGGCGCAGTTCAGTCATCGTTTGGGGCTTTTGTTCGAGATCCGGTTCAAGATCTACAACAAAAAGTTCTTCATGAAGTTCCTCAACAATCTGATCACGCAGATGACGCCGTTCCTGTTCTATTCGGTAGGCGGCTATCTGGCGATCACGGGTGAGGTGACAGTCGGGGCGCTGGTTGCTGCACTTGGGGCCTATAAGGATCTGAGCGGCCCGTGGAAGGACCTGCTGACCTATTACAATCAGGTACAGGACATGTCCCTGCGGTGGGAGGTCGTGACCGAACGCTTTGCGCCTTCAAACATGATCCCTGAAAATCTGTTCGTGGGTGAGCCCGAGACTATTCCGCATCTGACGGGCGATATCGAGTTGCGAAACGTCACCGTGCGCGATGATGACGGCAAGACCATTCTGGAAGATATCGACCTGACCATTCCCAAGGGTGCGCGGGTCGCCATCCAATCGACCCATGCCGCGGAACGAAATGCGCTGGCGCAGGTCCTGACCCGCGAAGTCCTGCCGGTGCAGGGCGACGTGATCATGGCGGGTCACAATCTGAAAGACCTGCATCAGGTCGTGATTGCGGCCCGGATCGGCTATGCCTATTCGCGGCCCTATCTGTTCGACGGCACGCTGGGCGACAATCTGTTAATGCCCCTGCGTCCGCATCCTCAGCATGAGGCCGATGCCGCCGTGGCGCCGACTCGCTGGCAAATCGAAGCTGCCCGCGCTGGAAATCCGACGGATTCGCTGACGGATGAATGGATTGATCCGGGGCTTGCCGGGCTGGACGATGTTGATGACATTCGCGCCTGGTGGTTCCAACTGGTCGAAGCGATGGGTACTGACGAACTTATGCTGCGCCGTACCCTGCGCACACAATTTGATCCCATTTTGCATCCTGATCTGGCGCAGGACGTGGTCAACCTGCGGGGGACGATTGCGGAAAAGCTGCAGGAAAAAGGGCTGGACCAACACGTTTATCGGTTCGACCCGGATCGTTTTAACCCGGCTGTTCCTTTGGGGGGTAACCTGCTCTATGCGACTCCGTCTCGGGATATCACGCCCGAGTCTATGGCGGATGATCGGCGGTTCAAGAACATGCTTGGGATGCATGATCTTGCCGATGACGCCATGTCCATGGCCAGCGCCGTGATGGAAACATTGGATCAGGCCTTTGGCCGCGACGGCACCGATCACCCGCTGTTCCTGCGTCTGGGGATGTCCAAGGACATGTATCACCGTCTGCTCGACATCAAGGATCGGCGTAAGTCGAGAGGAGACAACGGAATTTCCGAGGATGAGCGCGCTTTGCTGCTGACGCTGCCGTTCCTGCTGACGGCTGAGCAGATTGGCCCGGACTTCCCCGAGGAATACAAGGACAAGATTCTGTCAATCCGCAAGGATCAGGCCGAACGGCTGCGTGGGGCGCTGGATGGTATGTTCGTGCCTCTGTCGCCCGACAGCTACATCCCGCGCCTGACGGTGATGGAGAATGCGATTTATGGCCGGGTGTCCCTGATGGCCGGAGCCCATGCCGATGAGATCGAAGATGTCGTTGCTCAGGCCGTGAACGAGGCTGGTCTGCGCCGTCGGGCTGCGTCGACTTTGTACGATCTACCGACCGGGCTGGGCGGAAACAACCTGCCAACCGTGTTTCAAGAGCGCGCGGCGTTTTCCCGCGCGGGGATCAAACGTCCCGATATCCTGATCCTCGACAAGGCATTGGCCAGCCACGATTCCCAAAGCCGTCTGCGCACACGTCTGCGGCTGCGCGAATTGTTGCCCGAGTCGATCATGATCTTCATGGAGGATCATTTTGCGCACCCTGAGGCCTATGACTTGTTCATCGAGATCAAGGATGGTCGGATTGACGGTGTCTCGCGCACCCAAACCCACCACGAAGACGGGGCCTCGGCTGATCTGAGTCGCAAGCTGCAGATCATATCCTCGACCGAGCTGTTTTCGGGGCTGGATGCGCGCAATCAGCGGCTGCTGGCCTTTTCGGCACAATGGTACGAGGCTGCGTCGGGGCAGATGATCTTTTCCCGAGGGCAAGCACCCGACGCGGCGTATCTGTGCATCAAGGGGCAGGCCAATCTGGACTGGACCGATGAAAGCGGTGGCACGCGCACTATATCGATCATTGAACCCGGTCGGTTGATCGGCGATCTGTCAATTATCACCGGCGATGTCCGTCAATTGGATCTGACAGCGGCCACAGATTGTACGTTCCTGCGCATCGGAGCAGAGGAATTGCGCGCTGTGATCGAAAGCGATGCGTCGGTCGCGGTTCAGTTGCTGCAAACCGTTGCCGGGTATCTGACCACGTTGTCCACAAGGATCAACACCATCCAACACGCATCTGAGGTGTTCCCTGAAATCCCACAATCCATCGAAGGTGAAAGCTCTGGCAACAATGCCTGACCCTCACGCATATGCCGCCCATGAGGGGCTTGTGGGCGACGCACGCGCCCGGCCCGAACTGTGGCGCCTCGCGGCGGGTCTGGGTATTGTCCTTGTTCTCTATGTGACGTTGAACGCAGTGTTGTTTGCCTTTGTCGGGCAATTGCTTCAACCAGATCAGGCGCAGGGTCTTTTGCAAGGAACCTCAACGTCGGCCGCGCTGATTCTGCTGTTGAGTTTCGGTTTCCTGACGCTGGGCGTGGCTATCGCCGCCCGTCAAATGCAGCACCGGTCTCTGGCGGCCATCCTTGGCCCGCGCCGCCTGTTATTGCAACAATTCTGGATGGTCCTGCGTGCCTTGGTGATTCTGGGCCTGATCATGGCGGCCCTGCCACCCTATGGTATGGGTGAGACGCTGACGCAAAACCTGGCCCTGTCCACATGGTTGCTTTTGCTGCCAGTGTCGGTGATTGCGGTCCTGATTCAGACCAGCGCCGAAGAAGTGCTGTTTCGCGGCTATATCCAGCAATGCTTGGCGGCTAGATTCCGATCTCCGGCGATCTGGATGGGAGTACCTTCGGTACTGTTCGCAGCAGGGCATTATGCGCCCGGTGTCACCGGCGAGAATGCCCTTCTGGTGGCCATTTGGGCGTGTATTTTCGGCCTGCTGGCGGCGGATTTGACCGCAAGGTCGGGAACATTAGGACCTGCTATTGCATTGCATTTTCTGAACAATGCGGTCGCGCTACTGTTCATTTCGCTGCCTGAAACGTTAAGCGGGTTGGCATTGTATCTGCTGCCTTACGACATGTCCGAAACCGGCTCGTTACGGCAATGGCTGTTCGTTGATTTTGCGGTAATGACTGTCAGCTGGTTAACTGCACGTCTTGCGCTCAGGCGTTGATTGCATTTCTTTCCGTTGCGTCTTATTTGACGTCAATGCCGCAAAACAAGGTTCCGACATGAACTGGATCACAAACTACGTCCGTCCCCGGATCAATTCGATCTTCTCGCGCCGGGAAGTGCCCGAAAACCTTTGGCACAAATGCGATGAATGCGGCACGATGCTGTTCCACCGCGAGCTGGCGGAAAACCAGAATGTATGCACCCAATGTGATCACCACATGGCGATCACCCCGCGGGACCGTTTCGCACACCTGTTTGACGGTGGTATTTTCACCGAGGTCGAAGTTCCCGCACCAACAGCTGACCCGCTGCAATTCCGGGACCAGAAGAAATACCCGGATCGCATGAAAGCAGCTCAGAAAAAGACCGGTGAGTCTGAGGCAATGCTGGTTGCTCGGGGCGAAATCGGGCGCACCCCGATTGTGGCTGCCGCACAGGACTTCTCGTTCATGGGTGGATCGATGGGCATGTATGTCGGCAACGCCATCATCGCCGCCGCACAAGAGGCGGTAAAATTGAAGCGCCCGTTGGTTCTGTTCTCAGCCGCTGGTGGCGCACGGATGCAAGAAGGTATCCTCAGCCTGATGCAGATGCCGCGTACAACCGTGGCCGTTGAGATGCTGAAAGAGGCGAACCTGCCCTATATTGTCGTGCTGACTCATCCCACTACCGGTGGCGTGACCGCATCTTACGCGATGCTGGGCGATGTCCATATTTCGGAACCCAATGCGCTGATCTGTTTTGCAGGGCCGCGCGTGATTGAACAGACCATCCGTGAAAAACTGCCCGAAGGGTTCCAGCGCGCGGAATACCTGCTGGATCATGGCATGTTGGACCGTGTGACCAAACGGACCGAGATGCGTGAGGAACTGATCACCATTACCCGGATGCTGATGAACCAGCCGCCAGCGGTCAAAGGCGATCTTCCCGCGCCTCAGCCCGAAGAGGCCAAGGCCGAAACCCCAGCCGAGGAAACGGTCGAAGAATGACCAGCCCGACATCTGACGTCATCCTCGACCGGATGATGGCGCTGCATCCCAAGATCATTGACCTGACCTTGGATCGTGTCTGGCGTTTGCTGGCAGCTTTGGACAATCCGCAGGTCAAGCTGCCACCGGTGATCCATATCGCCGGAACCAATGGCAAGGGCTCGACCCAGGCGATGATCCGTGCCGGGTTGGAGGGCGCGGGGCTGTCAGTCCACGCCTATACCTCGCCCCACCTCGCGCGGTTTCACGAACGCATCCGATTGGCCGGAGAGCTGATTTCGGAACCCGCTTTGACCGCCGTTCTGGATGAATGCTACGCCGCCAATGATGGCGAAAACATCACTTATTTTGAGATCACGACCTGCGCGGCCCTGCTGGCTTTTGCACGGACGCAGGCAGATTACACGCTGCTTGAGGTCGGCTTGGGTGGCCGTCTGGATGCCACGAATGTCATACACGAACCGGCAGTAACGGTGATCACGCCAGTTTCGATCGACCACGAACAGTTTTTGGGAGATACGCTGGGCAAGATCGCAGCCGAAAAGGCGGGCATCATCAAACCTAGTGTGCCCTGTATCGTCGGCCCGCAACAGGACGAGGCGCTAGAGGTCATCGAATACACCGCCGCACGCCTGGGAGCGCCGCTGCTGGTCCACGGTCAGCACTGGCATGTGCATGAGGAAAACGGGCGCCTGATCTATCAGGACGAAACCGGGTTACGTGATCTGCCATTGCCCAACCTGCTGGGTGCGCATCAAATTCAGAACGCTGGTGCCGCGCTGGCCGTTCTACGGTACCTTGATCTGGGCGACGACGCCTACGAGGCCGCAGTGACCCGTGCCGAATGGCCCGCTCGTATGCAGCGCCTGAAAACCGGTCCCCTGGTCGAGGCTGCGCCACAAGCTGAGCTGTGGCTGGATGGTGGCCACAATACCGCTGCTGGAGTAGCACTGGCGGATGTTTTGACCAAACTGCCAGAGCGCCCGACGCATTTGATCTGCGGAATGCTCAACACTAAAGACGTGACGGGTTACCTCGCACCGCTCGCGAAACAGGCCCAAAGCCTGACCGCAGTATCGATCCCTGGCGAGGCCGCAACGCTGAGTGCCGAAGACACGGCCGCTGCCGCGGCTAAAGTCAACCTAACCGCCACAACCGCCGACAGTGTTGCCGACGCTCTGAAAGCAATTGTCGGGGAAAACTCACAAGCCCGTGTTCTGATCTGCGGTTCGCTGTATCTGGCGGGAAACATCTTGCGCGAAAACGGCTAAATTCTCTGCCCGCAGGGGCTTCATCTGGCCAATAATACCTCGAGGGAGCCACGCAAAGCGCGGCGGGGGCTCAGCCCCCTATTTCCCCCAGTCCTGATCCTGCATTTCCCGCAGTCGCGAGGCAGTGCGTTCAAACTCGAACGTCCCTTCGCCTTCGACATACAACATCTCGGGCTCAGCCGCGGCGGAACAGATCAACCGAACCTTGGCCTCGTACAAGGCGTCAATCAATGTGACGAACCGTTTGGCTTCGTTGAAGTTGTTGCGCGACAAGCGCGGGATGTCCTCTAGCACCAGAACCTTCAACTCATCTGCAATTGCTAGGTAATCCGCCGGGCCTAACATGCGACCACACAGATCGTAGAACGTGGCCCGGGCAACTCCGTTCCGAAAGGCCGGCAGCTCGACCGACCGGCCTTTGACCTGCAAGACTAGCGGTTCCGCCGCACCGCCCGACAAATCGGTCCAGACGTCACGAATGTTCTGCCGTGCCTCGGGTCCGATTGGAGTGAAGTATACCGGTGCGCCCTCCAGCCGGTTTTGGCGGTAATCTGTGGGAGATACCAGCTCCCACACCTGAAGCTGTTCCTTGATGCGGGCGATGAAAGGCAGGAACAACTGCCTATTCAGCCCGTCCTTGTACAAATCGTCAGGGTGCCGGTTTGACGTGGTCACAACCACAACGCCGCCTTCATAAAGCAGGTCGAACAGACGCCCGACGATCATGGCATCGGTGATATCGATAATCTGCATCTCGTCAAAAGCAAGCAGCCTGACCGAATTCACGACCTCTTTCGCCACCGGAGCCAAGGCATCCTCGACCCCATCCTGACGGGCTTTGTGCATGCCGGCATGAATTTCCTGCATGAACGCATGAAAATGCACTCGACGCGCAGGAATATCCTCCAGCGCATCGACAAACATATCCATCAACATGGATTTCCCGCGCCCCACGCCACCCCAAAGATACAACCCCTTGGGCGGGGGCGGAGCCTTGCGGAACAACCCGCGTTTAACCGGGGCGGACAGCGCCGCGCGGATGCGTTCGAAATGGGGTAGGACGGCCTCTTGCGCATCGTCCCGGGTCAGGCTGCCCTCGGCAATGCGGGCGTTGTAAATCGAAATCAGATCCGTCATGGATTCGAGCCATAGCGCCCGCGTTGAGCCTTGAAAAGCGGCCATTTCCCACGACCCATCAAATTTCCTTATCCGTGACCGCAAATCTGCTGATTTGACCGACTGCTCAAATCCACTACCGTCCGTCGAACCGATACCCCCGAGGTCCCTATGTCGCATTCTACGCGCCTGCTGAATCCGATCCTGATCGTAGGATGTATTATCATCACGGTCAGCTTTGCCGTGCGGGCGTCGTTCGGAGTTTTCCAGATTCCAATTGCCACTGAGTTTGGTTGGCTACGCACCGATTTCTCGCTGGCCATCGCGATCCAGAACCTGGCCTGGGGGATTGGACAGCCGATCTTTGCTGCAATGGCTGAAAAGATTGGCGACCGGAAAGCCATCATTCTTGGTGCGTTGACCTATGCGGCTGGTATGGTTCTGTCGGCTTGGTCTGTAACGCCGTTTGGTCATCAAATGTATGCGTGGCTGGTTGGATTTGGCATCGCGGGCACGGGATTTGGTGTCGTACTGGCGGTGGTCGGGCGTGCGTCGTCCGACAAGAACCGCTCGATGTCTTTGGCCATTGTCACGGCGGCGGGCAGTTTCGGACAGGTGATTGGCGCACCGACGGCGGAATGGTTGCTCAGCTTCCTGCCCTGGCAACAGGTGTTTCTTGTCTTTGCAGCTGCGATTCTAGCCCTTGTGCTGACGCTGCCTTTCATGCGCGCACCACAACCGGTCAGCAAGGCCGAACTGGAAGAGAGCATGAGCCAGATTCTGAGCCGTGCGTTCCGCGACCCCTCTTATGCGATGATTTTTCTGGGGTTCTTCAGCTGCGGCTATCAACTGGCGTTCATCACCGCCCATTTCCCAGCCTTCGTGACCGAGATGTGCGGCCCGATCCAACCCGGTGGTGTGCTGCATTCGCTGGGCATCACCACCACCTCGGCCCTGGGGGCTGTGGCAATCTCGCTGGTGGGGCTGGCGAATATTGGTGGCACCTTACTGGCCGGTTGGGCCGGTAATCACTTCCCCAAGAAATACCTGCTGGCGTCGATCTATACCGCCCGCACATTGGCGGCTGCGGTCTTTATCCTCATGCCGATTACACCAATGTCGGTCATCGTATTTTCGATTGTCATGGGCTCGCTCTGGCTGGCGACTGTGCCTCTGACCTCGGGTCTTGTCGCGCATCTGTACGGGCTGCGCTATATGGGTACCCTGTACGGTTTCATCTTCCTCAGCCACCAGATTGGCGGTTTCCTGGGCGTCTGGCTGGGCGGGCGCATGTATGATGTCTATGGCGATTACACGATGGTCTGGTGGATTGGCGTAGCCGTTGGCGCCTTCAGCGCTATAGTTCACCTGCCCATTCGAGAAAACCGCAGCGGAACGGCGGTTCCGGCCTGATCTACTTGGCCTCGTCCGGGGTCAACAGACCTTCGGCCACCAACCTTTCCGCCCAGCCCTGAGGGCCAGTGAAGTGATGCGTCTGCCAGCCCCGCGCGCGTGCAGTTTCGATGTTGTCGATCCGGTCATCGGCAAACAGCAAACTGCTGGGCGGTAGACCACAATCATCCTCGACCATCTCATAAATCGGGGCGTGCGGCTTGACCGCTTTCATCCGGCCCGAGACATATTGCCGGTCAAATTCGTTCAGGAACGGATAAATCGTGGTGGCATAGTCGAAATTCTGCACCCCAAAATTAGTGAGCGCAAAAACTGGAACGCCCTTGGCCCGTAAAGCTCGTTGCAGGCGAACGGAATGCGGGATTTCCGGCGTGGCCAATTCGATCCACTTGTCATGCCACAAGCGGATTTCGTCGCGCCATTCGGGGTATTTCTCAGCCCAATCATAGATCGTATCGGTAAAATGGTGGCCCTGATCAACCAGATCGTTCATCCCGTGCAGATCAACCTCGGCAAACATGGCGCGGCGGCGGTCTTCTCCAATGGCCTTGTCATAGTAACGCTCTGGCTGCCATTCGATCAGAACATTTCCAATGTCGAAAATTACGGCTTCAATCGGCATGTTACGCCCCTGTCAAATTAGTCTCTGCTTGCGCCCGACTGAACCAATCCCGGACAGGACTTTCAAGTCGGAACCGCAGCGCGCAGCGCTGCCCGGCCCAACGGGAGAAGGCGCATCATCGATTCGTCGCCGACGGCGGGAGAGTTACCTGCGCCGCGCTGCGCGCAGTTCACGTTCCAACGCATCCAGAAACCGCGATCGGTCCGCCTTGCCAAAAGGTTTGCCTCCGCCACCAGCCCCCAGCGGATTGGCTGCCCGCAGGTCGGCCATCAGATCGCGCATGGCTAGCTGCTGGCCGATATTGGCTGCCGTAAACGCTTCACCATTTGGGCGCAGCACGCGTGCCCCGGCTTCAACGCATTTGGCGGCCAAAGGGATATCCGAGGTCACCACCACATCCCCAGGCCCACAACGCTCGGCGATCCACTTGTCCGCCTCGTCCGCGCCTTCTGCTACGATGACGACCTGCACCAGGGGATTGGCCGATGGCCGCAACCCACCATTCGAGACCAACGCCATCGGCACCTTGTGGCGTGTCGCCACCCGCTCGGCTTCGGCCTTCACAGGACAGGCATCGCCATCGACATACAGGGTGGTCACGCCTTCTTGGCCTGTTTCTTGGCGGGTTCTGCGGGTTTCTTGCGCACCTTGAACTCTTCGGGGATCGGCATCCGGTTGAACGCGTCCAGACCGGCGATCTTGTAGGCTTCGGCCAAGGTCGGGTAGTTGAACGTGTTCTGCACGAAGTAGTCCACCGTGCCTTTCAGGTTCAGCACCGCCTGCGCGATATGGATTAACTCAGTCGCCCCTTCGCCCACGATCTGCACGCCCAGCACCCGGCGGGTTTTCAGCGAGAACAGCATTTTCAGCATGCCATGCTCCAACCCCATGATATGCCCGCGCGAGGTTTCACGGAATCGTGCGACACCAACCTCATATGGGATGCCGCGTTCCTCCAATTCTTCCTCGGACATACCGCAGGTGGAAATCTCGGGCACCGAATAGATGCCATATGGATACCAAGGGCTTTCTGGCAGTGTGGGGGTGTCCAACGCATGACAGGCCGCGACACGGCCCTGTTGCAACGAAGTTGAGGCCAACGACGGGTGCCCGATCACATCGCCGGTGGCATAGATATGCGGCACAGTGGTCTGATAGGTTTTGCGGTCCACCTTGATGCGGTTGCGATGGTCCGTCTCCAAACCAACTGAGTTCAAATTCAGCGCCGAGGTCGCACCCATGCGCCCGGCCGCAAACAGCAGCATTTCAGCACGGACATGGCGGCCATTATCCAGTGTGACTTCGACATGATCCCCTGTGTCCTCGATCTTTTCCACGGCAGAGCCCAGCCGCAGATCGACGCCGTTTTCGCGAATTTGATGGGTGAAATCGTGGATCAACCGCTTGTCGATGAAATCAAGGAAGGTTTCGCGCGGCTCGATCAGAGTCACGCGTACATCCAGTGCCGAGAACATCGTGGCATATTCAACGCCGATTACCCCCGCGCCGATCACGACAAGCGAGCGCGGAATCTCGGCCATTTCCAGAAAGTCATCGCCGTCGACCACGGTTTTGCCGTTAAAGGGCACGTAATCCGGGCGGTAGGTTTTGGTCCCTGTGGCGATCAGGAACTTGGCTGCAGTCAGGCGCGTGGTTTCACCGGCATCGGTGGCGACCTCAATCTCATGGGGGCCGACGAACCTGGCCAGACCGTTCAGGGTTTCCACGTGGTTGCGGTTGAACTGATGTTCCAGCACGTCAACCTCGTGATCCAGCGTCATGTGCAGACGCGCCTTGAGGTCTTCGGCGCGGATTTGATCCTTGACCCGGTAAGACCGGCCATAAAAACTGCGCTCGCGCCAGCCGGACAGGTTTAGCACCGTTTCGCGCAAGGTTTTCGAGGGGATTGTGCCGGTATGAACCGACACGCCGCCAAATCGGTCTTTGCGGTCAATCACCAGCACACGACGTTTCAGTTTGCCCGCCTGGATTGCCGCGGAACGCCCTGATGGCCCTGACCCGATGATGATCAGGTCATAGTCAAATTTGCTCATCCGTCAGTCCCCGTACAGCGCTTCGGCGTGGAAGGTGATGTGGTCTTCCATGAAGGTCGATACAAAGAAATACGAGTGATCATAGCCCGGCTGTAAACGATAGGTTGCCTGCTGGCGTCGTTCCGCGATGGCTGTCGCCAGCGCCTCGGGACGCAGTAGGTCGATGAACTGATCATTTGCACCGGTGTCGATCAGGATCGGTCCGTCAAAGCCAACCTCTTTCATCATCAGCGAGGCATCGTGCTTGGCCCAAGTGGCTTCGTCATTACCCAGATAGGCGCTCAGCTGTTTGCGCCCCCAATCCGCGCCGGTCGGGTTCGAAATCGGCGCGAAGGCCGAAACCGACCGAAACCGACCTGGCAAGTTCATCGCCAGGGTCAGCGCCCCGTGGCCACCCATTGAATGACCAGTGATCGCTTGACGATCCATGTCGATGGCGAAGTTTTCTGCCAACAGGTTCGGCAGTTCCTCGGCCACGTAGTTCCACATGTTAAAATGCGGTGCCCATGGGGTTTGTGTTGCATTCACATAGAACCCGGCACCCTGGCCCAGATCATAGTCATCGTGATCGGCCACGCCTTCACCCCGTGGAGAGGTGTCGGGGAATACAACGGCAATGCCTTGTTCGGCTGCCCAGGCCTGCGCACCAGCCTTGGTCATGGCGTTTTCGTGGGTGCAGGTCAGGCCAGACAGATACCACAGGACGGGAACCGGGCCGTCCTTTGCTTCGGCAGGTAGAAACAGACCAAAGGTCATGTCGCATTGGCAGGCTGGTGACGCATGGCGGTAGACGCCCTGCACGCCACCGAAACAGGCGTTTTCCGAAAGGGTTTCCATCTGGCAGAGTCCTTAAATTTAGATCGCGTTATGGCTAACGATCCAGGGACGCCGCGTAAAGGCCGCACGACTTCGGCGCGCGTTTTTTTGAATGCTTTGGCTCAGAGCGTCCCAACCCAGGCGATGACCACCGGCACGGTCAGGATACTGACCGCAGTCGACAGCAGGATCGCTGCTGAGGCCCGGTGCGGGGCCACACGGTAGTGGGCCGCCAGCATGTAAACATTTCCGGCCACCGGCAGCGCCGCTGCCGCAATTGCGACCGTGGCGGAAAAGGCATCGACTGGCATCAACCACAGCAGCACCACGGCCACACAAGCCGGGTGAATGACCAACTTGCAAAAACTCAGCCATGCCGCAACCTGAATGCGTTCGGCGGACTTGGACGCCAAAGAGGCCCCAATTGCAAACAAAGCCCCCGGTGTGGCCGCCCCGCCCAGAATGGTCAGAAAATCATTGAGTGCCGCCGGAACCGGCACTTGCACAGCCGACCACAGAAGCCCTGCGGAAATCGAAACGATCATTGGGTTCTTCAACAATCCCAACCCAATCAGGCGCAACGTTGCCGGGGTCAGCCGTCCGTCGCGCCCCGCGTTGATCAAAATCACGATCAAGGACGAAAACACCACCAGATCAACGGTCAGAACCAGCATGACCGGCCCAATGGCGGCCTCGGACAACAACAGCGCCAGCATCGGTAGTCCCAGAAAGCCGACATTTCCGATGGCAGCACATTGGGCCTCGACCGCCGCGGTAGGAATATCAAGCCTGCGAACCCAGGCCACTCCAGTTGCCAGACCATACACGGCGAGAGTTCCCAGCAGATAGCCCGCCATCAGCCGCCCGTTGAAAATGTCGGCAAAGGGCAGGGTGGCGGCAAAGCGAAACAGCATCGCCGACAGTGCGAAATAGAACACGAACTTTGTCAGATAGGCTGTCGCGTCTTCGGTGAAAAAGCGGCTGCGCCCGGCCCAGTATCCCAGGCCGATGATTGCAAAAAACGGAAGCGTGCGCAGAAATATTTCGACCATGCCCAAAGTGTTAGCATCGTTTGACCGCGCAGCAAGCCTTGAACGACAACGACCGGAAGCCGCGGGTTTGCGGGGCAAAACATTCAGAATTCACATTCCGTTACGCAACGGGACAACGCGAATCGTTGTATCTGTACTGATCGGTTTATAGTTTGAGGGGAACACTAACCCTAGGAGAGCTCATGACTCAGACAGCCGCCATCCTTCGCACGGGCCGCAAATTCGATCAGGTTTTGCGCGGAGCCCGAGAAGTTTTCATGGCGGATGGGTTCGAAGGTGCCAGCGTCGATGACATCGCGCGGGCGGCGGGCGTCTCCAAGGCGACGCTCTACAGCTATTTCCCCGACAAGCGTCTGCTGTTCATGGAAGTCGCCCAGACCGAATGCAAGCGTATGGCTGAAAGAGTCATTTCGATGATCGACGACTCCAAACCTGCGCGCGAAGTGTTGACGATCACGGCGACGCAGCTAACCGCATTTCTAGTGTCCGATTTCGCGCAGCAGGTGTTTCGTATCTGCGTGGCCGAGCGGGATCGGTTCCCTGAATTGGGCCAGGCGTTTTACGAATCCGGACCTCAGAATGGCCAGCGTCATATGGTCGAATATTTGGAAAAGGCCGTTCAAAAAGGCGAATTGGTTATCGAAGATGTTCAGATTGCAGCCGAACAGTTCTCAGAACTGTGCAAGGTTCGCTTCTGGACCAAAGCCGCGTTGGGCATCCAGACCAATTTCAAACAATCCGAGATTGATGAGATCGCGTTGCACGCAGTGGACATGTTCATGGCGCGTTACGGCGTCTGACACTTAAGCACGCATTGATACTGGTTGGATCGGGACAACGATCTCAGAAATGCCTGCGCCCAAGTCTCGGACGCAGGCGTCTAAAATCACTCGATAAAGGTCTTGGCCAACCGGTCGCTTATGGGTTGCGACAGATAGCTTATGACGGCGCGTTCGCCGGTATTGACGAACAAATCTGCGGGCATGCCGGGCACCAGTTCCAATGCGGCCACGTCTCGCGGTTGTTCGGCATTCAGCTTTACCCGCGCCTTGTAATAGGCTTCGCCGGTGCGTTCATCCTCAAGCGCATCGGCTGAGATGTCGAAGATATGCCCCACAGCTTCGGGCACGTCCGCTTGCGCAAAGGCCGACAGGCGGATGCGCGTGGATTGACCGATCCGCAGCTTATCAATGTCGCCGGTCTTGACTCGTGCCTCGACGATCAGGGCTTGATCGGCTGGGACGATATCCATGATCGGCGCACCCGGGCGGATCACCCCGCCATTGGTTGACACTTCCAAATTCACAACGCGTCCGCTGGTCGGGGCCAGAACCTGTGTTCGCTTCAGGCGTGCCAGCGTGCCCGCGAATTGCGGTCGAACCAGATCAAGCTGGGCCTCAACAACAGCCAGCTCCCCGGCGAGGACCTCATCGCGTAGTTTTTGCTGGCTGAGCAGGGACAGCTCCAACTCTTGCACTTGATCTTCGGCCTGGGCGATCTGGGTGCGCAATGATGCGTCAACGCCAGCCAGCCGTTCCAACTCGATCTGCCGTGCGCTGACCCGCGTGACGGCGACCAGACCCTTATTCAACAGCGTCTCTAAGTTGGACAACTCAACCCGCGTGATCTTGATCTGGTTCCGGGCCGCGCGGCGCTGTTCATCCAGACCCGTGACCTGGTTGCGTAGGCCCGCGATACGTTGCGCGTTGATCTGCGCTTCGGTCCGGCGGGCACGGGCTTCGGCGTCAAATAGTTGTTTCTGGGTCAGGTAAGGCGACACCCAATGCAGGCGGTCCATTCCTTCGCGGAATCCCGCCAGGGCGGTGGTTTCTTCAAATTGGCTCTGCCCGCTCATTTGCGCCAGCAGGCGCGCGCGGCGAACCGACAGCTCACCCAACTGGCTACCCTGAACGCTAAGATCCACGTTAATCTCGGTGCTGTCGAGCTGAACCAGAGGCTGCCCTGCCTGCACAAATTGGCCGTCTGTGACCAGGATCGACTGAATTATGCCGCCGTCCAGATGTTCGACCGTTTTGCGTTGGCCCTCTACCACAAAGGATGCGGGTGCAACCACGGCACCATCGAGTTTCGAGGCAAAGGCCCAATAGGCGCTACCACCGACGAATACCGCCAGGGTGAACAGGCCGAACAGGACATAGCGGGCGACGCCAGGGGAACTGTCCGAAATCTCTTTCAGCTGTGCGTCGTGAAATCCCACGGCAGTGCGAGGGGCTGAGTATTTGACCAGGTCAGTCATTGGGCCGCTCCTGTGATCTGAGTTTCATCCACCCGGCTGGGTGCCGGCTGTGTTGGTTTGTCCAGAACGTTGCGGCGATTGACTTTCAGAACGTCCTGCTTGTCGCCGAACTGGGTTTGATTGCCATTGCGCAACACCATCACCTTGTTCGCCGCCTGCAGCGTGGCTGGGCGATGCGTCATGACAATGGCAATCCCGCCGCGTTCCTGCACGGCCAGCAAAGCGTCGCGCAGGGCCTGTTCGCCCTCGGCGTCCAGATCCGAGTTGGGTTCATCCAAAACCAGAACAAACGGATCACCGTATAGCGCACGTGCCAGAGCCAGCCTCTGACGCTGACCGCCGGACAGGAAAAAACCGCGGCCAAGCCTGGTTTCGTACCCGTCGGGCAAACCGCTGACCAGTTCGTGAACCCCTGCTTCGCGCGCGGCACGCAGGACCTCGGCATCGTCGATCGCGGTGGAGAACCGGGCAATGTTTTCGCGGATTGTGCCATCGAACAGCTGGACATCCTGTGGCAGGTATCCGATCTGTTTGCCCAAGTCTTCGGGATTCCATTTCGACATCGGGCTGCCGTCCAGCAGGACCTCGCCCCGTTGCGGATGCCAGATGCCCGCAAGCATCTTGCTCAGCGTGGTCTTGCCCGAACCACTCTGGCCAATCACTGCCAGAACGTCCCCGGCCGTGAGGCTGAAATCAATCGCCCGGATGGTGGCATTGATCGCAAGCGGAGGGCCTGCCTGAGCGATGCGGACGTCCATCGATTTGAACGCACGCGGCAAGTTCAGGTTTTGAGGCGCCTCGGCAAAATCTTCGGTCAATTGTTTGATTTTGCTATAGGACCCGCGTGCAGCCAGAAAAGTGCGCCACTGCCCGATCAACTGATCAATCGGAGCAAGCGCTCGGGCCAGAACAATCGTGGCAGCAATCATGACGCCTGCGGTGGACTCGCCGATCACGGCCAGTGCCGCACCCATCCCCAGAACCGCTGATTGCAGGCCCATACGTATGGTCTTGGACAATACGGAAAAGCTGGCCACCCGATCAGCGGCGCGGGTTTTGTGTTGATGCGCGTCAGTTTGCAGCGCGGTCCAGCGGCGTACCAGATCGGATTTCATACCCAGCGCATGGACCAGTTCGGCATTCCTGTCGCTGATCTTGAACAGCGCATCCGACCGCCCTCGTGCCTGCGCGGCCTGCTGCATCGGACCTCGGGATCGGGCGTTGTTGATCAGCGCCATCAATGTCAAGGTCAGCGCTCCGGCCAGACCCAACAAACCCAGAAACGGGTGCAGCACATAAAGAACCATCAGATAGATGGGTATCCACGGAGCATCGAAAAAGGCGGTCAGGGTGGTGCCGGAAATGAATTCGCGGAACCCGTTCACATCCTCGACCAGGTTTTCGCCTGCCTCAGCTTCTCCTTGGACCCGGCGGCGCATGGCGGCCCCCAGGACGGGCGCGCCGACGCTGAGTTCGAACCGGGCGGCCAAGCGGCCCAGAATGCGCATCCGCATCAGGTCGAGGCACGCAATGACGATGAATACCCCCGCCAGCAGCACGGACAAGGCGATCAATGTGTCTATGTTCTGGCTGGTCAGAACCCGGTCATAGACCTGCAGCATGTATAGCGGCCCGGCCAGCATCAAGAGGTTCAGGAACAGGCTGAAGATCGCAACCGCAACAAAGCCTTTGCGCAGCGATCCCCAGGCGGTTTTGACGGGATTGGAATTCTGGAACATCGGATAGCCCTTTCCGGTTTGGCAAGCGGGGCGGCCACAAGACCGCCCCGTTGTGGATCGCTTAGGCGACGAAGTCGTCTTCGGTTAGGTCTGCGCTGTTGATCCCAGCCAGACGGACCGAGCCTTCGTTGCCAAAGGTGATCAGGGTGTCATTGCCATCCTGCGCAACATTCACCGCGCCGCCGAAATCGGGTCCGAGGTCGCCGAACTGCAGCTGATCGCGACCAATCTCAAAGTCCTGGATCACGTCATTGCCGAAGTCTTCACCGAACGAGAACGTGTCTCGTCCCAGCCCGCCGATGAGAATGTCATCACCGCCTTCGCCCGAGATCAGGTCTCCGCCCGCGCCGCCATTCAGCACGTTGGACAGATCGCTGCCGACGATCACGTCGCCATCATCGGACCCGATGACGTTTTCAATGGACTGCAGCACGTCGGTCTCGAACTGGTTTTCGACAACGTCCTGACCGATGACACCGGTGCCCCCGGTCGCATTCACATCCAGCGTTGCACCTGCGTCGACCAGCGTGTCCTGCACCACCGGGCCGTTCACGCCCGCCGGAGCATTGTGCAGATGGATCGCCGAAACAGTGCCCGGGATTGGGGTGCCCAGCTCTGCCTCGCTGATGCCAACAACGCTCAGCTCGCTGGAATAGGTGACCTCACCAGTGTTCAGGTTCTGCGTGATGACAACGGTGGCCTCACCGGCCGCTTCGCTGTTTGACAGCGGCCCTGGCTCTTGCGCAGCGTCCAAACCGCCACTCAGGCTAACGGTGCGGATACCGTTTTCGGTCACGTCGCTGTCGACCGATAGCTGCCCGCGGATTTCACCCGCCGGGAACTGGTTGGTGTGGATGTTGTAGTAGAGGTTGCCTCGAACCGCCTGATCAACAAAACCGGCACCATCGGCAATATTAGACCCGAACTGATCCGGTGCCGCGACAACCGCATCGGTGACCGAGATGTTGAACCCGGCATCGCGGGTGGCGGTGCCATTGCCGTTGGCGTCCAGACGAACCTCGACCGCGACGTCCAGATCCGAGAAGTCGGCCGTGTCGATGCCGTCTCCACCGTCGATGAAGTCATTGCCCAGACCACCGGTCAGAACATTATCGGCATCGCCGGCAATCAGAACGTCATCACCTGCGCCACCGTCGATGTCACCATTGGTAGTGCCCAGATCGACAAAGATATCGTCGCCATCGCTCAGCAGAACGTCACCGTTGATCACGCCTTCGTCGTCATTGACGATGGTGACTGTGCCTGCGTCCGAGGCGTCGATTGCGTTGACCGTGCCGCGGATTTCGCCCTCGTTCAGGACGGCACCAACAAGGTTCAGACCGCCATCAACGCGCAAGCCCGCCGCAGCGTCCGAGTCCTCGGATCCAGCGATCAGACCTTCGTTGACGACCACACCGGCAAAGGACGCGTCATCCTGGCTGGTGAACAGGCGCAAGCCATCGCCCACCTGGTTGCCCTCTGCGGCGTCTCCACGGCCTTGCAGCGTGCCTTCGTTGACGACAGCGGCCGAGACCACATCCCCAGACACATCGCCGGTTTGCAACGAGACGGCTGAGCCGTTATTGCCTTCGCCTGCGTCAACCAGACCGGTGTTCGTAAAGGTATAGTTGTCGGCGGTACCATCGGCATAAACCGTACCGTTGCGCTGGTTGCCGGTGCCCAGAATGTCACCTTCGTTGATGACCTCGAGCCCTTCTCCGTCAATATTCAGCGCGCGGCTGTCCGAGGTGACAATACCCCGGTTGACGAAGGACCCGCCCGAATGATCGCCTGTGCCAAAGTAGACACCGTTCTGACCACCCGCAAAGACGCCGGTTTCCTCGTTGACCAGTTGGCCTTGGAAATTGACGTTGTTCACAGCGCGGAACGCGCCGACAGTGCCATTTGCACCTTCGGACGAGACCGAACCTGTGTTGGTGATCGTTCCGGTGAACAGAGCAGGGCCAAAGCCGCCGCCTTCCAGCCGGGCGCCTTCCAGACGGATGCCATCTCCGGCGGTGCCCAGACCAGCGCCTGCATTGCCGCGACCGGCGACGGAGCCTGCGTTGGTAACTTCGACCTCACCATTGCCTTCGGCAGACAGGGAAAGTGAAACGCCAGCGCCTTGGTTGCCTTCGCCCGCATCGATGGAGCCGGTTGCCAGGTTGTTGATCGAGAAATCAGACGCGGTGTCGTCGGCGTAGATCGTGCCGTTGCGCTGATCGCCAGAGCCCAGAATGTCACCGCCATTGACCAGATCAACGCCGGAGCCGTCGATATTAACCGCGCGGCTGCCGGATTGGATGGTGCCAAAGTTCAGCACATCCAGATCATGTTCGCCTTCACCGATATAGAGACCGTTGCGAGGCCCTTCGATCACACCGGTCGAGGTGTTCAGAATCTCACCTTCGGCATTTGCGCCATTGGCAATGCGAATACCGGCGGCGGTGCCCTGATTACTTTCGGTCGAAATCAGACCGCTATTGATGATCTCGGTTTCAAGAATGGCACCTTCGGCACCATCATCGATGCGGATGCCGTCTCCGGCCAGACCTGTATTTGCCGCCGCCTGACCGCGGCCTTGAATGGTCGCGCCAAAGCCGTTGAACACTTCGGTTTCCACGCGGTCTCCGAGCTCATCACCAACTTGCAGCGAAATACCGGCGCCCTGATTGCCGTCACCGGCATCAATCGTGGCGCCTGAGAAGTTCGAGATCGCAATATCCTCGGCGGTGCTGTTGGTATAGATCGTGCCGTTGCGCTGATCGCCGGTGCCGATGATGTCGCCAAAGTTGCGCACATCAATGCCCTGACCCTGAATATCAACCGCACGACTGTCCGAACTGATCACGCCGCCGCGGAAATTATCCAGGCTGCCAGAGCTGTCAGGCCCGGCAAACTGCACTCCGTTAAATTCCCCGGCTATCTCTCCGAAGTTTCGGACTGCGGCGCTGCCGGTCACCTGAACGCCGGTGGCCAGAACTTCGGGACCGTTATTTGCTTCGATCCGGCCCGAGGCAAAGTTGAAGATGTCGACATCTTCACCCTGCGCCTTCACCGCGGCCACCGCGTTGTTGGTGACTATCTCACCAAAGTTCAGCAGGCGCGAGAAATCATTGGCTAGCACAAAGGCCGGAGTGTCATCGACAACCGTGCTTTGGAAAAAGTTGTTCAAAAGGGTTTGGCCATCGCGGCTGGTCTCTTGCGCCAATGTGGACGTGGTTAAGAGACGTGCGCGTAAGCTTTCCATAAGTTGGGACAGCATGGGGGACTCCATCATGGGTTTGCGTAATGCGGTCCGCCCGCTGGTCTGGGCATTCCACGTAGCAAAGGGGTAGTCACCACCACGGCGCAGCTAAAATTCATCCTTCGAATTGGCGGTATAACCAATACAAATAGTCACGGATGGCGTGATATCTGGCCACCGTGCCTCGTTTCTTTTCAATTGGTTACGTGGCATGTCTCCGCAGCGCCCTTCTATTCAATGGCGCGGATTGACGGTTTTGTCAGTGATTGTGATGCCGATTTCCTGCAGCGGCGCGCCGGTTGGCGTATGTAAAGGGCATCCCCAGCGGGATCGGGAAACGGATCACGGGCCCAAAACCATGAATTTCAGAGACCTGGAATATGTGCTTGCCATTGCCAGACACGGTCAGTTCAGTCAGGCGGCTGTGGCCTGCAATGTCTCGCAGCCCGCTTTGTCTAATCAGGTAAAGAAGCTGGAACAGGAATTGGGAACGGATCTGTTCCTGCGCCTGAATAGCGAAGTGCGCCCCACTGCCTGTGGCAATCGCGTGATCGCCATTGCCGAGCGCATCCTGAAAGACGCACAGAACATCCGCGATACCGCGACTCAGTTTCGCAACCCCGAGGCAGTGCCTTTCAATATCGGTATGACCCCGACACTGGCCCCCTATCTGACGCAGTATTTTTCCGAGCTGTTCAGCGCGCTTTTTCCCAACATGCGTGTCACCATGGTTGAAGATCTGCCACAGAACATGTTGCAAATGGTTGAAGATCATACGCTGGACGTCGCCCTGGTGGCAAAGGTCAACAACAGCGAAGCGCTGGATTTCACCTCGATCTGGTCTGAACCCCTGTTTCTGGCCGTACGCGAGGGCCACCCGCTGTGCATGTTGCCATCTATCGCACCAGAAGATGTGCCGGTGCATGATTTTATCCGGCTTCCCCATAGTTTTGGTTATGAACTGGAAGACCGGTTGCCTGAATCAGACCCCTCGAACCGGGCCAGCAAGCGGTTTGATCTAAGTGCGCTTCGGTTCGAGACGATCTGCCGCCATATCTGCCACTCTGATGATTGCACCATCGTCTCGGCATTGGCGGCGGAACAGTTCAAACGGGACAAGTGGCCTTTGTGCTTTGTCCCGTTCGAAGGCCCGGGCAATCTGCGAAACCTGGGCGCGGCAACGCGTCCGGGCTGTCCCCGCCGACCGCTTTTGGACCGTATCGGTGCCTATATCAATGAACGGCCACCTGTCGGGGTTACGCCCACTTTTTCGCACTGAGCGCCAACTGATCTCTTGTATCTTGACCTGCGATGGCGGCCGGCACGCTGTCACGTAGCAAGACATGGGCCGTTAGGTCATGGTGATTATCCTCTTGCCCGAACGACCCAAAAGGCCGAACGTGTGGGGGTATCCGCCTTGTTAACGGGTTGTTCAAATTAGCGTGTGCAAGTCAGTTGACAATGGATTTTGTATTTTGGATACATTGGGCAGAGATATCGCGATGACACGAGTCGTCTAGGAATGCTCTGACCACAAAGAGCAACGCGAATGTCTGAATAAATTCATTTCTGGGAGACCCACATGAAACTGAAATTGATGGCCGCAACTGCTGCGATCGCCTTGTCGGCTGCCGCGGCACAGGCAAACACTCTGGTGTATTGCTCTGAAGGATCGCCCGAAGGGTTCGATCCGGCCCTGTTCACCGCCGGGACGACTTTTGATGCGTCTTCGCACCCGATCTACAACCGCCTGCTGGAATTCGAAACCGGAACGACCAACGTCATTCCCGGTCTGGCCGAAAGCGTCGAAGCCAGCGATGACGGTCTGGAGTACACGTTCAAACTGCGTCAGGGCGTCAAGTTCCATTCCAACGACGAATTCACCCCGACCCGTGACTTTAACGCCGATGACGTGATCTTCTCGTTCATGCGTCAGAAGGACGAAGGTCACCCGTTCAATCAGGTGTCCGGCGGCACCTGGGAATACTTCCAGGGTATGGGCATGCCAGATCTGGTCGAGTCCATCGAAAAGGTCGATGACTATACGGTCAAGTTCACTCTGACCAAGCCTGAGGCGCCGTTTGTGGCCAACATGGCGATGGATTTCGCCTCGATTCTGTCGGCCGAATATGCCGATGCGATGATGGCAGCAGGAACACCTGAAAAGCTGAACACTGCGCCCATCGGCACTGGTCCGTTCTCGTTCGTGGCCTATCAGAAAGACGCCGTAATCCGCTATGCGCAGAATGCGGACTACTGGAAAGACCCGGCGGACGTAGAAAACCTGATCTTTGCGATCACTCCAGACGCTTCGGTTCGTTACCAAAAGCTGAAGGCTGGCGAATGCCACATCATGCCGTATCCGAACCCGGCTGACATTCAGGCGATGAAGGATGACGGCGACATCAACATGATGGAGCAGGAAGGCCTGAACGTCGGTTATCTGGCGTATAACACCACTATGGAGCCGTTCGACAATCCGAACGTCCGCAAGGCGTTGAACATGGCGATCGACAAGAACGCCATCATCGACGTTGTGTTCCAGGGCTCGGGCCAAGTGGCCAAGAACCCGATCCCGCCGACCATGTGGGGCTACAACGACGCCATTACCGATGATGCCTATGATCCCGAAGCGGCCAAGGCGATGCTGGAAGCCGAAGGTGTTTCCGATCTGTCGATGAAGATCTGGGCGATGCCGGTACAGCGTCCGTACAACCCGAACGCACGCCGCATGGCGGAGTTGATCCAGGCGGATTTTGCTAAGGTCGGTGTGGATGTTGAGATCGTGTCCTATGAATGGGGCGAGTATCTGTCGCGCTCGAAAGAACTGAACCGCGATGGCGCCGTTCTGCTGGGCTGGACCGGTGACAACGGCGATCCAGACAACTTCCTGGCCGTGCTTCTGGGCTGTGACGGTCGCGAAGCCTCGAATCGTGCACAATGGTGCCACGAACCGTTCGAAGATCTGATCCTGAAAGCCAAGCAAACCACCGATCAGGCTGAACGCACCAAGCTGTATGAGGATGCTCAGGTCGTCTTCAAAGAGCAGGCACCATGGGCCACCATCGCACACTCGGTCGTTTACATGCCGATGAGCAATAAGGTGCAGGGCTACAAGGTGCACCCGCTGGGTGGCCACATCTTCTATGGCGTGAGCGTCGAATAAATCACCACTCACTGACCGGAGCCGCCCAAATTGGCGGCTCCGGTTTTCTATTTCTGGAGGTCGGCGCGAATGCCGGATTTGTCCGAGTACCGTCAACTGGCAAAGGACATGTCAGTAGACGCCGTGGCGCTTGTGCCCGGCCCGAATTTCACCCGCGCTTTGGGAAAACCCTTCATGAGCCACGAACGGCCTTTCGTGGTTGTGATCCCAGCCGAAGGTGCCCCAGCTGCGATTGTGCCAAATCTTGAGCTGGGGTCATGGGCGCTGGTCGGGTTTGACGGCGCTGTCTTTGATTGGCGCGATCAGGCAGGCTATGACGATGCCTTTACCGCGCTGGCCGCGCGTATGCCACTGTCGTCACTGGCGGTGGAAGGGCAGGTGATGCGGGTTTTCGTATCCAAGGCACTAACCCGCGCGATGCCGGATCTGCGCATTGTGGACGGCGAGCGTGAGATTTCTGGTCTGCGTATCATCAAGACCGATGAGGATATCGCGGCGCTACAGGCTGCGATTGATATCTCGGAACGGGCGTTGCAGCGGGTCATTGAGGATGTGCGTGTCGGCCAGACCGAGGTTCAGATCGAACAGGCCCTGATCCAGGCGTTGTTTGCCGAAGGCGCCGCCTCGCTGGCTTTTGCGCCGATTGTGGCCGCGGGTGATAACTCGGCGCAGCCGCATGGTAAGGCGCGGGCGGATTACAGAATCAAACCCGGCGACGCGCTGTTGTTCGATTTCGGTGCCCGCAAACACGGTTTTGCCGCCGATATTACCCGGACCTTTTTCGTCAAAGAGGTCTCGGACGAGGGCAGGGCGGTCTACGATACAGTCCTGCGCGCCAATCTCGCCGGTTTCGAGGCCTGCCGCCCCGGGGTGACCGCGCACGATATCGACGACGCGGTCATCAGCGTGCTTGAGGCTTCGCCTTTTGCCCACCGCATCCGCACCAAGACCGGACATGGTCTGGGCCGGGACGTCCACGAAGCACCGTATATCATGCGCGGGAATGACCAGAAAATCTTGCCCGGAATGGTTTGGACCAACGAACCGGGCCTTTATGATCTGGACAATTTCGGCGTTCGCATAGAAGATGACGTGCTTGTTACACGGGATGGCTGCCGGTCGCTGACCCGCTTTCCCAAAGATCTCACAATCATAGGTCGCTGATGTTTGGCTACTTACTCACACGCCTTGGCATGTTCGTTCCGACATTTCTGGGCGTGACGCTGATTTCCTTCATGTTCATTCGGGTTCTGCCCGGTGATCCCATCATCGTCATGGCTGGCGAACGCGGCATGACCGAGGAACGCTATCAGGAGATGGTCGAGAAGCTGGGCTTCGACAAACCGGTCCTGCAACAATACTGGGATTACCTTGTCGGCGTCCTGCATGGCGATCTGGGCGAGAGCTTTGTCACCAAAAAGCCGGTCTGGGATGAGTTCTTCGCCTTGTTCCCTGCCACGCTGGAGCTGTCGCTTTGTGCAATGATCTTTGCGGTGGCACTGGGATTGCCTGCCGGCGTGATCGCGGCGGTGAACAGGGGCAAGTTCTTCGATCGGGCGCTGATGTCGTCAGCCCTGGTCGGGTATTCGATGCCGATCTTCTGGTGGGCTCTGCTGCTGATCATCGTGTTCTCGGGCAATCTGGGTTGGACGCCAGTCTCGGGTCGGATTGACCTGCTGTATTATTTCCCCAGTGTCACCGGTTTCATGCTGATCGACAGTCTGTTGTCAGGCCAGGCGGGGGCGTTTGGTTCGGCCGTCCGGCACCTGATCCTGCCGACGATCGTACTGGGCACCATCCCGCTGGCGGTCATTGCACGTCAGACACGCTCGGCCATGCTTGAGGTTTTGGGCGAGGATTACATCCGCACTGCCCGCGCCAAGGGTCTGGCGCCGACACGGATCAACGGGCTGCATGCACTGCGCAATGCGTTGATCCCGGTGATTACCGTGATCGGCCTGTCGGTCGGTACCTTGCTTGCCGGGGCGATCCTGACCGAGACGATCTTTAGCTGGCCGGGTATCGGCAAGTGGATGGTCGACAGCATTTTCCGCCGTGACTATCCGGTGGTGCAGGGTGGCCTGTTGATGATCGCGGTGATTGTCATGCTGGTGAACCTGCTGGTCGATGTCCTCTACGGCATCATCAACCCCAAAATCCGGAGGCGGTGATGGCTGAACTATCCGCAACCCCACCCAAAACCGAAGACCGCCCCAGCGCATTGCGCGAGTTCTGGTATTACTTCAGCGAAAACCGCGGCGCGGTCATGGGGCTTTGGGTTTTTGCCGCGTTTGTCTTGTGCGCCGCCTTCGCTCCGCTGCTGGCGCCTTACGATCCGACGGAACAGTTCCGCAATCACATCCTGCAGCCCCCGGCGTGGCAAGAGGGTGGCAGCTGGGCCTTTCCGCTGGGCACTGACCCACTGGGCCGGGATATGCTGTCGCGCCTGATCATGGGATCCCGCTATTCCTTCTTTGTCGGCATCGTTGTGGTCTGTGTGGCCGTGACAGGCGGTGTGATCATTGGTCTGTTGTCCGGCTTTGCACCCAAATGGGTTGATACGATGATCATGCGGGTGATGGATATCATTCTGTCCTTCCCGTCGCTACTGCTGGCATTGGTACTGGTCGCCATACTCGGGCCCTCTCTGACCAACGCCATGATCGCCATCGCCATCGTTTTTCAGCCGCACTACGTGCGTCTGACCCGTGCCTCGGTCTTGTCTGAACGTCAGAAGGATTATGTCACCTCGGCCCGCGTGGCCGGTGCCAGCAAAGCGCGGCTGATGTTTAAGACCGTGCTGCCCAATTGCCTGGCCCCGATCATCGTGCAGGCGGCGCTGTCCTTCTCGACCGCCATTCTGGACGCCGCAGCCCTTGGCTTCCTAGGCATGGGCGCGCAGCCGCCCACGCCAGAATGGGGCACCATGCTGGCCGAAGCGCGAGAGTTCATTCTGCGTGCATGGTGGGTTGTGACATTCCCCGGCCTGGCCATCCTGGTCACCGTGCTGGCCATCAACCTGATGGGCGACGGTCTGCGCGACGCGCTGGACCCGAAACTAAAGCGGAGCTGACGACATGAGCCTGTTGGACATCCGAAACCTCACCGTCGAATTCGCCACCGCTTCGGGGAAATTCCGCGCCGTGGATGGCGTCGATCTGTCCGTCGACAAGGGTGAGCTTATGGCCATCGTCGGCGAAAGCGGCTCGGGTAAATCCGTGTCGATGCTGGCGTTGATGGGCCTGCTGCCATGGACGGCTACTATCACCGCCGATCAACTGAGTTTTGAAGGCATCGACCTCACCAAAATTTCGGCTCGTGACCGCCGTAAGATCATCGGCAAAGACATCGCCATGATCTTTCAAGAGCCGATGTCGTCACTGAACCCCTGTTTCACAGTCGGCTTCCAGATCAAGGAAGCCTTGCGGATTCACCTCGGCCTGAATCGCAGGGATCGCCACCAGCGCGCCATCGAGCTGTTTGATCAGGTCGGTATCCCGGCCCCCGAAAGCCGCCTGAACACCTTTCCGCACCAGATGTCGGGCGGGATGAACCAGCGCGTCATGATTGCCATGGCCATTGCCTGCAATCCCAAGCTGCTGATCGCAGATGAGCCGACAACAGCGCTGGACGTGACCATTCAGGCGCAAATTTTGGACCTGTTGGTTCGGCTGCGGGACGAACAAGGGATGGGGCTGGTACTGATCACGCACGATATGGGTGTGGTCGCTGAAACCGCTGAACGGGTTCAGGTGCAATATGCCGGTCAAAAGGTCGAGGAGCAGCCAGTCAAGGACTTGTTCCGCACCCCGCGCCACCCCTATACGGCTGCCTTGCTGAGCGCGTTGCCAGAACGGGCGACCTCGAAACTGTTGCCGACTATTCCTGGTGTCGTGCCCGGTCAGTTCGACCGGCCCAAAGGCTGCCTGTTCAGCCCCAGATGCCAATATGCGGACGACCTCTGCCGATCTCTGCCGCCAACCCCGCACAGCGCGGATTTCGGTAAGGCCCGTTGCCATTATGTTGAAAAGATAACCGCCGGAGAACTGGCATGACCGCCCCCATCGTTCAGGCCAGCGCATTGGCCAGATTCTATTCTGTCAAAGGCGGATTGCTGTCGAAACCGGCAACGGTCAAGGCGCTGTCAGGTGTGGATTTTGACCTGCAACCCGGCAAAACACTGGCGATTGTCGGAGAATCCGGCTGCGGAAAATCCACGCTCGCGCGCGTGGTAACGATGATCGAAGAACCGACCTCGGGCAGCCTGACCATTGATGGGGTCGACATTACCCCGTCGAAATGGGCGCAAATGCGCGAGACGGTGCAGATCGTGTTTCAAGACCCCTATGGTTCGCTCAACCCGCGTCAGCGGATCGGGCAGATCCTGCAGGAACCGCTGATCATCAACCGCCCCGACATGTCTGCCGCCGACCGCGAGGCCCGAGCGCGTGAGATGATTGACCTTGTCGGCCTGCGCCCCGAGCACTACGACCGCTATCCGCACATGTTCTCAGGCGGTCAGCGCCAGCGCATCGCCATTGCCCGCGCGCTGATGCTAAACCCCAAAGTACTTGTGTTGGACGAACCGGTCTCGGCGCTGGACGTGTCGATCCAATCGCAGATTCTGAACCTGCTGGTCGAGTTGCAGGAGCGTTTGAACCTTGCCTATCTGTTCATCTCGCACGACCTGTCGGTGGTAAAACACTTCGCAGATGATGTGATCGTCATGTATTTGGGCCGCGCGGTTGAAAAAGCCCCAAAAGAGTTGCTATTCGCCGCGCCCCGTCATCCCTATTCGAAGGCTCTGTTGTCTACGACACCCCGCGCTGACCCTGAGGCCCGGAAAGAGCGGATCAAGCTGGAAGGTGAATTGCCGTCCCCAATGAATATCCCCAAGGGCTGTGCCTTTGCGCAGCGGTGCTGGCTGGCCACCGAAGAATGCCGCGCCGCGCCGCCCGAGCTGAGCGGAGACAGGCATCAGGTCGCTTGCCTGCACCCGTTGGACTAAACCCGCTTATTCGGTTTTACGCGTCGCCGTAATCATGGCTAGCAATTGTTCCTTGGTGCGCTGGATATGCCGGGTCAGCAGGTCACAGGCATCATCGACCCGCCCCGCACGGGCCAGCGACAATAGCTCGCGGTGGTCTTTCTTGGCGGGTTCGCGTTGCTCCATTACACTTAGATGCATGCGAACATAGCGGTCGGACTGCACGTTTACCCGCTGAAGGATTTCGTTGCTCAGCCCGCGACCGGCAGCGGCGTAAAGCGCCATGTGATATTCATTGTTCAAGCTGCCCCAGCGGCCCACATCATATGCATCATAGGACTTTTCCATCGCATCCAGAATCCGATCGCATTCGTTGAAATCGGCGGCAGTCATCTGCTGAATGGCGCGTTTGAAAAGATCCACCTCAAGCAAGACCCGCAGGTCGAAAATCTCTCCGATTTCGGACAGGGAATGCGATGTGACCGCAGCACCTCGGTTGTTGGTTAGCTGCACGAGGCCCTCGGCATCCAGCCGTTTCAGCGCCTCGCGGATCGGCATGCGCGAGACGTCGTAATCCTCAGCCAGTGCCTCTTGACGAATGGTTTCACCTTCGGCGATTTCACCGCTCAGAATCCGCTCGCGCAGATCGTTGGTGATGACGTCGGGCAGGCTTTGTCGGGGGATCGCACGCGTTCTGGGCATTCACTTCGTCTCGGGTACTGGAAACTTGTATCCAAAATACAAAATGCCTGAACAATTTCCAAGCCTTTTGCAATAAGGATAACAATTAGGTGTCGCACAGATTCTGACGGACCATGAGCAGGGATTTCTTTGGTGCGAAAATGGCGTTCTGACGGTACGAGACGATATACAGGATTATTGACGTATTTATCTATGAAACAACAGCGGCGCTTAAGAAAAATGGACGGGATCATGAATACATCCGACATTCGCAACGAGGGCATGCGCATCGGGGGGCAGATCGTTTTTACCGAGGCTACGGTTCCCGTTCACTACCCTTATACCAACGAGGTTATTGGCACAGTGCCAGCAGGCACCGCCGAACACGCACGCAAGGCTTTTGAGGTCGCTGCAAGTTATACCCCAAAGCTTACCCGGTACGAACGCAGCCAGATTCTGCAGCGCGCAGGTGAATTGATAGGTGAAAAACGCGACGATCTGGCGAAGTGGCTGACGCTGGAACTTGGCATCTGCCACCAGCATGCGATTTACGAAACCAAGCGGGCGCAGGATGTATTTCAGTTCGCCGCAGCCGAAGCGCTGAAGGATGATGGTGAGGTGTTCTCGTGCGATCTGACCCATAGTGGCAAGCAGCGGAAGATTTTCACCAAACGCGAACCGGTCAAAGCCATCAGCGCGATCACGCCCTTCAACCACCCCCTGAACATGGTCAGCCACAAGGTTGCACCGTCGATTGCCACCAACAATTGCATGGTCTGCAAACCGACCGAATTGACCCCGCTGACAGCGCTGACACTGGCTGACATCCTGTACGAGGCAGGGTTGCCGCCCGAAATGTTCCAGGTGGTCACTGGCTGGCCACAGGACATTGGTGATGAGATGGTCACCAATGAAAACATCGACATCGTCACCTTCACGGGTGGGGTGCCGGTGGGCAAAATGATTGCCGAAAAAGCGGGGTTTAAACGTCAGGCGCTAGAGTTGGGCGGTAACGATCCCCTGATCGTCTTGAACGATCTGAGCGAGGCCGATCTGGACCGGGCCGCAGCCATCGCCGTGGCCGGGGCCACTGGCAATTCCGGGCAGCGTTGCACGGCGATCAAACGTATTCTCGTACAGGAAAGCGTGGCGGATAGATTTGTGCCGTTGGTTCTGGAAAAGGCCAAGGCCATTCGCTTTGGCGATCCGCAGGATCCTGAAACGCAACTGGGCTGCGTGATCCATTCCGAGGCTGCGGAACTGTTCGAAAAACGTGTTTACATGGCTGAAGGCGAGGGCGCGGTGATTCTCTACCACCCCGGTCGTCAGGGCGCGCTTTTGCCGCCGATTGTCGTCGACAAGGTTCCCCACACCAGCGAGCTGGTGATGGAGGAAACCTTCGGTCCCATCATACCCATCGTCCGCGTGCCAGATGATGACGCCAAGGTCATGGAAATCTCAAACGGAACTGCGTTTGGCCTGTCCTCGGGCGTCTGCACCAACGATCTGAACCGCGCGATTGCCTATATCAATGGTCTGAATGTCGGAACCTGCAATATCTGGGAACAACCCGGGTACCGGAGCGAAATGTCGCCTTTTGGGGGCATCAAGGACAGCGGCAACGGGGTCAAAGAAGGGGTCATCGAGGCGATGAAATTCTTCACCAACGTCAAGACCTATTCCTTGCCCTGGCCAGAGTAAGGGTGTTCAGCCCTGCACTACGTCCTGTCGCTGCACGCCCAGCCCTTGGATGCCCAATTCCATCTTGTCACCGGGTTTCAGATAGATTTGAGGGGTCCGTCCCATACCCACACCCGGTGGTGTTCCGGTTGAAATCACATCCCCCGGCTGCAGTGACATGAACTGCGACAGGTGCGAAATGACTGTGGCCACACTGAAATGCATCGTATTGGTCGAACCATCCTGATAGCGATGCCCGTTCACCTCAAGATACATCTGCAGGTTCTGTGGATCGGCGATCTCGTCCCGGGTGACCAGCCAGGGTCCGATCGGGCCGAACGTGTCGGCCGATTTACCTTTGACCCACTGGCCCGAGCGGTGGAGTTGAAAATCCCGCTCGGACAGATCGTTGATCACACAATATCCGGCTACGTGGTCAAGCGCCTCGGCTTCGGAAATATATTTGGTGTGCTTACCGATGACGACGCCCAGTTCAACCTCCCAATCGGTCTTAACCGAACCGCGCGGGATTTCGACAGTGTCATTCGGACCTACGATGGCAGAGGTCGCCTTGAAGAAAACCACCGGCTCGTCGGGCAGGTCCAGACCGCTTTCGGCTGCGTGATCGGCATAGTTCAGGCCGATGCAGGCGAATTTACCAACATTCCCGACACATGCCCCAATCCGCGGATCACCGTCGACGACAGGCAATGTTCCAAGGTCGAGCCCACGCAGCCGCGCCATGCTTTCATCGCCAAGCATCGCGCCAGTTACATCGTCAACAATCCCCGACAGATCGCGGATTTTACCGGCCTCATCCAAAATACCGGGCTTTTCCGCGCCAACCGGCCCATAGCGTAACAGCTTCATATCCTGTTCCCTTTCAACTCAGTTGGTCCAGCCGCCGACGACGGCAATAGGCTGTTCGATGTGACCAAATCACCGCCGCCTTGGGCGTGCAATAGACAAACCGGTGCGGGGCATACTTCCGGATCGTGCGACCAAGGGCATGTTGATCTTCGGCACGTCGGGGTCTGATCTTCGCAACCATAGGTATATAATCGCCGGGCCGCTGTTTTCTCATTTCGTATTTGCTGCCTATGTATGTTAGGCTCTGGGGTGTATATTTTCTGATATTAGTTAAAGGTAGTTGGTCCATTGTCAGACAAGTCCGACAGCGTATTCAAACTGCGCCCACTTGAAAAAGCAGATCTGGAGGTAATCACACCCTGGTTTCAGGATATCGAGGACCTCGGCCGATTTGATCGTACATCGCGGATTCCGTTCAACCTTGCGCAAACCGAAGACGTCTGGCGCGATGCATTTAGCGCGTCAGGCGGCAGCGGAAAGTGCTGGTTCGTTGTCGTCTCCAATAGCGGACAAGTGGTGGGGATTGTTGGGCTCGAGGCGATTTCCCCGGTAAACCGGGACGCGGTCATCGCCATGTTTGTCGAAAAATCGGTTCGGCGTTTGGGCCTTGCCATCAGAGCGACGGCACTGGTGGCGGATTTTGCATTCCGTCAACTGGGTTTGAACAGGCTGACCTCATATTACAGGCAGGATAATCATATCAGCCGCGACCTTGTGGAAAGACTGGGATGTCAGGTCGAAGGTACCATGCGGCAAGCCTGGTATGCAGACGGAACGTTTCATGACATGATTGTTGTTGGACTTCTCCGTCAGGATTGGATGAATACTCGTCCGACCCTGGCAAAAAGCATTAGCTCAGAAACAGTTGTGACTTTCGGAGAGAACGGGTGCCCAAGCTGGTCTTGGCCACCACAGGTTGATAAGTGTGACTAACGGGGTGTGCAATTGCTCTGCAAGCGCAGAGGCACATTTTGCTATAAGGTGACCATAGGGTTCGAACGCAGCCCCTAATACGAGTTATGAATGTGAACACCACGAGTCCAAACTCTTCCATAACGCAGAAGCTGGGTGCAGTCTTGTTTGCCGATGTCGTCGGGTATTCCCGCCTGATGAGTGAGAACGAGCTGGACACCTATAACGCATTGAAATCGTTGATTTCTCATCTTGAAGAGACCTGCGCGCGTTTTCAGGGCCGGGTGGTCGAGGTGCGCGGCGATGGTATTCTGGCTTTGTTCGAAACTGCCACCAGTGCCGTGGAGTTCGGCGTCGAACTGCACCGCATTGCCAGCCAACACAATCAGGATCGCGCCGAAAAACAACGAATCAACTTTCGCGCGGGCGTCCATCTGGGCGAAATCCTGATCGACGATCGCGGCATTCATGGCGACAATGTGAATATCGCGGCGCGTCTTCAGGAAATTGCTGAGCCAGAAAGGGTTTACGTCAGTTCCGCCGTTTATGATCAGGTCTGTAACCGGCTGCGCTATGGTTATGAATTTCTCGGTCCGCAACACCTGAAGAACATCCTTGCGCCTGTCTCGACCTATTGTGTCCGCAGCGAAGTCGCTGGCGCCACGATGGCTGGAACGATGCGGCCGGATATGCCAGGAAATATTCTGGAACGTCCCGATACACCCTCGGTGGCGGTTCTGCCCTTCAGCAGTAATGGCGGAGACGAATCCGACAGCTGGATTGCCGAAGGGCTGACCGACGACATCATCATGAACCTGTCCAAGTTCCGCAATCTGTTCGTAATCGCGCGGAACTCGTCCTTTTTCTTCAAGACGCAGGGGATGCCACCGAAAGAGGCCGCGCAAAAGCTCAACGTGCGGTATATCGCGCGGGGCAGCGTGCGTCGCTCGGCCAGCCGCATTCGGATCACGGCGGAACTGATCGATGCCTCAACCGAACGCACCATCTGGGGTGAGCGGTTTGATCGTAATATCGACGATATTTTCGACATTCTGGATGAGGTGACCGAGTGCATCGTGGCCGCAACCGCGGTGATGATCGAGTCGCATGAAAAGCAGCGGATGATCCAGTCGGTCCCATCCGACCTCGAGGCTTATGGCTCTGTTTTGCAGGGCCAGTATCACATCTTCAAATACACCAGGAATGACAACCGGAAGGCGCAAAACTTCTATCAGAGTGCGCTTGACCGGGATGGGGGTTATGCACGCGCTGCGGCTGCCCTGTCACGAACGCTGAATATCGACTGGCGCTATTCCTGGTCCGAAGATCCTACGCAAGCCCTGGATCAGGCGCTGACTTTCGCACAGCGGGCGATTGAACTGGATCCCACGGACGCGCGCGGTTTTGGTGAATTGGGGTATGTCCACCTATACCGCAAGGAACATGACGCGGCCCTACAGTCGTATAGGCGGGCGTTGGCATTGAATCCCAACGACGCCGATATGCATTCAGATTATGCCGACGCGCTGGCTCACTACGGTGACAACGAAACGGCAATCACTCATCTGCAGCAGGCGATGCGGTTGAATCCATACTTCCCGGACCAATACTTATGGCATCTGGGTGGGGCATATTTCAATCTCAGGCAGTATCAAGACGCCATCGACGCCGTAAACAAGATGAACAACCCTACAGAAGGGCAACGTTTGCTGGCAGCAAGCTATGCACAACTTGGTGAAACCGACATTGCGCGTCAGATCGCGGATAAGCACCGTATCGCGCATCCTAATTTTTCACTGGCACGTTGGGAAACAGTGCAGCCGGACAAGTTAGAAGAAGACACGCAACATTTTGTTGGGGGCCTGAAAAAGGCAGGTTTCTAAATAAAGACAGGCCCTGTTTTGCAAGGGCCTGCCGTGTTCTTTCCCGATACTGTAAAACTGCGTCAGTCTTCTGAGCCTCGTGCGCGCGCACCGCTGACCCTGGCTCCGCTCACACGGGCACCGCTGACGCGCGCCCCACTGACACGAGCTCCGCTGACACGCGCGCCACTCACGCGGGCTCCGCCAACGGCCGGGCTGTCAAAGCCGAAAAAGATATCCAGCAGAACCTGTTCAAACTGACCAGTCATTACATCCATCCGGACGGTGTAATCGGCCTTGTCATAGTCCCACACCTTGATGTCGTTGGCGATCTGATAATCAGCTGAAGCAACGCCAGAGAGGGTTGGGTCACTCGGGGCTCTGGACGCAAGGTTACCGGGTTTGTTACCTTCAGTTGGGCTTTCACCCTTTCCGTGAACCAGGAAAATAGTGGGCTCCGGCAACTCATAATAGGTGCCCTCGTAAGAGAACCCATAGATACGCGCCAATCTGGCGTCATCGCCATATTGATCTTTGAGCTGCTGATTGGCTCCAAGTTTTTCTGAAAGTTCCTTGCGGAATACAAACTCTTGCTTATTGAAGCCAGTCGGCGTGGGCAAAGTCTGTTCCCAATAGCTGTCTGCGTATTTGTCCCCATCGGCGACCTTAACAAGAGCGCCCTCTTTCACCCGTGTCTGATCCTCTAGTGTATAGTTGGAGTTCGTTACTTTTACAGTATAGATACCATTCTTTTTCGGACGATTTCCGGTAATCAGAACCTTTTCGTCGTTCGCAACTTCTTCACCGTCGATAGTGTCATCCGCGACGGACAAAGTCTTGTTCACTTTGACCTTTTTCTTCGCAACAAGCTTTACGGTTTTAGCCGGCGTCACATTCTTCGAAGCTGCGACCTTCAGATCATTCAACAAACGGCCAAACAACAACACTTCTGAAAAACTGAGCAAAGATTCGGACATCTCATTTTCTCCCAACTATGGGATCGACGGAGTTTGAACCCTCATCTCCCCCCTTTAAATTAGACTCGAACAAATAATTCGAGCAAATACATTCCAATAATCACCCCAAGATTGCATGCCATAAAACCGTTTAAAAATAAAGGATTTTAGGCGCTAACCCGGCACCTGCGTGCGAACTGAATCGGAATGACTGTCTTCATCGGGGTCCGGCACGCGAGGACCGGCCGTTGTCAGGCCGATATCGCGCATGCGGAAATTGCCTTCGATGATGCGACGAAATGCGCCGCCGGAAATCTCTTGATCCACGGCCAGCAAAGCCTTTTCGACACCGAAATAGCTTAGCATATCCGCGTCCAGTCGCTCCCACGCGTCGGCCAGATAGGTGCCCAGATAATCGCGCGCCTCAATAAGGGCGATGCGGAACCCTTCGGGGTTTTCGGCGTATCGCTTGTCAAAAATACCCTGCATCACTTGGCTGTATTCTGGCGTGCCTTCCAGTTGGTCCGACAGGTCCTCTTCTTCCGCCGAGATCAGGCCATGCACCAGCAATCGTTCGTGGTAGATGTCGACGAACACATCGAACATCGCACCGGTCAGGGGTTCGGACAACGCGTGCTCGCTGGACCATCCGGTGGCGAATTCCGACATAGTCCGATCATTGGCGGCAATCCGGATCTGCGCGTTGTCCGACAGTTCGGCAAAACGGCTGAGGCGGTTGAAAGTATAGAGGTTCCCCCGCGTGTTTTCGAGCAACGCGTCCACCACCGAACCGAAGTGCAATGACGCCAGCAGAGCCACCAGATCGGCAGCGGATTCGTGAAACCCGTAATACTCGCCCGAGGCATCTCCGTCTGTTGGCATTCCGATCACACTGTAAATAATCGCATGGCCGACTTCATGCGCGACCACGTCGAAATTCAGGCTGTAAGGGCGGTATTCATTCCCGTGTTCATGGGTGCCACCGGTTTCCAGAAAACCCCAACCGATATGCGCGTTGTCGAGGCTGGGCAGAAGTGACAGTTCCAGACGGTCGAAGTCCCGGGCAAAGTGCCAAGGGATCTGACGGTCGAAATACCCCTGCCAGACATCCATTGTGAAATGGGCTGAACCATACAGATGCGCAGCCTCAAAGGCCGGGTCGGTTGGGTCGATATGGATGAAATTTCCGAACTCATCCGGCATTGCCGGCGGATGGATATATCCGTCCCATGGTGGCAGGTACATGCCCGGACCGTTCGGCCCCGGTATAATGGCACCGTAAGGCGTGGTTTTTCCCACCGGGTTCACCGTATACATGCGCGGCCCGGACGGCCCCGGGCCGATACTGCCCTGAGGGGCAGAGATTTCGACCAGTTCCAATGGGGCATCAGGTTCCAGAAAAGGCGACTGCGGATACAGCAGGAATCGAGTGCCGGGTTCTTCGTCTTCGATCTGTTCGGGGTAGTTCACAAAACGCCCTCCGGTATCGTGCCCGGTCAATTCCGGCGGCCTTTAATCGGCGGCTCCGGCGTCGGCACTTTTATGGCAATATAAAAACTCGGCTTCTATCAGGTCATAAAACGCATCGCGCCCGGTCAGACCAAGCGCCACTGCGTAGGAGTCAAGATCATCAGGCACCTGTTGGTCAAGACGAGATTCAAAATACCACATTAGCACCCGCAAACGATCCACTCCGGATGAGCCCGCCGGAATGGCGTTCTGTCCCTTGCTGGCGGCCCGATCCCGCAACAGGGTGTATTGACCCGTGCGACGCAATTCTGACAGCAGTTGTGTGTCCAAATAGCTCGCGCGGGATGCAACGGTGGCGTCGATCCGCGCAGCGTCTGCCAGCATAGCCTCATAGCTTTCGGGGTTCAGATCGTTCGCCTCAATCCACGCCATCAGGTCAGACCGCCGTGACAAGCCTGTTGCCGCCCTATGATCGTCCATCTTCCGGACCAGATCAGCGCGTGTAGGGGTACGATCCCGTCTAGAGGCATCTTCGCGCGACAGCAGCGCCAACGCGGCGCGATCTTTCAATTGCGCGTATAAGTCAGGGTTCAGACGCAATTCGTCGACAATGGCGCGATCAGCTTTCGGCTCACCGCCATCCACCCTTGCGCATAAGGCTTTCCACATCAGGGTTGGTTCGGTACGCGTCACCTCGGTCGCGGGCAAAGGTGTACCATTCAAGTGATCCGACATGCGGGTCAGCATGGCGCATGCGTCAACCGCCTTGGCGTCGACCCGACCCGTCGGCAGCCAATCCGCGAAACCGTCCACTCCTGGCAAGTCCTGCACGGCAGAGATAATATCCGCCCAAATTCGCTGGCGATAGTGCATGACCTTGGCGAGATGTAGCATCTCAGACGCCGTGTCCGTAGGCAGGACACCCGCAGCCTGCGCTTGCTCCACAGTTGCGCGGATCGACACCATCGGCTCGCTGAGAGGTTGGAACCCCAGTTCGGCCGGGCTGTGTAGCACGGCAACCTCATCGTCATCCTGCAGGACATCGGTGTAATAGTCCTGAAAGATCTGACCAACCCCGATCATTCCGAAATCAGCCAGCTCGGCCGCGCGCAACGCGCCCATGCTGGCGCTGCCAAAGACCGGAATACCCAGTTCGATCGCCCATAGGATTTCCTTGTGCCATACCGATGGAACCCCTTCGAAAAATCCGTCTATGATCCCGATTGCGGTCGGTTTTTCGCGCGCGACACGATAGACGTCGCCTTGTCGAACGGGTGGCAGAATGGTCGCATCCAGATGTTCGGCCACTGCGTCAGACGTCAGGGTAGGTCCCACAAAAACAACTGCCGTCATGCCAAACCATCCACTATGCGCTGTGCCCGGAGGCCGGGCACATAATCTGGATCGTCATGCGGAGCCTCCAGCCCGGGGATCACAGCCCGGATCACGGCGATATCAATTTCAGGCCGCGACAGATCAACCGTCACCACCTGTGAAATGCCCACGGCGGCAAGCCGTTGCAGCAGCAATTCCAGGTCTTCGTCAAAGGACCCGGTCACATGAGACGGACAATCGTCAAATCTTTGATCCGCTGCGACACTATCAATTAGGTCATGCACATAGCGCCCCCGATCCATCTTGGCCTGATCGGTGAATTCCTCTGGATCCAGATCATCCCGTGCGCCAGAGATATAGGTAAGTCGCGTCTGTGCCGCCTCGGTCAGGGCCCGCAGCAAGGCGATCGCACGGTCTGGGTGGCAACCATCACCAATACCGATATGGCCGGGCTGTCCGCCGCCTTCGCAAATCACACAGCGGAAACTGGCAATACCTATATCTGAAGTCGTGTTCCACAACCCTATCTCAAGCCCGGCTGTGGCTATCATTTCGATGGCCTGACGACAGCGCGGATCATCCACAGTGTCTGGATCAAGGCGGGGAGCGCTCGCACGGTGATGCCACAATGTTGTGGCGTCCCGTTCGATCAACTCGCAGATGGCGTGACAGCTGGCCTCGGCCACATTGTTTCCCGACGCCAGACCGTTGGTCGTGCGAGGAAAGGCAGCCTGACCGCCAACCGGCGCGGTGGTATAGTCGGTATCGACCATCTCAAGTGGGACCCAGCATGCGTTGTCCGTGCCCAGATCACGACCCAAAACCCACAGCATGTTGGCATGCGGGTCGAAATGCCCGCCGGTCACGCGCGGCAGTTCCGCCACTTCAACAACGGTCGCGTTCTGGACCAATTCGGCATATCTGGCCAGACGCTGAGGCAAATGCACCCGTTCAGCATGCCAGGATTCAATCGCCTCCATGACGCCTGATGCTTCGGCTGCGCGCAGTGACAACCCTTTGCCCAGTGACACAGCAACCGACCGGGAATTGGGTCGGGCGACCATCACAGTGGGCAATCCGATCCTGTCCAGACCGGTCAGGTTTGCGATCCGGGTGATGCCCATGCCTTTTAGAAATGGTTTGACGATTTGCAAGGTGTGCTCGGGGTCGCGCAGCCGATGCGTGTCCAGCACATATTGCTTCTGCGATCCATCGGGCATGTTGAGAGCCTTATTTGAAAATTTCGCTCAACGTAAAATAATTGCGCCGGGCCAGTCCGTTACGGGGCAGGATGATAGATCATACCCTGTCGGTCAACCGTTGCGGCCTTTGGACCTTTCGGGAGCTGCCGCGTAACATTGTCAGGCCGTGTGTCCAGTATATCGTACCGCTGGAGATTAAAGTGCGTTGTTCAGTTTCACGCCCAGACGTGCTTGAATCTGTTGGCTGAACCCCTGCGTGATGCGGTCGGCGATCATTGCGATGATGGCCATGCCGATACCGGCAGTCATCCCGACCCCGAAATCGCCATCTCCGAGGCCGATATAAATCTGCTGGCCCAGATCGTCAGTGCCCACTAGGGCGGTAATCACCAACATTGAAATCCCGAACATGATTGTCTGGTTTAGGCCCAGCATGATTGATGGCACCGCAAGTGGCAATTTCACCTGCCACAGCAACTGCCGGGGCGTCGTTCCGATGGCTGTTGCCGCCTCGATCACGTCATGCGGCAGGTTACGTAGCCCATGTTCGGTGTATCGGATCGCCGGAACAATCGCATAGACGATAATGGCCAGAAGAGCCGTGAATTCACCAATTTTGAACACCATCACAAAGGGAATGAGGATCACGAATAGCGGCATGGTCTGCAACGTGTCGATAACGGGCCTTACTATGCGGGACACAGTGTCATTCTCGGACGCCCAGATGCCGATGGCGCTGCCGAACAGAAATGACAGCAGAACGCCTACGCCGCAGAGGTACAAGGAAATGACTGACGGTTCCCAAATTCCGGTCAGAAGCAAAAAAGCGACCCCGGCCAGCGCCCAGAGTGCAAGGTTCTTCCCTCCGGCCTGCCAGGCCAGGGCCAGGATCACGGCGCAAAGCGCAATCCAGGCCAGCCCGGTCAGGCCGGAATACAAGACCAGGCCGAATAGGATCACCCAAAGAGCTTGCAACTGCTTGCCTTTGAACGCGAAATACCCAGCTATTACCGCGACGATCAGTGCATAACCCGTGGTCACGGCGGGTGTCATGGCAAAACCCCAGGTAAACGGGCTGACGGCCTGAGACAGCCCGATCTTGATTGGCAGCATCAGGTAGAACAGCGCGACCCGTTTGATTGCTTCAAGCGTGGTGCGGAATTCGACAAAGATCCACTCAAGCCCCGCGTTCATAGCCGGGGCGGGGTTCAGCACCCACGCTTCGGGCCAGTCTTTGAGGGGTAGGAAAACCATGGCCAGCGCCCAAGCAACGCCAAACAGCGCAGCGCAGATGATCCAGCCCTTGGCCCCGCGTTTAGCTGAACTGGACTGCACCGCGAACCCCCAGGTGATCCGATCCAGCACCATGGCCATCAACGCGATCACGATCCCTGCCAATAGGCTTTCACCGAACTGCGCTTTGCGCATGGTCGATAGCACCTCCCAGCCGATATCGTTTGTGCCGCCGATGATCGATGCAATGATCACCATGGATAATGATGCCATCGTCGTTTGGTTCACCCCCAGCAGGACTTGCCGCTGCGCCGTTGGAACCCGCACGCGCCAGAATAGCTGGGATGGGGTGGCACCGCTCATCAGGCCGGACTCGATCACTTCGTCCGGAACACCGCGCAGGCCAACGATGGTATTGCGCACCATTGGAGGAAAGGCGAACAGGATGGAAGCGACCAAACCGACCGTAGTGCCAAATCCGAACAACAGCAGGATCGGCAGCAGATAGGCAAAGGCCGGAACGGTTTGCATCAGATCCAGGACTGGCATGATGATCCGATAGGCTCGGTCAGACAGAAACCCCCAGGTTCCCAGCGCAAAGCCCAGTGCCACCGCCATTGGAATCGAAACAACCACAAGCGCGAAAGAGTTCATGGACTGTGTCCAGAACCCAAACGTGACCATGTATAAAAGGCTGACGGCGGTAAAGATCGCAAGCCCCCGACCCCCTGCACGAAGGGCCAGATAGACCCACAGCATAAACCACGCCACCCATGGCACCGCATGCAGAACCGTCTTGGCCAAAAGGATGGGCCAATCCAACAGCCAAGAAATGGCTTTGAAAAACCAGCCGAAGGTCACCACAAACCACCGCATCGCGATATTCATCGGGTCGGTTACCGGCAGAACCAGTGCATCAGGATAGGTGACCAGTGGCCCAAGGCTTTTGGCAAAGACGACGCAAATGGCCACAAGCACTGTGACCGCAAGCCAGACCACCAGCGATCTGTTCGAAACTGCATCCATTAGGTCAGTCCTTGACCGCTGAGGCGTCTGATACACCGCTGGCCAAAGCGGCAATCACGTTCTGACTGGTCATGTGTACCAGCGCATTGTCGTCCTTGCGCACGGCCACCCCGTTGTCGTGAGAGGCCAGATAGGGCAGCAGATCGGCCACATTGGTTGAGGCCGGAACCTCTTTGATCCCGCTCGGCGGGACGTTGTCCGAAGCCACATCGCCAGCCGTCAGGATCAGTTCCCACGGGACGTCATTGGTGAATTCACGCACATAATCATCGACGGGGTTCAAGATCAGATCGACTGGACGCCCGATCTGAACCACTGCGCCATCCTTCATGATTGCCATTCGATCGGCAATGCGCAGCGCTTCAAGAAAATCATGGGTTATGAAGACGATAGATTTGTGCAGCTCTTGCTGTAGCCGCAGAAACTCGTCCTGCATCTGGCGTCGGATCAATGGGTCCAGCGCGCTGAAGGGTTCGTCCAGAAACCAGACCTCTGGTTCTACAGCCAGCGACCGTGCAATGCCGACACGCTGTTGCTGCCCGCCCGACAATTGGCTGGGAAAGCTGCTTTCGCGCCCTTCTAGGCCGACCAATGAGATCACGCGCTCGGCGCGCTCCAGACGCTCTTTGTCGTCCAGCCCTTGCAACTTCAGGGGAAAGGCCACGTTTTCCAGTACGTTCAGGTGCGGCATCAGGCCAAAGCTTTGGAACACCATCCCCATCTTGTGACGGCGAATGTCTATCAGTTCCTTCGCCGAGACCTTCAGCAGATCCTCACCATCCAGCAATATTTCCCCGGCGGTGGGTTCGACCAGACGGGACAGGCAGCGCACAATGGTGGACTTACCCGAACCTGAAAGCCCCATGATCACAAAAATCTCGCCCGGCATGACATCAAAGCTGACATCGGTCGAGGCGACAATGCCGCCGTCATCGCGAATGTGTTGAGCCAGGGCCTTAGCCTCGCTTGGGTCCTGACCTGCCACACCGATGTTGCGCAGATGTTGATCCGCCCCTTTACCGTAAAGTTTCCAAACATGTTTGCAGGACAGTTTCGGGGTGCTGGTTGGGGACGATGCAGTCATTTTAGCAGCCTTACAAAGGGTGGAGCGCATATGTCGCGCTCCACCATGGTCAGAGACGGGTTACTGTTTTGCCGCTGCAACCCAAGGCTGCCACACGTCTTCGTTTGCGCCCATCCACTCGGCCACGACTTCTTTGACTTCGCGCCCGTTCTGATCCACTTCCAGGATCAGTACGTTCTGTACGTCGTTGGTCAGGTTCATTTGCTCAACCATCTTCATCGCATCCGGATAGGTCGACGCGAAATCTTTCGAGACGATCTTATCGACAGTCGCCTGCTGGAAGCCGCACGCCTCGCCGCGTTTCTGGCTGGCCTCGTCGCAGGTGCCATGCGGCGTGTCCCATTCGACCCAGTTCACATCGGTCTCGGCAAAGACCCAGTGCGGCTGCCACATCATCATCAGGATAGGCTGCTCGGCGGCCACGGCGCTTTTCAGTTCGGCCAGCATCGCTCCTTCGGAACCGCCCGGAACCGGCTTGAACGGCAGATCGATCAGCTCAACCAGATCGGCTGACCGGGTTCCCCAGTCTGCCGGGTAGGTGATCAGACGACCATCCGGGAAGGTATCCGCGGCGGCAAAAGCCTGCGCGCAGTCATACAGCGCCTCATAGGCCGGTAGCCCAGGGCACTTTTCGGCCATGTACGGCGGATAAATCCAGCCTTCCTGCGGCTCAAGCCCCAGGCCGCCGACAACAATGATATCCCCGGCCTCAACGGCCTTGGGGTAGATGTCGCCGACATTGTTGGTCCAAAGTTCCGGCTGATAATGCAGGCTGCCCTCGGCAATGGCGGCCAGCTGCGGCACGGCACCGGCGGTCACGTACTCGACCTCGTGGCCCAGCTGTTCGAACAGCGCCCCTGCAAAATGGGCCGAGATATGCTGACCGGTCCATTCGTTGACAGCAATCTTGATGGGATCGGCCAGAGCAGCGCCCTGGCTTAACAGCAGTGCGGCTGAAGCCAGCAAAGCAGGCTTCAGAGAGTTTGAAATAGTCATTGTGTGACCTCCGTTGGTGGACTGGCCATTTTGGCCTTTTTTGTTTGCTGTATCGAAAAACAGTACAGTTGCAGGTATTTGGCCCAACAGACTGCTTTCTATCAACAGTGTTTTTATTAGCTCTTTCGAATGCGATCTTCACTTGCACCAAGCTGAGCATGAACGCGATCCTAACATGAGAAAACAGACCATCAAGGATTTGCACCCTAAGTAATTGATGCGCAACACGGGTTCGGTTCTTTTGCGCATCACTACACGATAAAGATCTGTACTCTGCTGATGATTGACCAGCCCGACCCAGATACCAATAAGACACGCTTCGGTATTTGTTTTGACCACCAAACCCGATCCACAAATAAAAATTCTTGAATTGTTAAGAAGTCGAAGGTTATTTGACTGCTGTACGTTCGTTTTTTTGTTTTTTACGAGTTTTCCATGCCGACAACATTTACCGTCTTTTCCCTTGGCAACCAGCAAATCTGGGACACGGCTGAAGGCAACCAAACCCTTTCAACCGGCGCAGTGAATTCGTCCCTTGGCACCTATGGGTCAGCGGGAAATCCTCTGTTTGACAGTAGACAGACTTTCGCCGAGGCAGGGTCTGGTTTCAGCGGCGGGGATTCTACGGCCTATGATCTGGACAACAACGTCTCGAACGATCAGTTCAGCATCGACGGTGGGTCGCCGCAGTCGTTTGATGCAGCAATGCAATTCGATGCTGTCATTACATATACCGATGGCTCGACCGTAAGTATTACAGCTGTTGTTTTTCAAGATACCAACGGCAACACCTATTGGGCACCGGAATTTCAGGATAACGCGGATCAGGACGCGATCGACGCAAGCGCGATCGAGTCGATTCAATTGGTCTCGCCGATCTATGCGAACGGCTTCAATACCGGATACTCGCTGTTCGGGGAAAGGGCCGATTCCGATCCGTTGTGTTTTGTGCGGGGGGCGTTGATTGCCTGCCCGGACGGGCCCAGGCCCATCGAGTCCCTGAAAGCGGGAGATCAGGTGCTGACCATGGATAGCGGCGCACAACCAATTCGTTGGATCGGTCGACGTACGATGGCGGCTATTGGAAAATTCGCACCCATCCGAATCCGCGCGGGTGTTTTGGGCGCCGAGGACACATTCGAGGTCAGCCCGCAACATCGCCTTCTGTTACAAGGCGCCGATATCGAGTTGCAGTTTGCCAGCCCCCAGGTTTTGGCAGCAGCAAAGTATCTGGTTGACGGTGACGGAATATCTGTGCGCATCGGTGGCGAAGTCGAATATTTCCATCTGCTTTTTGATGATCACCAGATTGTCTGGGCCAATGGCGTCGCGTCAGAAAGCCTTCTTCTTGGCAAAGCGGGGACAGCCGCGCTGGATGAAGAGGATGTTTCGGAAATCCAGACGTTGTTTCCAGAACTTGATTTGCCATCAGGGCGGGGTCTTGAGGCTGCGCGCCCGGTTTTGAGATCTTATGAGGCGTCGTTGATGGCCGCAGGGCGTTCAACGGAAAATCCAGGCGCCCTTAGAAAGATTGCTTGAGGCGGCGGAATAATTTCCTGTTTTAGAATGGCACGGATCGGGGAACTCAAGCCTCTGCGTCTTGCGGATCAGGATAAAATCCTAGAAATATCTTTCAATTTCAGGCGTGTAGAGAAGCAGAAGCGCGAACGTGCGATATCTCGCAAATGCCTTGCTATGCGCAACAAGGTGATCCATCGCCTTTTTGGAAGTCGCGGTTTTGGTCGAGTGACCATTATTAGAGAGCTTTCCGCAAGAAACGGGTCGCGGTGTTGGGGGCGCGCGGACTAGTTTTTTGGGAGAAGTATTAACGAGGAACCGGCAACAAATGACTCCGCAGCCCATGCCATCAATGGATTTGAAGGCCACTGCCATGCTGCTGTTGCTTGCGGCCGTTTGGGGCGGTTCGTTTTTCTTCGGCGAGGTTGCCCTGACCGAAGTGCCGCCACTGACAATTACGCTGCACAGGGTGATCTGGGCGGTTCCTATTCTCGCCCTGATCGTCATAATCAAAGGATTGAGCGTGCCACGCACCCCTCGGATATGGGGCGCTTATCTTGTTATGGGCGCGCTCAACAATGCCATCCCATTCTCGCTGATCTTCTGGGGGCAAACGCAGATCGACAGTGGACTTGCGTCAATTTTAAACGCAACGACGGCAATGTTCGCAGCAGTTGTGGCTGGTTTGCTTCTCAAGGATGAGCCGTTGACGCCAAAGAAGATAGCAGGTGCTGCGCTAGGTATATTGGGTGTGGCCTTTATCATGGGGCCAAGTGCGTTGACTGAGTTCAATCCCAGCAACCTGGCACAGTTGGCTATCCTTGGGGCCACACTTTCCTATGCTTTTGCCGGCGTTTGGGGCAGAACTGCCCTTTCAGGCCAACCGCCGCTTGTGAATGCGCTCGGTATGCTGATTGGCAGCACCGTGCTTATGATCCCAATTGTTCTTGTGATGGATGGCGCCCCCAATTTTGATTTGTCTTTAGGCGTTTGGTCTGCGCTTCTTGGGATGGCCGCGTTGTCAACGGCATTGGCCTATGTTCTTTACTTTGCAATTCTTGCGCGTGCGGGTGCGGCCAATCTTCTTTTGGTGACGCTGCTGATCCCACCGTTTGCTATCGGTCTTGGCGTGACATTCCTTGGTGAGAGGATGGAGCCGAGTGCGTGGATTGGGTTCGCCATCATTGCTTTGGGCTTTGCCGTGACCGACGGTCGACTTTTTTCACGCATCGCTAAAGGCAAGCCCAGACAAGCGGAATGAGACGCATCTTTGAATTTCACCGCATAATGGCAGGCGCGAGAAACACGAAGTTCGAATATGGATAACTTCTACATGGAATGAGGGAAGTTTCAGTGCAACAGGACACTAGGCAACATGGAAACCGCCCAGCGGAGCTTAGCCGGAATAGGCGTGATCGTGTTTGCGGAGTCGATTGTGCAACAATTTGGCCACCCCAATCACGATGAGAGCTGCCAGAATGAACAGCCAGCCAAACAGAATATAGGCCCCCAATGCCATCAGGATAGAAGAACCGGAATATAAGGCAAAACCGCCAGCACATAGGCCAACAAGGATGGCTATTCCGAAAATTCCCATCATTTCTTTCGGCCCTCCGGCTGTGACCTTGGTCGTGTCCCCCTCCAAACTGGCAAGAGTGATGCCTTGGAGCGAGCGCCCACGATGATTCCGCGCCTAAATCATGGCAAAACTGTGAACCACCTTGGGTTAAAATTTGATTATTGTTACCTGACGGGGCAACGCCCCACTACTCGTTCGACACTGCGTATTTTTGAGGCCAAAAGAAGCCTGAACCAATTATTCCTTAAATTCCGTGCTGCGGCAATGCTTTCTGAAAAAGACCTCGAAAAATGTGCGAAGGTTTGCTTGCCAACATATAGATCTGTTGCGGGATTGGACCAGTCGCACCGGGCTTGTTTAGACCAGGCCTCAGGCTTGTTTCACCTGTGACAGGACAAAAACACCAGCGATGACCAGCCCGATGCCAACGATTTTTTGCAGGTTCAGTGTCTCGGAAAACAAGAAATATCCGACGACAAGAATGCCGACCATCGCCAATCCGGTGACGGCCGGGTAGGCGATACTCAGTTCAAGGCCGCGGATGGCGACAATAAAGCTGCTCAGCAACAGCAAACCACTGATCAACCCGGCCCAGGCCCAGGGCGAAACCACAAGGGCACGAATATCGAAAGGTCCTGAAAGCTGTTGCACAGCCAGTTTGAACGAGACGTTTGTGCAAATGTTCGCGCAGACCGCAAATAGCAACGCAGACCAGTATAACGACATAGTATTCTCCTTCGTTTTCGCGGCCATCATCAAAGGGTCAGGTATTTCGCAGCCAGGGTCACAAGAACAAACGCGCCACCGACCATAAGACTGATCCTGTCGCGCAGGGCAAACAGGACCGGATCGTCCGCGACCCGTCCGCGCCGGGCACCGACCCAGATGCGGTTGCCCCAGTACAGCAGTAGCAGACACAGCAGCCAAAGGATTTCGGGTGTCCGGTAAATCTCCTGCACTTCGGGGCTGTTGATATAAAGCGCCAGAATGACAACGGCTGCGGTGATATTGGCCACGCCCAGGCTGAACATGGTTTCGCTGTCGGCATAGGAATAATCCCGGCCATGGACATTGCCGTCATCTTCAGGTGCCGCGGCCACTTCGATGTAGCGTTTCAGATAGCCGAGGCTGACAAAGACAAACATCGAGAATGCCAGAAACCAGGATGACAGGACAATTCCGGTGGCCGCAGACCCCGCGATGACACGCAGCGTGTAAAGCGACGCCAGCACCATGACATCCGTTGTTGCAATCTGTTTGAGCCAGAAGGAATAGGCCATGGTGATGATCAGATAGGCAATCAGCACAACCGTAAAGACGGGTGGAAGGAAAGTCAGTGAGAGAGCAAAGGCGATAACGGGCAGCGCGATGGCCCCGGCAATGCCTGTATGCAGGGACAGATCGCCCGATGGCAGAGGGCGGTGCCGTTTGCTTGTGTGCTGGCGATCAGCGGCCAGATCGACCAGATCGTTCAGGAAATACACGCCTGACGCACAAAGACTGAAGCAAACAAAAGCCAGCAAAGACGCAAGAACCGACGAAAAGGGCAGATATTGTTGAGAGGTAAAGATCGGCGCAAAGATCAGGGCGTTCTTTGCATATTGATGCGGCCGCATTGATTTGAGAAAGGCGCGCCACAGCGGCGGGCGTGATGTGATGACTTTCTCGGCTGTGCCCGCCGCCTGCGCCGTTGCCACCTCGGATTCAGGAGCATTTACGAATATGTTCGACGCAGAGGCGGCCCAGATCGGGTTGTCGGCGGCGCTGTCTCCGGCATATGCAAATGCATCACCATGGGCGGCGGCGCGTATCGCGGTCAGCTTGTTGGCGCCTTTCAGGTTGTGATCTGCATCCGTTGCCAGCACGGACTCGAATATCCCCAGATGTGCGGCAACCTTATCGGCATATATGCGGTGCGAAGCTGTCGCGAGAACCAACTGCCTGCCATCCGCTTTCTGCTGTTCCAGGTATTCAAGAAGCGGGGTTTCGTATGGCAGCGTCTCGGCCCTGAGGGTGACCTCCTGGGCAATGCGTTCCTTGGCGTAGGGAATACCTTTGAACAACCATAAAAGGAGGGGAAAGATATTAAGCGGGTTCCTTTTCAGGAATTGAAGGATGGCCTCGACAAAAAGATCAGTTCTGATCAGCGTCCCGTCCAGATCAACAAAAATTTTCTCGGGCTTTTCACTCATTACAAGAATTCTACTTTTGATTTTTACCTCATTGAAAGTACGTAATTTTAGTAACCTTTTTTCTGTTTCAAAATTGCCGGACGCGTTGCACAGGGCTGATGTGTTCAGAGTTTGACGAGCTTGCCGCTTGTCACGGTAATTTCTGCTTTTTCAAAGACGTTGCGTGTGTCGAAGATCAGCGTCGCCGTGCGCGCGACCAGATCGTAATCCGGGGCGCTGTGATCGGTGATGACGGCCACCGCCGCATATTGTCTCAGGTTCTCGGCCGCCAGCGGCACAGACTCCCGGCCCGCAAGCTGCGGGTATTCACCGCCTTCCGGCAGTCGGGGGAAATACGGGTCGTGATAATCCACCTCGGCCCCCAGCTTCTCCAACTCATCCAGCAGCACCAACGCCGGGCTGCGGCGGGTGTCTTCGACATCGCGCTTATAGGCGATGCCCATCAGCAAAATATTCTGCCCGGTCAGCGGCTGCCCGGTTTCCGCCAGCGCCGAGCCGTTGCGTGCCGTCAGCTCTGCAGCCATGCGCGCAGCCAGCATCTGCGGGACGGCGTCGTTGCTGGAGCGTGCCAGGTTGATGATCGGCGTATCCGACCCCGCATCTGCGGCGCGCCACGCCAGATAGGCGGGGGACACCGGAATGCAGGCCCCGCCAATGCCGGGGCCGGGATAGAAGGGCATAAAGCCAAAAGGCTTGGTGGCCGCTGCCTCGATTACCTCCCAGACGTCCACATCCATCGCCTCAAGCGCAGTTTTCAACTCGTTGACCAAGGCGATGTTGACGGTGCGAAAGCTGTTTTCGACCAGTTTCACCGCTTCGGCTGTGGCGGCCGAGCTGACCGGCACCGCGCTGGTGACGATGGCGCGATAGAAATCCTCGACCAGTTGCCGCGACAGCGGATCGTCGGCACCTACCACTTTGGGAATACTGTGCGTGTCGAACTTGTCATTGCCGGGGTCTTCGCGTTCCGGCGAGAAGGCCAGAAAGAAATCAGAACCTGCACGCAGACCGCCGGCCTCAAGAATGGGCTGGACCAGAGTTGTCGTGGCTCCGGGCCAGACGCTGCTTTCCAGTACCACCATCTGACCGGGGCGCAGATGCTGCGCGATGGTTTGGGCTGCGGCAGCAACAAAGCGCATGTCCGGGTCCTGCGCATCGGTCAGCGGGGTCGGAACGCAGATCAGCACGATATCGGCCTCGGCCAGTGCGGCAGGGTCCTGCGTGGCGCGGAAACGCCCACTGTCCACAGCCTGCGCGATCCGATCCGACGCCAGATACGAGATGACCTGATCGCCCTGATTGATCCGCGCCACCCGATCGGGGTTGAGGTCAACACCGGTCGTGTCGAACCCCTCATCATAGGCGGTCAGCGCCAGCGGCAGGCCGACGTAGCCCAACCCCACCACCGCGACCCGCGCGTCGCGCGCCGCGATAAGCTGCCCGAGGGACTGATGGTGCGAGGTTTCGTAGTTCATAATTTACCCTGATCTTACAAAGTCAGACTGAAATCAATTCACGGTATGGCTGTCGGAAATTCTAACCTTTTCCACGGATAGGAGGAAGGGGGTGCGAATCCAACAAATTTGTCAGCCTGGTTCCAGACTGCCGTACCGCGTTTCCAATAAGGGTTCAATTCTTGGACGGACACAGAATTGTTGCGGGAAGTTTGAAAAAGGCGCGCCTGGGAAAAATTTCTTTACTTCGGGCTTAGCGCCGTTCGAAACGATGCCTCGGCCAGTTCTGCACCTTTGTCCCAGCTAAAGTTTGAGGCTTGCGCCATGGCTTTTTGCGACAGGTCACTTCGTAGTCCGGGTTCTGTCAGTAAGCGGATGGTTTGATCCGCAAGGGCCTGGCTGGATAGGGGGTCGAAATAAAGCCCGCCATCACCCACCACCTCGGGCAGACTGCCGCGATCCGAGGACAGAACGGGCGTGCCGCATGACATCGCCTCGAGCGCGGGCAGACCGAACCCCTCCCAAAGCGAGGGAAAGACCAGCGCATCGGCCGAATTGAGCAGAGCGGCAAGTTCGGGGTCATCAATCTCGCCGGTGAATAGGATGCGTTCGGACCGGGTGGCATCAGCGGCAGCACTGGCCTTGAGGTCTTCGACATTGTCCCAGAACCGCGCCCCGGTGGTGCGCCCGACAATAGCCAGCCGCGTTTTTGGCGCTTTCTGAAGGATCTGAGGCATGGCCTCAATTAGGCGCAGCACGTTTTTATGTCGGTTGAACCCGCCCAGATAAACTAAAAGCGGTGCGTCAGGTGGGATTCCATAGGTCTCTCGGGCTTTCACCAAAACCCGATTGTCGTGAATAGGCTGAAAGATGTCCTCGGCCCCTTCCGTGATCGTGTCAATTCGCGCGCGGGGAATGCGCAGAATACGCGTCAGGTCATTTGCCGAAGCGTCCGAAATCGTCATCACCCGCGTCGCCTGCACCTTGGCCAGCCAGCATTTGGCCTGCCACAGTCGGAAGTTCAGACGTTTTGGAAAGATCAGGTCGGGAAAGCGTTCGGGTATCGTGTCGTGATAGCAGACTACTGTGGGGCGCCGGGCCGGCAGCGGAAAATAGGAATAAACCGCCGGGTAAAAGAACACGTCGCAGTCGATGCGTCGGGCCGCCTTGGCCATTGTCAGCAAATCGGCTCCGCCCCGGGCTTTGGCTCCCGATGAGGCCTCGGACATCGAAAATTCAGAGCCTGCAATGCGGGTTTCGACACCTTCCGGCACGGGTCGTGTCGGTTCCTGATCAAACAGGAGCGTATATCGAAAGCCGGTATCGCGGGCGGCCAGAGCAGCGACCAGATTCCGGGTGAACCGGCCAAAGCCTCGTTCGTTATCCCAGGGTGTTGCGTCAATGGCGATGTGGGTCAAAGGTCTTGGTCCCTGATAACATGCAGTAACTGGTTGCAATTAAACTATTTTCCATACCTGTTGCGCAGATAATCCTGCGTGGCCTCCAACCCAGAGTCGAGGTCGTATTCCGGTGCATAACCTAGTCTGGCCCGCGCATGGTCGATCTGGCAATGCCCCTTGGTCGAGAACAGTTCCAACATATAACGGTCCGGGTAAACCTCGCCCTGTTGCGGCAACCGTTGTTTCACCATTTGCACTATCCCCTCAAACCTCTCGCGACCGATCCAGCCTCGGGCAGCGGCGCTGATCCGGGCAGCCAGCGGCGGTGTGTCCGGGATTGTGCCGGGTTCCTCGGGTGGCAACCGTTCTGCGAGATCGGCCAGCGGAACATAATGAATGCTGCCCCGACCGATGATGTTGGCATAGCCGGTCAGCAGAGAGGACCATGAAAAAGGACGCGCGCCTGAAATGATGAACCGTTCTTGCCCAAGCCCCACCAGCACTGCGGCGCGCAGCATGGCCTGAACCAGATCGTCGACGAACACTGCGTTGCACAGCCCCTCGGGTTCGGGCAGCACCACACTGCCTGCGGCCATCCAGTCGGCCAACCGGTCCGTCCAGAGCATGCTGCCCGGGCCATAAACCAACGTGGGTTGCAGGATCGCAATCGGACAATTTCCCTGTATCAGAGCCTGTTCCATCGCCATTTTGGCCTGCCGGTACGGTGTGCCTCCGGCTTGGGATAACGGGCTATCCTCAGTCAGATCCTCCTGCGGCCAGCCGTCATAGACGACGATCGAGCTGATATGGATGATCCGCCCGACCCCGGCGGCGTCAGCGGCCTGTCTGAGGGTGTCGAAGGTATCAAGGTTTTCGGCTGCAGGTGCGCGCATGTCATAGGCCAGATGAAACAGTACGTCCTGATCGCGTAGCGCGTTTTCCATGGCGGCCCCATCCCCAAGCGATCCTGTCACAACCTTTGCGCCCATTGCCGCAAGTGCGTGCGCGCCATGGCGACTGCGCAGCAGAACGGTGACCTTGGCACCCGCATCCAGCAAGGCCGGAACAAGCCGTTTACCAACAAAACCGGTTGCCCCGGTCACGAAGACCGATTTGCCATTCAGGCGGTCCAATCCGGTGATGCTCACACTTCAAATCCTCTTTGATCTCGTTTTGTCGGCAAATGTCATCCTTCAGAAACCTAGCGTGGAGGCAGCGTCTGTGCTACTCCGCTTATAGGTGAATTGTTGTTAAAGATGCCGGGTGTAGCCCTGTTGCGCACCCGTGATTGTTAATGAGGAATTGAATGAAGATCGGTGTGATCGGGGCGGCCGGAAAGATCGGCCAAATGCGGGTTCAGAACATTCTTGAGTCTCCTGATGCTGAATTGGCGGCGGTTCTGGACTTGGAGTTTCATCGCGCTGTGGCTGTGGCGGATGGCGCGCCTGCCTTTACCGATCTCGACCGGTTTTTTGCCACGTCGATGGATGCGGTGGTGATCTCGACCCCGGCACATATACGTGAACCGCTCTGCCTGCGGGCCTTTGCCGAAGGCCTGCATGTGCTGACCGAAAAGCCGCTGTCCCCGACCGTGGAAGGGGCAAGGCGCATCGTCGATGCCGCGAAAAAGGCGGGCAAGGCTTTAGGGGCCGGGTTCAATATGCGCTACTACCCGTCGTTCGCGCATGTGAAAGAGGTCGCATCCTCGGGTGAGATCGGAGAGATCGACCATGTCCGCGTATATGGCGGCCATGACGGGTTGGGCCATTTCACCCATGATTGGGAATATCAGGCCGAATTTTCCGGCGGCGGTGCGTTGTGGGATGTGGGTATTCATATGACCGACATGGCGCGTTTCATTCTGGGCGAGATTACCAGCGTTTATGGAGTGGCCACCAACACGGTCTGGAACGTGCCGGGGTCCGAGGACAACGCTGTGGCAATCTTCAAGAACCCCGATGGTATTCCGGCGATCTATCAGGCCTGCTGGAACGATTGGAAAGGCTATCAAAGCGTGATCGAGGTGTACGGCTCGCGCGGTATGGTGCGCGGGGCCTATGCGCCGATGCAGAACCTTGTCATCACCATGGACAAGCCCGGTGGGGCGCCCAAACGGGTGCGTAAGTTTTATCCGGAAATCATGGTGCGCGAGAAATTGAAATCCTGGAAATCGACCGCGATCCTGTCCTTTGGCGACGAACTGGCCGATTTCATCCGCCTGACCCGCGGTGAAACCGGCCTGAACTGCGCCGACGGTCATGCGGGCCTGCGCGCGGTCGAAATCGCCGCGGCTGTGCCGGAAAGCACGCGCAGCGGTCAGCCGGTTGAACTGGACAATCTGGGGGACATGACAATCCAATGAGCAGCGATCCGACCCTTTCCATCGTTTTGACCATCGTGCAAGGCGGCAGCTATGTGCGGGATTTTCTGGAAGCCGTGCGCAGTTTCGATGATCCGCCGCCGCTGGATGTGATCATTCCCTATGACGCCAGCGTCGCCGATGTGGCCCAATATGCCGAAGATTACCCCGAGGTGCGATTTCTGGACCTCGGGGTGATCGACCCCATCCGCCCGATCACGTCGGAGGCAGGCAAGCACGAGCTTTACGATCGTCGCCGCTCGGCCGGGCTGGCCGCGGCCACGGGCGATATCATAGGTATTCTCGAAGATCGCGGCCTGCCGCAATCCGATTGGGCGCGCACCATCGTGCGGCTGTATGCGGAAACCGGAAAGAACGTGATTGGCGGCGCGATTGAATGCATGGAGCCGGTCAGCCCGCTGAACTGGGCCTTTTACGTCACCGATTTTGGCCGCTACGGGCGGCCGTTTGAAACCGGTCCGGCAGATTGGGTGTCAGACGTGAACCTGACTTATAGCCGCAAAGCCTTGGATGAGACCCAGCACCTGTGGAAAGACCGTTATCACGAGCCGATCGTTCATTGGCACCTGATCGAACAGGGCGAGGAGCTGTGGCTGTCGAACGAAGTGGTCGTGCATCACCACCGTCCCAAGGCAACCTTTCGGGAATTGCTGCCCGAGCGGTTCGATTGGGGCCGCCTGTTCGGTGAAATCCGGGTACGCAATCAAAGTAACGCAAAGCGCCTGATGCTGATCACTGCGGGGCCACTGATTCCGCCACTGCTTTGGGTGCGTCACTATAAGCTGCAAGCCAGTAAGGGCCGGGGGATGCGGTACCTCAAGACGCTGCCTTATGTCATGCTACTGTCGACGGCGTGGACGCTGGGCGAGGTCTGGGGCTACATCACCAAACGCCCCTGATCGGCGGTCACTTCTGGCGACCTGCCAGATCGTAATAGGTCTTTTCGAACTGGCGATGCACCCAATCCGGGTCGAACCGATCCTCGCGACTGCGTTTCAGGGCATTTTCCGCAAAGGTTCGGCGGCGGTCTTCGTCTGACAGAACATCCGCTACGGCTGCGCAGATCGCATCGATATCGCCGATGGGTACAACCGCGCCTACGCTGTCATCAATCAGCTCGACCACCCCGGAACAGGCGGTGGCCACCGCCGGGGTTCCGGCCTGAAACGCCTCGGCGATGGTGAAAGGCAGGGCCTCCCATCGTGAGGTCAGCAGGAACAGGTCTGCCGCGCGCAGGTGTCGGATTGGCTTGTCCGTGCGACCAACAAAACGCAAGTGTTTGCTGAGGCCCTTTTCCTGCGCCAGCGCACGCAGTTGCGCCTCATCCGGTCCGTCACCTGCAACGATGAAACGATAGCCAGGATGGATGTCTTTCATCCGCGCGACGCAGTCGATCAGAATGTCGATCCCCTTTTGCGGCAGCAGACGGGCCAGTGTGACGATCACCCGGTCACCATCCCCAAGCAACTCAGCGCGCAGGTTGGCAATGTCCTCTGCACTGTCCTGCGGCGGGGGTGTGACGCCCAGACCGATAACTTTCAGCTTGTCCTGTGGTACCTTGCCGATGGTGGCCAGATCCTCGGCCGAGCGGTGACTGGGCGTGATCACCAGATCGCATTTCGCGGCAATCCCTCCGAATGCGGCGATCCGCTCGGGCTCGGACCCGTGATAGGTGACGGCGACGGGGATGCGCCGCCCGGTGCGGGCCAGATTTGCAACCAGCGCAGGGGCGGATTCATGGCAGTGGATCAGATCGACCGGATGGTTCGCCAGCCAGCGCCGCAACCGCCAGGCCGCGACTGCCGTATGGCGCAACCGGTTGGCGATGTTGCCGCCATCGCCAGCGACATAGCGGGTGGGCAGGTCGAGGAAATCCGGCTGCTGATCAGGCCCGGCCCAGATGTCGGCGGTGCCAGCCAGCGTGACGCGATGATCGTGTGTCTGCAGCCACTCACTCAGCCCTAGGATATGCCGGGTGATGCCGCCCATACCGAACTGGGTGCCCATTTCGACAACATGAAGGGGGTCTGAAGAGGAAGAGGTCTGCATCTGAAGCGGGATCGAGCCAATTTTCTGAACTATTCCCCGATCATAGCATGCGCACAGCATTTGCACATGCTGTGGTCATGGCCCGTGACAGCCTGCGTATGTTTGCAGCATGTCCGCAACACCGGTGGCTATCTGAGTGTCCATATGGCTTGATCCTTTCGATTGTCGCAGGGATCGTGTTTCATACCTGAAAGTTATTGGTTGTTTGGTACAATTCACATGCAGTCGCTGCGCATTCTGATGTTCACCACATTTTACCCGCCCTATTCCTTTGGCGGTGACGCCATAGGGATTCAGCGCATGGCCCGGGCGCTTGTGGCGCGCGGTCACGATGTGACGGTGGTGCATGACGAAGACAGCTATTTGATCTTGGGCGGCAAGCCGCAGGCCGAGGGCGACCCCGATGGGGTGCGGCGGATCGGGCTGCGCAGCCGCAATGGTATGATGTCGAACCTGCTGACCCAGCAGCTGGGCCGACCTGTTGTACACGCAGCCCGCATCCGCGAGATACTGGCCGAACGGAAACCGGATATCATCTGGCACAACAATACATCCCTGATCGGAGGACCCGGCCTGTTGCCGATGGGTGAGGGGCTAAAAGTTTATGAGGCGCACGAGCATTGGCTGGTCTGCCCCACCCATGTTCTGTGGCGGTACGGGCGCGAGCTGTGCGACGCGCGCCAATGCCTACGCTGCGTGCTGAATCACAAACGTCCGCCGCAGCTGTGGCGCTATACCGGCGCGCTGGACCGGGCGCTGGATCATATGGATCTGATCATTGCAAAAAGCGAATTCAGCCGCGCCAAACATCGCGAATTCGGTCTGCGGCAAGACATGCAGGTGCTGCCCTATTTCCTGCCCGATCTCGATCAGAGCGCCCTGCCAGAACCAGCGGCCCATGAGCGCCCCTATTTCCTGTTCGTCGGACGTCTGGAAAAGATTAAAGGGTTGCAAGATGTGTTTCCGGCCTTTGACCGCTATTCGGATGCCGATCTGCTGATCCTGGGCGACGGTGACTATGCGGATGAGTTAAAGAGCCAAGCCGCAGGCAATGACCGGATTAAATTCCTGGGCCGCAAAACCCTTGAGGAGCTTAACGCCTATTACCGCGGTGCGATCGGGTTAATCGTTCCGTCGGTTTGCTATGAGACGTTCGGCATCATCCTGATTGAAAGCTTCCGTCTGGGCACGCCGGTGATTGCCCGTCGGTTGGGCCCATTCCCCGAGATCGTGGAGCGGGCCGGAGGTGGGTCGCTGTTTGAAACCGAGGATGATTTGATCGCGGCGATGCGTGAATTGCAGCACCAGCCGGACCAGCGCGGGGTGCAGGGAACTGCGGCGCGCAATGCCTTTCTGGACATTTGGCATGAGACCTCTGTGCTTGAAGCCTATGGTGCGGCGCTGGCGCGTGCGGCGCATGGAAAAGGTGATCGGGCGCTTTCTGCGGCTCTGGAGTCCGGTGCGTTCGAGAACGGAGCGCGTGCAGCATCACTTGCATGAATTGAGCGCTAGGGGGTCAGCGTTCCGATGCGATGGGCATTGGCCATGACCGAGAAGGTGATGGTTGTGGCCGGGATGCTGGGCAGGCTCGAGGCATCGACAAGATGCACCCGTGATAATCCATGCGGCCGCCCCAGGATGTCGGATTGCCCCGCGCCGGGGGCCTTGGCCATAGGGACCGAGCCGCCGACGTGAAAGCTGGACCCCACCTCACCCGGACGGCGGGCAAACGCCAGCGGTATGAGGCCGGCACGTTTCAGCACCTGTGCCAATCGGGACGTCACCCACCCCATCACCATTTCGGTTGCCTCATTGGTCTGCACCGTCGGGACCAGCCGCCTGTCAGTGGCCAGCGTCAGGTCGATCCGGGCGGAATGGGCCGAATGCAGAAACGCCTGCGCCACGATCAGCCGCCGCGCCAGCATCCGCCACAGAACGCCCGATCCCGGCAGTTTGGAGCCGTGGCTGTTGATCAGGTCATGGGCATAAAATTCGTTCCAGGTATAGACCTGCGCATGGACCAGATGGGGTGAGATGTTCGGATCATCCAGTTCGATGAACATCTGCGGCAGGGTGTGATAGGGCCTTTGATCCGGGCGGCGCGGTGTGCGCCAGCGGTGCAGGTTGGGCAGAAAGAAATGCTGGCTGTCCTGTAGTTGCAAACTGGTAGACGGATCCGGCGACGACGTCAAAAACAGCCGCGCCGTTTCCAGAACCCCGGCGGCCACAAAAATGCGACTGGCTTGCAAGGCCTCGCCATCCTCCAGCGTCAAGGTGACGTGGTCGGCCTGTTCTTCGAACCGGCGGGCGAGGCCAGCGCGATATTGAAAGGCCGGGTTACGGCGCAACTCAGTCAGCGTTTTCTGGGCTGAATAGATGTAGCCCCAAGGGCATCCATGTAGGCACTGGCCGCAATATTGGCATCCGGGGTCAACGGCCAGACGCGCCAGTCCGGCATGGGCGCCCAGTTCTGACAGGCTGGTTTTCTGATGCTCCAGACGCTGCAACAACTGCTGCGCCTGTGGGGACGGGGTCAGCGGCACCCGGTCCTGCATCGAAAGGGCGGGGAACAGGGTCTGCAATGCATCCTGCTGGCCGCTTACGGGAAGAAATTCGGCGACGGCGCGGTAATGCGGAGCCAGATCGTCAATTCCAATCGGCCAGTCCGCGATGTCCTCGGCGCGGTTGGGCAGAACCGCCGAACCCCAGAGATTGGACAGCCCGCCCACCGCATGTGAGGCCCGCAACCCGATCCGTTCGGGCGACACCAGTGTCTTGGCGCCCGGCACCATGGCAAAATCCGACCCGAACCGGCGCACCTGCCCGGGCGGTGTGTCGAATTGCGGGGCCTGCCATTTTTTTTGGTCATCAACAGACCAGGTGTCGGGATCCGAAGCCGCAAGTTTGTCACGGCGGTCTTGCGCTGGGGCCTCCAGCCTGCCGCCCGGGTCCAGCATCAGAACCTGACGCCCCCGGTTCAGCAAAGCCATGGCCACAGACACGCCGGACGGCCCGGAGCCGATCACCAGATCAGTCACAGATGGGAACCTGACGGCTCATGCGGAAACCGGGGCCTGCATTTCAGTGATGATATCTTCGATAGTCTGCTGCAGCGTGCGCATCGGGCGGAATCCAGTGACGCGCTCCAGCTTTGACACATCGGGCAGCCGGCGCTGCATATCCTCGAACCCTTCTGGATATACCGCGTCATAGGGAACATAGCGGATTTCCGAGTTGGACCCGGTGAGTTCAATGACCTTTTCAGCCAAAGCGCGGATTGTGACTTCTTCGTTCGAGCCGATATTGAACACCTCGCCTTTTGCCTGTGGTGCGTTCATCAGCAACCCCAATGCCTTGACGACATCGGCCACATGACCGAAGCAACGCGACTGCTCGCCGCTGCCATGCACCATCAGGGGCGCACCCTCCAGCGCGGCTTTCACGAAATTCGGCAACACCATGCCATAGCGGCCCGTCTGCCGCGGCCCGGTGGTGTTAAAAAACCGCAGAACCGTGACCGGCAGACCGGATTCGCGCGCATGGGCCAGCGCCAGAAACTCATCCAGCGTTTTGGCACAGGCGTAGGACCAGCGCAGGTTGCGCGTGGCCCCAATGGTCAGATCGTCGTCTTCCTGAAACGGAAACTTCGCGCTTTTGCCGTAAACCTCGGATGTAGAGGCGACAAATGTATAGGTCTTGTTTGGCAGCGCCGCATCCAGAACATTCTCGGTACCCGCTACATTGGTTAGGATCGATCGGCTGGGCTCATCCATGATCAGTTTGACGCCAACGGCGGCGGCCAGATGAAAAACGACGTCAGCCGGACGAACCAGATCGGTGACCATCTGGCGATCCAGAATTGAGCCTTCGGTGAATGTGAAATTCGGGTGGTCTGCAACTGAGGTCAGATTTGCCAGCCGTCCGGTCGAAAGATCATCAAAGACCGTGACCGTGTGGCCATCCCGGATCAGCCGTTCCGTCAGATGAGAGCCAATAAACCCGGCGCCACCGGTAACCAGAATATGCATTTGTTCGTACCTGTTACTTGTTGAAAACCAATTTACCGGATCGTACAACCCGCGCTGCGTATCCGGCTATAGCCGCAGGCGGAAAATATCTGTTCACCACGGTTGCCCGCGTATTGCCGCGCGCACCCCCCGCATTGTCTTGCGCGCCGTCAGATAGGCTTTGCCGCGCCCTTCCAAATGCGCTTTCCAACGGGCGATGTCGGTAAAGTAAAACATCTCGAGCCGGGGCAGATCGTGGATATCGTCCCCCGCCTTGGCCACGCCCAGCCTGGTGCCGACCGAAGTGTCGTAATGCTGAGCGATCTGTCTGAGTACGCTGCTATTCGACGCGCCGTAAGGCGGTGCGAAATGCCGGACAGGCTGGCCCAGCCGCGCGGCAATGTCCTGACCGGAGCCACTTACTTCCTCTTCCAGCATGAGCGTATCCAGCGTGGTGAGATCGGGATGATTGACACTATGCGCGCCAAAACAGACCCCTTCCCCTGCCAGGGCTTCGATCCTGTCCCAACCCATCAGGGGGCGGGGCGGGATGTTGCCTCCGACCCAGTGGTCCATCCCGCCCATCAGGCCCGAGGGCAGATAGACGATGGGGCAGAAGCCATGATCGCGCAGAATGGGCCAGGCGGTATCGGCGAAATCTTCGAACCCGTCATCGAAACTGATGATGACCACGCGGGGGCCGGGCGGGTTGGCCAGCGCATCGGGCGTGACCACCGGCAGGCCGGATGCCGCCAGCGCCTGCATCTGGGCCTTGAACACCTCGGGCGCGATTGAGGTCGGTCCAGGCGCATCCGAGATCGAATGATACATCAGGATATCGGCCTGCCAGGCGGTCATGGGTCAGTCTTCCACCACATGAGTAGCAAAGACCTCGCGATATTTATTCCATTTCGCGCGGTCGACCTGACCTGTGCCGTTGATGCAATCCGCCGCGCCATAGGCCATGGCAAAGGCGTGGTGGGTGTTGTCATGGGCGAACAATCCCTGACGTCCAAATACGAGCAATCCGTCCAGATTTGAGAGCCACTGATCAACCGTATCAAACCGCGCCTCATACCCCACGTCGTAAACCGGATAGGCGTGGCTCAGCCGTCGGGATTCACAGCGGCGCACCGGCACGGTGACCGGCAGGCCCAGCTGGTCCAACCATTTGGTGAACTCCTGCCCCAGTTCTTCGTCGGACATGGACCACCACTTTTCATCCGGGTCGCAGGGCAGTTCGGCGCACAGCACGGTCACGCCCTTCGGCGCGCCACTGGCGTTATAGTTCTTGGGTTCTGACATCCGGCTGATCGGGATCGACAATTCCGGAAAGTAATGCGCGTCGAACTCGGTGAACTGGTCTGTCTCCAGCACCAGATACAGCAGGATCATGCCCCTAAACCGGATGGCGCGGGCGGCATCGACCACTTCCGGCGGAGGGGCGTCGATCAGGCGCGTCAACCCGGTCAGCGGAATGGTCGACAGGATCAGATCGCCGGTCACATGCCGCTCGCTGTCGCCCTCGCGGATCGTCAACCCGGTGATACGGTCGCCGTCCCGGTCGATCCCGGTGATCTCGGTGTTGAACATGAAGGTGGCACCATTTGTGCGCGCGCTTTCCAGCATCGCGTCCGAGATTTGTCCGAACCCTTTGCGCGGATAGAAAAATCGCCCGGCGGTTTCGCTGCGCAGCCCAGGCACCAGGCGCAGCATCTTCATCAGGATCTTGCCGACCGATCCGCTGCCGACCCGGCGCTCGGCCAGCTTGACGGCCAGCTTTTCCGGATCCAGCCCCCAGAGTTTGCGCACGTAGGGGAAATAGAAATTGTCCGAAATCGTTGGCCCCAACCCGTCATAAAGCACGGTCGAGAATGTCTCGGGGCCCGTGCTTTTCTTGCGAAAGGGTTTCAGCACCATGTCCCCGATCAGCGACGCGGCAAAGGGCTTGGGCAGGCGCATAAGCGCGTCGGTCAGTTTCAGCGGGAAGTGAATCCATTTGCCGCCCAGCCGGATACGCCCATGGCGCGGGCGCAGCAGCAGATCGTCACCCAACAGCGTTTTCACATCCTGCAACACCTCAGGCTCTGCCGCAGGGTGAAACCGGTGCGAGCCATAATCGCAAATCACGCCTTCGACCGGGAACGACGCCGAATTGCCGCCTGCAATGGGTGCGCGTTCGATCACGGTCACCTTTGCCTGCCCGGTCAGGGCGTATGCTGCGGCCAGACCAGCGGGTCCGGCACCGAGTATGATGATTTCAGGCTTATCCTCGCCTGTTGGTCGGGAAACATCCGTCACTTGCACTCTTCCTTTTGGGAATTCGCCGGAGCGCTAAACCGCATCCCGGACATTGTCAGAACCAGCGCGCCAAACCCGCCCGCTGTAAACAGAACAACCTGCCAGACCAGCCCGGCTGCCACGACGGCAGGGGCGCTGGCACCAAAGGCGGCCAGAAAGCCCGCCAGCGTGGCCTCGCGCAGGCCCAGCCCGTTCAACGACACCGGCAGAACTGCGATAATCTTGGCCAGCGGCCAGGCAAATATCCACGGTCCGGCTGCCACATCGACACCCGCCGCGATGGCCAGCCACCAGGCCAGCATGACCAACAACAACTGGATCAAAACCGACGCGATAAAGGCCGCCGCCAGCGTGCCGGGCTTGCGGCCCAACCCGGTCAGCGCATCGGCCAGACGATGCGCAAAGCCCTTACCAGGCAGAGACGGGACATAGCGCCAGGGCAGGGGCAGCAGGCGCGGCAATGCGACCATACCCGCCAGCGCCGCAAGCAGGACCAGCGCTACAGGCCAGATCATATGTCCGCCCTCGGCCCGTTCCCATGTCAGGACAAGCCCAAGGCAGGATAAGGTCAACAAGGCCACCATGTCGATCAGCCGATCCACGGTTGCGCCCGCGACGACCCGTGCCCCGTCTTTCATCGCCGCCTGCGCCATCCCGGCGCGCACTGTATCGCCGCCAATCGCGCCGGGCAGACACAGATTAGCGGCCAGACCGGCAAAATGCGCCCAGATCGCCAGCAGGGCCGGAAGCCCCCGACCCAACAACAGCCACCATTTCATCGCCGCACCCACATGGGCCAACAGGAACAGGACCAGTACGCTCAGGAACACCCAGATCGGGATTGCCTTGAATGCCGCCACGATGGCCTCGGCCGGAAGGATCCAGAACAGGATCGCCAGCACCAAAGCCGACCCAGCCAGCCGGATCAGCCAGCGCCGTTGAGTTGGATCGGAAAGCATGCCGCCGCTCATATCAAGGTCTGAGATGCAGCCGCGAAATCATGTCGGCAATCAACCCCAACGACCAGATCATGATCGCCGCCAGGAATGAGAACACCGCCGTTTCACTGAGGTTCCAGTAGAACATGTCGATAATGAACTTAACCGTGCCCAAAGTGAAAAACGCCAGACCCAGCGGGATGAACACCCGCAGCGGGTTAAACAACGTGCTGATGCGCAGGATCAGGATGATGAAGTTCAGAAAATCGATCGGTCGGATTTTCGATTTACCCACCCGCTTACCGTATTCGATCGGCGTATAGATCATCCGCTTGCCATTCGAGGTCATGCACAGTGTGATCGTGGTGGTGAACGAGAAATTCTGTGGCAGCAGTGGCAGGAACGGGATCAGCTCGGATTTGCGGAACACACGCAGCCCGGAATTGAGGTCGTTGATCTTGCGCTCGGCCAGGAATGAGGCAAAGGCGAACAGGAACTTCTTGGCCGGCCGCCGCAGCAGCGGCACGTTCTTCATTGCGGCGCCCCGATCGCCCACCACCATGTCCTGATCGCGGCACATGGCCAGCATGCCCGGCAGGTAACGCGCCGGATAGGTGCTGTCAGCATCAAGGATGGCCACATATTCATACTGTGCCATCCGCACCCCGCGTTTGAGACTGGCGCCGTATCCGGAATTGACGTCGTTGAAGGTGACGGTGGCACCGCTGGCCTCGGCCTCGGCGCGGGTGTTGTCCTGGCTGGCATCGTCGACCACGATGATCTCGTACGGAATACCCAGCGGTTCGAGATGGGCCCGCACATCTTCAACAGTGCCACGGACGGCGTTTTCTTCGTTATAGGCAGGGATGACCACGCTCAGGCTCATGCCAGAAGTATCCGGCGCACCGGTTGGGATGTTGTCCGGGGTGATCTGCTCGGCAACCTTGTTCATGAAAATGAAATCCCTTTGCGTACTTAATGTATATTCTGCCCCGCTTGGCATTCATGCCGTTCAGAGCGCAACGGGCTCAATTCCCATCGCTGCTTATTGTATTCAAACACAGACAGGCTGGATATAGACAATAATTTTGACAAATTTCGGTCTTTCCGGGGTCTGGTTGCCGGAATTCACCTATGCATGCGCTTACCCAGTAACGTAAAAAAGCCAGTGATGGTTTCAATTATACCCCGATGAGCCCTTAGGCCTCGGTGTAAGTTTGCTCTGATATTCGGTCATTTTTGATGAGGGGCATAATGTCTGGAGTGTTTCCAAATAGGAACCTATGCAAAGCTATGCGGCGCTTTGATCTCATAATGCTTGGAAACTCATGCAATGCAACACATGCGTCCTTGGCGGAATGTTGAGACGTTGGCAGGATATGCCCAGTGTCCACGACTTTTGTCCGAGGGGTTTTGAGAATGGAAGCAGGCTGGCCGCATCTCCAAGAAGCGACGGGTGATCTCGACAGCAGTGTTTCCAAACCGTTACGCTTTGATTCAGAATGCCCGCGGTTTCGCGTGGCAATAAGTCAGTGGGAAGGGTTTTGATGTCGCGGGGACGACGTTTCACCAGCGGCGTTGCTTGGATGTCCTTCGGCGTCTGGGCAGAACAGGCATTCAATATCATTATAATAGCCATTCTGGCGCGGTTGCTTGGGGCCGAGGCCTTCGGCCTGTTGGCAATGGCTGCTGCCTTTGTTTTGTTTTCCGAGTTTCTGGTACGCGAAACCATATCCGAGATTTTGCTGACTCAGGACACGCTGACACCTGAACGGCTGAATTCGGTCTTTTGGCTTTTGGGGTTTCTGGGCGCTTGCCTGACCGCGTTGATCATTCTGAGCGCGGGGCCGGTATCGACCTTTTATGACGAAGCGATCGCGGGTCAATTGCTGATCGGTTTGTCGCCAACGGTGCTGATGATATCGCTCACGGCGGTGCCAGTGGCGCTATTGCGGCGAGAGATGCGGTTTCGGGTTCTCGCCTTGCGCGCAGTGCTTGGCGCAATAGTTGGCGGGGTTATCGGCATCGGTATGGCCCTTGCGGGATACGGAGTCTGGAGCCTGGTTGGTCAGCGGGTGGCGATGACCGCCACGAATATCCTTATGGCCTGGGGTGCGGTATCGTGGAGACCCACCTTTCACGTGTCGGGTCACCAGATGCGGCAGGTTCTTCATTTCAGTCACCGGGTCATCGGGCTGCGCGCGGCTGAACTGGCGGCGGTACAGTCACCTGCGGTTTTGATCGGCGCGATGCTGGGCCCGGTTGCAGCCGGGTATTATGCGATTGCCTGGCGGGTCGTGGAAACGGCCTCATTTCTGACCATCACGCCACTGCGCATGGTCTCGCAGCCCGCTTTTGCGGCGGTAACGCGCGGCGGAGGGCGCGCGTCTGAGATGCTATTGGACGTCATGCGCCTGACCGGGCTTGTGACTTTTCCGACCTTTGCCGGATTGGCGGTTCTGTCCGAGCCGGTACTGGTGCTTTTGTTTGGTGAGAAATGGAGCCCCGCAGCCCCGGTTCTAAGTCTGATGTCCGTGTTCGGAATGTATCTCTGCACTGAAAGGGTACAGCAAACATTTTGCCTGGCGTCCGGCCAACCCGGTAGGTTGGCCGTGCTGTCGTGGATCGAGGTGGTCCTTGCAGCCATTGCGGTCACAGTTGCCGCCCCGTATGGCGTGCCGTTCGTCACCGCTGCCTTTACCACTGTCTTTCTGATCATGTGGCCGTTCAAATTCGCCAACCTGGCAGCGATCTCAGGCCAGCCTGTTTCCAGATTGGCATCACTGCATATCCTGCCTTTGGTCTCGGCGGGGATCATGGCAGCGGGGGTCGCGGGATGTCAGGCGGTTTTGGGGGATCAGGCAAACATCTTGCGTCTGATTGTGGGTGTCGTGACAGGTGTGGCGATCTACACCTGCCTTGCATTTGTAACGATGCGTGACCGGTTTGCGGTGCTGAAGGATTTGGCCGCTCGGGTCTGAGATCACCAGATAGGGCTGCCCATTCGGAAGATGACTTTCTGTTCCGTACCATCGGGTTTCTTCAAGTAGGCGATGACCTCGTTTTCTGTCTCGAGGGGCTCAAATCTAAAACGGCCCAAAGCCTTGTCTCCGTCTCGGACCAGATTAACCGACTGTGCTGCAGTTCCGTTAACTTCGACCAAAGCCGCACTGACATCCGGTGCGCCGATCCGCAATTCAATCTCGATCAGGGTACCGCGCCGTAACGGTTCATGCAGGACCAGCTGTGCCACAGTGCCTTTGGCATCAACCGGATGCACGCGGGACGGTATATAGGCATCCGAGTGCAAGCGCCATGATACGGCGAAAAGAGTGGCCAGCAGCACCAGCAGGTATACCCAACGCAGTGGCCCCATCCTACGCCAGAAACGCAGGTTAGAACTGCCGGTTGAGACAGTCGGTGCCAGACGGGCAGCATAAACAAGCGAGCCGGTAAAAGCGAGAGCTGTGGCCACGAGCCCCAGAATAATCCACAGCACCATTGAATATGCTCCACCCCAAACTCCGTAATGAAGCAGCTCCATCAAATGGTTCAGGCGCGCAAGCCCCCTGAAGTCAGCTGGTGTGTAGATGTTGAGAACCTCTAATGTGAGGGGATCAACAGCTACGGTGATCTCTCCGCGTAGATACGAAAAATCCTGATGCAGCCCAAAGAAACGCAGACTGCCAGCCTTTCCACCGGGGATTGCCAGGTTGACCGGTTGAAAGCCTGGAAGCGCAGCCCGAGCGTGTGCTTCGGCTGCATCGATGACGGACCCGTCAAACCCGTCCGGCAGCGCGGCTTCACGCGGTGCAGGGGGTTGGAACTTTAGTTTTCCCCCCTCAATCCCAAGCCCACCCAGCAGAAAAAAGAAGCTTGTTATAGCAATCAAAAAGACCAGCGGTGCCGCCCAAAGAGCTGCTAGCCGATGGGCGCCGCCTGCCCATGATCTGAAGCCGCCCGAGCTGCTGGGCCATCTGAAAAATCCTTTCCAGAAACGCCGGTAGGTGATCAGCCCGCTGACCATCTGGAAAAGTAATGGGATGGACATCGCACTAATGAGAATGAACACAATTCTTTTATCGATCAGAAACGTATCGTGAAGCCCACCAAGAATGGTGTTGAACCCTATGTCCCTTGTCTCATGAATGACGGTGCCCGTAGTGGGATTTGTCCAGTAATTGATGTTCTCACCCCACCCTGTGCGCCCGTATGTGCGGTCCACGAACCACGAGGTTGGCTGCTTGAGGATCACGAAAACATCGCCTTCAGGATGGGCGGATTTGATCCCGTCATAGATTTGGCCAAAACTTGCTGTGCGCTTGTCTTCTTCTAGGGTCGTCCAGATCGCGGGCCGACCTATGGATTCAATCTCCAACCCGGCCACAAGCAATGTGCCTGTCAGAAACATGAAGGTGAAAAAGGCGGAAAGATATAATCCAATCCAAGTGTGAAGCCTGAATAATCGGTTACGAATTTTACGAGCCATATGAGGTCAAACTCCAATGAGTCCCGATCATAATAGATCAATAGGTCTGCTCTGAACAGCATACAAGCTTCTGATATCACGTTATAAAGCGCCAGCATTGGCGACATTGATCAACAGAGATACATAGTATTCTATTGAAAACCCAGCAACTTCGGCCGGACCCACGAAGTACCGTGACCGCGTCCCAAAGCAAGGTGATCTGCTATGGCCTGGGCTAGTCGAGTTGCTCTACAATTATTGGTCAGGTCGACGCCAAGTTTAAACCACTAACTGCGCCTGCTGATCGGGTTGCGTATCGTCTTTTCTCAGCCGGTGGACCACGACTTGGGGGGCTGGCTGCCCTGATCGGTGTTCATGATCTCAGGAGGGCCGAAGTGGTGGATTGCTTCTTTCATCACATCGACGAAGAAGTCGGTCTCTGTCGTGTTCGGGATGCGCCAGGCCTGAACCTTGCGTGTGTGCCAGCGTAGTTCACAGTCGAGCATCTAATTGGGCCAAGAAAAGGGATGCGTGATTTCCGGATCTACCCCTTCTTGGGTCCAGGAGTTGGAATTAGGGCTGTGGCGCTAAACACACTGCATTCTAAAACATTTTCGCTGATTGCCTGTTGCGCGAATCTGCAAGGGCGCACGATGATATAATTGTGACCGAACCGGCGGTCGGTAACCGGTGTTTGTAGTTGTCAAGCAAAGATATGATATGAAAACCATTTCTATTATCTCACCGTGCTTTAATGAAGAAAGCAATGTGGCGGATTGCTACAAAACCGTTAAAGCGATTTTCGATAAGGATTTGCCTGGCTACAAGCGAGAGCACATTTTCATCGACAATGCTTCAAGTGACCGAACCGTGGAAATTTTGCGGGAAATTGCCGAAAAAGATCAAGATGTGAAGGTCGTTGTGAACGCCCGCAATTTCGGGGTGTTTAGGTCAACGTTCAACGGTCTGCGTTACGCCAGCGGCGACGGTATCGTTGTCATGCTGCCGGTCGATCTACAGGATCCGCCCGAAATGATCCCCGAATTTGTCGAGCTTTGGGAAAGTGGCTATGACGTGGTGGCCGGCGCGCGCAGTACCCGAGAAGAAGGGTTCCTCATGCGCAGCGCGCGTGGAATTTTTTATTCTGTTGTCAATAGGTTATCAGATGTATGGTTGGAACCTTCGGTAGGAGAGTTTCAGTTGATCGATCGCAAGGTTTTGAAGGCCGTGCTGTCTCATAACGATCACTACCCTTATATCCGTGGTATCATTGCAAGCTGCGGCTTCCGCAGGGTTATCCTTCCATACGTTTGGAAGGCTCGGAAAAGAGGAATGTCCAAACACAGCCTGATGGCACTGACCGATCAGGCGCTGAATGCGATCTTCTCATTTACACGGGCACCAATGCGGTTCTGTACGCTCAGCGGGCTGGTGATCGCGATCAGTTGTATCCTGTTCTCGATCATTTCTACGCTGCTTTATTTCGTCGACCCGGATCAAGCACCGCGCGGAACCACGACTATTATCGTGGCGTTGTTTTTTCTTTCGGGTGTACAGATGCTGTTTATCGGTATGCTGGGAGAATACATCACTTCAATACACAACCAGGTCCGAGGTGGTCCTATTGTTACCGAACAGGAACGTATCAACATCGAAGGCCCTGCCAGGGACCCAGCAATGCTCAATGATGTAGATCGAGCATAAGGGGTCCATTCCGGGTTGGTCTTCTGAGCTGGGGCCGCGCTTTGAGTTGCGGGCCTGCGATTACGAATGCCACGCTAGCCAAGATGCGTATCTGTTATACCGCTATGACTACGGCATCGGTTTGGCTGACCCATGACATTCTGCTGCGTTCCGTCAGTCTGGAACGTGCCGATTTGATTGTCTTGCTTACGGCAACCTCTTTTTTGGATTCTGGCTGTCGGCGCATTCTTGATAGCGTATTCCGCGACGGTTTTCATGGTTCCAGCTGGCCTGTGGTGCTTGCTCCGAACAGGCTCGGGGTTGACGCTGTGGGACATTGCTCTGGTGCAACGGTTTGACAAAGTCTAACTTGGTAATGTTTTTCTGTTTTTGGGCGCAATTTCAGTTGTCAGTTTCGCCCGCTGGCGTAGGGTCTCGAAATACGAGAATTATGTCAATTATTCTTGCGACATAAGGTGGATGGCGCAGGCCGAAGATATTGGAAGTGCGCTGGTACTTGTGTCCGCACAACACAGCATAGGGCCTATCCTTTGCTTCATTGATCATTGGATAAACCGATTTTCCTGCGAGATTTGTGGCTAAGCAGAACGCGGCTGTGATCGAAACCTTCGCCGGACGTGAAGTTTATCTATCTGAGGGATGCCAACTAGGCCTAGGTGCGCTCACAAGGAGCGTTCGCTATAGGCTGGGAACTCTGGCGCAGGGCGGATTTGTCAGGCTTTCTGTTGCCAAGGAAAGCGATCTGTCAGCGCTCGAGAAATGGCTATGAATGCCAGAACGGCCGCAGGCAACACAATCAGCCCCTGCGCTATGATCGGCTGCAAACCAAGTGACAGCAAGCCTTCCAACGACAGAGCATTAAAAGCGTAAACCATCACGTAGGACAGAATATAGTGCGGCAATCGGTTCAGGCCCTTGGAGTCGAAAACAAGCCGGGCATGGGTTATGAAATTCCATAAAACCCCAACAGAAAACGAGATTACCAGCGCGACCTGAGGCGGTAGGCCGGATAGGCTGAGTACTGCAAAAAGTATGTATCCAAACGCTGTGTTCAATATTCCGACCAACACAAAGCGCATGAAGGAATTCCTTCGGGGGACAAGCAATTTTTTCACAGTGCCGTCCCCTCGGCCCGAAGAACATTTGCCACACCCGAAATCATGTCATGTTTTGGTACGAAACCGACCTTGTCGCGCAACCGGGTCACGTCGGCCGCCAACTGGTCTGGGTCGTCTGGCGCACGCGCAATTGCGCCCAGTTGGATCAGATCGGGATGATGCATCTGGGTTGCGACCTCTGCAATCAGGTCCCGAACCGCGATTGCGGTACCGCTGGCTACATTGACCGCGCCAACCACATCGGTGTCCAGCAGGCGCGACAACGCGCGGGCCAAATCGTCGACATGCAGGAAGTCACGCTTTTGCAGCCCGTCGGTACACTTCACTGGCTGACCCGCACGAAGGTTTGAAATCAGATCCCCAAGCAGCCGCCCCGGTGGCTCGCCCGGCCCGTAAACGAAAAAGATGCGGGCCCAGGCCAGCGAGAGGCCAAGCGCATCTTGCCCATTGCACAGCGCCAGACCGGTCCCGGCCTTGGCTGCCCCATAAAGCGTGCGAGGTCGCAAGGGGCTTGTTTCTGTGAGAGTCGGCTCAGACCAGTCATATTCGGCACAGCTTCCTGCGCAGACCGCGCGTTGGCCGCCTATGCGCGCAAATTCCCGCACCAGATGCAGCGTGGCCGCCATCCAGTCCAAATTGGCCGGCGAAGTCCAGCGATCGCGCGGCCCGTCATGCCAAGCCAGATGGACGAGATGGCTGGCTTGGGCTGTTTCAATGGCTGTTGTTGTGGCGATGGGGTTCAGTAGATTGCAGATGAGGTTGCTGGCCGGATTCCGGCCCAGTGTCACGACTTCATGGCCCGCCTCTGCCAAAGCCGATGCTGTCGCACGACCGATCAAACTGGTCGCTCCGGTCAGCATAACCCGTGCCATCAGCTGATCCTGACCTCTGGCACGGCCGTTGCGAACCGGGTGCCGCGGGCCTTGAGATCGGCCAGCTGATCGATGACTTCGTCCCGGATGTTCCAGGGCAGGATCAAAACATAATTGGGTGGTGTCTCGCGCAGCGCCTCGACCCCGTGAACAGGAATGTGACTGCCGGGCAATAGCGTGTTCTGCTTGGCCGGGTTGCGATCCACACAATATGAAATCAGATCGGGCCCGATCTCTGCATAGTTCAGCAATGTATTGCCCTTGGCAGCCGCCCCATACGCGGCGATGGTATCACCGCGGGCCGCGACTTCGCGCAGGAAGGCAAGCAGCCCGTCGCGTACCGCCTCGACCTGGCCAGTAAAGTTCATATAGCCCTCGGGGCGGTCGAATTGCGCCGCCGCTTCGTCAGCGCGGACCTTGGCAAGGCCCGGTCCTTCTGGGTGGCTGGCCCCTTCAAGACAGGCAAATACCCGCAACGAGCCGCCATGAGTGGGCAGTTCTTCGACATCGAACACGCGCAGACCGGCTTTGGCAAAAATCTTTTCGACCGCCAACAGCGACAGATAGGAATAATGTTCGTGATAAATCGTGTCGAACTGCACTTCGTTGATCAGGTTCAGAAGATGCGGAAATTCGACAGTATAGACCGCGTCACCAGTTAGCAAAGTGGCGATTCCGGCGACGAAATCGTTGATGTCAGGCACGTGGGCCAGAACATTAGCCGAGGCGATCAGTGCCGGCGGTTTCTCGGCTGCGGCGACCTTCTGGGCCAGTGTTTCGCCGAAATAATCGACAAGCGTGCGCACGCCTTTTTCTTCGGCGGCGGCTGCTACGCTACCCGAGGGTTCGATGCCCAGCACCGGAATACCCTTTTCGACAAAATATTGCAGCAGGTACCCATCATTCGAGGCGATTTCGATTACCAGATCATCCGGGCCCAGATGAAGGCGGTCGACCATGTTGTCGACATATGCTTTGGCGTGAGCCAGCCAACTGTCTGAATAGCTGGAGAAATACGCGTAATCGGCATTGAAAATTTCGTCAGCGGGCACCGCATCTTCGACCTGAACCAAATAGCAATCGTTGCAAACCCAGGCATGCAGCGGGTAACGCGGGCAGGCTGTGTTCGCGCGTTCGGGCGGTACATAGGAATTGGCCAGTGGCGACAGCCCGAGATCGACCAATGTTTGGCTCAGCGGTGCGGCACAGTGTCTGCAAATAGGTTGTGTCATTGCGGCATCCTCCAGCGCAGGTCCTCGCTCAGCACGCCATTGTGGATATGTTCTTCCAGCGCTTTCAGTCGCATCAGCGGTGAGGACCTGAAATCGGGGTCTTTAAAATGGATTTCATTCAACAAGTGCAGCAGATCGGCGATCGTACCCCTAAGCGTCTGGACGGGCTGATGTTCGGGCGCCAATTGCTTATACAGCGAAAAGTCGACCTTATACGAACGGCTGTCAGGGGCAGCATCGGGATTGATTGAATAGCTGGCCCCTGGCACGGCTTCAGCCACGGCCTGCGCGAGATCGCGGATCTGATAGTTCCACGCATCCGATCCGGCATTGACTGCCAACCATTGGCCACCGGCATCTTCGGTCCGGTTGATTGCCCATTCGATGGCTCGGGCCATGTCACGCACGTCGATGAGCGGCCGCCATGGGCTGCCGTCACTCAGCACAGTGATCTTACCTGCAGTGACGGCGCAAGCGGCAAAATCGTTTAACACTAGATCAAGCCGCAGCCGGGGCGATGGCCCGCAAGCGGTGGCAAAGCGCAGCGCAGTGCGCAGCATTCCTGGCGTGTTCATGGCCTCTAGCGCCCGCTCGGTTCCGATTTTGCTGCGGGCATAGGCTGTCAGTGGATTCAATGGTGCATCCTCGGACCGCGCATCGCCCTCGGCAAATCCATATACGGAACAGCTGGAGGCAAAGACAAACCGCGATACCCCGGCTTCGGCAGCCAGATGTGCGGTCTGTACAATGGCGTCCTGATTGATTTCCGTGGTGACGGTTTCAAACCGCGCACCCATCGGGTCATTTGAAACCGCCGCCAACGCAACAACTGCATCGGCCCCTTGGAACAACGAGGAATCGATGTCGCGGATATCAGCAATGATCTGTTGGTTCAGAAACCGTTCGGGCCATGCATTATGTGTGGTCAACCGGTCCGAGAAAAACCCGGGATCGACCCCGATCAGGTTGGCGTTGGGCCAGGATTTCCGCAAAGTGGCAGCAACAATCGGACCGATATAGCCAAGATTGCCCAGCAGGATGATTTTCGGAGAAGACCTCAGATTCATTCCCAGACCTTCCATGGGGCGTTGTTTTCCTGCCAACGCTCTTCAAGCTGGCGGCGATCGCGGAGTGTATCCATCGGTTGCCAGAACCCTCTGTGGCGGAACGCCATCAGATCACCGTCTGCAGCCAAGGACTCAAGCGGGGCGCGCTCCCAAATCTCACTATCTCCATGCAGCAATTCACCGACCGATGGATTCAATACGAAGAACCCGCCGTTGATAAACCCGCCATCGCCCCCCGGCTTTTCGGCGAAGCGGTCGATCCGGTCGCCGTCCAGTTCCAATGCCCCAAAGCGTCCCGGTGGGACCACCGCAGTCAGCGTTGCGCGTCTGCCGTGGTTTTTGTGGAACGCGATCAGTGCGCTAATATCGACATTTCCGACCCCGTCCCCGTAGGTCATGCAAAAGGCCTCTTCATCCTTGAGCAGATGCATGACCCGGCGAAGCCGCCCGCCGGTCTGGCTGTCCTGACCGGTATTGACCAGCGTCACGCGCCAGGGTTCCGATCTGCTGTTCGCGATTTCAAGGCCGCCATTAGCCAGATCAATGGTGACGTCCGAACTGTGCAGAAAGAAATTCGCAAAGTACTCCTTGATCACATAACCCTTGTAGCCAAGACAGACGATGAAATCCGTGACCCCGTGGGCAGCGTAGATCTTCATGATATGCCAGATGATCGGTTTGTCTCCGATCTCGACCATAGGCTTTGGTATCCTGACGGTCTCTTCGCTGAGCCTTGTTCCGAAACCACCAGCCAGAATAACGCACTTCATAAAATTGCTCCCTCTCCAATAAGGGGTCAGCCATCAATCGTTAACTACGAACGTCAGCCAGCGAGGACCTTGTTCTCAATAAACACCTACATGCAGTAGGCGGGAGCACGTTGCCCGTGTCAAGATTCAGTGGATAGTCAGGTTCGGCACTTGGCCATCGCAGCACAACTGACCCTCAAAAGCACACAATGAAGGAAAACGGGGTGTATTGTTGATTCGGAATTTTGGACGGAAGCGAAGTTGCGACAACACCACTCTTGTCCTTTTCTTCGTTCGGGCTGTTCTTTTGATGCCGTAGGATGGCGCGCTTAATTGCGACCAGACCTAAAGTTTTCCCAGCACAGGCGAAAGAAATTCATGTGCCGATCAGGGCCTGACGAAATAGTTCATGTAACTCAACCTGTTGGCTGGTGGCGTCGAAACTTTTTTTGCGACGTCCATCCCGACATCGGGCAGCATTTTTCCGAGAGGTCTGCTGTTAATGCACGCGATCTGGCGCAGTGCCTGCCTGTGGGATCGGCAGCCCAAAGTCATGGCAGCACAGATTGCATTTTGCCGAATACGGATTGGGTACGTGAAAGGCCTGGGCATATTATTTGGACCAGTCATTAGGAATTTGTTATGAAATGGTGATAACCTCTAGTAGTTTGTAGTCAGTTTTTTTCGAGTATACGGGTGTTAGTCATTTGCAAAAAGATACCGTTCCTGTCGTAATTATCGGTGGCGGGCCTGCCGGGTTGACTGCAGCCCATGAGCTTCAGAAACTTAGTGACACACATGTTCCACAGGTCTTTGAGGCCTCGGACATGGTTGGCGGCATTTCGCGCACTGAAACTTTCAATGGTTACCGTTTTGATATCGGAGGGCATCGGTTTTTTACCAAGGTGCGCGAGGTCGAAGATATGTGGCACGAGGTGATGGGAGATGATTTCATCACCGTGCAACGCCTGAGCCGCATTTTCTATCGCGGCAAGTTTTATGATTACCCGCTGCGTATCTTCAACGCCCTTGGCAATATAGGCCCCTATGAGACCTATAAGATCATCGGCAGCTTCGTAAAATGGAAAATCCGGCCTAAAAAACAAGAAGATACCTTTGAAGAATGGGTCATCAACCGCTTTGGCGGGCGGTTATATTTACATTTCTTCCACAGCTACACCAAAAAGGTCTGGGGAATTCCGCCGTCAGAAATTCGGGCAGACTGGGCTGCGCAGCGGATCAAGAACCTGTCTTTGCCCAAGGCAGTCTGGAATGCGATTTCCGGTGCCAATGACACCGCCAGCTTGATTGAAGAGTTTCAGTATCCCCGCCTTGGCCCCGGTATGATGTGGGAAAAAACCCGCGATCTGATCCGGGAAAGGGGCGGCAGTGTTGAGACACATTCCGAAGTGGTGCAGGTCAATCGCGACGGCAACCGCGTGACGTCGATTGATGTGCGTCATTGGGACGAAAACGGCGACAAAACGACCGAACGGGTAGAGGGCGAAGAGTTCATCAACTCGATGGCCGTGCGCGATCTGATCCATGCATTTGATCCGCCGCCGCCGCCAGAGGTTGTCGAGGCCGCCGATCGCCTGAGATACCGCGATTTCCTGATTGTGACTTTGATGCTCGATCACGCCGATCCTTTCCCGGACAACTGGATCTACATCCATAGTCCCAAGGTAAAGGTCGGGCGCATCCAGAATTTCCGCGCCTGGTCCAAGGAAATGCTGCCCAACCAGGACACTTCGTCCATCGGAATGGAGTATTTCTGCCAGAAGGGTGACGGGCTGTGGTCGTCCTCAGACGCGGACCTCAAAGAATTGGCCGGTCAGGAACTGGAACAGTTGGGTTTGGCCAAGGCAAGCGATGTCATCGATTTTACAGTGATCCGGCAACCCAAGGCCTATCCGGTTTATGATGGCGACTACAAAGAAGCGCTGGATATTGTCAGTGATTGGCTGAAGACGTTTGAGAATTTTCAGACCGTCGGCCGCAACGGCCTGCATCGTTACAACAATCAGGATCATTCGATGTTGTCCGCCATGTATGCCGCGCGCAATATTTTGGGCGAGGAAAACGACGTTTGGGATGTTAATGTCGAACGGTCCTACCACGAAGAATTCGAGTCAAAGCCTCGAAATAAAGGGTCTGAAACCGCGTTTGAGAAAGGAAACCGCACTCGAATGAGCGGATGAGCTTCGAGCCCGCTTGGTTTGTGCCGGACTTTTTGGACCAACAATTCTTAGAGTTCGAAATGATTGAATGACCAGAACTATGAAGCAATTTTTTTATCTTGGTTTGCTGGCAATTCTGGTCGGCATCGTCTGGATGGGACAAAACATAGCAGGTCAGATTGCAGCAAAAGTTGCATTCGCAGAGGGGCCGTCCCCCTATTTTATCGCCAAGGATGCGTTTTTTTTGTATGTCTGGGCGCCTCTGGTGGCATTGTCGGCGTCGATACTAATTGTCACCCCCGGTCTGCTTTTAGCGCTGGGTATTGCTCGACCCGAAGACCGTTTTGAACATTTTCTGTTGAAAGGTTTTACGCTTTCCCTTTTTGGCGTACCTACGATTGCGGCGATTGTGCAGGCTGTCAGCGGTATCCCGATGACAGGAACAGCTTTCATCGTGTTGGTCGTTCTGCTTTGCCTGCCCGGGGCTGGCTTAACCATCAGACGGCCTGCGCAGGACATCTTCCGGGGCCGGGGATGGGATGTGGCCGGTATGGTTCTGCTTCCCTTGATTGTTTTGCTGTTGTTGTCGCCCAAATTCTATTGGGAAGCTCTCAATGACGATGGGGCGCATAGCTTACTGAGCGCTATCCTGTTCATTTCTCGGGGACTGCCGTTTTGGCCTTTGGATGCTGGTTCAATGACCGGTTACCCAAATCCGAAAATGATGACTGAGGTATTTCTGCAAACCAGCTTCCTTCGGGTGTTTGGGTCGTCCGAAGCGGCCCTTCGATTTGCTTATCTGCCTGGCGTGTCGATTTTGTTCGGAGTGATGCTGGCATTTATCCGTTCGCCAAACAACCGCACCGATGTCTGGTCTGTTTTCGGACTGGGCGCAGCCTTGCTTCTGTTTTCCTTCGTGATGGCGTTTAATCCATCCTACAATCCATATTTTGCAGACATTGCCATGCCAATGACGCGCGAACCGCCCATTATACTGGGAGTTTTGGGTTACATCTTGTTCTTCCGCGACCAAAAACTCGGCTGGATGGCGGTTGTGTCAACGCTAGCTCTTTGCTCCGCACCAAACGGTATTCTGCTGATAGGGTTCTTTCTATTGGCGCACCTGCTTTTGAACTGGTTTCAACCCATTAAGCAGGTGATCGTAGGAGTGTTGATAGCCCTGGCGATTGTGATCCTAGGTTCTTTCTCTTTGGCCATACTGGCAAAAACGGGTGTGACGGGGGTATCCGGTGAATTCAGCACGGGGTCAATTCTGCGTCGTCTGCGCTATGTGACTATATTCGATACGCAGCGGTTTCTGTTCTGGCTTCTGCCCGGCGGGCTTTTGCCTGGACTAGCGCTTTTGGCCTGGCGCTGGCAGGATACGTTTTCCAGAACGCTGACACTCATGACTGTAGGGTACGTTCTGTTCTTCTATGTTCAGGCTTATCGTATTCTGCCGCACCATTTTGCACCGGCTGTTCTGTTGCCGCTGATTGTCTTCTGGCGGTTGCGCCCGGTTCAGGCAGCGCCGGCCTCAGCCTTTGTGATGGCGTTGGCAGGGCTTGCTGTCAGTACTTGGCTGAGTTGGCCTACGACTTTGCGCCCATTTACAGTGACCCGCGATTTGGGGCAGCGTATCGCGATTGAAATCGACGCTGACCCGTTTTTTGACCTTGAGGAGATCCGGATTACGCCAGCTCTGATAAGGAAGGCCTTTCCCCCTGGTTGGTCAGATGTCGAATTGCAGGACCAATACTTAGCGGGAACTGTCTCGGTCTATGTGTACGCACAGATGCCGGTTCCAGCCAATGTCACGCCTACTTACTTTGTCCGTTTGGAAACTGAGGCTTTGGCGCCCGATGAAATTCGATTGGGCGAAGCCGTGGAAGGTAGGGTTTTGGTGACTGATCATTTGCCCACCTATGAAGAAGATTTTAGCAATGCAGACGTCCCGGTGAGCATTGCACCCATTTACAAAGTGCCTCGGGAAACAATCTTCGGTCGCGGAGCACAAACCTCTCCACGTCAGGTCTGGGATATTGCAAAGCTATTGGGCCTAAGATAACCAAATCGGCCCCATGCGAAATGTCTATTTCCGAGAAAACGTCTCTTCGCGCTCGTCGTAATACAGGGCGGGGCGTCCCGGAAAAGCCTTAGTCACGGCGTCATTCGCTGTGCCTCCCAGATCCTTTGCGAAAACCGGCTCGTCCAAGGGAAACGAAGGATCATTGAAGAACAGTGCCGAAGCAATTTGGCTTTTCGGATTGATTAAGACCAGCGGTTGGACAAGACCTTCCGTGTCAGGCAGCGACAGATAGCGATAGTGGTCATCATAGGTACGATGCTCGTGATATCTTGTGACGCCTCGGTAGGACAAAAATACTGTCACTGAAAACAAACACAGAATAAGAAGCACGGCGTTAAGTTTGTCCGAAGCTGACGAAAGGCCAATGGTTTCCAATCGGATGCCAGTTTCCAGAACTCCTCTGGCACTCAGGAACACCAGGGGAGCGATCATCATGAACCAATATCGTGGGCCCACGTAGAAGCTGGCTACGAACCAATAAAGGGCGTGTGCACCCGCTACGACGATAATGATCGCAAGCATCATCCGGTCCGTGGCGTTGATGCGGCCATAGATCAGCAAGATCCAGACAAATACGAGCGACCCGATCCCCCAACCCATGAAATCGGTATGAAGCGCGCTGATATTGGTCAGCGTGTTGACCAGACCTTCAAACGGGGAATGTTCATGCGGGCGCAGTTCCATGTGGCCCCAGCCTTCTGGGGAGCCTATGTTTTGGCCAAACCCAAAGGCGTTGGATCCATCAACCCAGGTTCGTTGATAATAGTCTGATAATGTTGTCAACAGCGGGTCGCCAGTGAAGTAGTAATTATAGAAAAAGATAAGGCTTCCGGTTGCCACGCATCCCACACTGTAGCTGAGTACAGTCAGGGGATGGCGTAAGGCACCTCCGCGCCACAACAGAAACAGACCCGTCAGAATTCCAAGCAACAGGCCGTCAAGGTTGCGGGTCAGGAACAACCAACCCAGTGCCAAGCCGGCCACAAACACCAGTAGAACGGCCCGTTTCAATTCACCTTCTTCGGCGCGAAGGATCAAAAGCCAGGCCAGCAAGACAAGAAACAGGGCGAATGTATGGGACATCAGTGACGCCGACATCGCGATGAACCAGGGGGAGGTCGCCAGGATCAGAGTGCTGATGCTGGCCGTACGGGCATTTGTTAACCGTTGCATCACCCCCTGCGCCAGAAAGATGGACGCAGTGCCCAGAATTGGGTTCACCAACCAGGGCACTCCAAAAAAAACTCCCACCGCCAGAAATGCAGGCCATCCGGGCGTGAAGACCGATATCCAGCGCCCGTTATGATGATCTAGCAGATAAAACTCAAAAGCTGCGCGGGGACCTTCCGGCAGTGCCGGCACATAAAGGGCGCCACTCGCATAGGTCTTGGCCTGAAACATATAGGCAAGCTCATCCTGAACATGCGGCACCCGTTCAAAGGCCAACCATTCCAGCACCAATGTCGCAATCAGAAAAACAGTGGCCATGCAGCCTGCCCATCGCCATCCCGCGGGCAGAGTAACCCCTCTGGGCAAGGTGGCAGCCAATGCGATCACCGTCACCAGGTTGATGACCACAAGGATCAGCCCCGCCGCAAGCTGAATGAAATAGACGTCGATTTCGTTTTGGCGAAGATGGTCGAGGATCGGTATGGTGAACGCACCGCTGAGCAAAAGGAACAGAGCAGTGCGTTTTACGCCCAAATCGCTGATAACCTGAGAGAGTTTGCTGTCACTAGAATTTCTAAACAACACAAAAGCCGAAAGGGCGCCCTGTCCGAAAATTATGGCATACATCGCCATTTCGATGGTCGTTCTGGGCGGGAGGCGTAGCGCCGGGTACCAAAGCGGTTGGGTCACATAAAGCTGCGATGCCCCGCCCACAAACAAAAGCAGCAGCATCAAACCCGATAGCGTCAGATCCCACAAAACAAAAACGGAAAAGAGGGTCAGCGCTAGCGCGACCATCAGCATCCACCATTGCGCCAGATCGCGGATGCCGGGCAAGGCACTCTGTACTGAAAAAACAAGTATCAGCACTGCGACCAGCCCGGCAAACCCAGCAAGCGCAATGCGCCACGGACGAGACGGCGCAGGCGATGATTTTAGAAAAACAGTCATGCGCGCGAAGACTGGTTTGAAGCGCTGGCCTTCTGTCTGTTCAGCTGCAGAACTGTATCAACGACCGCTATTAAAAACAGCAAGGCGCCAATGGTTGCCAAACGCGAGCTTGGAAAGATCTCGACCCCGTCCACATGGAAGGCCCAGATATCGACAAGGTTTTCCGATCGCCAGATCAGCAATGCGCCAAGCCCGGCGAACAGAGTGCTGACGATCCGCCCCCTGAACAGCAGCGTCAGCGGGGAGGCCAACAGCACAAAATCATATATATGCAGCGGCGCCAGCGCGACGATAGCTGCGCAGGCCAATCCGAAGATCTGCCAGCTATGTTTGTTGGCGTCGCAGGCGCGCGTCAGCCGGGTAGGGCCATGACACAGCACCACAATGATCACGAGCGTGATGATCGTGGCCACAGAGCTACCGATATCACGATCCGTAACCTCCCAAATGATCAGCCGCAGACCCGTCATGGATTGTGGAAGGTTGGCAATTGTAAAACCGTCATAAGCAGCCAGATTTTGAAAGAAATCCAAAATGGTACTTGGAGCGACCAAAAGCGGCGGCACTGTCAGCAGGGCGGAAAGAAGCACGGCCATCAAAACCACTTTCCGAGAGTGCGCATCAAACAACAGGTATAGGACCACAAAAGGCGCTCCGATCTGCGGTTTGAGCAGTACCAGCGTCAAACCGATGGCTTCGAAAAAGAGGCGTCCGCCGACGCGGCTCCACAGCATAACGGCAATGCCAAGCCCTGCGATCAGAGTCGTCTGACCAACGGAAAACAGGATCGCGGTAGCTTCGAGGATCGCTAAAAGAAAGAACACCACACTGAAAAGCGGGAAAAAAACCTGACCTCCCGTGAACTCGCCGATCATCTGGGCGCGCCCCGGAAATGCGGTGGTAAAAGCGCTGGTCAACATGCCGCAAATTGCGATGACGATCACCAGACCGAAGATATTCCAGACGACACTCGAAGTGTTCAAATCCAGCGCCCCCAAAGGCGCGGCAAAAATCCACCAAGTCGGTGGGTAAGGCCACAGAACCGGGACATGTCCGACCTCAATATTTGCTTCGCCATGCGCCAAAAACGTCGGGCCGTAGGGGTTTATGCCACCGTGCCACATGTCACCCGCCACCCAGATGAACCGGAAATCATACCCTGCGGGAAGGGCAGACAGTTGCGTGATCTTCAGCAGCAGATAAGCCAACGCCAAGGCAAACATAAGCAGCGAAAGACAAAGGGTAACGCGCCGTGCAATAACGGGGCTGATGAACAATCGTCGCGCATTGCTGTCCGGTGTCATTCGCGACGAAGCTGTTGCTCTGTCAATGTCGTCCATAAAAAACTGTCACCACTAAATCACCGTCGCCCGGTACTAATTGCGATCGACCGGACAACAGCCCATAAAACACAGGGCTATTCTAAAGCATGCTGCTCAAAATCAAAGTATTGGTGGTTGCACCTTGGCAGAAATGCAAAACGACAAGTACGGCATGCACATTCTGCTGGATTTGGGGGAATTGTTGCCAGAAGTGCGATCAGGCTCGCCAGGAGCTTAGATCGCGGTCCAACAGATGTTCCAAATCTTCGATTTCCGGCAGCAACCTTTCACGCAGGATCGCGCGTGCGCGGTCTGGCATTTCCACCTCGCGTTTGAGGTTGAATTGGGACAGGCGATCCCTGATTTTCCAGCGCAGTTCCTGTGACATGACACGGGCGATCATTCCGGTGATCGGGTTGGGTTTCATCAGGAAATCCTGAAACAGACGGCTGCGCGGCACGCCGCCGGCATTTACCCGCGATGACAGGTCAGATTGGAAGCTTGTATCGGCCCCGATGAATGCAGTGATGCTGTCGATGACGTCTTTCGGATCGTCCTGAAATTCTTCGTAGGTTCGGATCAGGAATTGGCTGCGGTCGAAAAGCTTGAAATAGCGCGATAATTGCTGTGCATAGAGCGGAAAGCGTGAATACCCAAACAGGGGTTGCCAACCTGCGGCAAGCCGTTCGTTTTCGGCGTCCAATGCAGCGGAAAAATCCTCGAGCGGTTCGATCCGTTGCTTTACCGCATAAAGGTAATGGGACAAGGCCTGATCTATTGGATTTCGCAGAATAACCACCATACGCACCCGGGGAATACGGCGATGAATGCGTTCAGGCGCCTTGGGTGCATAAAGATATAGCGGGGATGCTTCTCCGCAGACCGCCTCCACTGGCGCATCGGAAAACAGGGCATGATAGTCGGCGATCTGCGTGACCGAGTTGTTGACATAGTCCGCGCCCGGCCCAGAGAAATTCAAGGCTTCGCCCTCGAAAGCAAAGAAATTGGGCTCTTTGGCGGACGGCATGAAGATACTCGGGTTTTGCCGCAGATGGCTGTACAGCGCCGTTGTACCGGCCCGCGCGGCGCCAAGGATTAGGAAATCCGGCATCCGTGCCGCAGGGCCCGAAATTTCAGTTTCGGGTGACATGGAGTTTCTGCTTTTGCCCCAGAACGTGATACTCGAACAGGCACCAGACATAGATCGTGGCCGAATAGACGTAATACACTTGGTGATACAGTAGGCATTTAAAGGCAAACCATGCCCCACCATGCCCGGCCATCGTGCGCACCAGATCGAAATTGGCGACCAAAGCCGCCACTAGCAAAAGCAAAGGCAGGGCCCATGCACCCGGCCAGAAGGGCAGGGCCAGAACCGACAACAACAGCAGACCAGCAATCGCGGCCCGAACCCGTTCGGCCATCGAGGTGTTCAGATCGTCTGTCAGCCCTTCGCGTGAAATCATCAGCCGGGCCCAGGGCAGGGCGCGGCAATAGATGTCAGTGGTCAGGCTGTTGCGCATGGTCCAGACCTTCAGATGTTTGCCCTGCAACTGCGGCTCGACAAGGATGCGGTAGCCAGCATTGGCAATCCGATACCCCAGCTCGATATCTTCAATCGACGGGACCTCATAGGTTTTGACGTCGAACCCGCCGACCTCAAGGAAAACGTCGCGCCGGATGGCACCGCACCCAGCCCAGAAAGTTTGGGCCTCGCGCCGTGCGCGTTGGTGGTGATAACGGTGCAAAAGGTTTTTATAGCGCGAAAACCAGGACTGCCCGTCCGGTGCATCATCATACGAGCCGAAAACGGCAGCGACATTATCTTCGGACATGGCGCGGCGGATATGTTCCGGGCCGTCAGGCCAGGCGATGACGTCGGAATCGACGAACCATAGTATATCGCCCGTGGCGTGCTGCGCAGCCAGGTTGCGGGCTGCGCCCGGCCCACCATTGACCGGTGTTGTCAGGACCGTCGCCCCCATCTCGTGTGCAAGCGCGGCCGTTCCGTCTGGGGACTGGTCATCCACAACCAGAACCTGCTGCACCTGTCCGACATTCAGCAATTCAATCAGCGGGGTCAGAACGCGGGGCAACATATGCTCGGCATTGTAGGCGGGCATAACGACACTAATGGACAATGAATGATCCGACATCACAAATCCCTTTTGGTGGCGGCGCGCAGGGCAGGGGGCCACCTTATGATAAGAAGAAAGGCTGCAGTGAACGGAAGCAACCACATCACGCGAGCGCCATATCGGTCCGCTGGCTGTGACACCCCACCACAAACCAGCGCATTGACCGCAATTCCTATCAGGATGAATAGGGCAAATAGCTTGATATCGCGCGGCACGCTGCGCGGGGTCAGCAAAAAGACCACGATAACAGCAAACGAAACGGCATAGATAAAGCCGTGCAGCGCATTAACCGGCGTAAGCCAACCGCGATCCTTGGACAGCAGGCCGCCTTGAATCAGATGCAGTTGAGAGTCGTCTAACCGTGCAAGATGGCGAGCGTTGTCAAGCGCCTGCTCTGTCGGGATTGTCATCCAAACGCTGTCACGCAAAATTTGGCGATAACCATTCTTGGCCAGGGCCCAAGATGTGGCAATGGGACGGGAAAGAAACACAGCCTTGGCGAAGTCACGCTGGGAACGTGCAACCTTCTTCTGGTCTTCTGCTGACATAAGCCGGAATGATCCAAGCTTGGGCGAGCGCTCGAAAATGATATGCGACACAGTCAACCGATAGGGATCATCAGACCATGAAAGGGCCTCGTGCAGGGCGCATGTCGGTATGTTTGTGTCGGGGCAGGCGTCGTTCAGGTAGTCCATGCCCGGCCCATCTACAATCAGCCGCGCGGTGATGTGGGGTGTATAGACGACTTCTTTGTTTGTTTTGGTTTCCACCGCGATCTGAAAGGCTTTGCGCTCGGCCACTGCAATCGCAAGCACGATCACAAGCAATATCACTGCCCGCCATCGCCCCCGTGCTTTCATGAATAGGGCGGCCAGGATCACAAAAGGCACCATAAGCCCAGCGATTGCCAAATGTGACGGGTGTGAAATGACGGAAAACACAGCCAGACCTGACATCACAAAAAGTTCCCAGCCTCGCATTGTGCGACCGACCGCCGTCAGCGCAGCGATTACGATCAGCAAAACCGGCGCAAATATGTCCGGCATCATATAGGCGATGTAAAACGGCAATGAGGAAAGAGCCGCAACCAGAAGCGGCACTGTGGTCAGCAAAGATGTGCTGCGGGCCTCTTCCAGAGTGCGGTTTGTCGTCCGTGCCAGAAGCCAAACAACCAGAAATATGCCAGCCATATGAAAGATTGGAACGGCAATAAGGGCGCCCGCGCGAAAAAAGAGGGCCATGACAATGCCATAGATCAGTGACCGGGATCCGGTTGCGGTATTGTCCTGATCCGCAGCGCTACTTCCACCTGCGCTGCCGCTCTCGCTTATTGTTGGCAGCAAACTGTTCAGCGCCACGTTGCCCTGTCGAATATAACTGCCGGTGTCGAAGTAGTAGAGAGGCCCGCCATTTATCAAAAGCACGGACAAACAGGCAAGCACCGCCGCGGCAAGCAGCAGAAATCCTCCAATTCGCCAAGATGGCCTATCAGAGGAAACCGATACGTTCATATCCGTTCTACAGCGCTCTCCGCCGCCACAGCTATGCGCCGGAAATAGGCGATTGTTGCTTCCAGCCCTTCTTCCAGCGGTACGTGAGGTGACCACCCCAGCTGTTCCTGGGCTCGCGTGATATCCGGCTGGCGTTGGATTGGGTCGTCTGGCGGCAACGGGCGCTGCACCAGCTCAGAGTTCGAGCCGGTCTGGCGGATCACTGACTCGGCCAGCTCACGAATGCTCAATTCCACCGGATTGCCCAGGTTAATCGGCCCGGTCACATCATCAGAGGATTCCATCAGCTTAATCAGCCCGTCAATCAGATCGGATACATAGCAGAAGGACCGGGTCTGACTGCCGTCACCGTAAATGGTGATAGGCTCTCCGTTCAGGGCTTGCATGATAAAATTGGATACGACACGCCCATCATCGGGATGCATGTTCGGCCCGTAGGTGTTGAAGATCCGCGCCACTTTGATCGGCAGGTTGTGCTGGCGGTAATAGTCAAAGAACAACGTCTCGGCACAGCGTTTGCCCTCATCATAACATGAACGCGGTCCGATCGGATTGACGTGGCCGACGTAATCCTCGGTTTGCGGGTGAATTTGCGGATCGCCGTAAATCTCGGACGTCGAAGCCTGCAGAATTCGAGCACCGACCCGCTTGGCCAGTCCCAGCATATTGATCGCACCATGCACAGCCGTCTTGGTCGTCTGGACCGGATCGTGCTGGTAATGGAACGGAGAGGCCGGGCAGGCCAGATTGTAAATCTCATCCACTTCAACATACAGCGGAAAGGTCACGTCATGGCGCATGACCTCGAAGCGGGGGTTTTGTAGCAGGTGGTGCAGGTTTCCGCGCCGACCCGTGAAAAAATTGTCGACACACAAAACCTCGTGCCCTTGTTTCAGCAGGGCCTCGCACAGGTGCGAGCCGAGAAAGCCTGCGCCACCCGTAACCAGAATCCGCTTGGCGGTTAGATGCATGTCGTTGGGATCAAAATCAGACGCGTTCATCAGCGCTCTCTGCAGTTATAATCCGACCGGTATTGCTTCGCGTCGGTTTTCTAAAACGATCAGGCACTACAAACGAATAAAACAAATAATTCGGCTGCAAATTTGAGCGCCTGCACTCAGTATGTACATCGCGGTTGAGGCTACACGAAATTTAGAGGGGGACGAAGGATAAATATGCGCGCTCTGCGGTTTTTGTGGTTTCCGGTTGTATGAGCCATGTTTCAGAACCAGTTACCAAAGCTGGGCTAAACAATTGTGCGCTCAGACCGAGACTGTTCCGAGTACGTCAAAAAAATAACGTTAAGCCTTTTGGAGCCAAGCGGGGACCAAATGCGGGTGTAACGCATGTTTCAAGACGTGGAATCAATGTTATGGTAAATTTAAGCCGTGCTTACTTACCGGACCTCGTTCAGATGGAGCCACCGGCGGCCTGGCGCAGCATCCAGACCATTCGTGTACACCTGAGCCGGATAAGAGTGGCAATAGCTCGCAAGGTTTCACCGGTTGAATTCAGTCTGCTGCTGGCCAGAACCTTTGGCGTATGTACCATGGCACTGGCAGGCATTGCCAATCCGCGAATTGCCCATCTCAGGCGTGCTTTGCCTCCGGTTCCGTTCAACTGATACGCTTCCTGCGTCATGCGTCGCCATTTCGTCCTGAGCGCGAACCAATCTTGTCTTGACGGATGTTTGACACGAAACCGATCCTCGTACACCAGACTATAACCTCGCGCGACAGCACGCATGGTCCATTCCTGATCTTCCGATATACCGTTTATAAACCCGCCGATCGCGTCGAACACGTCGCGGCGCGTCAGCAGATTGCCAGCACCGGAAAACCCCTGAACCTCGATATATCTGCGGAAATTGAATGCAAAAACGGCCTCGAACGCCTCGGCCCCGCTGCGCGGTGGTGGGGTTTCGTCAAACACGTCAACTCGGCCCCCGACAAGGTCAGCCCGGTTGGCGATTGCGCGGCCGACCGTCAGCCAGTCAGGCGCTGGAACGCAATCGGCATCTATGAAAAACAACCTTGGCGCTGTGGTTGCGGCAATACCCTTGTTTCGTGCATGCGCCGCGCCCTTCTGGGTTTCAGTGATGAACCGCACATCAGGAAAGGCCAGCTTCACCTCGTCCAACGAGACCGGAGACGCGTTGTCTACAACCACGATTTCTGTTTCGGTGGTGTCGTTCTCCATCAACGCCCGCAGGCATCGTTCCAGTCTATCAGGGTCGTTGTAATGGGGAATAATGACCGCATCCGTCGGAGCCGGATCAGTACGAGCCGTACTCATAGCCGAAAGCCTCGCTGATATAGCGACATTTGTTCAGCACGATGCCCATGACCTTCGTCAGCTCTGCCAGTTGCTGTTCGGCCAGGTCAACATGGTCCACGCTGGTTTCTTCGGCGGCACCCAATAGCAGGGCACAGTCAACGTTCTTCAGGAACCCGTGGCTGTCGTCGCTGGCCATCAGCGGCGGAGTATCGAACAGCATGATATCCGGCTGGTACTCTGCTTCGATTTGTTCCAGTGTTTCGATCATGGCCCGGCTTTGCAGAATCTCGGCTGGATTGCGTGTTGACGAATAGTTCAATCCAAAGATTACATTTTCACCATGGCGCAGCGCATGCTGTTCAAACGAAATGTTTCCTTTAATGACATCGGACATGCTGTGATTGCCGGTCTGCCGCAGGATTTCGGCCAACCCTCTGCGTCGCATATCAAAATCAATGACGATTGTACGCAGGTCCTTCTGTCGGCTCAGACTAAAGGCAAGATTTGCGGCCGCCGTGCTTTTACCACATCCGCTGTACGGGGATGTCAGGGCGATGCGCCGCCAGCCGTTGGACTGAAGTTGCTGAATCATCTTTGTCCGCAACATATCGTAGGGGGCAGCTTCAGGCCCGCCGTGATAGGCAATCAGACGATTACGAGCGATCAAGTTCTGATCAATCTGCAACTCGGGCAGAGAACTCCAGGCATCTTGGCTGTCATCAGTTGGAACAGGCTGCGGAGCCCCGGGTTGCAGAATAGGTTCCGCTTGGCGGCTTTCGCGTTCATTGCGAGCTTTGCGAATTGCCTCTTGAAGACGATCCATCACACCCTGTCCAATCTTGTAGATACAAAAGTCACCAATAGACCTCCAACTTTTCGATCACTTGTTCTGCAATCAAATCCAGTGGCAAATAATACGTATGAAAGGCCCAAACTGCCGCGGGCACACCAATCAGAATAGCCAGGACAACCATGCTCCAGCCAATCCGGCGCCTAATCATCTCTCCTCGTGAGGGCAAATAGGGAATGGTTGCGATCGGCCAAACTTCGAGCTTGTTGATCAAATCCTCTGGACGACGCACCGTACGGTTGAGAAGTTCCAGCAGAACAACCAAAGCCAGGCCAAGCGAAATGCCAAAGGCAGTTCCCCCTGCCGCTACCATCATGCGGTCGGGTTTTGTCGGTGCAGCTGGCGCGACAGGATATTCGATTACCGATATGCGCTGACCCTGTGCTGTCACTTCAATCCGTTCACCGGTCGATGCCGCCGCCAATCGATCGACCACACTGTTATACTGGGCCTGGATGTTGTCATGATCCCGCTGCAGCTCTGCAAGCGCAATCGCGTTGGCCGGGGTCTGATCAATCGTCAGCGTCAGCTTGGCCAAGCGGTCCACAATTGAAATCCTTTGATCCTCAAGGGCCGAAATCTGAGAATCAAACTGGGCCAGTTGTAGATCCAGCGTCGAGTTGCCCGTCTGAGGGTTAGTCGCTGCTGTGTTGGCTGCCTGTTCGGCAACTACAGTTTCTTCCAATTTGGAAATTCTGGCACGCAGAAGCCTTATCTGCGGATTGGTTTCCGAATAGATCGCGAGCTTCGAGTCGAGTTCGTTCAGCAACTGATCCAGCTGCGCCTGCGCAGGTGTTCTGTTTTGCTGTGCTACGCCCACGATCTGGCCGGTTGAACCATAAATCTCCAAAAGTTTCTCGCGTTGGCTTTTAAGCGAGAAAATCTGCTGATCCGTTTGTTCTAGATTGGTCTGCAATGCCGCTTGCTGCGCGGTTCGGAACTGAAGGTTACTTGGCAATGCGTCGGAATTTTCTCTCTCGAATTCCAATATCCGGGAACTGCGTATATCAAGCTCCTTCCCAAGACGCTCGACTTCTTTTTCAAAAAAACTAAGCGTATCTGACGCGCGGTTCTTGCGATAGGTCACGTCGAGCTTCTGAATCTCGGTCAGGTATTCATTCAACACCCCGGCAGCGATCTGACCCGATCGCGCATTGAAGAAAATTGTCATTAGGTTGGCTTGGCCCTGACCAGAGCTGATTTGAATCGTCGTGTTGTTGCGCATGACACCAACAATTTGATCGGGGCTTGCATTGTCTATGTTTTCCAGAACCAACTGCTTTCGCGCTATTTCCAGAAGAACCGGCCGTGTGAGCAGGCGCTGCTCAACGATCTGCATCTGTTCGAAAGCAGGAGTATTGACAGTACTGGACGCCAGGTGCCCAGAAATCTGAGGAGATTCAACGATCAGCCGCATTTGAGCCTCGTATGACGGAGGCAACGTTATCGCTATGATGACGGAAGCCACCGAAACAACCAAAGACACAGCAAGGAAATACGGGAGCCGCCTCAGAAAAATGGAAGAATAGTAACGAACCGGGCCCATTTCAGACTATTGCCTCCTTTTCTAGTGAATTCCCCCCGAAGAATACACCATCTTCGACCACTTGATTGACAACATCTTCATCAACTTTGTCAGCTTCGTTGGTCCAAGCGTACATCAGGGCGAAATCGCAAAACTGATTCACCAGGCGCGGAACGCCGCGGGTCTGCTGAAAAATCAGTGCGCAGGCGTCATCCGTGAACTCCTCGCCTGAGCCACCCGCCGTCTTCATCCGGTGCCGGATGTAGGCTTCGACCGAAGCTTCATCCATCCGCTCCAGATGGAAACTTGCAGCCACCCTTTGCGTCAACTGGCGCATTTTCGGGTCCAGAACCAAATCACGTAGTTCGGGCTGTCCGACCAGAACAAGCTGGATCAACTCATCCGTGTTGGCATTGATGTTGGTCAGCATGCGGATTTCTTCAAGCCCTTCGACTGTCAGGTTCTGCGCTTCATCGAAAATCAGAGCCACCCGCCGCCCAGCGGCATATTCCGAGACCAGAAAATCCTGCAGCGCCCTGAACAGCTGCACGTAGGTGGCGTCTTTATTAATCGGCAAACCCAGCGCATGAAGCACCCATTGCAGCAACTCTCCTCGCCCGCCCTGTGCGTTGGAGATCAGCCCGACGGTGATCTGCTGCTCCATTTCGCTCAGAAGTTGCTGAACCAGGGTCGTCTTGCCGGCCCCGATCTCACCAGTCAGCAGCGTAATCGGTGCGCAGCTCATGATCCCAAATTGCAGCACCGAATAACCGCGTTTATGCAGCGGTGACCAATACATAAACCCAGGGTCCGGAAGCAGCGTAAAGGGGCGCCGGTCCAGCCCGAAGAATTCTAAATAAAACCCGTCACTGGACGCCATTGCACCACGGTTGCCTTCCGCCTTGTCAAACCTCGTACTGGCCCCCCGGAGATTACCCACACTCATACCCTGAACCACCAGAAACCTCTTACACGATACACATATTACATAAATCAAATGCAGCTGGGGACTACTCTGCCACAAAATCACACTAGCAATCAGCACTAAATTTCACACTTGGTGATTTGGCGCTCGCCCACCTCAATCCCTGGTGGTATCCGTCGTAATGCCCATCAAACACTTGAGAAGACTGTGCAGAAAAGCGGCAAAGAGACCAAAGACTAGCCTCACAAAGAAAATTCCCGCCCCGCCGCACAATGCAGTATTAAGCACCAAAAACTAAGTTTTATGCAAATTGTTGCAGTATTGGATACAGAATCTCACAAGACCCTCAATCAGGTCTGGCGCATCCCAGCTCCAAACAACCCTGAAATACCCACTCTTTTCAGGTTCTGCGCACAAAGCTGTCATGATTAATGTTTTGCAAGATGACCAGAATTTGTTAATCTTTGCGAGTGGAGCAGGCTGGTATCGTGTGTGTAAACGGCAATGCTCTGCAATATAATAAAACAATATTTCTTAAATATGTGACGAGGTTGAGCGTAGTCAGTTTCTGAGTTGGGTAAGTGGTTCTTGGTTTTTTGTTTGTGCTGGGGGTTTAAATAGTGACAAGTCATTCGAAGGACGTAGCCGATACTGGCTACTCTAATATTTCTGTTGCACCTGCCCTGGCGACCTACCCAGGGATTTACAGAAGTGTAGGAAAACGCATCTTTGATATCGTCTTTGTGCTGCTTGCAGCGCCGTTTGTTGTGCCCATGGTTTTGTTCTTGGCCGTATTTCTGGCCTGCCAGGGTGTGACGCCTTTTTATCGGCAGGAACGGGTCGGCAAAGACGGCAAGATTTTCAAAATGCTCAAGCTGCGCACCATGGTGCATGACGCCGAGACAGTTCTCAAAAAGCATCTGGCAAACAACCCGGGCGCACGGGAAGAGTGGGATCGCAATCAAAAGCTCCTCAATGATCCGCGCATCATCAAGTTCGGGTCGTTTCTGCGCAAATCCTCGATGGATGAGCTACCGCAGTTCTGGAACGTTTTCACAGGCGAGATGTCCATGGTCGGCCCCCGCCCTATGATGGTGAACCAGCAAAAACTGTATCCTGGCGATTTCTACAATTCCATGCGGCCGGGCATCTCTGGGCCGTGGCAGGTTTCCAAACGCAACCAGTCTACTTTTGCCGAGCGTGCATTTCATGATACTGAGTATTGGAAGAGTATGTCGTTCGGCACTGATCTTTCCATCCTGATCAGGACGGTTTCCGTTGTTTTGCGCGGCACCGGCTGCTGAGGCAGGGCACGCCACAAGGTGGGTACCTTTCGTAGATTCTGCGGGAGTACAGCGTTGCGTGTAACTTTTTTATCCTTTGGCAACAGATTGGCGGCTGTTTTTTTGGCGGCAGTTCTGGTGTTGAGCGCATGTGACACAGCCGAAGAACGGGCCGAGGCACATTTTCAGGCTGGTCTAGCCCTCCTTGAAAAGGATGATGTCGAGAGCGCGCTGTACGAATTCAAAAACGTCTTCAAACTGAATAGCAAACACAAAGAAGCCCGCCTGATCTATGCCCGGCTGGAACGTGAACGCGGCAATACCTCGATCGCTTACAGCCAGTTTCTGTTACTGGTTGAGCAATACCCGGACAACCTCGAAGGACATCGCGCGTTGGCTGAGATGGCTTTGGAAACTGAGAACTGGGAAGATCTGCGCCGCTATGCGGGTGTTGCAAAAGAACTTGCCCCCGATGACATCGAGATCAAATCCCTCAACAACTCGCTGACCTATACCGAGGCCGTCAACACCAAGAAAACAGCCGAGGCAGAACTCACCGTCGCCATCGCCCATGATTTCCTAAAGGACCGCCCCGACCTGTTGTCCGCGCGACAGATCGTCATCGACGATCTGGTCCGCTCTCAGGATTGGGAAACTGTGTTAAGCGAAACCGATATTGCTCTAAGCTTTGCGCCGCAGCAGGCCAAGTTGCATACCATTCGGCTCGGCGCGTTGCAGGAACTGCAAAAGCCCGAGGAAATCGAAAAACAGCTGATGCAGATGCAGCAGGTCTTCCCCGAGGACACAAGCATTCAGCAAAGTCTTTTCGAACATTATATTAGCTATAAGAAACTGGATGCCGCCGAAGGCCTTCTGCGGGAACAATCAGAGCAGGAGGCGCAGGACCCCCTTTCGACGCAAAAACTCATCGCGTTTCTGGCAGAGTACCGTGGCCCTGACCTGGCGATTGCCGAGTTGGATCAGATTATTGCTTTGGACACAATCGATACGCCGCGATTCAAAACCACGCGGGCAGTGCTAAAATTCCAGATCGGGGACACGCAAACCGCACTTGGCGAGATGCGGGAGTTGCTTGCGAACGCAAAGCGGACCACGCAAACCCGCGACAGCGAAGTGGAATTCGCCCGGATGCTATTGGATGTCGGCGAGACCAAGGAAGGCCGAGCTTTGATTGAGCGCGTCCTTGTCGAAGACCCAACACACATTGAAGCTGTAAAATTGAAGGCAGCGTGGTTGATAGAAGAAAATAAAATCAACGACACAATCGTGCTGTTGCGCAAAACGCTGGATGTCACACCTCGGGATTCACAGCTTATGACCTTGATGGCGCGCGCCCACGAGCGCAACGATGATCGGGTTGTGATGGGTAAAATGTTGGCACTCGCGACAGAGGCGTCCCGGAATGCACAAAAAGAGACACTGAACTATGCCCGGTTCCTTCTTGAAGAGGACAATCTAGTAGTTGCCGAACGCGTATTGAACGACGCTTTGTACCGGCTTCCCGAGAACCCTGAACTGTTATTGGCTCTCGGCAATGTGTACCTAAACCTGCAAAACTGGGAACGACTCGATGTGGTGTTGAACAAACTCCGCAATCTGGACGACCCAAGCGCGCGTCAACGGTTAGACGACCTCAGATCACAAATGCTGTCGACCCAGCAACGCAAGGATGAACTGACGGCTTTCTTGGACGAACTGGCAAACGATCCTGAATTTGGCCTGTCAGCCGACATTGCGCTTATCCGGCAGATGTTAATACAGGGCGACGTGACCGGTGCCGCCAACCGACTTGATGAATTGCTGGCGGAAGACCCGGGATCGCTGAACCTGCGCTTTATGAAAGCTCGCGTTCTGACGGGTGAAGGTAAGCTCGACGAAGCCGAGCAACTTCACCGCGCGATCCTCAAAGATCACCCGGACGCGGCCCGTGTCTGGGCCAGCTTGTTTTCATTGCATATTCAGCGTGAACAGCTTGAACAGGCCCAAGCCATATTGGATGAAGCGCTATCAACTCTGCCGGAGAATCCAGATCTTTTATTGCTGCAGGCGACAGAACACGAACGCGCCCGGGAACTAGACTTGGCGATTGCGGTCTATGAAAAGCTGTACCCTCTCAGCAACCAGTCTCAGATCGTGGCCAACAAATTGGCAAGCCTTCTGACGAGTCACCGCAACGACGACGAAAGCCTGCAACAAGCGGCCCATCTGGCGCGACGGTTGCATGGGACAAGAATACCCGAATTTCAGGATACTTATGGCTGGGTTGCCTATCAGCTGGGCCGCTATCAAGAAGCGCTCATATACCTTGAGCCAGCGGCCAGGGCTTTGCCGGACCAACCCTTGGTACTTTACCATCTGGGCAAAACCTATGCTGCAATTAACCAGCCACAAGCGGCGTTGCACGCCTTTAGGGCCGCACAAGAAACTGGGGTTACAATAAATGTATCTCCAACATTAGAGGATGAAATAAAGCAATTGAACGCAGCAAATATCGCTGGACAATAATGCGGGGACGGAACGCTGCATTTCTGCCGCACCATGCCCCTGTCAAAAAACCAACAGATTGTTTTGAAAATAACATAAAGGTAAAAAGGGAGGGAAAAGTGAAAGATTTATATATGCGTACAGTTATAAGAGCATTGATTTCTCTAGTCTTCGCCATGGTCGCAGCATCAGCATCGTGGGCGCAAGGCTCGTATCAAATCCAACCGGGTGATGCGCTTCAGGTCGAAGTTCTGGAAGATCCCACGTTGAACCGAACCATATTGGTTCTGCCGGACGGCTCCATTAACTTCCCGCTTGCTGGCTCGCTTCGCGCAGCCGGGCAATCCACCAATGGGCTAAGCTCGTCGCTCTCGTCGGCGCTGTCTTCCAACTTCAATGCACCGCCGACTGTATTTATTTCGGTGGCATCGCTTGCACCACCCCCGTTGCAGGGCGCGCTCGCCCCAACCGGTCCGACGATCGACGTTTTCATAATGGGTGAGGTCAACGCACCTGGGAAACATATTGCGACAGAGGGTACGACCATTCTTCAGATTTTGGCTCAGGCTGGCGGCTTGACCAATTTCGCGGCCAGAAAACGCATCGAATTGCGGCGGCCCGACACTAAAACAGGCGTGATGAACAGATACACCTACAACTACAAAGGCACGGGCGGCGGCATCCAGGGAAATACTTTGCTCAAACCCGGAGACGTTGTTGTTGTTCCAGCACGCCGCTTGTTCGAATAGGGGCTTATACAGGTGGGAAAATTTAGGAACAGGCTGTCCGCTTCGCTGGGGTGCGGGGTAGCTTTTGCTGCATCATTGACGCCAGCAGTTGGTCAACAAAGCCCAATCCCACAACCGCCGATACAGCAGACGACGGCACAGACCACTGCTGCAACGCAGACACCGCTGCAGCAGTCGACCGCCCAATCAACGGTTGTTCAGCAAACGCCCAGCCAACAGCTGATTGCACAACAGGCTCTGCAGAACCCAGCCCGGCAGGTTGGCCCACCCACAATTGTCCAGTCAGCCGGTACGGGGTCTGACTTGATTGTCACGCTAGATTACCTGTCCTCACTGCGGCATGATAACAATCTCAGACTGACAGATCCGTCTCTCGGATCAACTACTTGGTGGGAAAACGAGCTTGCCCTGAATATCCTGAAGCAAGCAAACGATTCCACTTTGGCTATCGATTTATCGGGCTTATACCGGATCGCCAACGAACCGATCATAGGGACTGAATCATCGTTTTCTGATCCATCCGCGCAATTGGCTTATCAGCGTACCCGATTGAACAGCAGCCTTGACCTGCTGTTGGATTATACCGAACGGGATTTGGCCTTTAACCGGTCGCTGACAGACACCAACCTGGATGGCATCATTGATTCCGCCGACGTACTCGGAACCGCCGGAGATCAGATCAACACCCTTGCGAACCTGAGCTGGGCCGTGGGTCTGAATGCCCCTGTGGGATTCCAGTTCGACTACAGCCACCGCGAACGCCGCTATAAGGACACATTCGACCCGAGTCTGATCGAAAACAGATCAGATATTTTTGATTCAGCACTGTTGTTCCAGATTTCTCCGGTTTTACAGGGAAATTTGAGCGTCGGTTACGAAGATTTTACGGCCGAAGACAACGTGCGAACTGAAACGCAGACTACAACTGTTTCAGCGGGAGGAGCATATAACCTCTCTTCCACGACATTCGTCTCGTTGGATGCCGGATACAGCCAGGTCGACGATACGCAACGTGCGACAAATACGAGTAACACCACTGAAAGCTTCGTCTGGAACTTTGCTTGGAACAAGGCGCTGTCAGATGGAAACGCCGACGTACGGATCAATCAAACATTCGGCGTGAACGGCACTAGGCTGAATGCAACTGCCGGACGCAACTACCAGCTAACAAACGGAACGTTGAATTTTGATATTGGTTTCACCCGGGGGCCTTTTGACGAGATAACCCCGATCGGCCAGCTCAACTATTCGTACCGGCTGCTTAGTTCCCGGATCGGTGCAACGATCCAACGACGGGTTGGTACCAGTACCGACAGCTTGGAAACACGCCAGACATTAGCCTTTCTGACATATGACTATTTCATTAATCCTGTTTCGGCGCTCTCTTTCAGTGTCGATGTTCTTGATCAGCAAACAGAAGGTTCAGGTCCATCAAACCCACGCACCCGGGGCACGATCAGCGCCTCTTACAGTCGTGCAATCACAAAGGACTGGGCGATGAATATTGGCTACCAATACGAAAGGGATGACCAAAATAACTTTACTGCCAGCTCAAGCACGGCGTTTTTGACCCTTGGGCGGCGATTCACTCTTAAACCCTGAGCCGCATTAAAATTGAATGCTCACCGGTCCCTTGACGCAGGCCGAGCGTGGCCGTGATCATCGGGATTTTGAGTAACCCGATCCGTCTTTGGATCGGCAGTACATTGGTGTGCTTTGCCACCTAAATCCTGCTGGCAACAACGCCGGGCCAAAGACAAGTGATCGGACCACTTGTTCACCCGCGTCAGCCCATCGCATTCAAGGGAAATAGATTCGACGCATGGTTAGCTTCTTTTAGCTTCGTTTCCGCCTTGTTATTCCTGCATACGGTAACTGCAGGTGGCGGATTCTACGTGGCACACGCTAGACCAGAGATTTGGCATTGTCCTGTGGGGGGGGGCGATAAGAGGTCTTCTAATAGGGTTTGCGAATCGATAGTCGCATGAAGCTTGCCGTATTACTCCGTGCAGTGCTGGATCTGATCACACCCCCAAACTTATTTGGTGGCGGGCATCTAAGTGCGCGTCCCCTTCTTTTTTGCTAACGCTTCTGGCTTCAATCCTGTCTTTGAAAACACTCTTACTGGCGATCCGTGATCGCAACGCTCGTGGGGTCGTTGCTTTTTTTGGAGAGTACCACAGACCCCAAGTCTTATGGCCCCATTGCATACCCTTGTCTTCTCTTATGATCTTCAACGAAACCCCAGTGCCGACAATTGGCAACCCCACACAACAGCCCAATCGGGTGGCCGGATCACTAGGCGATTTACAGGCTACACTTGAAAGATCAGCGAGGATACTGATCGCACGGCAGCTTCAGCTTCAGCTGTTTTGCCTGAAGCAATAGCGGATACCGTCGTAATCTGTGCGATGGATTCTTTTGCAGCAGAAGATCGATGAGTTCAGGGTATTGGCCGCAGCCAAACCGTGGACGCTGTATCAACGCATAGCAGCCCAATAAACTATCTTACGTGCAAATAGAGCCCGTCTGCTCTGCTATTGTGATCTGTGCCTTGCACTCGTTTTCTCGGCGAGTAACTGATTAGATAACCGCACCAATCGCCGCTCTACGTAAAGGAAGTAAAGATGTGAGATCAGAATGTTGATCAAAAAAATCGCAAATGAGAGGGTGAGAAACGCGAAAAGGCTCAAATCGTCCAATTGTGGGATGAACGCCATTAGAAGCGGAATGAGAATCGCATGGATGAGATACAGCGCGTAAGAGGAATCCCCAAGCGGGCTGAGCCAACGAAAAAATCGCTGTCCAACGCCACGCGCCTCCAACGAAATGCATCCAATGACCAGCAATATACTTGGGATACCCCATAAAATTACCGAAGGGTATTGTTTGTAACCCAACCAAAGGCTTAGGCCAAACCCAGCCGCAGCTATCAGGATCATGGCGCTTGCTGAGCTGACGGTCGCCTTTAACCCACGTGTTGCCATCCACCCGATCCAAGCACCGGCTGCAAATTCAAGAAGTAAAACACTGGTGACCAATTTGGGAATCCCCATGAACCCCATGCTGGGAGGGATCAAGAAGACGCCCACAAAGATGCTGGCTACAAAAAACACGGTCAACCACAGAACCCGGTAGAACGCTGGCAAACCAAGTGCCAGTGCCAAGGCAAACAGCAGATAAAAGTAAACTTCGTAGGCCAGTGTCCAACCCACAAAGATCAATGAGCTTGCACCTTCTGGCAGCAGGAAAAAGGCGCCAAACCATTTTTCTGCGGTGTCAGGCAGTTGCGCACCCAGATAGAGGGCTGCCGGAATGCTCAGCGCCGCAATTAACCAGTAGGACGGGTAGATGCGCGAAAAGCGTTTTCTTAGAAAGGAACGCCAGTTGCTGCTGCTGTCTTGGTTGGTCCACATCATGATGAAGCCACTGACAACAAAAAAGATATGAACACCGGCAGAACCCAAGCCCGAAATGTAGTTGCTTACCGGAAAAGCGTCAGTGCTTGAAATATCAACAAAATACACACTGTGACGCAATGCAACGGCAGACGCGGCAATCGCCCTGAGCGCTTGAATAGAATATAGCAATACAACATTCCATTTGCCGAAAAGGGAGAAAAACTATGACATGAATTGGTAATACGTCAAGCAAAGTGCCTGGATTCACTTGTTTGCATGCCTTCTCATGCGAGAACTGTTTCCTGAAAATCGTTAAATAGCCAGGGCGGCCCCTACCCTTTCCAAATACGCTGATACGCCGCGATCAGAGCGGGTATCTGATGGGGCCAGGCCATTTCCGCCTCAACCCGCGCACGGCCATACCGGCCCATGGTGGCGCGACGTTCGTCATCCGCCAGCAATTCAGTGATCTTGTCCGCCATATCCACTGGATCGTTGGCTTTTGCATAAAGCGATGCCTCCTGCGCGGAAAAGCGCCCTTCGGTCACATCAAACTGAACGATGGGCTTCTTGAACGCCATGTATTCCAGAATCTTGTTCATGGTGGATTTGTCGTTCATCTCGTTCACCCGGTCCGGGTTCACGCAGACATCCGCGGTCGATAGCACCTCGAACAGGTCATGATCCGGCGCGCGGCCGGTGAAGGTGACATAATCCGACAATCCCATATCAGCGCATTGCTGTTGCAGCTTATCCAGGCTGGGGCCACCGCCCACAAGGCAGAACTGGACATCGTCGCGCCCGTGGACCTGCACCAGATGCGCCACCGACTCCAGCAGTAGGTCGATCCCCTCCTGATCACCCATCACGCCGACATAGCCCACCATATACTTCCGCCCGTTGCGCCAGTCTGGGTTCGGGGGCAGGTGCTGTAAACGGCTCAGGTCCGGGCCCGAGCGGACCACAAAGACATCCTCGGGCGCCATGCCGCCACGTTCGATGGCGATCTTGCGATAGCTTTCGTTGGTGGCAATCGACACCCGCGCCGAGGCAAAGGTCAGCCTCTCGAATTTCTTCATCAGTTTCCAGAAGAAACCCCGCTTGTTGAATTTGGCCTCGTACAGCTCGGGGTTGATGTCGTGGTGGTCAAACAGATAGCGCACCCCGAACAGTTTGAACGGCAGCGCCACCAGAAAGATCAGATCGGGCGGGTTGCAGCCATGTATGACATGGAAACCGCGCGTCAGCTTGATCCGCAACGCCAGCCAGCTTTCCCAGAACAGCGCCGCGCCGTATTCCAGCAGGTAGCCCAGTGCCCCGCTGGCATCCAAAGGCAGAGGGTGGCGATAGACCTTGATCCCCTCGTCTTCCCACACGCGTTCCTCATGGCCTTTGCCGGTGGGGCAGATGACCGACACCAGCGCGCCGGCGGCCGCCAGCGTGCGCGCCTCCATCCAGACCCGGCGGTCGAAAGGCACGGGCAGGTTTTCGACCACGATCAGAACTTTCAACCCCTTCAGGGGTTGGGTCTGGCGCAGTTCCTCAAACGAGATCGGTTGAACGGCAGGCGGCGAGCTAGTCATATTCATAGGTCCGCACCACCTCTGTATCGCCAAGGTTCAGATCATTGATAATCCGGTTCGATCCAATCACCAGATCCCAGGGCCCGGCCTCGGCCGTGGCTCGGTTCACCAGCAGGCTGCCCACATTGGGCAAATGGGTGAAGGCATAGCCCAGGTTCTGTCCCCGCAGATCAGCAGGTTCGATGGCCGGATCATAGATCGACAGTTGATAGCCTGCGTCCAGCAGCCGCCGGGCGATATCGACATTGGGACTTTCGCGCAAATCATCGGTTCCGGCCTTGAAGGCCAGCCCCGCCATCAGCACCCTGCCCCCTTCGGGCAACCGGGCCATGATGTCCTGCGCCTGATAGGTCTTGTGTGCCTGATTGGTCTGCAACAGGCTATCGATCAGATGCGTATGCGCACCGACCTCACTGGCGATATGTTGCAGCGCGCGGACATCCTTGGGCAGGCAAGACCCCCCGAACGCACCCCCGGGGCGCGTGTAATAAGCCGAGATGTTGAGCTTGGTGTCCGAGACAAAAATCTCATGCATGGTTTTTGCCGACACTCCCATCCGGTGGCAGACTCGGCCGATCTCATTGGCGAATGCCACCTTGGTCGCGTGCCAAGTATTGTCGACGAATTTGGTAATCTCGGCCTCTTCAAAGGCGGTGTAGAACACCGGGGCATCCAGGTTTTCGTGCAGGGCGTCCATCACGTCAGAGCGATTTCCATCCGCTGTGCCGACGACGATCTTGGGCGGGTTGAAGTAATCGTCCACCGCCGACACTTCGCGCAGGAATTCCGGGTTGTAGATGATTTCGACGGCCTGTCCCGTCCGCTCCCCCAAAGCGTTCCGAAAGATCGGCTCGATCAGTTGGCGCACCGTGCCAGGCCGGAAGGTAGAGCGATACGCCACCGTCAGTGGCCGCGCCCGATCGGGCGACACGGTCTCGGCAATCTGGCGCGTCACCTCAGCCACAAAATCCATGTTATGCGACCCGTCAGTCGCGCTAGGGGTGCCAACACAGACAATGGCCAAATCTGCATCAGACAGATCCGGTGTTTCCACCACCGCATGTATCAGGTTCTTGCTAAGCGCTTCGGTCAGCAGTTCAGCCACTTTGGGTTCTTTAATCGGGGGCTGACCAGCATTGATTTCAGCAACCTTATCGGCGTTCACGTCGATGCCGATTACCGCGTGCCCTTCGCGAGTCAAACAGCACGCCGCCGTGAAGCCCACATAACCCAGCCCGAAAATTGCAATTTTCATACCGCAATACCGCTCTAAAACTCAGCACCCAATTATCTATCCTGCCGCGACAAAAGACATGTAAACCGTCGTGCTTGGCTTCTTTCTGCATTTGGTGTCCAATTCATGACACCAATTGAGAATGTACTTTGAAACAGAATTCAACGTACGGGTACGAGATACGAGTATCATTTGACAAATAAGACAAAACCGTTGCGAGGCACATACAAAATAGCACTATGCTGACACTTATCAGTCGTCTGATCAGAACACCAGAATCGCGATCTCACACGTCTAAGGACCTCACAATGGATCGCGAATATGGAAACATTAATGCAGATATGCGTCGTTTGTTATGAGTTTGGGAAGTTAACAGTTTGAAGCAGCCGTCCGATCCTGTTGAGGATAAAAGCACGTCTGCCCGCACGTCCGCTCTTGCGGTGGGGGCAACCACATTGCTTGCCTCCAGCCTGTTTCGGCAAGCGCTTGGATTGATCACACTGATCGTAACCGCCCGGCTGCTTGCACCAAAGGATTTCGGTATCGCCGCCTATTTCCTGGTCGCCACGGCCTTTTTGGAAATGATGCAGCGGCAGATCGCAACAGTTCTGATCCGACTGGACGATGTCACTGTTGAGCATCTCAAAACCGTTTTCACCTTTCAGGTAATCCTTGGCGTCGTTGCTGCGCTGTTTTTCTACGTTACCCAGCCATTGCTTGCCCTGCTCGAAATACCCGAGCTGATCCAACTGGCACCCATTCTTTGTGCCCTTTCACTGATTATAGCTCTGAAAAGCCCCCGCTTCGTCCTTTTTGAACGCAAACTACGGTTCAGCTTCGCCGCCGCCGAGGAAACGATAAGCCGGATCGTGTATTCGATCATTGCAATCAGTCTGGCGTGGCTTTGGGGTGATTTCTGGTCAATTATCGTCGCCAGTGTCTGTGCGCTGATAACGCGCAGTATCTGGACCTACAGCATGGCCCCCATGACCATACGATTGTCATTGGCACGCTGGCGCGATTGTTTGTCCTTTTCGGTCTGGACCACGGGCGCCCAAGTCTCATTGTTTTTCTCGAACAACATGCCGCAACTTATCATCGGTGCCACCCTGGGGCTGGCCGATGCGGGTGTATTCCGGCTTGGGAACAGGTTGAGTACACTTGTCACAACACAGCTGTTCGCCCCGTTGCAACGTGTGCTTTATCCCGGGCTTGCAGATATATCGCGCAACACCGACCGCCAAGATGAGGCGTTTAATCGGCTGAACGAATTGCTTCTTGCGATCGTGTTACCGGTTTCCCTTGGGATGGCATTAGTGGCCAATCATATCGTCGTGGTCGTGATCGGCTGGCAGTGGTTGGGCATCGTACAGGTCATATGGATTCTGGCCCCGCTCAAGGCGCTTGAAACGCTGCACGAAAACGTGCGGTCCGCCGCCTATATTGAAGGCTCTACCAGGATACTGTTTATCCGGAACACGTTCCTTTTGGTGTTCGTCTGCCTGCTGATGCGCGAAGGGGTGGAATTCGGTTTCTCAGGCGCGCTGATCGCAGCAGGCATCGCCAGCTTGGTCACAATCTTTACAACTCTGATGATTGCGAAACGTTATGGAACCCGCACGTTTTTTGGGCCAATAACTGTTGCCTGGCGGTCATTTGTGTCCACTCTGGCGATGGTTTCTGTTGTTCTGTTCGTCAGCAGCGCCTTTGGCAGCGGCGACGCGGTGGGTTGGGCCTATGAAACAGAGGAAGACCTGCCATTGCTGCGCTTTCGATTTGCGATCAAGGTTCTGGTCGGGATCTTGACCTACATCGGTACGCATTTCCTGCTTTGGAAGCTAAGCGGTAAACCCAAAGGCGTCGAAAGCATGACATTGGAGTTGGTGGCCAAAATAAGATCCAGACTCGTCACGGCGCATTAAGGTTCTGCATTGGACTTCGCCTTACTCAGGACATGTCCCGCACCTCAGCTCGAAAGCACTTCTTGCAGAGCGGATACAATGTGATCGATATGATCCTCTGAAAGATATTGATGCAGCGGCAAGGACAGAACTTGGTTCTTTAGCGCTATTGCCTCATCCTGACCGGTCCAATCCAGATTTCGATGGAACCCAGCCCACCAAGGCGTGGCACCGATACCACGCGCCTGCAAATCACGCGCTGCCCGGTCGCGCCCGTTCACCACAAGCGGCATGATCAGTGGGCAAGTCTCGGTTTCGAGTTCCGACTTCAACATCTCAACGCCCTGTACCTTTTCGAGACGCTCGCGATATCGATGCCAGTTGGCTCGTCGGATTTTGATGGTATCAGACACCGAAAACGAACGAAGCTGCCGAGACGCAACGACGCTGATACGGCGCCTCTGCAAATCTGGATCAAAGTAATAGTGCCCGGGAATATCGTCCATCTCGTCGGTTGTTACATCGTCCGGTTCTGTCATCCCAGACCCGCCGGACAAAGCACGTTTCAGGATTCGGGCCCGGGTAGATCCCAGCACATTTACCAAGGTTGACCGTGCCACTATCTTCGCGACCACTTTTACCGGTGCCGGGCGTGGAAACGGCACAGCCGCGGTCAGATCGGGGGCGTTCACGACCAACGCCCCGCCTTCCGGCACCGGTACGAATTTGTGAAAGCAAAAAACCGAGATATCGCCGGTGCGCCCTTCTGCCGGGCTTTTTCCGCTCAGAAGGCTCAGCGCACAATCTTCGATCATCCGCAGCCCATAGTTGTTGCAAAGCGCGCGCAGGGCGGTCAGTTCAGGCTGAATAATTCCAAAATAATGCGTGACATAGATTGCCCGCGTTCGGGCCGTAATCAGTGGCTCGATCCGAGCGGGATCAGTACGCAGGTCTTTACCGACCGGATAAAGCCGCACCTTCAGTCCGGCCTGCACAAGCGGGTCAACCTCTGATCCGCAGTTATAAGCCGGTGCCAGAATTTCGTCCCCGTCCTGCAGCCCCAGCACATCACACGCAGCATGTATCGCGACCCGTGTCTGAAATGCATAATGCACCTTCCGGTTCGCAAGTAGTGCGAGAATACCACCCTGCGCATCCTGCTTCCAAAAACTGCCTGCCCTCATGGGCATGTTCGCAACGGCGTCGGCAATTCGGTTCCGCGTCATCTTGTCAGCGGCTTCCAGCTTTGGCGGGACGTAAAGCGCGATTCATTGTGAATTCCGATCAACCTGAAGCCAAGTTTTTCTATGTTTCTCCGTGACGTGTAATTGTATTCGTGACAGGCGATAAAAAAGCGCCGCGTTCCCGCCTGCAACCTTTCGGCCATCATGGTCCGATGTACCCTGACCTGCAAGCTACGCCCCCTGAATTCAGGCAGGACAACGATCTGAAAAAGTATTTCTGCATCTGACGGCACCGCGCAGAAGAAGTGTTCATCTTCATCGGGACCCAAAATCCAGGCAAGGCAACAGACCTCTCCGTCGAGGGTTGCCGCCCATAGCCAGCGATCTTTGTCGAACCAGCTCTTGTCGCCCCATTCCAGGTTTTCCTCGCCGGATTCCAGTCGCCGCCGCAGGGTCTCGGGCAGATCGTGCCAGCCTGAAACCCTGCTAACTTCAAGTGTTGGATCATCCGCAGGCTGGTTTTTCAGAAAGTCATCCCCATCAAGCTGAAACACCAAATTTCTTCGACGCAATCCGATATCTGCAACGGTTGCCCAAGCTTGATGCAGAAAAGCCCCGGCGCCGCGATGGGCCGCACTACGCAGCAGGATCAGCTTTTTTCTCTGTCCTAATCCAAACACGCGTCACACCTCCTGCAGCGCCGTGGCCCCTACCCCGATTTGGTCAGGGCCTGCGCCGCCCTGACACCGCGCCGTGCGACCTGTTTCAACTGTGACGGAACCACATTTGCCCGGTGGAACAGACGATGAGTGACCAATGTATGTTCTGCCACGCGTCTGACCGGGCGTGGCTTGAAATAGGTTTTATATTCAAGAACGCTGAAATCAGGATGGCTGCGGTCGATATCGGGCAGATACCCTTCGACATCCAAGTTTTTGCATCCCTGCTCCATCGCCCACTTCATCCCCCTGAGCCAAAGCAATGGAGCAATGCGCAGATTACCAATCAGGCTGGCCGCGGCGGGGTCCGCCACAAAACGCCGGGCAAAGGCCGTAATCCGACTGCGATATAACAAAAACCCGCCCAAGAATGTGTCCTGGTGATAAGCGGTGAACAGAACCCCGGCCTCGGGGTCGTTATATACATTCTGAAATCCGGCTTCGTATTCGGGGCGTGTGACCGGGGTCAGGTTGTTGGGCTTGATCACCAGCGCGTTTAGGCAATCAAAAAAAACCGCGATCTGATCAGGCGACGTGATGTGACGGATTTCGACATCCGTTGCCTCGATATTGCGCAGATTTCGACGCGCACTTCTTGAAAACGAGCTGCGCAACTCATCCAAAGAACGGTCGAGGCCAATCAGCCCGGTATCACGATGGGGCGCTGGATCGGTTATCTCCAACCCGGCTTGCGTAAATCTCTGATGCAGCTGATCGGCGTCATCATCCAGCCAATATGGCGTGACCTTGATGGCATCGACCTTTGCAAAACGAGGGTGACCTGACACGGCGACCACAAATTCAGTCAGCGTCTCGGGATCGTCGCAGATCGGCCCGCTCAGCGCCAGGGCTACCGAATATCTACCCACCAATATCCGGCTGCGGTACAGCGAAAACAGGCCTACGGCGCAAATTTCCCCCTGTCGACGCGCGATCGCAAAAACCACAGTTCCGCCGATTGCACGCTCGACATCGGCAAACCGAGGGTCCTGTCTGGGGTGCTGATGCTGGCAGCTAGCCACAAATTCACGCCATTCATGTATTTGTTCACCGGTCAGGTCATCGTAACATTCGATATCCATTAACCACTCACTTTCCTGGCGCGACCACAAACCGTCAGCCAAAAATACAAAACCTGTTAAAATCGCCATCCTTTTCAAAAATATAGAAGGTATATGCCACAAAATGTAAAAATAATTCACCGCCTCGGTGGTTTCGCGCGCAGAAATGCGGATCATTGGCCTGTGTATTGGGGAATTAAGCGCCTGTTGCGATGTGTGTTTCCTCGGAATCGAGAGTTACATGAGTGTTTTATCTGAATCAGAAAGCACGGGATGCGCTGTTTCGATTGTTATCGTAAACTGGAATACGCGCGATATTTTGCACGATTGTCTTCAATCCATAGAAAATCAGACACGCCTGCCTCATGAAATCATTGTGGTGGATAACGCCTCGGGCGATGGCTCGGCCGAAATGGTCAGTGAAAATTTTCCCAACGTTAAACTGATCGCCAACCCCAGTAATCGCGGCTTTGCTGCGGCCAACAATCAGGGGTTGGAGATTGCCAAAGGCGACAAGCTTTTGCTGCTCAATCCCGATACGATCATCCTGGACCATGCGATCGACGTCATGAGCGGATGGCTCGACGCGCATCCGGATGTTGGGTGCGTTGGATGCCAGGTGTTCGAAGACCCCGAAACCATACAGCTGACCTGCTTTGCCGATCCCGGACCGCTAAGCGTGGCGGTTATCGAGTTTGGGCTGAAACGGCTGCTTCCATGGCCGGAATACGGCGGTTGGGACCGGACCACACCGCGCGACGTGGATGTGGTCTCGGGCATGTTCATGATGGTCCCGCGCCCGGTGTTCGAAAAGGTCGGGCTGCTGGACGACGCCTTTTTCATCTATTCGGAAGAGGCCGACTGGTGCCGACGTATCCGAGATGCCGGCTGGCGCTGCGTCTTCGCCCCCGAAGCTCGGATTCTACATCTTGAGGGTGGATCGAAAAGCACCGCACAGATCAAGTCCCGCATGTATGTGCAAAAGCAAAAGAGCAAGACGATCTATGCACGAAAACACTATGGCCGGGTCGGAGAGCTGATAACGCGCAGTATCTTCGTCACCAGCGCGCTGCTGCGGGGCACCACCTTTGGCCTGCTGGGTCTGGTGCGTGCCACACCTGACCGCTCGGCCCGGTTGCGGCTGTCGGGAGCCGCGATCCGGTATCATCTGTTTGGGCAGGAACCTGCCACGTGATGGATGCGGTTTCCACCAGATCACAAGAAGCGCTCGAATGCCTTCAGGCACCGGCCCAGGCCCTTGCCATAAGGGCTGAATGGGATGATCTGGTCACGGCAACCGGCGCCGATATCTATTTCCTGAGCGATTGGCAGGTCGCCTGGTGGGACCACTATGGCAAGAGCTTTGCCTCCAGCCGCCGTCCTGTGTGTTTCATTCTGCGGGACGGGCCCGAGTTGATCGGTGCCTTGCCTTTTTGCATCGAAACGATCTGGGCCGGACCAGTTCCCGTACGCATCGCTCGGCTGGCCGGGGTCGATCCCAATTTCGCGGTCATGGCCTTGCCTATTGCCACCGGTCACGAAGAGGCCGCCCTGCGCGCCGCCTTCACGCATCTGACCCAGCAACTGAACTGCGCCGCCATCAGTCTTTCCCCGATGTCAGAGCGTTCGGTATCGCTGAAAATCCTCCGCTCCATGGATGTGCAAGACGTGTTGCTCTTGCGCGACGACAGCCCGCGCGGACACACTTTGATGGACCTGCCCGACAGCTTTGATGGGTTCATGAAGACGCTATCGAAAAGTCGGCGGCGCGAGGTACGACGGGATATCAAGCGCTTGAATGAAATAGCGCCTTTAAACAACACCAGCTCAAGCCCGGATATGGTCGATCCAATGATGGACCGGTTCATCGCGCTGCACACAAAACAATGGCGGGCCGCTGGGAAAGGCGGGCATTTCTCGGATTGGTCCGTAGCCGCCGGATTCTATCGCGACCTACTGCACCGGCTGGCCCCCAGTGACCGGGCCATGATTGATGAGCAATGGCAAGGCGACAGGCTGCTGTCGAGCCAACTGCGCTATACTCAGGGCGACAAGGCCTATTGGTGGCTGAATGCCCGTGAAACAGATCCTGAATTTGAAAAAGTCGGGCTGGGGCGTGTGGGGCTGATCGAACGGGTAGAGGGGCTGATTACGGATGGTATCCAGCTGGTCGAGGCCGGAGCCGGGGAATACGAATACAAACTGAGTTACGGCGGTACGCTGGTGCCGATCCATAACATCGTGCTGGCCGCGAACCGTCCTGCGGCGCGGCTGAGGGCGCGGGCTTTGCTGTGTTGGGCGGATGCGCTGCACCTGTTTTACTACCGCGCCTGGTTTCTGAAGATTCGACCCCGGCTAGGGCTGAAACCCGGCAAGCTCTGGGCCAGCTGGATACGGACACGACTATGACCGGGTCTCTGACACTGCAAACCGTTGCTGCCGAAGACTGGCCCCGGATCAGTGCCGAATTTCGCGACCTGACCTATGAGCAAACCCTAACCTATGCGCAAGCGGCGGCACGGCGGATCGGGGCCCAGGCGCAATTTGTCAACCTGTCAGATCAGACAGGCAGACCCGTTGCTGCGGCCTGCCTGCGCCTGAAATTAGTGCCGGGCCTGGGGCGAGGCATCGTCTGGATCCCGGCTGGTCCGCTTGTACATCACGAGACCACGCCACAGACACTAGAGGCCGTGTTTACTGCCCTGCGCACCTATGCTGAGCAAAGCGGACATATCCTGCGGTTCCGACTATCTGCGTTATCGGCGCGCAACGTCTCGTCGGTAGATCAGGTTGCCGCTGGGGCTGGCTTTGTGCCAACGGATCGGGCGTCTCACTACAGGACGGTGATCGTCGATTGTGAGAAGGATGAAGACACCTTGATGCGCGCTTTGCACGGCAAATGGCGCAATCCTCTGCGCAATGCGCTCAAGGCGGGGATGGAACTTGAAACTGGTCCGATAACGAACCTGTTCGGGCGCTTTTCCAAGCTCTACGAACAAGTGCAGGCCGCCAAAGGGTTTCAGCCGGACATCCCACCGGAATTCTATTACGCCCTGTCTGGGTCGGATTTCGAACATGACGTTTTAATTGCACGCAAAGACAACGTGGATATCGGCGCGATGACGATCGGATATACCCGCCACAACGCCACTTATCTGTTCGGGGCGACATCGGATGCAGGACGGAGGCTTAATACAGGGCATTTTATGATGTGGCAGGCCATGCTTTATTGTCAGGACCGAGGACTCAAGTGGTTTGATCTGGGGGGCATTGATCAGGACGCCAATCCAAGTGTCACCCGCTTCAAACTCCGCACCGGTGGTGTGAACACTATGGCGGCGGGTCCGTTTGAGGCCCGACAAAGTGGGCTTGGCACAGGTCTAATCAATCTTGCTGAAACACTGCACAGAAAGCTGAAATCCTGACATGGCCCGATTGATTGGTCTCAACTTCCACGGCATAGGCACACCGGCCCGCGACCTTGAAGAAGGCGAGGCACCCTACTGGCTGTCTGAGGCACAGTTTTTTGACGTTCTAGACCGGGTTGCAGACAGCCCCACCCCGTCGACCTACTGCCTGACTTTTGATGATGGCAACCTCTCGGATTACAAGATCGCCCTGCCCGCCTTAAAGCAGCGGGGGCTGACCGCGACGTTCTTTGTTTTGACGGGACGATTGGACGAGCCCGGCTCCCTGACCCGCGATCACGTCAAAGCACTGATGTCTGCCGGAATGGGTGTTGGCAGCCACGGGATCGCGCATGTCGCCTGGAATATGTTAGGAACAGCCGCGCTTGAGCAAGAGCTGACCGGCTCACGCGAAGTGCTGCAAGAACTAAGCGGTGCTGCGGTGACCAAGGCGGGGATACCCTTTGGCAGATACAACGCCCGCGTCCTACGTGCCCTGCGCCGCACTGGTTACAAAACCGCGTTTTCCAGCGATGCGGGATATATGAGCGACACCGCGTTTCTACGCCCGCGCACATCCTTGCGCGGGGATATGACACCGGCTGAGATTGACGCGATCCTTGCGGGTCGGATGCCTGTCAGCAGACGAATGCGTCGCACGGTCAGCATGATCAGAAAACAGTTTTTACCCCTGGAAAAAAAATCCCTTAGACAGCGCCCGTCGAACCTGTAACTGGGGTTCGGGCGTATCCGAATTTTTCCAGAACCTGTCCCAGTTCCTGTTCAATATATGCCACATGCTCGGGCTCTAACTCGTCTTTCCACTGACCGCTGCGGCTGCTGCGGATATGCGCGCCCTCATTGGTTTTCGTGGCAGAGACCTTACTGCGCTTTCCGGCCTCAAACAGACGCATCAGGCGGACGCCCAATTCATGCTCTTGCCCCTGCAACCCCAAGAAATTGAACATCTCGGAATAGACCGCATCACGCTGATCCCCCATCAGATCGTCGTATGACACCTCAAGAATATTCGGATCATCCAAATCCCAGGTCTCAAGAATTTCGCGGCTAAAAAAGATGAAATGACGGATTGTCATGAACAGGCCTTCGGTTTTGTCCGCGGCCTGCAGCTTTTCCTGATAGGTCTGCCCGTTTTCATCCGGGATATGGGCCCAAAGCTCATTGGTCCACAGATGATAGTGATAAGAGGATACGATTATGTCGCGCGGATCACGCATGATATGTATCCCCCGATAGGGGCCAACTTCAGACCAAGGCGTCCGGCTATGGGCCGATAGAAAGACCCTGGTTTCAGGCTGAGGCGCCAGTTTCGAAAGCTCCTCAAATCGCGCATCCAACCCAAAAGCCAGAAACTTTAGCACAGCTTTGAAATAGGTGGTCATGGCCTTGTGGTGCGTCGCGACGAAAATTTTGGGTTGATCTTTTTCGCCAGTACGCGCGCGCCACCTGTTGGACATTAGAAGTGGCAGAATTTGCCAAAACTCAGGGTTTTTCAAAAGCCCATAGTTTTTGCGAAACGAGATGGGAACCTGTGTCAGTTTCTTTTTCAGCGCCGATCGCTTCGGCTTTCGGCCAATTCCGGCATCCGTCGTAATTTTACTTTGCTGAACTGACACTTGTCGAAATCCTCTTGCATCGTTCACCGAACACGCGTCTGTGCCGCCGCCAACATTGGCCCATTCACGTGTCTTCCGACCCAAATCGAGTATATCTTATTCGCCGCCTTCCGCTTTGTTTCATCTCAGATTGTGGCTGATCGCTTTCTTCTTTGGCATTGACCATCCAAAGACCTGCGCCCAGCAAAAACATCAAAAGACACAATGTTGCATCCCAGACGTGCACGGTAACGGCTGCAATGCAAAACCCGGTCAGAGAAAAAAGGTACCCCAGTCGGAAATTTTCCAACCTGCTGGGCAATTGGGCTCGGCCTAAAATCACATAGATCACAATTATGGCAGCCACCAAAAATATGAGTGCTGGCAACCCATAGCGCAAAGCGATGACCAGCCAAAAATTATCAACACTTCCAAGCATCCATCGCGGGCGTGTCCAAGGATTGAACCCAAGCCCGAATATTGGATTTCTAATGACGTCATCTGACGCATAGACAAAAATGTTAATCCGGTTGAAAGCTGTTGACTTCTTAAACGTCAGGTAGGCTGCAAACAGCTGGGCAGGAGGCCTGTCCGCGGCGATTTCAAGGAACAAGTACAGCCCGCCAAGCATATACAACAACATGTTCCACTTTTTCTGTAAAAACGCGAATACGTTCTTCCAGGTCATCAAACCAAGCTGCACCATGATCGCAAGCCATGCCCCTGCTGACAAAGACACAAAAGTGGCCAGAAAGACGCCTCCTGACCTGCTAACTTTGTATGTGAAACCCCTGTCATTCCCCAGGACATACCAAACCAAAGAAAAGGCTACGCTGCAGAAAACACCGTAAAGGATCGGGTGCGGCATCGGCCCCTGTGCCCGGAAAAAGCCCAAGCGCGGTTCGAGTGGAATTGTAGGATATACGTTCCCCACCTTGCTGAACAAATCGAGAAGCATAGAATTGTTCGAAATGAACTGATTGAGGCTAAACGGCAGCATGAGCAGTACCGCAATGAACATCCAGCGCACAAAAGCACGGAATGCATGCTCGTCCCGTATCAACCAGCGCGCTATGAAATACGGACCCGTCGCCTCGACAAATGCGATACCGTTATATTCCCATCTCGAAAACCCGTGGTGGAACACGATCGCCAACACTGTCCAGAATGCAAATCCTAAAATCAGGTAGTCCGGCGCATAGTACCCTCCGGACCCATCAAACCAACGGATCATTGCCGGTACAAAGAAAATCAACAAAACCATGCGATAGCCGCTGAGTTGCAGCCCCGCAACCTGAAAATACAGCGGTAAAATGAAGCTTAGAAACAGCAATGGGAGGATAAACGACCCTGACGAGCGCCCGGTACTGTCACCCGTCGCCTGCAAAGCCCCTCTTGTACCTGTCGATGCTACCAATGAAACTCACCACCATTTTGCGCTTATGATACCAAAAATATCTCCGACCAGTCTGTTATCCCCACCACGGATCACAGAAAAAAAGCACTTTTTTGATAAATATCACAAAGGCTGTGGCTTTCATCCGGTTTAAATCATAGCAGCATTGGATTTAGTTATGCTGCAACATCCTCAAGCGCTTTTTGGTGCAAAGCAAAATCTGCCGCATAATAGTCTTTTACGAAATTACGTATTTCGGGTTCCTCAAAAACAGAAGGCAAGACCGAACCACTTGGCTTCATTAGTATTTTTCGGGCTGAAATGCGCAGCTTCTCGTGTATCGGGTCGGGCAATACTCGCTTGGCAACTGCGCTGCCTGCGTACATGACGCGGCTCAACCCCTGGTAACGAAACACCGTAGTCTGGTTGATATGACCAATTTCCAGTGCGTCGGTCCCGATAAGGCGAGCCAGGTCAGAAACGAAACAATCCATCCGTTCGACAGGGTATAGGTTCCTGACCAGCCGTTTGCCGTCGACCTCAATGAAGCCCGATTGCCGGGTGAAATGGATATATTCCGGCGCAATCACAGCAGGTTCTGATTGTAGATAGGTAATAACCTTGCCGATCTCGTCGCGTATCTCTCGATCCTCAAGCTGCGCGAATTCTTGGCCCAAATACATCTTTGCACGTTGGGCCATGGCAGACCGGAACCGTTGCAACGGATCGCGCAAAAGCGCGTAGCTTTCATAGGTCTCAAGCTTACTGAACGCTTCGGGGTCCAGGTCTCGCAACAAGGACAACGGCAAGTGGCGGAAATCGACCTCACCCAGTTTCGGATGGTTCTCTACAGCTTTCAGAAACCGGCTGTCGGCGTCATGAAATGGTAAGACAGCGTTTCGCACCGATGTTCCCGCGCATTTGGGAACATGAATAAAAATGAAGCGATAGCGATCAGACAAAATCATAAATCATGATCATAGACAGAATACAGAACTTACATAGTGTTATGTGAAAAAGTCCCGCTGAAATTTTGGTGTGGCAAACAGCGACGGGGCGCAATTTTGCGCCCCGTCCAAGATGTTTCACTTTGCCTGCTGGCTACATATAGCGGCGTCAGGCAATCAGCGCGTTGTCGAAAACAGTAGTATCGACAAACTCGACCTCATCATCGATCGCAAAGGAGCTGACCTCACCATCGATATCGGCCCGCCATTGTGATCCAATCGTCCAATTCCGGTTGTTTACATCGCTAAAGTCGAAGTCCACGCCGGTTTCATCAATGACAACCTGATCATCAACAAGAACCTGCAAACGGTCCTCGTCTTCATCCACCAGAACGGTGATCTCATGTTTTTCGAGATCGTTCAGGCCAATGTCCTTTGCTTTGAAGCCTTTGTGGAATTTGGCGTCATTATTGGCGACTTTCACGACCAACCCATCGTCTTTGAGAATCAAGCCAATTTTCTGGTGATTCCAAACAAGGCGCTGCGCGCTTCCATCGGCTTCGTCCCGGGCAAATTCGACCGTAAACCCAAGCTCACTTGAACCACTGAATTCTTCGAGTCGACCCAAGTTTATGTAGTCGTCCTTTCCATCGAATTCTACAACGGGGCCGGATCCGGTATTCACGACGGTCGTGTCACCCTTCAGTCCGATGTCGTCTTGATTCAGCAAACCTCCAATATCGAGAACAAAGTCATCGAACATCATCTGAGACGATTGGCTTGAATCTGGTTGCGTGACCCCGTTGTCAGGTTGGGTTGTCCCGCTATCAGGTTGAGTTGTACCGCTGTCAGGCAGAGTCGTCCCGCTGTCAGGCTGGGTCTTCCCGCTGTCAGGTTGAGTTGTCCCACTGTCAGGCTGGGTTGTACCACTGTCAGGTTGGGTCGTCCCGCTATCGGGTTGCGTGGTCCCACTGTCAGGCTGGGTTGTACCAC
>NZ_JBQFVB010000003.1:0-316259 GCF_056539465.1 Ruegeria sp. BB1
CCAGCGGATACTGAACAGGCATCTCCCAACCCGCAAAATCAACCAGCTTGCCTCCCAACTCAACATGGAGATCGTAGAGAGGAGTGCGTTTCGGTTCGGTGCTCATAATCCGGGCCTTTCGAATGCCGTTTTGAAAGATCACCGTGCGGTCTGCAATGGCAACCCTTTTACAATCAACACCAAGGTTCCCGGGACGCTATTGCGAGTCAACAGGATTTGCCATGATTGCCGATACAAAGCGTATACAGCCGCATGCAGCGGCTTTGTATCGTATAGGAAACTATTTTCCGTTGGGCAACGATCACATCGCGATATCGCGGGTCTGAAAACGAACACGCAAAACCTTTGACGAAGGTCGGTTTTTGCCCGCCCCCTGGCAAACGCCTCTGGCCCCTATCCAAATCCTGCCCTAAGACTTCGCCCAAGAGGAATTGCAATGTCACATATTACACTGGTGCGTCACGGACAGGCCAACACCACCGCACGGGATGAAGAAAGCTACGACAGGCTCAGCGATCTGGGCCATCAGCAAGCCCGTTGGCTGGGGGCGCATTTGCAGGATACGCGCGCCCATTACCCGCGGGTCTATTGCGGCACGTTGCAGCGACATGTGGAAACTGCGGCCAGCATGGGCTTGCCTGACCCAATCCGGGACGCGCGCCTGAATGAGATCGAGTATTTCACCATCGCGCAGCTATATGAACAGCAGCACGGCGTGGCGATCCCCACCGACCGAGAGGGCTTTGTCGAACATCTGCCCCGCACCTTTGCCGCCTGGGCCAGGGGCGAGATCACGGATACGCCCGAAACCTTTGCGGAGTTCGAGACCCGTGTCTCGGACGCTTTGCGCGAGATTGGAACCGAGGGCGGACCGGCCATCGTTGTGACCTCGGGCGGGTTGATTTCGATGGTGGTACGGCAAGCGATGGGTCTGGATATCCCGGCGATGGCACGGGTGGCGCTGGCCATCATGAACACGTCGCTGCATCGCCTGCACCCGATCGGCGCGCAGCTAAGCCCGGTTCTGTTCAATGCGGTGCCGCACCTGGACTCGCCCGACAGGCAATACGCGCAAACCCACCTTTGACCTCGGAGGCCATTATGATGCAGCTATACTATGCCCCCCGCACAATCTCGGTCGCTGTTGCCATTGCGTTGGAAGAGGCCGGGCTAGAGTATGAAGCGATCCAACTGGATTTCGCTGGGGGAGAACAAACGAAACCAGCTTATAAACAAATCAACCCCAAGGGCCGGGTTCCGGCACTGGTGGTTGATGGCGGTATCCTGACCGAAACCGGCGCTCTGCTGGAATATGTCGCGGCCAAGGCGCCCGAAGCCGAATTGGTGCCCACCGATCCGGTCATGGCCGCCCGGATGCGCGAGGTGATGTATTACCTGGCCTCGACCATGCATGTGAACCACGCGCACAAATTGCGCGGCGCCCGCTGGGCCGACAAGAAATCCAGCTGGAAAGACATGACGGACAAGGTTCCACAGAACATGACCGCGTCCTGCGACTATATCTCTTCCAACGGGTTGCGAGGGCCGTTTGTATTGGGCGAGGCCGTCTCGCTGGCAGATGCTTATCTCTATGTGGTTTGCAGTTGGCTGGAAGTCGACGGCGTCGACGTCTCGGCCTTTCCCAAAATTCTGACCTTCCGCGCGGCGATGGAGGCACGTTCTTCGGTTCAGGCGGTGCGCGCCGCCGGAATGCTCTGACAAAAGGATAACGCATGACACATCTTTGGGTCCGGGCAGAACAACGCCCGAATGAAGAACGGGTCGGGCTGACCTCCGAAGGCGCTGCTGATCTGATCGCAGCCGGCATCCGCGTGACGGTTGAGGAAAGTTCCGTGCGCGCAATCCCGATTGATGGCTACAGAGAGGTCGGATGCGAGATCGCGCCCGAAAACTCCTGGCCCCGGGCACCACTGGATGCGATCATCTTTGGCCTCAAGGAACTGCCCGAAGACGGTACGCCCCTGCCCCACCGCCACATCATGTTCGGCCACGCCTACAAAGGCCAGCATTCAGGTCGTGCGCTGCTTGCGCGGTTCAAGGCCGGCGGCGGAACGCTCTATGATCTGGAATATCTGGTGGACGAAGCCGGCCGCCGCGTCGCCGCCTTCGGCTATTGGGCTGGATATGCGGGCGCTGCTGTGACGCTTAAGACCTGGGCAGCGCAGCAACGAGGTCAGCAATGCCCGCCGGTCGGTGTGTATGCCAGCAAAGACGCGCTGAACGCGGAGTTGCTGACTGAATTGGATGCAACGGGCGCAACTCGCCCCCGCGCCATTGTCATTGGCGCTCTGGGCCGAGTGGGCACCGGGGCTGCAGACTTATGCGAGGCCATGGGGGTCAGCGTTACCAAATGGGACATGGCCGAAACGTCTAGCGGCGGACCGTTCCCGGAAATCCTTGACCACAATCTGTTCCTGAACTGCATCTTTGCGCGCCCCGGCACCCCGGTCTTTGTACCGCGTGAGGCTTTGACCGCGCCGCGCAAGCTGACCGCTATTGGCGATGTGGCCTGCGACCCCGATAGCGATTACAATCCGGTGCCCGTTTATGACCGTGCAACCTCCTGGGACGCCCCTGCCCTGCGTGTGGCGACTGATCCGGTGATGGACGTGATGGCCATCGACAACCTTCCGTCAATGCTGCCGGTCGAAAGCTCGCAAGATTATGCCACGCAATTGCTGCCTTCGTTGCTGACCCTGACCAATCTGAACGCCGGTGTCTGGGGCCGGGCGGCGGCGACCTATAACACTCATATCGAAGGATTCTGAGCGATGACGATTCATTGGTGTGGCACCGGCCTGTCGGCCATCCCCGGCCTGCGCCGCCTTATTGAAGGCGGGCACAAGGTCACCGTCTGGAACCGGACCATCGAAAAAGCCAATGCCGAGGTCGGTGACCTGACCGACGACATCCACGCCTTTGACATCGATGCGCTGGGTGCGGTGCTGAAAAAAGGCGACGTGATCGTCTCGATGCTGCCGGGTGACTGGCACGTGCCGCTGGCCGAACTGGCCATCGCGAAACAGGCCAATTTCGTCTCGTCCTCTTATATCGCGCCCGAGATGTGTGCGCTGGACGACAAGGCCCGCGAAGCCGGTGTGGCACTGGTGAACGAGGTCGGGCTGGACCCAGGCATAGACCACCTGATGGCGCATGCACTGGTCGATGACTACCGCGCCTCGGATGCGTTCGATGCCCAGAACCACCTGAGCTTCATTTCGTATTGCGGTGGCATTCCGAAGAATCCCAACCCGTTCCGTTATAAATTCAGCTGGTCGCCGCTGGGGGTACTCAAGGCGCTGCGTTCGCCGTCCAAGTCGATCCGCGACTATGTTCCGCTGGACGTGGCCCGCCCCTGGGACGCAATCACCAGCTATATCGCGCCGCTGCCGACGCCCGAAAGCTTTGAGGTCTACCCCAATCGCGACTCGATCCCGTTCATGCAGCAGTACCACTTTGAAAAGCACTGGCCGGTCAAGGAATTTGTCCGCGGCACCCTGCGCCTGAACGGCTGGGCCGATGCGTGGTCTGATGTATTCCACGAAATCGAAACCCTGTCCGGCCCCGAAGGTGACGCGCGCTTGAAAGAGATGTCAGACCAGTTCTGGGAAGAAAACGCCTATGACAAGGGCGAACCCGACCGCGTGGTCCTGTGCGTCGGGCTGAAGGCGGAAAAAGACGGCATCCCGGTCTGGCACAAGACCTATGTGATGGACGCCTGGGGTGACGCGCGTGGCACCGCCATGGCGCGACTGGTGTCGATCCCGGTGTCGCTTGCGGTCGAGGCGGTCCTGAACCGCTCCATCCCAGCCGGCGTCCACGCCGCCCCCAGTGACCCGAAACTGGTACAGGACTGGATGGCCGAAATCGACACGCTGACTCAGCATCTTCAGATCGTAGACCAGTTGAAATGAACGGCTGACACCGCCCGTTCGAGAATGGGCCGCTTAAAGGTTAAAAAAGCCATCCCGAAATATCGGAATGGCTTTTGGTTTGTCTTGCATCGCGATCGGTCAGATGTAGCGCTCGATCACGGTGTCGATATCGCTGCGGTTGATGCCCAGTTCGGCGAGTTCGGAATCGTTCAAGCGGTTCAGATCTTGTGCGGCGCGTACGATGCTGGAACTGATCGCCTGCAACCGCATCGCCCGGTCGAACAACAACACGGAACTGGCATTTATCGACTGGTCGCGATTTGGGTTAAAATCAAACATTTTCTCCTCCAAGTAATTTACGATATTCGGCGCGGCCCGTGGATCAGTGTGCGGTGCCCGAGTAAGGCTTCTTGTGATAAACGCTCTCATAGGCGCGTTGCTTGATCTCACTGCGTGGGATGCCGATGTCTGCCAATTGACGGTCACTGAGGTTTTCCAGTGCCCGAACGGATTTGGCAAAGATATCGCGGCGAAAATGTTCGACCCGTGCTTCGGCGTAATTCGAGAACAGACCGAAGAAGAGCCCCTTTTGCGGAGTAACTGTTTGTGCGTATCCCATGACTTTCTCCTTTAACTCTGAATTGCGTTTGTCGTTGAAACAGAGAAAAGGGTTCGGGGTTAAAAGCGTCGGAGGGTTGGATTAAATCCGCTTAATCTTCGCAGGACCAGACGCCGACAACATGGCACGGTCAGGTGTAATCAGCTGAAATAAAATAATTTAATCAAAATCACTAATATCCAGCGCGTTTTGAACCAGAAACAAAACCGCGGCATCAAGGTCTTCACGCGCCAAAACTTGTTTGAACGACGCCGTCAATGCATCCGTTTCCCATGTCCGTACAGACAAGGCGATCCAGCCTGCCAGTTCCGCGCTGCGTTCAAGCTCAAGCTTGTAAATCTCCAGTATTTGTTCTTGCAATTCCGGCCATGTGGAACCGCCAACGGCAAGAACCTGAATTAGCTTCTGCTTATCTTCTGGCGACGAGTTCGCCTGCGCTAACGCCTGCCCAATCGCTTCTACTGCGTCTGCGCCGTCCACCTCGATCCCGGCCAGCGCCCAATCCGCTATGTTCCGGTCACCGGCACGCAACGCGGGCTGATACCGCTGTCGAACGAATGCCTGCGCGGCAGGATCGGATTGCATACCCAACAATCGAATGACAGCCGGCGCATAAGCAAGGCGATTTACATCGCGCAACTCCTGCAACAAAGACGCGGTTGTCACAACGTCCCGCACCTGTCGGGCAGTCGGATACGGTGCGCGATGAACCTCTGCAAGCGCGGCATTGCGCAACAGCCTGTCTTCATGCGTCAGATATTGGCTAAAAAAAGTGACGCGTGCAGGGTTAGCCGTCTTTCCGACGATCCAGTGTTTACCCTGAAAACGCACCGCTTCCAGAAAAGCTGCCCGCTCTTGCGTCATCAGAAAACCTTTTGACCAGGCGCTTGCGAAGCTGCGGCCTGACTTGTCCACAGATCCGCTGCCGTAGATCATCAAAACAACTCTTTCAGGGTCGACGCGGAAGGCTGATCGCGTCACGCTGTCAACCAGGAATGGGATATCCGGCAGGGTCTCTAGCTGCGCGGGCGCGCCTTTCAGCACGGAAACCGAGGCGTACTTAAAGGGATTGGTCGGCGACGGCGCAGCCAGAACAATCACACGCGCAGACAGAATACGGTCTGCAAGAGAGTATTCCGGCAATGTTGTACAAACCGAACAGGCGTTCGAAACGCGCGGAGCGGCCATGCTGGCCACGGCAAACACAAGTCCCACTAGAATACGCCAATCGAGTCGCATGGTTCGAGCATCCACCGGTTTACGGCCCTGCTGCAACTGTTCTTTGCGCCGCCGAATTGGCGGTCGGATTTGATGACCACCAGGCATGGGGAAAAGGCGCTCCGTTCAAACCGGCCTACATCAGATCGTTTTCCACGTCCTCGGCTGAAATCCCCAGCGCATCCAGGCCGTTTTCTAGGTGATCCGACAGGTGTGGTGTGCCGATCAGATAATCGGCGCAGGGGGTCGAGGCCTCGGATTTTGCGGTTGCGATGGCTTCGGCCAGATCCTCGGCGAAAAAGCTTTCACGTCCGATCCACATGACAGCAACCAACTCGGCCTGCTCGTCCTCACCCATACGGTCGATAAAGGCGCGCAGTTCGCCCTCGGCGCGGTTCAATTCACGCCCCATCATGGCGACCTGAGCGATTTTTCTTGCCGAGATTTCCAACATGACCCAACTCCTCGTGTTCGCGGTTTCATCCTAGCACAACCACCCCACGGCGCCTGAGTCTTTGATCTTACGCAAACTATGCCAGCTTAAGGCTCGCGAATGCGGGAAACCGGGTGGTCGGGAATGGGGGCTGTACGAAACGGGCGGAACCGGGCCTTTTTCGCCTTCAACTTCACCGCCTGCCACAGGATCAGGAAAAACGCGCGGCGCGCACCAAAAGGTCGGCGCAGCAAAGACCACAGGATCGTGCGATTGGTCAGCGGAGCCCGCCGTCCGGTCAGGGTTGCAATCAGCCCACCATCGTCGCGCCCGTAATCGATCCAGACACCCACCCGGTCCGGGCGATAGTCAAACCGGAAGGTATAAGACCCTTCGACCTTTTGAAACGGCGAGACATGCATCAGCTTGTCCGCCTCGATCCGGTCCGAGGGTCGGATCGGCGCAAAGTTGGGGGTGTGGCACAGATAGCTGTGGCGCGTGCCATAGGTGTTTGTGACCTCGGCCACCACGGCGTAAAGCTGGCCGTCAACATCAAAGCAAAACCAGAAGCTGACCGGATTGAACACATGGCCGAACACTCGCGGCTGGGTCAGCAATGTCACGTGATCCGGTTGGGTCACGCCCATCTGGTCAAACTGCTCCCGCAGCCAGGCCGCACCGCGCCCCTGCCCTGGCTCACCCCCATGGTCGCGCTCCCGCCAGTTGGTGACATTAGTCCGGTTCAGGGAAAACAGCGCCGGAGTGGCCGGATGGCTTTCCGGATCCAGCAAGATGTAGTCGACGGAATAACGAAAGGCGTTCTGAATCGCGCCCTTACGCCCGTGAAAGGTATGGCCTGCAATATGGTCGACCGTGTTCACGCAGTTTTCTCCGATCTTCGTGTAAACCGTTCCGGCGGCATTCTTTTCCTCATGTGTCTCTATCAGAGAGTACGATATTTGACGTGACCCGGATCAAAAACAGCAAATAAAGTGATCCGTCTTGGGCTGGGCCGCGTAATGTGGTTATGTTTACCGAGATCGATACCGTGACCTTGGATGAACCGGCGGCCGAAAGGCCAGCACTGAAACCTCGGCGCGCAAGCAAACGCATCAGGGGCAAGCCGGTGAACAAAGCGGATGGCAGTTGCGACACCAGAACTGAGTGGGTGAGCCACGTCAGGCGCATTCGGGACGCGCAGGATCAGGCGGCCTTTGCCGAACTGTTCCAACACTTCGCGCCACGCATCAAGGCGTTTCTGATTAAGTCAGGGTCCGACGCCGCGCTGGCCGAGGAATGCGCGCAAGAGGTGATGGCGACCTTATGGCACAAGGCGCATCTTTTCGATCCCACTCGCGCGACCGTGGCCACTTGGGTGTTCACGATTGCAAGGAACAAGCGCATCGATGTCCTGCGCAAACAACGCCGACCCGAACCCGAGGATCTGTGGTGGGGGCCTGAGGCGGAACCAGATCAGGACGACGTGGTCGCGTTGCAACAGGAAACCGCGCAGCTGCGCGACGCTATGGCGGCGTTGCCCGAGGCGCAAAGACAACTGATCGAACAGGCCTATTTTGGTGATCTGAGCCATCGAGAAATCGCATCTCAGACCGGGTTGCCCTTGGGTACGATCAAATCACGGATACGGCTGGCGCTGGACCGCTTGCGCCATGCGATGAATTGAGATGACGAAGATGAGCAACGATATCAAACATCACCTGACAGACGATCTGTTGATGGCCTACGCCGCGGGCAACCTTCCCGAAGCGTTCGACCTGATGGTGGCAACACACCTGTCCCTGTGTGACCACTGCCGCGCCCGGGCCGAAAGTTTTGACGCTGTGGGCGGATGTGTTCTGCAAGAGCAGGACAGCCCTACCAGCATGAGCGATGGGTCTCTAGCCGCAACCATGGCGCTGATCGCTCAGGGAGCCCCGATTGCAAAACCCGCACGTCCGGGATGCACGGTTCTGCCCGCGCCCTTGCAGGATTATGTCGGCGGCGATGTGAATGACATCAAATGGCGATCCATCGGCATGGGTGTAAAACAGGCGATCCTACCCACCACGAGCGAGGCCACCGCCCGCCTGCTATTCATTCCGGCCGGTGCGGCCGTGCCCGATCACAGCCATAACGGCATGGAACTGACGATGGTTCTGCAGGGCGCGTTTTCGGACGAAGTTGACCATTTCGGTCGTGGCGATGTTGAGATTGCCGATGAAAGCCTGCACCACACGCCGACCGCCGATATCACCGAAGATTGCATCTGTCTGGCCGTAACTGACGCGCCCTTGAAGTTTACCAAACTGATGCCGCGCCTGTTCCAGCCCTTCCTGCGCATCTGAAGTTCCGGGAATTTTGTGCTACTCTGACCCTTCAGTCGATTTGGGAGAAGTTTCATGAGAAATCATTTATTTCTAGGTGCGTTAATAACGAGCCTTGCAAGCGCCGTCTGGGCACAGCGTGCAGCGGAAGTGAAATTTGAACCCGGCAATTTCGGCACGATGGTGAATGGGGCAATTACCGGCAACGAGTATTTCGATTACATGTTGGGCGCGCAGGCTGGTCAGGAAATGTTCGCCGATCTTAAGGTCAGCGACACCAATGGCAATGGCGTGATTTACTTCAACATCCTGCCACCCGGCAGTGACGGCGTTGCGATCTATAACGGCTCCATCGATGGCAACACCGCCCGCATCGACCTGCCCGAAGACGGAGATTATACGATCCGCGTCTATCTGATGGGCAATGATCGGGATACTGATAAGACAGTCGGCTACAATTTGGATCTGTCGATCCAGTAAAGCCTAGCCTTCGGATTTGCCCAGCGGTACCACATTATTGTGGTCGTCCGGGGCAAGCTCTTCGAAATCGAAATTGTCCAACCGCTGTGCCCGACGCCCGGCTTTTTCGGCGCTGATCTTGATTTCCGAGATATCCTTGGCCGCCTGTCCGAAATGGCGATCAAGGTTCGAAACACGGTCCCCCAGACGCTCCACATCCTTGTGCAACAGGCCCAGTTCCTTGCGGATTGCCCCCGCCTGTTCTCGCATACGCGCGTCTTTCAAGATCGCTCTCATCGTGTTCAGCGTCGCCATGCAGGTGGTGGGGGAAACGATCCAGACTCGCTTGCTGAAACTCTCCTGCACCAGTTCCGGGAATTTGGCGTGCAACTCGGCATAGACGGCCTCAGACGGCAGGAACATCAGCGCGCCATCGGCGGTTTCGCCGTCCAGAATGTACTTCTCGGCAATATCGTTGATGTGCTTGCGCACCGTACTGCGGAACATCTGCACTGCCGCTTTCAGCTCGGCATCATTGGTCGAAGCGATCAACGCCTCATACGCCTCCAATGGGAATTTGCTGTCGATCACAATCGGTCCGGGAGGGTTTGGCAGGTGGATCAGGCAGTCCGCACGGCGCCCGTTCGACAAAGTCGCCTGCAATTGGAAGCTGTCCGACGGCAATGCCTTCGAGACGATATCGTTCAACTGAATTTCCCCAAACGCGCCGCGTGTCTGCTTGTTCGACAAGATATCCTGCAACGACAGCACATCGCCCGACAGCTTGGTGATATTGTCCTGCGCCTTGTCGATGGCGGCCAGACGTTCCTGCAATTGTGTCAGAGACGTCGCGGTCTGTTTCGACGAGCCATGCAGCGATTCCTTCATTCGCTCCTGCATCTCGGCCAAAGCCCGAGCGGATTTCATCGCATTGTCTGCCAACCGGTCATTCATCTGCTGCTGCACCGACGACAAGCGGGATTCAACCGTCTGGATCACCTGCACCTGCGCATTGGCTTGCGTGTCCGAAACATGTTGTAGGCCCCCGCGCAGTTGTTCCTGACCCTGCCCCAATTGCTGCACGTGCTGGCCCAGATGCGCCATCTGCCGCGCCAGTGGTTCTGCCATTCGGGCGGAACGGTTGGCTGCCCGCAAGGACAGGAATAGCAGCAGCAGAATCAATGCCACCACTCCACCCGCGATCAGCACCACAGGGTCGTTCAAAGCCATTTCTGTGCCAGCAATCTCGATCATGTCGCCTCGGATGTTCTTGTTTTATTCTTCATAACCCGGCGAAGCGCCGGGATCAACTGCGCCCGAACAGGCGTTCGATGTCGCTCAGCTTCAGTTCCACATAAGTGGGTCGCCCGTGATTGCACTGGCCGGAATGGGGAGTCGCCTCCATCTCGCGCAACAGGGCATTCATTTCCTCGGCCCGCATCCGGCGGCCAGACCGGACCGAGCCATGACAGGCCACCCGGCTGAGGATTGCTTCGATCCGCGCCTGCACCGTTTGGCTTTCGCCCTGATCGGCCAGTTCATCCAGAATATCCAGGATCATTGCACGGGCATCCACTTCGCCCAGAATGGCAGGTGTTTCGCGCACGGCGATGGCGCCGCCGCCAAAGGGTTCCAACGTCAGCCCAAGGCGCGACAGGTCATCCGCAACAGCCATCAGACGCGCGCAGTCGCCTTCGGACAGCTCGACGATTTCCGGGATTAGCAATGCCTGCGCGGCGACGCCGTTTTCGGTCATCTGGGTTTTTAGCTTTTCATAAACCAGCCGTTCATGCGCGGCGTGCTGATCGACAATCACCATACCATCAGCGGTCTGGCTAATGATGTAGTTCTCATGTACTTGCCCGCGCGCCGCACCCAAGGGCAGGTCCTGCATCGGGGGCTCTTCTTCTGTGGTCGAAACTGGCGGAGCCGCCTCCACGATGCTACCGCTATAATCGCGGGACAGTTCGGCAAAACCCGGCGCCTGCGCGTGAAACGCGGCCAGCCGGGCTGCGGGCGAAGGACGATCCATCTGATACACCCGGGCGGGAGTGGGCTGTGCCGGTTCGGGCCGCATCGCGCCCAGCGTTGCATTTGCCACGGTCGAGGACGCTCGGTGCCCCGCCTCGGCCAACGCATGCCGCAAGGCCGAGACGATTAGCCCCCGCGCCACGCCGGGATCGCGGAACCGAACCTCAGACTTTGCCGGGTGAACATTTACATCCACCAGCATCGGGTCACAGTCGATAAACAATGCGGCCGCCGGATGCCGGTCACGGCTGAGGAAATCGAAATAGGCCGCCCGCAGCGCACCGGTCAGCATCTTGTCACGCACGGGACGGCCGTTGACGAAGAGATACTGCGCCACCGCTGCGCCACGCGAATAGGTCGGCAAGGCAGCATAGCCATACAAGCGAATACCCTCACGAGTCGCATCGATCTGCAGTGCGTTCTCGGCAAACTCGCGCCCGATCACGCGGGCCAGACGGGCGTGCAACGCATCGAACAGATCGCCATTTTCGCGATCAGCGCGAAAGGTCACGCGACCTTCACCCCCGCCCGAGACATCGCGCAGCGTAAAAGTGATGGCGGGCTCGGCCATGGCCAGACGTTTGACCGTATCAGTGATCGCCTGCGCCTCGGCCCGGTCGGTGCGCATGAATTTCAGCCGAGCGGGCGTGGCAAAGAACAGATCCCTCAGCTCGACCACCGTGCCTGCACGCAAGGCGGCGGGTTTCACCGCCTCCATCTTGCCACCAGATACAGATATCTGGGCCGCATCTGACCCCGGCACCCGACTGGTTATGTTCAGCCGCCCAACCGCACCCAGCGACGGCAGCGCCTCGCCCCGGAAGCCGAACGTGTGAATGTTCAGCAGATCCGACCCGTCGATCTTGGATGTCGCGTGGCGCGAAAGGGCCAGTGGCAGATCGTCCGCCGAAATCCCGCACCCATCATCCGTGACGCGAATCAACGTCTTGCCACCATCAGCGATATCGATGGCGATCCGGGTCGATCCGGCGTCGATGGCGTTTTCCACCAGTTCTTTGACAGCCGAGGAGGGACGTTCCACCACCTCACCCGCAGCGATGCGGTTGATTGCGGCATCGTCAAGTTGACGGATTACGGGGCGGATTTCGCTGATATTGGGGTTTGCCTGCACCATACCACCAGACCTAGCATATGCGCGCACGATTCTGCCACTGATTTGGCAGTCCTATTTTTAGGAGGGAGGGGGCGTTCGAACAATCGCGCTGTGCCGATGTCAACAGACGGCAAACCTTGCCACGATTGTCCGAACGATCCAAGTGAGTGGTGGTCATTCAGAAATTTATTGCGGCGGGCCTAACACGAAACGCGGCGCGACAATCATTAACTCTGTCCTCGCTGGGCGTCTGGGCGAATTTCAGCCGACCCCTCGCATTGACCAACAGCGGGAAAGCGCCGTGTCAAGTGGCTTGGGGCGCTCCGGCACGGGAGCGGCACGGGCCCCACAATGCGGCGCAGGCCAGGATCAGGCCGGACATGGTTGCGATCATCCCTGCCGCGCTGACCGCATCCGTACTGCCCAACCAAAGCGGCCCGTAGCCCGCCAGCACATAGCCCGATATTGCCGACACGCTGGCGAAAATGACGCTCCAGGCGATTTGGGTTTCCAGCCGATTTGTCATCATCCGCGCCGCCGCCGGGGGGCAAATGAACATGGCGATCACGATAATTGACCCCACTGCATCAAACGCGGCCACGGCCGATATTGCAGCCACGATCACCAACGCCATACCCAGCGCGCCGGTGCGAATGCCGATGGTGCGTGCGAAGCCTTCGTCGAAGGTCGAAATTTTCAACGGACGCCAGAACAGCCAGATGAACAGGACCACCCCGACCAGCGTCAGCGCAATCCGCGGCAGCTCCGGCGGCAGCCCGGCCAAAGCCGTCAGGTCCAACAGCGATGACCAGCCCACAGCATCCAGCCAGATCAGGCTTTCCAGATTGCCATACAGCGCATGTTCCACGTCCAGATGCACGGTCGAGGTATCGGTCTGCTCCAGCAGCAGCACACCGCCTGCGAACATGGTGGTGAACACCACGCCCATCGCAGCACCGGGTTCAATCTGGCCCAGCCGCCGGATCGCCTCGATCATCACAACGGCAACAATGGCTGCACCCGCCGCGCCCAGCATCATGGGCCAGGTCGAGATCGCTCCGGTCAGCAGAAAGGCCACAACGATGCCGGGCAGCACCACGTGGCTGATTGCGTCCCCAATTAGGGCTTGTTTGCGAAGTACAAGAAAATTCCCCGGCAGGGCGCAGGCGATGGCGGCGAAGATCCCGATCAACAGAGGCGTCAGGGACAGGGGGACAAATTCTTCACCGCTCATGGCTGGACCTCCTGCGGACCACCGATCAGGCAGTCGATATCCGCGATCTGATCGCGGGTCAGCACCGTTTCGATATCGCGCAGCCCGTCATAAAGCGCCGCCGTCGCCTCATGCGCCTGATCCGCGCGTACGATTTCCCACCGTTTTTCGTCGCGCAGCGCCTTGGCGGCACGGGCTTTACCAGCCTCGGTAGCAACGCCATCGGCGCGGGCAAAGCCAGCGCGTTTCAACAAGCGCAGAGTCAGCGGTTCATAGATTTTCTGACCTTGCGCCAGCGCCAGCAATCCTTGGCGGATATGCACCCGACGCTGGAATCTCAGATGTTGCAACACCGCCGCCAGAACACCGCGAACAGGTGCAAACAGTAGGGACAGCGCGAAAAAGCCAAAACTGACCAGCACAATGATCGGACCGGTTGGCAAGTTCGGCGCCGAGGCCGACAGGGCCGCGCCCAGATACCCGGCCAACCCACCCGCCAAACCAGCGAGCAAAACAACTCGGTCCGAGCGGTCGGTCCAGAACCGCGCGGTCACGGGCGGTATGATCAGCAATGCCACAATCAGGATCAGCCCGACGATCTTCAACCCGACAACGGTGACGGCCATCACCAATCCCATCATCGCCAGATCAATCCGATGCACAGGCAGACCCCGTGCGGCGGCATATTCCGGGTCAAACGCCACCATGGTCATCGGTCGGCGGATGATCATCACCAGAACAAGCGTAGCGGCCCCGCCAATCGCAATGATCAGCGCATCCGCCCACAACATCCCGGCAGTGGAGCCCAGCAAGAACCCTTCGAGCCCCGCCTGACGACCAACGCCCATGGTTTGAATCACGGTCAGCAGTACGATGCCAAATCCGAAGAAAACGGACAGCACCGCGCCGATGGCAGCATCTTCGGCCAGCCGCGTGCCCCGGGTCAGCCAATTCATACACAGCAGACCAATCCAGGCCGAGATCGCCGATCCGGCAAGCAGACCGATCAGATTGCGTCCATCGCCGCCAAAAGCGACCAGCACCATGAAGGCCAGGCACACGCCGGGCAGGGTCGCATGGCTGATCGCATCGCTGACCAGCGCGCGTTTGCGCAGAAACAGGAAAGTGCCGGTCACCCCGGCGGATACGCCCAGCAAGGTCGCACCAATAGCAACCAGCGTGGCGTTATAGCCAAGCTGCAGGCTCAGAGCATCCCAAAGCATGATTTACCCCAGCGCGCGTGAGATCTGGTCGATCTGCGCGGTGGCCAGACGGCCCCCATAGGCCGATTGCAGGGTTTCGGCGGTAAAGGCCTCGGCCACTGTTCCCTCGGCCACCTTACGGGTGTTGATCAGGAAGACGTGGTCGAAATAATCGGTAACGGTGGCCAGATCGTGATGCACGACAACGACGGTCTTGCCCGCCTCTTTCAGCGATTTCAAAACCGCGATGATGGCCTTTTCTGTGGCCGCATCGACCCCGGCAAAAGGTTCGTCCAACAGGTAAAGATCAGCCTCTTGCGCCAATGCGCGGGCTAGAAAAACCCGTTGCTGCTGACCGCCGGAAAGCTGGCCAATCTGACGATCCGCGAAGTCGCGCATGCCAACCCGGTTCAGGCAATCCATGGCCTGCGACATATGTCGGGCTCGAATGCGGCCCAACAGGCCCAACTGCCGCGACAGGCCCATCAGAACCACGTCGATCACGCGAGTCGGGAAATCCCAGTCCACACTGGCGCGCTGCGGGACATAGGCGATGCGGGCACGCTGCTGCTCCAGCGGTTTGCCAAAGACAGTGACCTGCCCGGAGAGCGGCGATACGATCCCCAATGCGGCTTTGAGAAGGGTCGATTTCCCCGCGCCATTAGGTCCGATGATCGCCGTCATCGCACCGGTCTGCACGGTCATATCCACCGAGAACACCGCAGGTTTCTGGCCATAGGAAACGGTCAATCCGCGAATGGCCAGAGGGCTCTCGTCCAAACTGTGCCCGGTAATTGAAACACCCTGATCAGCGGCCAGTTCCAGCATCATTCAAAACCCCGCCGATAGTTTGCCGTTCATACCCCGATCAGGCACATCCGCGCCCAGCGCCCCGGCGATGACAGTGATGTTGTGATCCAACATGCCAACATAAGTGCCTTCATACGTGCCAGGCTCTCCCATGGCGTCGGAATACAGCTCGCCGCCCACACCCACGTCGTGACCTTTGGCAGCAGCTCCTTCGATCAGCGCCCGCATCGACCGGTCAGAGACCGAGCTTTCAACGAACACCGCTGTCAGCTGCTGATCGACCAACGTATCCACCAGCTCTCCGATCCGGTTCAGCCCGGCCTCAGATTGGGTCGAGATGCCCTGAATGCCCATCACCTCATAGCCGTAAGCCGCGCCGAAATAGCCAAAGGCGTCATGCGCGGTGACCAGCACGCGGTTGTTTTCGGGAACAGCTGCAAGCGCCTGATTGGCATAGGTGGTCAGCGCATCAAGCTCGGCCAAATGCGCTTCCGCATTAGCGGCAAAAATATCCGCCGTTTCGGGGCGCGCTGCGGTCAGGGCCTCTTGCACCTCAACCACCACATCACGCCACAGGGCCGGGCTCATCCACACATGCGGGTCGTATTTGTCGGCATAATCGTCATGCCCACGCAGTTTGGACTTGTCGATCCCTTCAGCCACGGCCACCACAGTGCGTTTGCGGCCGAGGTCATGGAAGAAATCTTCCATCTGCGCTTCCAGATACAGACCGTGCCACAGGATCAGGTCCGCACGGGTCATCGCAACGATATCACTGCGGGTCTGGCGATAGGCATGCGGATCGACTCCTGGACCCATCAGGCCCTTCACCTCGACGTGGTCCCCGCCCACCTGACGCGCGGCGTCAGCAATCATACCAGTAGTTGCAACCACTTTCAGTGGTGTCTCGGCCCAAGCCGTCAGAGGCAAAGCAGCCGCAAATGCCAGCGCTGCAAGAAAGCTGCGACGAATCATAGTCAGATCCCGATTTGGTGTCCTGTTGAGAATGAATATGCGAACCATTCGCAACTAAGTCAACGCTATTGCGAATTATTCGCAAGAAAATGCCTATTTTTGTCCATTTGGTCAAAAAATTTGCAGATCGAACCTTGCTGCACCTTCCCTTTACGTGCGGCTCGTGCGATTTTGGCGCAAACCTCCCAAAGGACGTGACTATGGATACGCAGAGCTCAGAAAGCCCCGTGCGCACCGCGCATCTGCCGCAAGTGACCGAACCCAGAAACCCCGGCATGGATCTTGATCTGGATTGGGTACGCGCCGTGCAGGCCAATACCTCGGCCATCGAACGCCGGGCCGCGACGCTGCCCGGTCGCCGCTCGGTTAAAAAAGAGTATCAGGCCGCGTGGCTGTTGAAGGCGATCACCATGATCGACCTGACCACCTTGTCCGGCGATGACACCGTGGGCCGGGTGCGGCGCCTGTGCGCCAAGGCGCGTCAACCGGTGGCACCTTCGGTATTGCAGGCGCTGGACATGCCGCCGATCACCACCGGGGCTGTCTGCGTCTACCACGACATGATCGGCACGGCGGTTGAGGCGCTGAAAGGCACCGGCATTCCTGTTGCGGCTGTGTCAACCGGTTTCCCGGCGGGCCTTTCGCCGTTCCACTTGCGTGTAGCCGAAATCGAAGAAAGCGTAAAAGCTGGCGCCGAAGAGATCGACATCGTCATCTCGCGCCGCCACGTGTTGTCCGGAGATTGGCAGGCGCTGTATGATGAGATGAAAGCCTTTCGCGTGGCTTGCGGTGATGCGCATGTAAAGGCCATCCTTGCCACCGGAGAGCTGGGCAGCCTGCGCAACGTCGCGCGCGCCTCGCTGGTCTGCATGATGGCCGGGGCGGACTTCATCAAGACCTCGACCGGCAAGGAAAGCGTCAACGCCACCCTGCCCGTGTCGCTGGTGATGATCCGCGCGATCCGCGACTATTATGACCGCACCGGGTATCGCGTTGGCTATAAGCCTGCGGGTGGCATCTCGAAAGCAAAGGACGCGCTGGTTTACCTGTCGCTGATCAAGGATGAGCTGGGCGACCGCTGGTTGCAACCGGACCTGTACCGCTTTGGCGCGTCGTCCTTGTTGGGCGATATCGAACGGCAATTGGAACACTATGTGACCGGAGCCTATTCGGCCGGTTACCGTCACTCGATGGGCTGAGGACAGAACAATGACAGTCAAAGAGATTTTCGAGACCATGGACTACGGCCCCGCCCCCGAAAGCGCCGCCGAGGCACTGGCCTGGCTGGTCGATCAGGGTGATAAGTTCGGTCACTATATCGACGGTGCATTCACCAAGCCCGGCAAAGGGTTCGAAAGCCGCAACCCCGCGACCGGAGAGGTGCTGGCCAAGCTGACCCAAGCCAAACAGGCCGATGTGGACGCAGCCGTTGCCGCCGCCCGCAAGGCGCAACCGAAATGGGAAAAGCTGGGCGGTGCGGGCCGTGCGCGATACCTCTATGCCATTGCGCGGCTGTTGCAGAAACACGCGCGCCTGTTTGCCGTGCTGGAAAGCCTCGACAACGGCAAGCCGATCCGGGAATCGCGCGACATCGACATCCCGTTGGCGCAGCGGCACTTCTACTACCACGCGGGCATGGCGCAGCTGATGGAAAGCGAGTTGCCCGATGCGCAGGCGTTGGGTGTGTGCGGGCAGATCATTCCGTGGAACTTCCCGCTGCTGATGTTGGCATGGAAAATCGCCCCTGCGATCGCGATGGGCAACACCGTGGTTCTGAAACCGGCTGAATACACCTCGCTGACCGCGCTGCTGTTCGCTGATATCTGCTCCCAGGCCGGTTTGCCGAAAGGCGTGGTCAACATCGTCACCGGCGACGGTGCCGTGGGCGAAATGATCGTTTCCGCAGACGTGGACAAGATCGCCTTTACCGGCTCGACCGTTGTGGGCCGTCGCATCCGCGAAGCCACTGCGGGCTCAGGCAAAGAACTGACTCTGGAGCTGGGTGGCAAGTCTGCTTACGTCGTCTTTGACGACGCCGATATCGATTCAGCCATTGAAGGTCTGGTCGACGCGATCTGGTTCAACCAAGGCCAAGTCTGCTGCGCAGGCTCGCGCCTGTTGGTGCAGGAAGGCATCGCCGACCGCTTCCACGAGAAACTGCGCGCGCGGATGGACAAGCTGCGCATTGGCGACCCGCTAGACAAATGTATCGACGTGGGCGCGGTGGTGGACCCGGTTCAGTTGCAGACCATCAAGAGCATGGTCGAAAGCAACACCGCCGGTCACGTTCATCAGGCGGCCTGCGACCTGCCCGCCAATGGGTGCTATTACCCGCCGACGCTGATCTCGGGGCTCGAAACCTCGGACCCGCTGATGCAGGAAGAAATCTTTGGCCCGGTACTGGTATCGTCCACCTTCCGCACTCCGGAAGAGGCGGTCGAGCTGGCCAACAACACCCGCTACGGGCTGGCCGCGACGGTCTGGACCGAGAATGTGAACCTTGCACTGGATATTGCGCCCAAACTGGTCGCGGGCGTGGTCTGGGTCAATGCCACCAACCTGTTCGATGCTGCCGCCGGATTCGGCGGTGTGCGCGAAAGCGGCTTTGGCCGTGAAGGCGGTTGGGAAGGTCTGGCGGCCTATACCAAGCCCAAGGGCAAGGTCAAACCGCTGGCCAAGGTTGAGGCGACCCTGGGCGAAGGTGCTCCGGTTGATCCCATCGACCGCACCGCCAAGATGTATGTCGGCGGCAAGCAGGCAAGACCCGATAGTGGCTATTCCAAGCCTGTCTGGGGTAAATCCGGCCTGTTGGGCCATGTGGGCCTGGCCAACCGCAAAGACGTCCGCAACGCGGTTGAGGCTGCGGCGGGCGCCAAGGGCTGGTCTAAAACCACCGGCCATCTGCGGGCGCAGATCTTGTATTTTATTGGTGAAAACCTGTCGGCTCGTGCTGATGAATTCGCGGCTCGTCTCGATGCCATGACCGGTAAGAAGGACGGTGCGAAAGATGTCGAGGCCTCGATCCAGCGCCTGTTCACCGCTGCCGCCTGGGCGGACAAATATGACGGTCAAGTGCATGGCGTTCCGATCCGGGGCGTTGCCATTGCCATGAAAGAGTCCGTTGGTGTCATCGGCGCGCTGTGCGCGGATGAGGCACCTTTGCTGGGTCTGGTCTCGGCCATGGCCCCGGCGATCGCTATGGGTAACCGGACAGTTCTGGTTGCGTCCGAGCCCTATCCGCTGGCAGCAACCGACTTCTACCAGATTCTTGAGACGTCCGACGTGCCCGCAGGTGTGGTCAACATCCTGACCGGCAGCCACGTGGAACTGGCGAAACCGCTGGCCTCACACCTGAACGTCGATGCGGTCTGGTCGTTCTCGTCCACTGATCTTTCACAAGAGATCGAGGTCGTTTCGGCCGGAAATTTGAAACGGACCTGGGTCAATAACGCGACGGCATTTGATTGGGGCGTGGACCATTCGCGCCGCTTCCTGCAGGCTGCAACCGAAGTGAAAAACATCTGGGTGCCCTACGGCGAGTAGGGCTCCCGTTTTAGGGAGGCCTACATGGATTTTTCAGGACAGACCGTCATTGTCATTGGCGGCACCAGCGGCATCAACCGCGGCATTGCCGAGGCGTTTGCGGCCTCGGGGGCCAAACTGGCCGTTGCCAGCCGGTCGCAGGACAAGGTCGATGACACGCTTGCCGCGCTAAAAGAGGCCGGCGCAGCCGAAGTAGTTGGCGCAGCCTTTGATGTGCGCGATGCGCAGGCAGTGGCGGACGGGCTGAAACAATTCCATGACGCCTTGGGTGATTTCGACGTTCTGGTCTCTGGCGCGGCGGGGAATTTCCCGGCCCTGACCTCCGAGATGTCGGTCAATGCGTTCAAGACCGTGGTGGATATCGACCTGATGGGCACCGTTCATGTGATGAAGGGGGCCTATCCTTACCTCAAACGCCCCGGCGCCAGCATCATCAATATCTCGGCCCCACAGGCGTTTCTGCCCTACGAAGGGCAAGCCCATGTTTGCGCGGCCAAAGCCGGGGTCGATCAGATCACTCGCACCCTGTCGATGGAATGGGGGGTCGAAGGCATCCGCGTGAACTCGGTGGTGCCAGGATTTATTGAAGGAACTGAAGGCGCACGGCGTCTGGCACCAACGGAAAACGCCCACGAGGAACTGCGCCGCGATGTGCCGCTGGGGCGTTGGGGAAATACACAGGATGTAGCCAATGCCTGCCTGTTCCTCAGCTCGGACATGGCCAGCTATATCAGTGGCACAGTTCTGTCCGTTGATGGCGCGCTGTATCAGCGCGGGTCCGGCAAGTTCGGGCAGATGATGGGGCAGATGCTGCGCAGCGCAGCGGGGAAAAAGGGCTGAGCGTTGCTCAGCCCCCTTTGATCAGTTTGTGGTTTCCAAACCTTCGGGTTTGCCGACAACAGTGAAATGTAGCCCCTCGGGGTCCAGCAATTCACTGGCCACGCGGTTCACCTCGTCCAACGTCACCGCGTTCACCTTGTCGTTGCGGGTGGCGATATAGTCGATGGGCAGGTTTTCCATCTGCATACCGACCATGATCCCGGCGATCGGGCCATTGCCATCAAACCGTAACGGATAGGCTCCGGTCAAATAGGTCTTGGCGTCGTCCAACTCTTTTTGAGTCACACCTTCGGTCGCGGCACGCGCCCACTGGTCGCGGATCACCTCGACCGCTTCGGCGATGCGGTCATTGGCCGAGGACACCGAGCCCAGATAGACCGAAGCCAGATCCTTGGGTACCAGATAGGTCGCGACGCCATAGGTCAGGCCACGCTTTTCGCGCACTTCCTGCATCAGGCGGCTCTCAAAACCACCGCCACCCAGAATGTGGTTCAGAACAAAAGCGGCAAAGAAATCCGGATCGTCCCGGTCGATCCCCGCGTGGCCGAACAGGGCCACGGATTGCGGCGTATCGAACTCGACCACGCTGACGCCACCGGGGATGTCCACGTCAGCACGGCCCGGAATGGGTTTGCCCGCCTCGGGCAGATCCGCCAGCATCGTGTCCAGTAACGCGCCCAGCTCATCGGGGGTGATATCGCCCACCGCACCTACATAGAGCCGGTCCTTGGCGAACACATTGTCATAGGCGGTGACCACATCATCACGGTTCAATGCGCTGACGCTTTCGATCGTGCCTTTGCCCTCGGACCCATAGGGGTGATCGCCATATGCCATCTGTGCAAAATTGCGCCCGGCAATGTCATTGGGGTCAGTCTGGTCCGAGCGCAGCCCGGACAGAATCTGCGCCTTCACCCGCTCAACCGCGTCTTCATCGAACCGAGGCTCGTGGATCGTGGTGCGTAACAGGTCGATGACTTCGCCCCGGTTCTCAGTCAGAAATTGCGCCGAAATCGAAACGGAATCATCCGACGCATTGTACCGGAACGAGGCCGCTAGTGATTCCAACTCGCGCGCATAGGTGCGGGCGTCCATGTCACCTGCGCCTTCCTCGATCAGACCGCTCATCAGATAGATGGCGCCGCGTTTGCCGGGCTCATCCAGCGAGGTACCACCGCGAAAACGTAGTTCCAGCGCGGTGAAGGGGATCGAGTGATCCTCGACCAGCCATGCGGTGATACCGCCGGGTGAGGTGACCTCTTCGATCTCGATCTCGGCCCATGCGGGCAGCGCGATGACAACGGCGATCAGGGTTGCAAAAATCCGTTTCATTGCGTCACCTCATCGTCGCGCATCAGCCATCCGGTGACCGACGCCTCGGGCTGTAGAACCTCACGGGCGGCGGCGATGATTTCTTCCCCGGTCACGGCCTGCAGGATATCGGGCCACGCCTGTACATCCTCGACCGTCAAGCCGCTGGTCAGGGCGCGGCCATAGCGGTTGCCGATCCCGTCCACATTATCGCGCGCATAAGTCTGGGCGGCGCGCAGCTGCATCTTGATCCGGTCAAGGTCTTCTTCGTTCACACCTTCAGCGATGAAGTCGGCGACGGCTTGATCCATGGCTTCTTCGGCTTCTTGCAGCGACACGCCTTGGGCCGGGACGACCAGCAGATCAAAGGTCGTGTCGTCCAGCGAGACGCCGCGATAGAAGGCACCCGTGTAAACGACCTTTTGCTGTTCGAATTGCAGTTTTTCGTTCAGGTAGGACGTGGTGCTGCCCCCCAGCAATTCGGCCAGCAGGAACAGCGCGGCGGCTTTTTCCTGCGCACCGGCATCCCGTTCGGGCGCGAGATAGCTGCGCTGGACATAAGGCTGCGAAACACGCGCGTCCTTGAAGGTCAGGCGACGTTCGGCCGATTGTGGCGGTTCCTGCGAACGTACGCGTTCAGGCAAGTCCGGGTTGGCGGGGATAACGCCATAATACTGTTCGGCCAGAGTTTTGACCTCATCCGGCTCCACATCGCCGGTCACCACCAGAATGGCGTTATTGGGCGCGTAATGGGTCTGATAGAAGGACAGCGCATCCTCCATGTCCAGCGTCTCCATCTCGTGCTTCCAGCCGATGATCGGCACGCCGTAACGATGGTTAAGGTACTGAGACGCGCTCATCTGCTCGCCAAAAAGCGCCCGCGGGCTGTTTTCGGTACGCTGGTTGCGTTCTTCAAGGATCACGTCACGCTCGGTTGCGATATCCTCTTCGCTCAGGCGGATATTGCGCATCCGGTCCGCCTCCATCCGCATCATCAACTCCAACCGGTCGGCAGCTACGCGCTGAAAATAGGCAGTGTAGTCATAGGAGGTGAAAGCATTGTCATTGCCACCATTGGCGGCGACGGTAGCGGAGAACTCGCCCGGTGCCAGCGTATCGGTGCCCTTGAACAGCAGATGCTCCAGGAAATGCGCCACGCCGGACGAACCAACAGGCTCATCCGCAGATCCGGCGCGATACCAGACCATGTGCTGCACGACCGGGGCGCGGTGATCTTCGATCACAACGACATCCATGCCGTTATCCAGCGTGAAAGTGGTAACCGCCTCGTGCCCTTCCTTGGCAAGCAAAGGGGTGGCGGCGAACAGGGCGGCAGATAATGCCAGGGCCCGAACCATGGGGCGTCCTCCGTTTCGTTTGATGGTGTTCAAACTACGGTTGTGGTGCGCAGGTTCAAGGGTGATGACGGAAAGTTAAGATTTATTCATCAGCCGGTGGGGCCGAAGGAGTCTCAATCCCGGCCTGACGCGCTGCTTCGTTCTGCCGATTGGCATCAAGTGCTTCGCGACTGTAAACCTGCGAATAGCGGTCTATCTTGAACAGGCGCAGACGGGTCAAGCGGCCCTGCTTTCTGCGAAACTCGGCGTCTTCGGTGTCGACGACCTGACGCGTGTTGGATGGCACGCCATAGCGGCTTGAGGCCGTCACCAGCGCGCCATCAGATGCAGGAATTGCGGCATTCGGGTTCAACGCCGCTTCGCTGCCGCCCAGCGCCACCACGGCATCCGCCTTGGGGTTTGGGTCGGTCAGGTTGGAACCGCCCGGTGTGGGCGCAGGCAGGAACTTATAGTCCTTGGGCTGGGTCAGCGGTTTGACCGGCATGACCGAAAACTCATCCGGTCCGTCCCCCGGTGCCTCAAGATGGCGCAAACCGATATCCGAGCACCCGGCAACCGCAAAGGCCAATGTCACAGCAAAAATGGAACGCGGCAACCGCATCAGAGTCTCCAGCCAGTTTCAGGCGCTTTTATCGCATATCACCCGGCGCGTCACGAGGGCTTTTTGCCATCGAACAACACAAGTCCGAAAGCACCCGCAAAGATGAACACATCGGCCAGATTGAAAACAAACGGATTGTTGAGGCCGCAACAGGACATGTTCAGGAAATCCAGAACATAGCCGTACAGCACCCGATCCACCACATTCCCAAGCGCGCCACCAATCAGCAACCCGCCGCAAAACAACATCAGCTTGGACGGGGTTGTCCGCATCAGCCAGATCAGCACGCCAATCGCAACAGCCAGCGAGATGCCGATCAGCACCCAACGGGCGGTGTCGCTGTCGCCTTGGAACAGGCCGAAATTGATGCCCCGATTCTCACCGTATTTGAACACCAAGAGCGGCGGCAGCACGTCGATATTGCCCTCGGCCACACGCATCACGTGAACGACCAGATACTTACTGATCTGGTCGATCGCAAACGCGGCCAGCGCGGCCCAGAGCAGAATACGAGAACGCATCAGTGGCGGAAGTGGCGCATGCCGGTGAAGACCATGGCCAATCCGGCCTCATCCGCGGCCGCGATCACCTCGTCATCACGCATTGAACCGCCCGGCTGGATGACACAGGTCGCACCAGCCTCAGCGGCTTCCATCAGCCCGTCAGGGAAGGGGAAGAATGCATCAGACGCAACGGCCGAGCCGATGGTGAGCGGCTGCGGCAAGCCGAGCGCGTCGGCCATGCGTTCGGCCTTCTTGGCGGCAATCATGGCAGAGTCCAAGCGGCTCATCTGGCCTGCACCAACGCCAACAGTCGCACCGTCCTTCACGTAAACGATTGCGTTGGATTTAACGTGTTTCGCCACTTTCCAGGCAAACAGCAGGTCGCGCATCTGCTCTTCGGTCGGCGCCTTTTTGGTGACGACCTTCAGATCGTCCATGCCGACAAAACCATTGTCCTTGTCCTGCACCAACAGGCCACCCGCTACCTGACGCACGGTCTTGCCGCCTGCGGTCACGTCCGGCAGGGCTTCGGTAGTTAGAAGGCGCAGGTTCTTCTTGGCCGCGAAGATTGCTTTGGCCTCATCCGATGCACCGGGGGCGATCACGACTTCGGTGAAAATCCCGGTGATTTCCTGTGCGGTTTCCGCGTCGAGCGGTTGGTTCAGTGCCACGATCCCACCAAAGGCCGAAGTACGATCGCAATCGAACGCCGACTTATACGCGTCCAGCAAGGTCGCGCCTGTGGCAACACCGCAAGGGTTGGCGTGTTTGATGATCGCACATGCCGCACCTTTTGTAGGATCGAACTCGGCCACCAGTTCAAACGCTGCGTCGGTGTCGTTGATGTTGTTATAGCTCAGCTCCTTGCCCTGGTGCTGAACGGCGGTCGCCACACCCGGACGGTTGGTTCCATCAGTGTAGAAAGCCGCCTGTTGATGACTGTTCTCACCATAGCGCAGGGTCTGTTTCAGTTCACCGGCAAAGGCGCGGCGCTTGGGCGCATCAAGCTGCAGTGCGTCGGCCATCCAATTCGAAACCGCGGTGTCGTACGCTGCGGTCCGGGCGTAAGCCTTTTGCGCCAGCCACTGGCGGAAACCGTAGGATGTCTTGCCGTAATTCTCTTCCAACTGATCCAGGAGCGAAGAGTAATCCTCGACATCCACAACTACGTTCACAAAGGCATGGTTCTTCGAGGCCGCACGGATCATCGCAGGGCCGCCAATATCGATGTTCTCGATGCACTCGTCATAACCTGCGCCTTTGGCCACCGTCGCCTCGAACGGATAGAGGTTCACAACCAGCAAGTCGATCGCGCTAATACCATGTTCATTCATCGCAGCCACGTGGCCGTCGTTGTCGCGCAGCGCCAGCAGGCCGCCATGCACCATCGGGTGCAGAGTCTTGACCCGACCATCCATCATTTCGGGGAAACCGGTGATCTCGCTGACATCCTTCACCTCAAGCCCTGCATCACGCAGCGCCTTGGCTGTACCGCCGGTCGACAGGAGCTCGACCCCGCGCTCGGCCAGCGCCTTACCCAGCTCGATCAGCCCGGTCTTGTCGGAAACGGAAAGCAACGCGCGGCGCACGGGGTGAAGATCGGTCATGGGTCCAAAGGTCCTTTTGGCGTCAGTCAAACTCGGGCTCGTCCCGGTGCAGATCGCGCACGGCATAGGCTGTATCCTGAGCCTTACTCAGCGTCCACCGGGTGCGGGTCGCATACTCCATTGCGCGCCCGGATAGAACGATCTGTTTTGTCGCGCGTGGCTTTAAACGGCCTTTTTCAAGGTAAACGCTTGGTTCAACAGATAATTTTCCAACGCCATCATGGCGGAAAATCCAAATTTCACCGCTTTTGAGCGCCATCGACACCGCCGCGCCGCCCAAATCAATGGCCGCATCCACGTCTGGATGCAGGTGAAACCGGATATCAAACCCGATCCCGTTCAGGCCCGAAGCGTCCAGCGCCCGGTCAAACTGCCGCTTGGCCTTGTCGGTAGCAGTCAGCAGAATATCCTCGCCCGTCAGTTCTCGCCCATCAAATCGCAGCTCGAACGTACGCGCATGGGTCAGACCGAACACTTTGGTATAGCCGTCATGCCCGACCATAAAGCGGGTGCCTTCGAATGCCTCTTCGAAATCAATCGGCACGTCTTGCGGTGCATCGACCAATGCCTCTCGTTCACCTCCATTCCCCGCTGGTGCCAAACGCGCGCTAGAATAGCCATCCAGGCACAGGGTCGAATGCGAAGGTGTTGCGCGCCCAGCTCGCCGCCATTCCGTTCCGAAACTTTCGCCTGATCCGCAGTTCACAATCAGTGGGCGCCGCCCCGAAGTTAGCTCAAACGCTAGTGTCGAGGCATGGGCATTATAAGATGCAGCCCCCTTGGGCGGCACGTTAGCATCGACGATCACGCTGGTCCGGGCCGCGTAAAGCCGTGCAAACCCCATCGCCAACCCAGTTGCGTGTTGCGGGCGAACCCCGCTTTGAGCCAACGCCTGATCCAGCCGCCCTTCGATCCCGCGCCCGCCGCCATGAAAGCGGGCCAATGCGCCGTCTGAATGGCGCAGGCTGCGCAGGGTCGGCGCCATACGTTTGATCGCATCGGCCTGCGCGCCGGGGGTGCCCCGCCCCTGATCGCTCAGCGCGGCCGAGGTCCAGGACAGCAGGGTAAACACCTCAAGCAACTCTTCAGGGTTGCGGGTGGAAATACCGCCCTGCGCGTCGATCTGCCGTTCGCATTCCTTTGCCAGCGCACGTAGCGCTGGATCGGCCATCTGCTCCAACCCTTTCAGCGCCAGTCCGGCCTGAACCAGACCGGCCAGAGCCTCGAACCGGGGCAGGCCCGGTGTGGCCGCTTTCCAGCGTTTGGACAGGAACCAGGTTTGCTGCGCCAGTGCGCGAAAGAACACAGCGCTCTGCTGGTCATCCATTCCACGCAGAAGGAAGACGGCGTGGTTGATCCAGCGCATCACCCGCCGCCCGGTCAGATCGGGTGCCCAGCCAGGCCCTTGCCCGCGGCCATGCGCGTCGATCCAACCCCACACCCAACGCTGCGCCTTTTCCCGCGCCCGCATATCGCCGACGGCGGCCAGATCATCCAGCCAGGCAAAACCGTGGCGCTCATTGTCAAAGCCGGTGCTGGGCGCGGTCACGTCCCACAAGCCGGTATCCTGTGCCTCGACCAGAAACCCGGCAAACAGCAGATTTCCGGCGACCAGCTGCCGCCCCCGGGCAAATGAACCTACGGTGCGCGGTTCAGGCTCGGTGACGAAGCCGGCAGCGGCCTTGCGCCGCTGACTGAGCCGCGCATACAGACGGTTCTGAAACCGCGTCCACCGATTTGTCATGGTATCTGAGTTTGACATGACGCTCGTTACTCTGCCTCTCACGCTCTGCTGGCGCCTGAGACCCAACGATAGACCGGTGTGATCGTCAAGTCATCGAAAAGCGTGCCATCAGGCGGATTTGTTCAGGCAGGCGATATAGAACCCGTCCATGCCACCGCGATCCGCCCAATAATCGGGCCGCAGACGCAGGCCACCTTCTTCGGTGATCCAGCTTTGATCCACCCCGGTCACGTCCAGCGCGGTGCGGTCGATGCTCATGTCAGGATATTGTTCCAGCGCCTCTTCGATCTGCACCTCGCCTTCGTCAGGCAACAGGGAGCAGGTGCAATAGACCAACCGTCCGCCGGGTTTCAGCAGGGTCCAGGCATGGGCCAGCATCTGCGCCTGCAATTCAATCAACCCGCCGAAGTCCGAGCCGTCCTTGGCAAAGGGCAGGTCCGGGTGGCGCCGAATGGTTCCGGTGGCCGAACAGGGTGCGTCCAACAGGATCGCGTCATACTGGCCCTGATGCTCCAACGCGTCACCAGCGATGACTTGCGCTTGTAAGCCAGTGCGTTTGAGGTTCTCGCGTACTCGCTCCAGTCGGGGCTCCGAAATATCCAGAGCCGTCACCTTGGCCCCGGCTGCCGCCATTTGCAGCGTCTTGCCGCCGGGTGCAGCACACAGATCCAGCACGGATTCCCCGGGCTTTGGTGCCAATACACACACCGGCAAAGCCGCCGCCGCGTCCTGCACCCACCAGTCGCCCCGATCAAACCCCGGCAGGTTTGAGACCTGCCCCGCATCCTGCATACGCATCGACCCGGTCGGTAGTGCCTCACCCGGTCCAGTGGCCCCCGGTTTCAGTGAGAGGTCCAGCGGTGCGCCAGTGAAATGCGCCTGCTCCATGCCTGCAACGGCATCAGTGCCCCAGGCCATGATCAGCGGCTCGCGCAGCCAGTCCGGCAGGCGCGGCACCCGCATCTTGGGCCAGGCTTCCGGCCCTTCGGCGGCAACCTTGCGCAGCACAGCGTTGACCAACCCCTTGAGTCGGCCATGTTTGCGCGACCGCCCCACAATTTCGACCATCGAGTTCACGACACCATGCGCGGCCTCACCCTGGCACAGCTCAACCGCGCCCAGGCGCAGCGCGTTATTGACGGTCAGAGCAGGCGTCCTGTTAAGGTGATTGTCCAGAAGACGGTCAGCTCGTTCCAAACCGCGCAGGGTTTGCAAGGTCAAACGCTGCGCCCGCGCGCGATCCTCGGGGGCCAGTCGATCCAACGCGCCTGCGGCCAGGCATTCGGACAACAGCCGCCCCTCACCCAATATCTGATCCAACAGATAGATCGCGCTGCGTCGCGCCGCTGTTGCGTTGTCGGACATGAAACCGCCTTTGATGTGACTCTCGTCCGCATTGCCAAAGGCGGACGGGGGCGTATATCAAGCCCGTGCCCGGAAAGGAACCCGATGTCATGCCCGACACCACGAATGACGACCACAAAGACCTGCCCCCAGCCGCCCAGCGCGCCCTGGCCGAGGCGGAAGAACGCCGCAGCAAGGCCGAGGCAGAAGCAAAAGAGATGCCCAAGGAACTGGGCGGGCGCGACGGCCCTGATCCGGCCCGCTATGGCGATTGGGAAAAAAAGGGCATCGCCGTCGATTTCTGATTGATCAGCCCTGAAGTGCCTGCAGAAAATCGGCAATCAGGGCACGCTGCTTTTTCGATTTGACCCGCTCTTCGGGCCAAGTCAGCCAATAGCCGTCTTTGGTCTGCAAATCGGGCAGATCCAGCCGACACAGCCGACCGGCCTGCAAATCCGCGCTGGCCAGAGGCACCGAGCCCAGCACCACCCCAATCCCCTGCCGGGCCGCCGAAATGGCATGTTCCATCGAATCGAAACTGATCTGTGACGGCGGCATCTCGCCATGCCCCGTCTTACGCGCCCAGTCCCGCCACGCCGGGCGCTCGCCACGCAGCTCAATCAGCGGCACCCCCCATTTTACACCGGGCGCGGCCATCGGCACCAGAACCTCGCGGGCGATCAGGGCCGCATCCCGACCGGGCCAGGCCCCACGCCCATAGCGGATTTGCAACCAGGTCCGCTCCTCATCCAAGGACGACCGGCGCGCCACCGAGTCGGTCATCACCCGCACATTGGGTCGCGTTTCCTGAAACCGAGCAAGCCCAGGCAGAACCAGAGCGTGGATGTTCGAAGACAGGCCCGCGACGCGCAGCTCTTGCGGGGATTTGCCGAACAAATCTTCGGTGTTGCGCTCCAACGCCTGCAAACTCTCTTGCACCAGCGGCAGATAGCTTTCGCCTTCAACCGTCAGTGACACGCCTCGTGCCTCGCGCACGAACAGGGACCGGCCCAGCCAAGCCTCCAGGTTACCGATCCGCTGACTGACGGCTGCCTGTGTCAGCCCAAACTCTCGGGCGGCGGCGGAAAAACCACCCAACCGACCGGCGGCCTCGAACACGCGCAGCCAATCCAGCGGCGGCAATCCGATTTTTTTCTTTGCCATAAGATTTTCCAAGCCTCAGCCGAAAGAAGGATTAATTGTGTTAATGCCACAAGAGGCGTATCTGCTCAATCAAAGCCCGCGCTGAACAGGAGACCCCCATGCTGCGCACTGCCAATCACGATACTTCGGTTGTGACTGTTGAATTTGACACCGGAACTCAGGCCCGTTTCCACGCGATCTGGCTGCGCGATAATGCGCTGGATCCGGAGACACGCGCGCCCGGAAACGGTCAGCGTCTGATCACCATCAGCGACATTCCCGTCGATATTTCAGTCAGCTCCGCCGAGATCAGCAATGGCGATCTAACGGTCACTTTCCAGCCCGAAGACAAGACCGTGACCTTCCCCGCCGCTTGGCTGTCCGATCACGTCTATGATTGCGCCCGGTCCTTAGAAACAGGCCGTGTCGCACATGGCATCACCACGTGGGAACGCGGCATCGAAGCGCCAAGTGCTGATTGGAGTGAAGTCCACGCCAATCCCGCCGCCAAGCGCGGCTGGCTGGCTGCGGTGGCTAAGTTCGGTTTTGCCAAGCTGACCGGCGGCCCGACTGAGCCGGAATCACTGCTGAAGGTGGCCGATCTGTTCGGCTACGTCCGCGAAACCAACTATGGCCCCTATTTTGAGGTTCGGACCGAGGTAAACCCGACCAACCTAGCCTATACTGGCCTTGGTCTTCAGGCGCATACCGACAACCCCTATCGTGACCCGGTGCCGACGCTGCAAATCCTCTATTGTCTGGAAAACAGTGCCGAAGGTGGCGATTCCATTGTAGTCGATGGTTTCCGTGCCGCCGAAAAACTGCGCGATCAGAACCCCGAAGGCTTCACCCTGCTGGCAGGCTACCCCGCGCGATTTGAATACAAAGGTTCGGACGGCATCTGCCTGCGGTCTCGCCGCCCAATGATCGAGTTGTCGCCGGACGGTGAGCTAGTCGGCATCCGCTTCAACAATCGGTCTTCCGCCCCGTTTGTTGACGTGCCATTCGATCAGATGGAAGCCTACTATGCTGCCTATCGCCAACTTGGCGAGATCATCGACGATCCGGCCATGGGCGTGTCGTTCAAGCTGGAACCGGGTGAAAGTTTCATCGTCGACAACACCCGCGTCCTACACGCGCGGCTGGGCTATTCCGGCGCAGGATCGCGTTGGCTACAAGGCTGCTATGCCGACAAGGATGGATTGCTGTCGACGCTCGCAGCGATGGACATGGCGCAACCGGAGGCAGCGGAATGAAACCCGATTTCTCAACCCTCAACCGCGACAACATCGTGGCCTTTATCGGGGATATCTTCGACCGTCGTGGTGGCGAGGAATATCTGGGTGAACCGGTCACGATGGCAGAACACATGCTGCAAGGTGCCACAATTGCCGAACAGAACGGCCAGTCCGAGGAAATCATCGTTGGCGCGCTGCTGCACGATATCGGCCATTTCACATCCGAGTTCGGCACCTATCACCCCGACGATACCGAGGATCGCCACCACGAGGATGCGGGGGCCGAAGTTCTGGAACAGTTCTTCCCGTCAGTCATCACCGATTGCTGCCGCTATCATGTGGCGGCCAAACGGTATCTCTGTGCCACCAAGCCTGAATATTTCAACCGCCTATCCACAGCTTCGGTTCACACTTTGGAGCTGCAGGGTGGTCCGATGAGCGCCGAGGAAGTCGCGGAATTCGAGGCCAACCCGAACCTGAAAGAAATCATTCAGGTCCGCTATCTGGACGAGGCAGGCAAGCGTGCGGATATGAAGACGCCGGATTTCACCCATTTCGCGCCGATGGTGCAACGCATGGTCGACAAACATCTGGGGGCGGCATGAACGCCCCCGAATATATCTTTGAGGCCAGTTCAAAGCCGTCCCTGCCCTGGCATGAGGTACCCCTGATCCGGGCCACAGACGCGTCGGTCAAGGGCTATGGCTGTCTGGTCGATGACCCGGACGGCTTCGAGATCGAAATCTCTCGCTGGCCCCAACAGGGCTGGCGCCCCATCGACGAAGGCACCGGCGATGAAGGTGGCTGGGTTGAGGGTACGTTTAAATGCGACTGGCAGGGCGACGTGCTGTATGGTGAGAACGAGGCGGTAAAAGGCCACTATGTTCTGGGCTGGTCCGTCGACCCGCAACAGGCACAGACCGACCAGAAAACCGCGCCGCGTGATCAGGTGCTGCTGTGGCATATGAACTATCACCCAGACGGCGGACAGATGTTCTGGCCGTTGGACAACAAGCCCTTCATCGTTCCCGCTGCGCTGCCCGGGGACAATTTGACCCCCGAAAAGGTGGTCGCGTTCTGGTGTGACGGCTCGCGAGGCCTCTATATCCACCCCGGCATCTGGCATGAGGGGATTTTCCCCGTCGAAGACAATCAACGGTTCCTCGACCGCCAGGGCCGGGTCCACGCCCGTGTCAGCGCCGATATTGGCAAAGAATTCGGCGTTTATCTGGCCTGCCCGCTGCGTGATGAAAAGGTGAAGGATCTGTAACTGCACCTCAGGAAGCCTGTCTTCAGAAACCCTTAACCCTTAGCCGAAACATCTGTGATACTCTGATGCCACGTCCAACAGGCACGGGAGGTATCCGATGGGATGGAACAGGCGCAAAGTTGTCCAGCTGGGAACCGCAGCAACGGTCGGAACCTTGTTGCCGCGCGTGGCAACAGCAGCGGAAGACCAGAATGCGGCGTTCGAACAGGAATTCAGCACGACGCTCGATCATCTGAGAAAAACATTCTTGGGGCTTGGGTTCAACGAAGCGGCGCCACTGTCCATTGCTTCCGGGCGCGATGACTATAACGAGGGGCTGCGGCACGATTTTGACCAATCCGCGCTCCCCTCGAACGCTTTTGTCATTCAACCGTTGGCTCGGGTTGCCGATGTCAGTGAGAAATCTCGTGCGGACGTGTTGCCACTATTTCATGAGGTCGGCTGCCATCCCGCAGACGCAGACGGTCAAGCCACGACGCGTCTGATGATGCGCATTTTGACCGAAGCCTTCGATCTTGACCCCGCCCGCATTGCCTTTGTCAGCGTGCCGCAGTCCGAGGATATGCGCACGGTGCTGGACGAGATGGCCCTGCCCTTTACCGAAAAAGTGCTGCTGCGCGATGAGGTTGAGGCCCTGGCCGCCCGCGATGCCTCGGGCTTTTTCTTTCCTGATCCGTTTGGCGATGCCTACATCGTGACGATGGGCGTCTATTACCGCGTCGGTGATACGGATGAACTCGCCCCCACGGCCTATCCCCCGTCCGCCAACTGGACCGAGATCGGCGAAATCGTGATCGGAGGTGAGGCCGCGCCCCTTGGCATTTCCATCGGGGCCGAGCGCCTGACCTATGCCCGGACCGGCCGGTACCCGACATGGGATCAACGATTGGGGCTGCTCTTTGCAACGGCAGAACAGGATGGTGCAGAACCGCCCGGTCTGGCCGCATTCCGCTAAACGGGGTTACAACCCCAGCACATCCACCATGTCATACTGGCCGGGGGCCTTGCCCTGCCCCCATAGCGCTGCCTTTAGGGCACCGCGAGCAAAGATGACGCGGTCGGTGGCCAGATGGCGCAGAACGATGCGTTCTCCGGGGGCGGCGAACAGCACGTCATGCTCGCCGACGATGTCGCCACCGCGAATGGCGTGGAATCCGATGTCTCCGCGTTTACGGGCCCCAGTGATCCCGTCGCGGCCCCGGTCGGACACGTCGGCCAGATTGACACCGCGCCCTTCGGCGGCGGCCTCACCCAGCATCAGCGCAGTGCCCGAGGGCGCATCGACCTTGTGGTGATGGTGCCCTTCAATCACTTCGATGTCGAAATCCTCATCCAGCGCGGCGGCAACTTTCTTGGTCAGTTGCACCAGCAAATTGACCCCAAGGCTCATGTTCCCGGCCCGCACGATAACGGCATGGCGCGAAGCTGGCTCCAGCGCTGCGATCTGCTCATCCGACATGCCGGTGGTGCCGATCACGTGCACGCAGCGCGCCTGCGCGGCCAGCGCCGCAAATTCCAGCGTCGCTTCGGGTGCTGTGAAATCGATCACCGCCTGCGCCTGCGCAAACGCCTCAAGCGGGTCATCGGTCACGGTGACGCCCAGCGCTTGACCGCCCATGGCCGTGCCCACGTCCTGACCGATCCAATCATGGCCTGTACGCTCGACCACACCGACCAAACGCGCCTGATCGCTGTCGGTGACGGTCTTGATCAGCATCTGCCCCATACGGCCCGAAGCCCCTGTGATGACGATCCCCGGAATATGGGTCATTGCGCTGGTCCCTTTCATAAAGTCGGCTCAAAGCCTCCTACCCCGTTCGCGCCCGCTTGGCAAAGCCCTGCTTTGGGCTTAGATCGGGGATATGGCAAAGAACAAATTTCACGATGGCCCCGGCCCCTCCCAACGACAGCTGCGCGTCGGCGAACTGATCCGACGCACCCTGTCCGAGGTTCTGGCGCGCGGAGATGTCCACGACCCCGACCTGAACCGCATGTCGATCACTGTAGGTGAGGTGCGCACCTCGCCCGATCTGAAGATCGCCACCGCCTATGTGCTGCCCCTTGGAGGCAAAGGGCAGGAAGATGTGATCGAACTGCTCGCTCGCAACAAGGGCGAGTTGCGGCGCGTGATCGGCAAAAAGCTCAACCTTAAGTTTTCGCCCGATCTGCGGTTCCGTCTGGATGATACTTTCGATCGTCTGGACGACACCCGCCGCATGTTCAATCAGGACGCGGTGCGCCGCGATCTGGACGAGTGATCCGCACACTGGTCACGTTGGGCGCGGTTTTCTGGGCCGCGCAGGCCGGCGCGGTCACCTGCGAAAAGCTGACCCACGAGAATAAGCGGTATACTGTTTGCGAGGTGGACGCCGCCAATGAAGACCTGCGCCTGTTTCTGAACGACGAAAATGACGACCTGCTGGGGCATTTCTCATCGGTGAACGAGGCGCTTGAACCCAGTGGAAAGCGTCTGGCCTTTGGGATGAACGCCGGTATGTATCACGACGACCGCTCGCCCGTCGGCCACTATGTCGAAGAGGGCGAAGAGGTCATGCGCGTGATCCCGAATCCCGGCCCCGGCAATTTCGGCCTGCTGCCCAACGGCGTGTTCTGCATCCGCGACGGTCGTGCCGATGTGTTCGAGACGTTGGATTTCGTCGAACAGGCCCCCGACTGCCGGTTTGCCACCCAATCCGGCCCGATGCTGGTGATCGACGGAGAGCTGCATCCGCGCTTTCTGCCTGACTCGACCTCGCTCTATGTGCGCAACGGGGTGGGCACTAGCGCCGATGGCACGCGGGCGGTGTTCGCAATCTCGGATGACTACGTCACTTTTCATGAATTCGGCAGCCTTTTCCGCAACGTGCTGGAAACGCCGAATGCGCTGTTCTTCGATGGCAATATCTCACGCATGTACGACCGGGCCAGCAACCGCTCGGATGTTGGCTTTTCGCTGGGGCCAATCGTGGGTGTGGTCGAAGACACACCGGGAAATTGACAGGACCCGGGTGATCCGTTAGGTCGCGCGCCTCAGCAAAGGGCAAGGTGCAAGATGGGACGTAAACGCAAGGGTCGAGACATTTCCGGCTGGCTGGTGGTGGACAAACCCGCGGGCATGACCTCGACCGCGGTGGTCAACAAGGTACGCTGGGCGATGGACGCGAAAAAAGCGGGCCATGCAGGCACGCTGGACCCCGAAGCGACCGGTGTTCTGGCCGTGGCATTGGGGGAGGCGACCAAGACCGTTCCCTACATCACCGACGCGCTGAAAGCCTACACATTCACTGTGCGTCTGGGTCAGGCCACCAATACCGACGATGCCGAGGGCGAAGTGATTGCACAAAGCGATGCGCGCCCCTCGGATGAGGATATCAAACAGGCGCTGGCCCCTTTTTTGGGTGAGATCATGCAGGTTCCGCCCAAGTTCTCGGCAGTGAAAATTGACGGCCAGCGCGCTTATAAGCTGGCCCGCGATGGCGAGGACGTGGAACTGACCGCCCGCCCCCTATGGGTTGAGGAACTGGTCCTCGTCGACCGTCCCGATGAAGATCACGTCGTACTGGAAATGACCTGTGGCAAAGGCGGTTATGTCCGCTCGATCGCCCGCGATCTGGGGGCGGCACTGGGATGCCACGGCCACGTCAAGGTCCTCCGCCGCATCTGGTCCGGCCCGTTTGAGGCCGAGGACGGTTTGAGCATCGAACAGATCGACGAAATGGCCAAGACAACCGCGTTGGACGAGTATCTGCATCCGCTGGAAACCGGTCTGTCGGATCTGCCCGAACTGAAATGTACCCCCGAAGGGGCCAATCGCCTGCGCAACGGCAACCCGGGTATGGTGCTGGCCTCGGACGTGGAATACGGCGACGAGGCCTGGGCCTCGCTGGACGGCAAGGCCGTTGCTGTAGGTATCTACAAATCCGGCGAATTGCATCCCAACCGGGTGTTCGTCGATTAAACGGCGTGTTAGGCGAATGGCATGATCACCCGAACGCATACCAAGGGCGATGCGCCCTCGACCGCCATTTATTCCGATTGCGAGAAGTATCGCTATAGCCTGACCCGCATCTGGGACCCGGAGGGATGCAAGGCGCTGTTCGTGATGCTGAACCCCTCAACCGCGACCGAGGTGCAGAACGACCCCACCGTCGAACGCTGTGAACGGCGGGCGCGGGCGTTGGGGTTCGGGGCGTTTCAGGTCACCAACATCTTTGCCTGGCGCGACACCGACCCGCGCAAGATGCGCGCCGCCACCGATCCAGTGGGGCCTGCGAATGACGCGGCGATTCTGGACGGCGTCGAATGGGCCGATCAGGTCATTGCCGCCTGGGGCACCCATGGTGCGCATCTGGATCGCGGCCCGGCGGTGGAAACCTTGCTGCGCGGCACCGGCCAACCACTGTTTCACCTGGGGCTGACCAAGGGCGGACACCCGAAACACCCGCTCTATATCGCCTATACTCAACAACCCGAACCGTGGTGACAAAAGGTTAACCACGAGATCAGCTTGGCTTTGACCAAGTGCTTGACCGCATGAGACATTTACCCTCGGGGCAGTACGTTTACGGAGGGTTCCCATGTTTCTGATCGGATTTCTAAGTCTGGCCGCTGTCGGTGGCGCAGCCTTTGCCATGAGCGACGCGTTTGTCCCCGAAGACACGCCCGAAGATGATGACAGCATTGACGATCAGCCTGATGAGGTCTCTGACGGCCAGTACCTTGAGATCAATGAAACCGACGAAGACCCGACCACGTCCCAAGACACCGCGGAAGAACAGGAACCATCGACCGGAACCATCCTGTCCGAATTTGAAGGCGATCTGGTCATTGCCGGAACCGAAGAGGCGGATGTGCTGACCGGTCAGGACGGGGACGACCAAGTCAATGGATATAGTGGGGATGACACCATCGACGGTGGTGAAGGCGATGACGTGCTGTTCGCCGGTGAAGGGGCGGATTTCGTGTCAGGAGGCGCGGGCGACGATATTCTGCATGGCGAGGATGAGGATGACCTGCTGACCGGGGGTGAAGACGATGACATGCTTTATGGTCATTCCGGCGCAGATCAGCTGGAGGGGGGCGAGGGTGAAGATGCGCTCTATGGCGGGCAGGACGATGACACGTTGGACGGTGGTGAAGGCGATGATGCACTGCACGGCGGGTATGGCGACGACATACTGGACGGCGGCACGGGTGAGGATGTTCTTTTTGGCGGCGACGGCGACGACATATTGAACGGCGAAGAAGAAGTAGACGCTGTCGATTTCCTGAACGGCGGCGCTGGCGAGGATACGATTCTGGCCGATAGCGGCGACATCGTCACCGGCGGCGACGGCGCGGATGAGATTATCCTGACCCCCGAAGCCGAGGATGAAGCGGTGACCGTGATGGATTTCCAACCCGGTCAGGACAAGCTGTTTGTATCATGGGATGGTCAGGAAGACCCCGACATTCAGATCGAAACTGACGCTGAAAACGAGAATCTCACACATGTGCTGATCGACGGGCAGGATGTGGCGCAGCTGCTGGGGGCCGAAGGGTTGACGGCCGACGACATTCAGCTGATCTCTGAGATCGATCTGGCACAGCTGGTCGCATTGGGCTGAGCCCGAAGAATCCTTTTGCCATTCGCCAAAATTACGCTTATACGCGCGCATCCGCATCGGAATCGGTGCGGTCTTCTCCATGGGCCTGTGCTGGACGACATCCCGGCCTGCGCCATCAACTCTAACCTTTTAAAGGAGACCCCGATGTCGATTACTGCCGCTGAAAAAGCACGCGTTATGAAAGAATTCGCAACCAAGGACGGCGACACCGGTTCGCCAGAAGTCCAAGTTGCCATCCTGACCTCGCGCATCACCACCCTGACCGAGCACTTCAAGACCCATAAGAAAGACAACCACGGTCGTCGCGGTCTGCTGAAAATGGTCGCCCAGCGCCGTAAGCTGTTGGACTACCTGAAGGGCAAGGAAGAAGCACGCTATCAGGACCTGATCAAAAAGCTGGGCATCCGCCGTTAAGATCGGACTGTACAGCTGGTACAATTCAGACGCCCGCCTTTTTGGCGGGCGTTTTTTTGTTTTACTCTTGCCAGTGATGGTAAAGCGCATGAATCGCGAACGTGCTGAAACGAATACAGTTTTTCTTTACACTTCGCCAACCTTAGCGTCGGAACACACTTTCCCGATGCCGCGAAATGACCTAATTGCGGCCTTGATTGAACCCCCGCACATGGATTTTGTGTCCGCGTAAGATTTGGGACCGAAGAAATTAAATGACAGACTTCAGCATCAGTGGTGGTGGCTCCACCGACTTTACAGATACGTCCCCTGGTGGCGGATTCGTTATTGACTTCGATAGTCTGGACAACAGTTTCAGTCTTCAGATCAATGACGTCGATCTGTTTGTCGGCGGGCCTGCCGGAGCCCCAAATGAGCTTCAATTTCAGATACCTGGAACCGCGGGCCAAACGGTTCAGTTTGCTGACGGTGACAGGTATGAGATCGACACACCTGCCGTTTGGCAGCTGGGAAACACGAATGGGGAGCCCGTCGTCCGGTTAGAGGTAAATCCGGACGGAACCATCGCGCTGTTTGGTGTGAAGGTGAACAATGGGCCGCTGGAACCGCTGGCGCTGTTCAATGGATTGACCGTAAACACCGATGCAATTGCTGCGGCTTGGAATGATAGCGGGCAAAACGAAATTGACATCAACCAGTCACAAACGGGCCCAACAAACGCAAGCGGCGAGTTTGTGGACGTGCTATGCTTTGCGTCCGGAACCCTTATTGAAACGCTTCAGGGTCCAAGGCGGGTCGAGGACCTGCAAGTGTCAGATCAGGTTCTGACTTATGATCATGGCCATAAACCTATCCGATGGATCGGGTCACGCTGTCTCAGCAACGCTGAACTGGAGGCCCAGCCGAGACTTAAACCGATTCTGATCCGCGCCGGTGCCTTGGGGGCAGGATACCCCAAGCAGGATCTTGTCGTCTCACCACAGCATCGTGTTCTTGTTTCCTCAACGGTCGCTCTGCGCATGTTTGATTGTAAGGATATCTTGATCCCGGCGAACAAGCTTCTTCCGCTTGACGGCGTTGAGACACTGGAAAACACATCAGACGGGGTGGTGTATTTCCATCTTCTGTTCGATACGCATGAAATCATCTGGTCCAACGGCACACCAACGGAAAGCCTTTTTACAGGGCCAGAAGCCATAAAATCAGTCTCGGAAGAGGCCCGGCAAGAGATAATGGATTTGTTTCCCGGATGCGGCGACCCGCAGGTTCGGGCGCTGTCGGCACGTTATATTCCCCAAAAGGGCAAACAAATGCGAAAGCTTGTCCAGCGGCATCAGAGCAATCAAAAACCTCTGTTCGGCGAATTCCCCGCTTAGAATTCTTCTGTTTGATAGCAAAACAAAGCTTTAAGATTTTAGGCCGAGGACCGACCTAAGGCGCAACAAAAAAACGCCCGCCTGATGGCGAGCGCTTCCGTTGTGTCAGGGATTACCTCACATCTTCGCCTTCTCTGATTTCAGTGCCAGCCATAGGCAATAGCACATGATCAGAACCACCAGCGTGAAGGGGATACCTGTCGACACCGCCGCGCCTTGCAAGGCGGCAAGGCCACCGCCCAGCAGCAATGCGATGGCGACCAGACCTTCGAGCGTACACCAGAACACACGCTGGATGACGGGGGCGTCCATCTTGCCGCCCGCCGTGATAGTGTCGATCACCAGCGAACCCGAGTCCGACGAGGTCACAAAGAACACCACGATCAGGACCAGCGCAATTGGGGCCACGATGCTATACAGTGGCAGCTCTTTCAGGAAGCCGAACAGCGCGCCTTCGGGGGCATAACTGTCGATCACCGTGGCACGAACACCTTCCGCTCCGCCCGCATTCAGCATATCGATGGCTGCACCGCCAAATGTCGACATCCACAGGGCGCAAACCGCTGTCGGCGCAAGCAGGGCGCAGATGACGAATTCTCGTACCGTGCGGCCCTTCGAGATACGGGCAATAAACATGCCCACAAACGGTGACCATGCGATCCACCACGCCCAGTAGAAGGTGGTCCAGCCATGGAAGTAGCTGGTATCCTCACGTCCGAATGGGTTGGACAGCGCTGGCAGGTGCAGCACATAATCCGTCATCACGTTGAAATACCGTGAGATGGCTGTGCCAATTCCGGTGACAACAATGACGAAAATGAACAGCCCTACGGCCATGATCATGTTGATCTCACTCAGCCGTTTGACGCCTGCATCCATACCCATCAGGACCGAGCCCAGTGCAATCATGGTGATGCCAATAATAAGCAGGACAACGACGGTCGGGCTGGATTCGATGCCGAACACTTCGTACAGCCCCGCCGCAACCTGCTGCGCGCCCAGACCCAATGATGTGGTCAGGCCGAAAAGGGTGGCAAAGACGGCCAACGTATCGATGAAATGGCCCCACCAGCCCCAGACTCGCTCACCCAGGATCGGGTAGAACGCAGACCGAAGGGTCAACGGTAGGCCCAAATTGTAACTGAAGATTGCAAGGCTAAGGCCAACCGCGGCGTACACCGCCCAACCTTCAAGGCCCCAGTGGTGGATGGTGCCGACGATACCGGCATATTCGTTGCCCGGCACTGCGATATCAATGCCTAGTGGCACGGCATTACCGTCCTCGGCAAAGTTGTAATAGACCGGCTCCATCACTCCAAAGAACAGCAGACCGATGCCGATGCCGGCGGCGAACATCATCGCGATCCAGCCTGCGTAGGAATAATCGGGCTTGGCGTCTTTGCCGCCAATCCGAACCTTGCCCACGGGCAGGATGATCAGCACCAGGCAGAACAGCGTGATCGCATCCACGGACAGGACCAGGAACCAATCAAACGTGCTTGTCAGCCAGGGCCGGAGCCAGCCAAAGAACGTCGCTGCGGCCTCTTGGTTGGCTAAGGCGATCAGAACAAAGGCAAAGATCAGGATACTAGAGATCAGAAAGACCGGGTTGTGGATATCCAGCCCGAAAGGCCTGACATTATCCTGGCCCAGCTCATATTCGGTCTCAAAATCATAGATCCGTGGATCTGGATCCAGCATTTTCTTGGTTTGTGCCATTCGACTTTCCCTCAGTTTGCTGCGTGCAAACGCCAAGGTCTTCGGTCGGTGGACGGCAAGTTTTCTGGTTTTCCCTTGGCGCGTTTCCCGTCATGTCGACCGCGAGTCTTCTGGTAAGAGCTTACACGATCATCAAAATTTCGCAAAATCCGCGCAATTTTCGGGGTTTTACTGCCAAAAACGGAAAAACGGGTAATTAATCCTGTAACGGCGCCCCACGGGTTTTACGACTGCCCGCCGCGCGCAACCGGTCCCTTAGGGATGGCGTCCAGGTGGATTGACCCTCTTGATTTTCCAGCGTCTCGACAAGGTCGACATCCATTCGGAATGTGGCACGCATCGGCATTAGCCCGTCAACGACGTTCATCTCATGGTCCGAAGGATCGATTAACAGTTGCCCAGTCAGGCGCACCGGCTCATGCGTATAGGCCGGTGTCCAGCCGTTGCGCAATTTCAACCGGATCATCTGGTTCGGCGCGGGTGGTGGCAGGTGACTGCACATGCCGGGCATAGGCACCAGATAAGCCACCGATTGGCCATCTTCATCCGATGGCGCAGGAATGGCATAACCCATCAGGGTCACCGTCTGACCGTCAAGACCGGGATTGCCGCTTGTGTTGGCCCTGTTTCGGCGCTCGGACACGTATTCGCGCTGGGACAGCAGCCAGTCGACGTCAATCTGGTCGGCGGCAAGGGCATCTTCGGTTTCCATCAGAAGTGATTGCCATTTCTGGCGGTCTTCCGCGCTGCCGACGTCTTGCTGCAATCTGCTGCGCAGGCGGACCGCGAATAACAGATCATCAAATTGCTCGGGGGTAAGCGCGCGAAAAGGGTCGTCATAGGTCTGGACCGACGGGTCCGGCAGCGCGGCCCAATCTAACGCAGCACCTGGCGCGGCCGAAACCGGGCCGATGAAACCCAGCAATGCCAGCGGTATAATCCTTAGCCAGGCCGTCATCTGCATTCTCCGCCCGAAACCCGAAATGCCCCCGTACCTTAGCGGCCTGTACCACCCCAGGTCCATGCCGGCATCATCACGAATTCAGCAGGGCGGCAGACCGCCAACCCGGTTCGGTTTCGCTTTCCTTTGAGCGCAATCTCATGTATGCGCGCGATATCTGAGACGTTGTGCCCTGACCCTGGCACTCAGACGAAAGTTAAAATGGGGTCGGCGGCAATGGGGCCGCCATGCAAACGGGAGACCCGGAGGGCCGGGAGCGCTCCCATCTAGGATACGCATATGTTTGATGTAACAAAGAAATCTATGCAGTGGGGCGAAGAGACGCTGACACTGGAAACCGGCAAAGTTGCCCGTCAGGCGGACGGCAGCGTGATTGCCACGCTGGGCGAAACCAGCGTCATGGCAAACGTGACCTTTGCGCGGGCACAAAAACCCGGTCAGGACTTTTTCCCGCTGACCGTGCATTATCAGGAAAAATACTATGCCGCCGGTAAGGTTCCGGGTGGCTTCTTCAAGCGCGAGGCGCGCCCGACCGAGAAAGAGACGCTGACCGCGCGTCTGATCGACCGTCCGATCCGCCCGCTGTTCGTTGACGGCTTCAAGAACGAAGTTCTGGTGATGTGTACCGTCCTCAGCCACGATCTCGTCAACGACCCCGACATCGTCGCGATGATCGCTGCGTCGGCTGCGTTGACCATTTCCGGTGCGCCGTTCCGTGGCCCGATCGCCGGTGCCCGTGTTGGGTTTGAGGATGGCGAATACGTCCTGAACCCGACCGTCGACGATATGCAGGACCTGCGCCTGAACCCCGAACAGCGTCTGGATCTGGTTGTTGCTGGCACCAAAGACGCCGTGATGATGGTGGAATCGGAAGCCTACGAGCTGTCCGAGGCGGAAATGCTGGGCGCGGTCAACTTTGCGCATGAGCAGATTCAGCCGGTCATCGACCTGATCATCTCGCTGGCCGAAGAAGCCGCGAAAGAGCCGTTCGATTTCCAGGCGCCGGATTACTCCGAACTGTCAGCTGCCGTTAAGGCCGCCGGTGAAGAGCAGATGCGCGCCGCCTTCGCAATCACCGACAAGCAGGAGCGCACCGCCGCTGTTGCCGCTGCCCGTGAAGCGATCAAGGAAGCGTTGACCGAAGAGCAGTTGGAAGACGGCAACCTCGGTTCGGCAATGAAAAAGCTGGAAGCAGGTATTCTGCGCGGCGACGTCGTCAAAGGCGGCAAGCGGATCGATGGTCGCTCGACCACCGATATCCGCTCGATCGTTGCAGAAACCTCGATGCTGCCGCGTACGCACGGTTCCGCGCTGTTCACCCGTGGTGAAACACAGGCGCTGGCCGTGACCACACTGGGCACCGGCGACGACGAACAGTTCATCGACGCGCTGCACGGCAACTTCAAATCGAACTTCCTGCTGCACTACAACTTTCCTCCGTATTCGGTAGGTGAAGTTGGCCGCGTTGGTGGCCCCGGCCGTCGTGAGATTGGCCACGGCAAGCTGGCATGGCGCGCTTTGCAGGCGGTTCTGCCTGCGGCGACCGACTTCCCCTACACGATCCGCATCGTGTCGGAGATCACCGAATCCAACGGCTCCAGCTCGATGGCGTCGGTCTGCGGCGGCTCGCTGTCGATGATGGATGCGGGCGTTCCGCTGAAAGCACCGGTTGCCGGTGTGGCCATGGGTCTGATCCTGGAAGATGACGGCAACTATGCCATCCTGTCGGACATTCTGGGTGACGAAGACCACCTGGGCGACATGGACTTCAAAGTGGCGGGTACCGAAAACGGCATCACCTCGCTGCAGATGGACATCAAGGTTGCGGGCATCACACCCGAGATCATGGAAAAAGCCCTGGCGCAAGCCAAGGACGGCCGGATGCACATCCTGGGCGAGATGGGCAAAGCCCTGTCCGAAACCAACGAATTCTCGGTCCACGCACCGCGCATCGAGACCATGAACATCCCGACCGACAAGATCCGTGAAGTGATCGGCTCGGGCGGTAAGGTCATCCGCGAAATCGTCGAAGTGTCGGGTGCTAAGGTCGACATCAACGACGACGGCGTGATCAAGATCGCCTCGCCCGACGGTGAATCGATCAAGAAGGCCTATGAGATGATCCACTCGATCGTCGCAGAACCCGAAGAGGGCCAGATCTATACCGGTAAAGTGGTCAAGATCGTCGACTTCGGTGCCTTTGTGAATTTCTTTGGCAAGCGCGACGGTCTGGTCCACGTGTCCCAAATCGAAAACCGCCGCCTGAACCATCCGTCAGATGTTCTGAAGGAAGGTCAGGAAGTGAAAGTCAAGCTGCTGGGCTTTGACGATCGCGGCAAGGTGCGCCTGTCGATGAAAGTGGTCGATCAGGAAACCGGTGAAGAGATCGTTCCCGAGAAGAAAGAAAAGAAAGAGGAAAGCGCAGAGTAATCTGCCTTTCTATTTCGAACAGGAAAGACCCCGGTTTCAGCCGGGGTCTTTTTTTGTTTGGGCTGCCCTTGAAACGTCCTCGAACCATGGCGACAGTTAAAGAGTTCTTCTGTGAGGCAATGCAATGATCCTGGAAATTCGTCATTACACGCTGAAACCCGGCCTCCGGGAGGAATTTATTGCGTTTTTTGAAAAGCATAACCGCTCTGCTCTGCGCGATGCAGGCATGCTTGTTTTTGGGCCACTCCGCGATCTGGAGGATGCCAACAAAGTACACTGGATGCGCGCTTTCCCCTCTTTGGAAGCAAGAGAGCGGTTAAAGAATGACTTCTACGAAGGGCCAGTCTGGCACGAGCAGATCGAGCCCATCGCAATGTCAATGATTGCCCATTACGAGGCAGAACTGACCGAGACAACCAACGGGTTCGAGACATTCAAAGGCGCTCGAACACTCGATATGTAGTGGGAACTGCGCCGCAATTCGGGTTTTGGACAAATGCGGCGCTGCTCAACAATCAGTGCGCCACCCCTGACGGCCCGTGCTTCATGATATGCCATTGGCCGTAGCTGTCGTTCAGGTCCAGTTTGATCGCCGCGTCTGCCTTGGTCGACGCGCTGCCGATCTCGGCCAGGGTGAATTCGATACCGCCGGGGATATCGATCCGTACGCGATGCGGGCCACCGCCATGCGGTGCCTGAATCGGTTCGCCGGTAGATTTCAGCACATCCCCGATGGTGACCTGGGCCGTACGCCCGTCCATGTCCATCTCAAAATCAATCGGCACATACAGAGTCTCATGAACGTTGTCGCACATCGTACGGAAAACATGCCAGTGGGTCGCCATTTCCTCGGTCTCTTCGCCGTGAAAGACCTTTTCCAATGCGGCGCGTTGGGCGTCCGAGGCACTTGGATCGATGATCACCTGCATCTCACCGCCGCCCTCGAAAATGGGACCCGGCCAGGCATAGATAAGAGCAGCCTTCGTACCACTTAGATCCGTGTCGCCAAAATGCCCCTTTGAAACTTCCAACACTTCAAACCCGCGGCAATGGCCATGGGTTGGCAATTCTTCGAACTGGCAAGGGCATGCATACCCGCAGTTGCAGTTCCCAAAAGCATCGCCTTCAATGTACCAATCAGTAAAACCCATCGTCTTCTCCTGTTATGCACAGTCTGAAAATCCCGACGTCGTTGGTCGCATGCCTGTAGATTATTCCCCCGACAACACCCTACCACAAATTGGTTGCGTTCAGAACCGTAAGGCCTAAATGCCCCTGTTTCGTTGAAATTGCGGCGTAAACCTTGGTTTAAACCCGCCAGTTTCAACCAAAATCCAATCGCAGCAGCCGGGGGCCATCCCCAGTTCGATCGCATCGACGCAATGCACAAAAGGAGATGCGATATGGAAACCTTCAAGATGCTGACACTGACCGGCCTGATCGTAACTGCCCCGGCCCTGGCTCTGGCCAACGTAGGGCTTGGCGACAAACTGGGAACCAGCGAGGCCGAAATCCGGTCGACCCTAGAGGCGCAGGGGTACCAGATCGAAGAGATCGAATTCGAAGATGGTGAGATCGAGGTTGAACTCAGCAAGGATGGCGTGGAAACTGAACTGGTCCTGACCGAAACGGATGGCGAGGTGACCGCCATCGAAATCGAAAAAGACGACGACTGACCGCGCGATATCAAAGGAGCGCCATGAAGCTCTCACAGACGTCTTTACTCTGGCTCCTTCTGGTGGTGCAGGCCCTCTGCGCCGCCTTTTTCTTGACCGACGCAGTCCTGGATTGGACCGGAGGCGAAAGTGCCGGGTTCCGCCATCTGCACGGGTTTGAACTGGTCCTGTCGCTGGCGCTGATGGGGGGACTGGCCGCAACCATTACCCTGATACGCACGCAAAATCGGCGCGTGCGCGAAATGCAGCGTCAGCTTGGCGTGGCGCAGGGTGCCTTTGCCCAAATCATCGACAACCAGTTCAGCGAATGGCAACTCAGCGACGCTGAACGTGATGTCGCGCTGCTGTCCATCAAAGGGCTGTCCATCGCAGAAATCGCCGAACTCAGGCAGACCAAAGAAGGGACGATCAAGGCACAAAGCGCAGCGATTTATCGTAAGGCAGATGTCACGGGGCGGCTTCAACTGCTCAGTTTCTTTGTCGAAGAGCTTTTGACCGCCCCCCTGATGAACGAGGCCAAAGCGCCCAAGCCCAGAAAAGATCAAATCTGAAATTCAAGGCGGATTTATTCACTCACACCGTGCAAATAACCTGTGACTCAACGTGAAGGTCCCGCGCCTTCTTTTCGCGTCTCAATTGCCCACATGTGCCTTGTACCCAATTCGGAACAAAGGACATGGTTATGGTTTCTCGTCTCATTCTCGCCTCGGCGGCCCTGACGGTCAGCGCGTCGGCACTGGCTGCCCAAAGCCTGACTGATGGCCTTTATATTCAAGGCTTCGCAGGCTACAGCCAATTGCAAGACAGCGACTTCGGCGGCACGGTCAACGGATCGGCACAATCCGTGGACACCGATTTTGACGCGGGCTATGGGTTGGGTATCGCCGTTGGCAAGGAAATTCCACAATGGTCTAATGACCGCATCGGCACCCGGGTCGAACTGGAATTGTCCTACCGCGACAACGACGTGGACGGCGTCAACTTCTCGGGCAACGGCCCCGGAAATGAGGGGAATACATCGGGCGATATCACGCAGACCTCGCTGTTTGGCAATGTGCTATTCGACATCAAGCAAAGCAGCGCTTTCACACCCTATGTGGGTCTGGGTCTTGGCGTAACCTATTCCGATATCGACATCTCTTACGGGCCGGGCGTGCGGCTGGACGACAGTGAGACGAACTTTGCAGCCCAAGTCATCGCCGGCGTGGCTTATGAGGTCAACGAAACCACTGCATTAACCCTCGATACCCGCTATTCTCGCGCCTTCGACGTCTCAACCAACCGCGTGGCACCCAACGGAGCCTCCACCGGCTCTGTCGAAGACGATATCGACACGTTCAGTGTCAATGTCGGCCTGCGTTACGGGTTCTGAGTGCGCACGGGGGCAGAGTTTCTATCCGGTTCCTCTTCCCCCGCATGGTCCCGTGTTCTATGCACGGGATCATGCGATCTTTTATCATCCATATGTCCTCTAGCACCGCCCGGCGACCCAATGCCGACAAGCTGTGCGCCGATCTGCCAAATGCCGAACTGTTCGAGGCCGTGAATGGCCGTGATCCTGACCAGATCGCCGGTGTTCAGCTTCATCCCGGCAATCTGCACCGCCCGCATTACCCCTTTGCTTTGCGTCCGGCTGAAATCGGCGTGTTCGAAAGCCATCGCCGCATCTGGCGCAAGCTGGTCGATGAAGAAATTGATCTGGCCATCATCACCGAAGATGACCTACGTATCGACCCCGCCCGCATGGCCGAGACGCTCAAGGTTTTGGCCCCGATCGCCACACCCGACCATTATATCCGCATTCCGGTAAAGCAGCGCGAGGTCCCGGTTCAGACTCTGGCCGAACAGAACGGGCTTCGGCTGATCCTGCCCAAGGTGATCGGGTTGCAATGCGTCTGTCAGATGGTGGGTCGGCACGCGGCCAAACGATTGCTTGCCGCCACCGAACAGATTGACCGCCCGGTAGATACCTTCATGCAAATGCACTGGCTGACCGGCCAACCCATCCACGCCCTGCTGGGCAGTGGTAATCAAGAGGTGGCGCGCGAAATCGGTGGGTCGACCATCCAAACCAAACCACCGCTGTCGGATAAACTGACCCGCGAATTCAAACGCGCAGCTTATCGGGCAAAGCTGCACCTGCACCCGCAGCGCCCGCGTACTTCATCTGGCTGAAGATACCTTCGGGAGAAGTACGCCGTTAGGCGCGAGGGGGGCAGACAGCCCCCCGGACCCGGTGCCGCCTTACGACGGTGCCTTGGTCTTGCGCAGATAGGGAAAGATCGTTTCGAACTCACCGAACTTTTCTTTCGCTTCGTCGTTGGACACGGCAGGCGGGATGATCACGTCTTCACCCGGCACCCAGTTGGCAGGCGTCGCAACGCCCTTGGCCGACATCTGCAATCCGTCCAGCGCGCGCAGAATCTCGGCAAAGTTCCGGCCCACGGTCATCGGATAGGTCATCGAAAGTTTCAGCTGCTTGTCCGGCCCGATTATAAAGACCGAGCGCACCGTGGCGCTGTCTGCAGGCGTGCGACCGTCGGGCAGATACGCCTCGGCTGGCAGCATGTCGAACGCCTTGGACACCGCCAGCCCGTCATCGGCGATGATCGGAAAGCCGGGGTTGGCGTTGCCGTAAGCCTCGATGTCTTTTTTCCACTTCTTGTGATCCTCCACCCCGTCGACCGACACGCCCAGAACCTTGGTATTGCGGGCCGCCCATTCGTCATTCAGCTGCGCCACAGCCGAAAACTCGGTGGTGCAAACAGGAGTAAAATCTTTGGGGTGCGAAAACAGGATCGCCCAGCTGTCACCGATCCAATCATGGAACTGAATGGTGCCCTGATCCGTCTCTGCAGTGAAGTTCGGAACCGTATCATTGATGCGCAAACCCATGGCGAATCTCCTTTATTGTGAAAAACCCGAGTCGGTTGCCGTAAACCTAAACACTTTGCGCGATTGTTAAACCACATAAGGGCGTCAAATAATTTGATCAAATTTTTCCTTGCCGTGCCCTTGCCCCGGTGACAGAGTGGCCGCGATTCCCGGCTTCGGGCTGTTGGCACAGGAGGATGCGCCATGATCGAAAAACGCGATTTCTATATCAACGGTCAGTGGGTCGCCCCCTCGGCGGCCAATGACTTTCACGTGATCAACCCCTCGTCAGAGGAACCCTGCGCGGTGATCTCGTTGGGCGCGCAGGCCGATACGGATGCCGCCGTCGCTGCGGCCAAGGCGGCTCTGCCCAGCTGGATGGCCACTCCGGTTGCGGAACGGATCGCGCTGATGGAGAAGCTCGTTGAGGTCTACCAGACCCGCTCGGAAGATCTGGCGCAGGCTATGTCGCTTGAGATGGGCGCGCCGCTGGATATGTCACGCAGTTCGCAAGCGGGTGCGGGCATCTATCACCTCAAGAACTTCATCCGCGCCGCAAAGGATTTCCCGTTCGAACGCCCGTTGGGCGATCATGCCCCCAATGACCGCATCATTCACGAGGCCGTCGGCGTTGCGGCCCTGATCACACCGTGGAACTGGCCGATGAACCAGATCACGCTCAAAGTCGGTGCTGCGGCGATTGCGGGTTGCACAATGGTGCTGAAGCCATCCGAGCAAAGCCCGCTGAACGCGATGATCTTTGCCGAGATGATGGACGCCGCAGGCTTTCCGCCCGGCGTGTTCAACCTGGTGAACGGCGATGGGGTGGGCGTGGGCTCGCAACTTTCGGCACACCCAGATGTGGATATGGTCAGCTTTACCGGATCGACCCGTGCCGGAACCGCGATTTCCAAGGCTGCGGCCGAAACGCTGAAGAAAGTGCATCTGGAACTGGGCGGCAAAGGCGCGAACGTGATCTTTGCCGATGCCGATGAAAAGGCCGTTAAACGCGGTGTGCTGCACATGATGAACAACACCGGCCAAAGCTGCAACGCGCCCAGCCGCATGCTGGTCCAGCGCCCGATCTATGATCAGGCGGTGGAGATTGCGGCAGAGGTAGCCAACAAAGTCACCGTTGGTCCCGCGCTTGAGGAAGGTCGCCATATCGGCCCTGTGGTGAACGAGGTGCAATGGACCAAGATCCAGGACCTGATCCAACAGGGCATTGATGAGGGCGCGCGTCTGGTTGCTGGCGGCACCGGACGGCCCGAGGGTTTGAACAAGGGCTACTATGTCCGCCCCACCGTCTTTGCCGACGCCAATAATCAGATGACTATCGCGCGTGAAGAAATCTTTGGCCCGGTCCTGACCATGATGCCCTTCGACACCGAAGAAGATGCCGTCGAGATCGCCAATGACACGCCTTATGGTCTGACCAACTATGTCCAGACACAAGACCCCGCGCGCGCCAATCGTATGGCGCGGGTGCTGCGGTCGGGCATGGTTGAAATGAATGGCCAGTCACGCGGTGCCGGATCACCGTTTGGTGGGATGAAGCAATCCGGCAACGGACGCGAAGGCGGCGTTTGGGGCTTGGAGGACTTTTTGGAAGTCAAATCCGTCGGTGGCTGGGCCGCAGAGTAATCAAGTTTGATTAATCCAATTGTGAGGCACCTTACGGTGCCTCGCTCTGTTATCAGGCTTCCGCCTGTGCAGCTTCATAGGCCAGCATGGCGCGTTTGACCGGCAGGCCCCAATGGTAGCCGCCCAAACCGCCAGATTTCCGCAGCGCCCGGTGGCAGGGGATCAGCCAGCTGACCGGGTTGCGCCCGACAGCCGTGCCAACCGCACGCACCGCTTGCGGGGACCCTACCCGCTGCGCGATCTCGGAATAAGTGGTGACCTGGCCCGAGGGTATATGCATCAGTGCCTCCCACACCTTGATCTGCAGGGGTGAGCCGATCAGGTATAGGGGCGTCGGCTCCAAGCGGTCGCTGACCGACCCAAACGCGCTCAGCACCCACGGGCGCAGGCGCATCGGGTCCTCGACAAAGTCCGCCTGCGGCCAGCGCGACAGCATATCCTCCATCGCGTCTTCTTCACCGGTCTCGGCGCCGAAGGCCATGCCGCAGATACCTTTGTCGGTACCCATCACCAACGCCGGGCCAAAGGGGCTTTCGAACCAGCCCCAATAAATCGTCAGCCCTGCGCCTTTGCGGGCGTATTCGCCGGGGCTCATGGATTCCCATTTCAGGAACAAATCGTGCAGGCGGCCAGAGCCGGACAGGCCCACATTGTGGGCGGTCTCCAGCGTCGTGAACCGTTCGCGCAACAGAGCCTTAGCGTGACCCAAAGTCAGGTATTGCTGGTACCGTTTCGGTGACACGCCGGTCCAGCGCGAGAACAGGCGCTGGAAATGCGCTGGGCTCATGTCCATTTGGCGGGCCAACTCATCCAGGCTGAGGGGCTCACCGCCCTGATCAATCAACTCGATCGCGCGTCGCATGACGTTGTAGTGATAGCCGCTTTCAGGAGTCTGGACGTTCATGTCTTTCACCTCATTATCTGGGATAAACCATAGCGCGCAGGCCACGTCCAAGCGACCCGGAACTTGCGCATTGGCTTTGGGCTTGTGTCACGGGCCAGCGGGCGGCATTAAGGCCCGGATGGCAAAACAACTCGACTATCACACGATCCGCGAGATCTTTACGCGTTTCCATGACGCCGACCCCGAACCCAAGGGCGAGCTGGAGCATGTGAACGTCTACACCTTGGTCGTGGCCGTAGCGCTGTCTGCGCAGGCGACGGACGCGGGCGTCAACAAAGCCACACGCGCGTTGTTCAAGGTTGCCGACACCCCGCAAAAGATGCTGGATCTGGGCGAAGACGGCCTGATCGAACACATCAAAACCATCGGTCTTTTTCGACAAAAGGCCAAGAACGTCATCAAGCTCAGCCGTATTCTGGTCGAAGACTATGGCGGCGAAGTACCCAATTCCCGTGCGGCACTGCAATCGCTGCCGGGGGTGGGGCGCAAGACGGCGAATGTGGTGCTGAACATGTGGTGGCGCTATCCGGCGCAGGCGGTGGACACCCATATCTTTCGTGTCGGCAATCGCAGCGGCATCTGCCCGGGCAAAAACGTGGACGCGGTCGAGCGTGCCATCGAAGACAACATTCCAACCGATTTCCAGCTGCATGCACATCACTGGCTGATCCTGCATGGCCGCTATCACTGTAAGGCGCGCAAACCCATGTGCGGCACCTGTATCATCCGCGATCTCTGCGAATTTGAGGACAAGAACCTATGAAAACCTACCAGCTTGTTGGCATCGGAAACGCCGTTGTGGACGTGATTTCCCAGGCCGATGACAGTTTCCTGGAACTGATGGGCATCGAAAAAGGCATCATGCAGCTGATCGAACAGGAACGCGGCGAGGTGCTGTATGCCTCGATGGAAGGTCGGGTTCAGACGCCGGGCGGGTCTGTGGCAAATACCATCGCCGGGGCCGGCGCACTGGGGCTGGATGCCGCGTTTATCGGGCGGGTGCATGATGACGCGCTGGGCCGGTTCTATGCAGATGCGATGAACGAGGATGGCGTAGATTTCGTGAACCCACCGGTGCCGGGTGGCGAACTGCCGACCTCGCGCTCAATGATCTTTGTCTCGCCCGATGGGGAACGGTCGATGAACACCTATTTGGGGATTTCGTCCGAGTTGTCCTCGGCGGACGTCTCTGCTGACGTGGCAGGCAACAGCCAGCTTATGTTCCTTGAGGGGTATCTGTTCGACAAGGAAAAGGGCAAGGCGGCGTTTCTTGAGGCTGCGCGAAACTGTCACAAAGGCGGCGGAATGGCGGGCATCGCTATTTCGGACCCGTTCTGCGTGGAACGTCACCGCGTCGATTTCCTGCTGCTGATCGAGAACGAGCTGGATTTCGTCATCGGCAACGAGGCCGAGATCAAGTCGCTGTTCGAAACCGACGATCTGGAAGAGGCGCTGGCAAAGACCGCCGCGATCTGCCCTCTGGTCGTGTGTACCCGGTCGGGTGACGGGGTAACGGTTCTGTATGACGGCCAACGCACCGATGTTCCGGTGGAAAAGGTGGTGCCGGTGGACGCGACCGGCGCGGGCGACCAGTTTGCCGCCGGATTCCTGTATGGCATGGCCACCGGTCGCGATTATGAGACCTGCGCCCGCATCGGCAATGTCTGCGCCCGTGAAGTGATCAGCCATATCGGCCCAAGGCCCGAAGCAAATATGCAGGAACTGCTGCGCGCCGCAGGCTTGCTGTAAAAAGTCAGGGCCGGACAGAGGGCATCGCATGAAAATAGCTGCGCTGACGATGGTGTACCGCGACTATGAAATGCTGGCGCGCTGGTGCGATTATTACGGCGACATGCTGGGCCGCGAAAACCTTTTTATCGTCTCTCATGGTGCCGACCCACGGCACCGTGAGATTGCCCAAGGGTGCAACTGCATCACTGTCCCAAGGGAGCCCGTTGCGAATTTCGACACGTGGCGGTTCGAAATGCTGCATCGCTTCGTTCAATTCCTGTCCAGTTCCTATGAATGGGTCATTCGCACGGATTCGGATGAGTTCATTGTCGCGGACAGGACATATGGAACCGTGCCCGAGATCCTGCAGCGTCAGGAGGTTCCGTTCGCCTTTGCCCTCGGTCTTGAGGTTTTCCAACACGAAAGCGAAAAGGAACTGACGCCAGACCCTATCACCACCCAGCGGCGCTATGGTCTGGTTCTTGCCAGGTATTCCAAGGCGTTTGCGGTACGAAATGGCATGCGGCTGGAAAACCATGGGGTTCACATAAACCCTCAAGGGTCATCTTCCTACACTGTAAACATGCCTGAAGGGCTGTATCTGCTGCACATGCGGATGTGTTCGAACGCCGTGCATCAGGCCCATCGTGACCGAAAGATCATGATGAAGAACGCGCCGCGCTCGTGGAAGAATCTGGACAAGTGGGAACGGATTATTCTTGACCACATTGCTTTGGGTCAGGTCGATGATAGCGATGCTCATCTAAGTCACGTCCGGAACGTTCAAAGCAATCGCCACAGACCGGCCTGGTATCGGCGCGGTATCCTTGTGCCTGTTGCGACACCCGACATGAACCGCGTCGTGGAACTCCCGCGGGGTATTCTCGGCCAGGTGTGATCGGAAGATCGTGCTATGAACCGGCCGCGTCGTTCAGCCGCCAATCGTAATCATACGCCCTGACCCGCTGTGTTTGCTGCAATCGGGCCCGCAAGTCGGGATCGGCGGCCGTTCGAATATAGGACAGCACGGCCTGTTCATTTGGTCCAAAATCTTCGCGGAACCAGATGTAGATTTTTGACAGGACAGGCCTCCCGTGATCATTGAACCGCACCCCGCGCGGATCATTGACATAGGCACGCTCGGCCGCGGCAAAGTCCTGCTCCAAGGTCTCGGCCTGCCAAGCGCGGCTCATCAGATTGGGACAACCCACGGCCGCGCAGTTCAACGCATAGTGGATGCGGGGCTCATCATATGTGGGTCGGATGATGCGATGCTCGATATCGTTCAGGGTTAGCGTCTGCCCCGCCACCTCAACCAGAGGCCGGTTCCAGGGGCCGATCGACAGCGGCCCGTCTTTGATGTCGCGGATCGAGGCGACGGGATAGTTATCAAGAACCACATCCACCGTCACCGCATTATAGAGATTGATCCAATAGGCCAGCTGCTGATCGCGGGTCAGTTGCATCGGATCCACGGCTTGCAAATCGGTCAGATAACCATCCAGCCGCGCCCGGTCGGCCTGCGTCACCTTCCCATAAGCCAGCCGATTTACACCTTGCGCATCCAGCGCGACATAACCGGACAGGAAAGCTGTCCAATCACCGTGATCAACCCGTTGTCCGGGCAGTGGCGCATAGCTGGTCAAGGTCTGCCCCGGCAAAGCCTCAGGCGCGGGCAGCGCCAAACGCTCAACACTGGCGCAGGCGGCCAGCAAGGGCAGCAGCAGGATAAGCAGGTATCTCATGACGCGTCCTTCCGGGTCTGGCGCAGGGCCCGCATCTGACCCTTGAGCCGCTTCAGCGGGGCAAGCGAGGGGTCGCCAAGCTCGGGCAGATCCGGCCCACCAGACAGGCGCGGCACGGCGGCGTTCCACCAGCTTGGGCCGGTCGGGCCTTCGATCCGGTCCGGCCTGGCCAGATGCACATCGCGCTGCGCATTGTGTACACACATCGACAGCGGTCCGTTGGCCGTCGCGACCATGAACACGCATGAGGTGCAGCGATCCTCCTCAAGCGCATCCGCCGCCATGAAGTTATGGATGAACACGGCCTGCCGCCGCACCGGGCCGCGCAGCAGCCCTGATCCCAGACGCACCACGCTTAACGCCAGATGACCAAGCGCCCGCGAGGCCAGAAGCGGGTGCCGCCAGATCATGCGCCGCAGTTTGGGGCGGATGCGGATATGCGCGTCCTGTTTGTCGTCCACGCCCTCAAGCGCGGCGATCACCCGATGCACCAGCCGCCGGTTCGACAGCAACGAGACCGCGCGCCCTCCGGCGGTGACCACACTGGCATAACGATTGCATTTGGAATGCCCAATGGCAGCAGTGTCGAAATGCAGCGGCGTGCCGTAGCCTGCTTCGATCGCGCGCGTCACACTGTCCTGCGTGATCGCATCGGGCCGCACGCGCAGTACACCGCGCCCGGTATCGGCCTGCATCTGGAACGACACAAAAGCAACCTCGGGGCGGTCACGCAGAAACCGGGCCAATTTCGGTATCTCGCCGAAATTGCCGCCAAACACGGTGGTATTGAACAGGATACGCAACCCCAACCCGCGCGCGCGGCGGATGTAGGCGCGGCGCACGGTGTTCAGTTCGACCTCGGTGCTGAACCCTTTTCGTTCCTGGGTCAGGTCGACGTGAAAGGCGACATCATCCAACCCTGCCGCTGCCAGCCGCGTCAGAAAAGCCCGGCTGGCGCGGATACCGTTGGTCATCAGGCAGGACCGCATGCCCAGACGGCGGATCTCGCGGCACAGGGTCTCAAGATCCTCGACTTTGCGCAGGGTCGGATCACCGCCCGTCAGTTGTACCGAGACACCTGTGCCATAGTGGCTGCGGATCGTGGCGAGCCGTGCAAACAGAACCGAAAGCGGTGGGTCAAAGGTCATCTCGGCCCGGTCCGAGAGGTAGCATAGCGTGCAATCCAGATTGCAGTGCTGGGTGACCTCAAGCGCGACGCAGGCGATGGGGTAAAACCGCCCCGCTGTCTGTCCCGCGCCAAATTCACCGCAACTTAGCAAACCACCACGCAAGGGGGCACGACGGTCGGTACCTGCGAACTTGCGTCCGGCGGGGGCAATGGCGGGCTGGGGATGCGCGGTGTCTTTCATACGCACCAAGCTAGAGAGGGCTCGGACAAGCGACCACGCCCTCTCACGCCAACGTGCGGGCCGGTGAACGATCAGCCGCAGCAGCCACCGGATTGTTTCACTTCGGTCGCAGACGGAGCCTCGTTCACATTCGCACCCCGACCCAGCCAGGTGCGTTCGGCCAGATAGAAACCGGTGAAGCGGTCGTGAAAGTCGTCGGACACGGATTTCTGCGGAATGCCCGTGGCCTGTAGGGCCTGCTGCCACGCTTTCACCTTGGGATAATCGGCCAGCATGTCGTGCCCACTGTGATCGGCGACAATCGCAGCGCGGTGCAACAAGGGCAGCCATGCCATATCCACATTGCCCAGCGTTTCCCCTGCAAAGAACGGACCATCGCCCAGTTGTTTTTCCGCCTTGGCAAAGGCGGCGTTCAATTTGGTCACGCGTTCACCAAATACCGCGCTGTCCGCACTTTGCATGGTGCTGCACTGAACCAGATAGTGTTTGCTGGCCTGATAGCTCCACGCTCGGTTCAAGGCGCGCTGTTCGGGCGTCAGATCGGGTTGCAGCAGGGCAGCGACTTCATCAAGATATTCAGCGATTGCGTCTGACTCGAACAGCGGCGTGCCGCCTTCGGTCACCAGCACCGGCACCTGGCCTGTGGGCGACAGCTCAAGAAACCAATCAGGCTTGTCGCTAAGGCTGATGAAGTCAATTTGATAAGGCACCTGCTTGGCTTCAAGCAGCGCCGTGACGCGCTGAACGAAGGGGCAGATTTTAAAGCTGATAATACGGATCATTGGTCTTTCCTTTTGGTTGCTTCACCTGTCAGACGAAGCCCACGCCAAAAAGACGACGATCAGATCAACATTTTCTGCAATTGGTGGATTTTTCCTGCACGTCCGAGATGTTTCCCCGCACATCCATCGAAATATTGCAGCAGTCTTCAAACGCCTTGCGCAGCTCGGACCGACCTTTTTGAACGCGTGACTTGAGGGTCGAATAGGACAGCCCATGCGCCTGTGCATAATCGCGTTGTGACATGCCATTGATGTCTATGGCCATCAACATATCTGCGGTCTCGGCGGGCAGACCCCGAATGAAGGGTTCGACACAGCCTTCAAGATCCTGACGGGTTTCGGGATCATCGCGATGATACCACAGGTCATCCGGATGCGCCTGCGCACGGCCCGCTTTGCGATAGTGGTCAATGATAGTGCGATCCGCCGTCTGAAACAGCCACGGCTGCAGCTTGGCCGGATCTTTCAAATCAGGCAGGCCGGTGAAGACCTTGACCGAAATCTCTTGCAGCAGGTCATCCACATCCGCCGTATTGGACACGCGCGAATGCAAAAACGCCTTTAGACGAGCGCGATATTTCGGCCAGATATCTTCGATCTGCATGCTGGTTTATGACAGGTAATCGGCGAACGCGTCCACCACCTGCTCGTACACCGCGCGCTTGAAGGGCACGATTTCCGCGATCAGCTTGCCTGGCTCCTGCCATTTCCAGCGGGTGAATTCCGGGTGGTCGGTTGCGATATTGATCTGATCGTCGCTGCCGGTGAAGCGCAGCAGGAACCATTTCTGTTCCTGCCCTCGAAAGCGGCCCTTCCAGATATTGGGCACGATCTCATGCGGCAGATCATAGGGCAGCCAGCCATCGGTCTCGGCCACCACCTTGACCAGATCAGCGGTCACGCCGGTTTCTTCCCATAACTCGCGCAGGGCTGCATCGCGGGGGTCCTCACCCTTGTCCACCCCACCCTGCGGCATCTGCCAGGCGTCCTTATGGCGGTCATTGCGCTGGCCGACGAAAATCTTTCCCTCGGCATTCATCAGCATAAGGCCGACGCAGGGGCGATAGGGCAGTTTGGCAATTTCTTCCGGGGTCATCCGCGGCCTCATGGGGTTGTTAAGGCAACCTGTAACAAGCGCCGCAAGATCCGCAAAGGGGGTGACGTTAGGTTTCGCGTGACAAAGTTTACGCGCACGTCAATTTAGAGTGCAAATTCGTGAGGGAGAGTTTCGCCATGACTGCGTACCCAAACATGCTGGCCCCGCTGGATCTGGGCTTTACCACGCTTAAGAACCGCGTGCTGATGGGTTCGATGCATACTGGTCTGGAAGAGACCGGCGATTGGAACCGCGTGGCCGAGTTCTATGCAGATCGCGCAAGGGGTGGTGTGGCTTTGATGGTCACCGGTGGGATTGGTCCGAACCTTGAAGGTTCGGTGTTGCCCGGCGCGTCGATGATGACAAACGATAAAGAAGTGGCGAACCATTCTATCGTGACGCAGCGCGTGCATGAGGCGGGCGGCAAGATCGCCATGCAGATCCTGCACGCGGGCCGCTATGCCTATGGTCCGAAATGCGTGGCCCCAAGCCCGGTAAAATCCCCTATCTCGCCGTTTCCGCCAAACGAGTTGGACGAAGACGGCATCGAAAAACAGATTAGCGATATCGTCAACGCCGCCCGATTGGCACAGAAGGCGGGTTATGACGGGGTCGAAATCATGGGCTCCGAAGGGTATTTCCTGAACCAGTTCCTTGTGACCCACACCAACAAGCGCTCCGACCGTTGGGGCGGGTCGTATGAGAACCGGATGCGCCTGCCCATCGAAGTCGTACGCCGCACGCGCGAGGCAGTGGGGACGGACTTCATCATCATCTACCGCCTGTCGATGATTGACCTGATCCCCAATGGCTCGACCCATGATGAGGTGGTGGAACTGGCGCAGCGGATCGAACAGGCCGGCGCGACGATCATCAACACCGGCATCGGTTGGCACGAAGCACGGATTCCGACGATTGCGACCAGTGTTCCCCGCGCCGCCTTTGCGTGGGTGACCAAAAAGCTGATGGGCAAGGTCTCGATCCCCGTGATCACCTCAAACCGGATCAATACACCGGAAGTGGCCGAAGAGGTTTTGGCGACAGGCTGCGCCGATATGGTCTCAATGGCCCGCCCAATGCTGGCGGATGCGGATTTCGTGAACAAAGCGATTGCCGGGGACAGCGCCAAGATCGCGCCCTGTATCGCCTGCAACCAGGCCTGCCTGGATCACACGTTCAGCGGCAAGCTGACCTCATGCCTGGTTAACCCGCGCGCCTGCCACGAGACCGAGTTGGAGATTGCCAAGGCAGATACGGTCAAGACAGTGGCTATTGTCGGTGCTGGCCCGGCTGGTCTATCCACCGCCATGACCGCCGCCCAGCGCGGCCATGAGGTCACCCTGTTCGACCGCGCCAGTGAAATTGGCGGTCAGCTGAACATGGCCAAACAGGTACCGGGTAAAGAAGAGTTCTGGGGCCTGGTCGACTGGTACCGCACCATGATGGCTGATCTGGGTGTGAAAGTGGAACTGAACCGCGAGATTAGTGCCGATGACCTGACCGGTTTTGACGAAGTGATCATCGCCACCGGTGTTACCCCTCGCGATCCGCAGATACCGGGACAGGATCGGGACAACGTCCTCAGCTATATCGACGTGCTGCGCAACAAGGCCGAGGTCGGCGCGTCCGTCGCCGTGATCGGCGCAGGCGGCATTGGTTTTGATGTGTCCGAATTCCTGATTGAAGACGGACATAGCCCCACAACCGACTTGCCCGTCTGGATGAAGGAATGGGGTGTGACCGACCCCGAGGATCACCGCTCGGGCCTGGCCCCCGAAGGCCCGCAGCCCGAGGCTCCCAAGCGGCAGATCACCCTGTTGCAGCGCAAGAAGCAGGCACACGGCAAAGGGCTGGGCAAAACTACGGGATGGATTCACCGCGCAACGCTAAAGATGAAAAACGTCAATTTCGTAGGCGGCGTGAACTATGAACGCATCGACGAGGACGGCCTGCATGTAACCTTTGGCGAAGAACGCGCTGATCCGACTGTCATCCCAGCGGATACGATTGTTCTGTGTTCTGGTCAGGTGTCTGAACGCTGCCTTGCCAACGCGCTGATCGATCGCGGCATCACCCCGCACGTGATTGGTGGCGCGGATGTAGCGGCAGAGCTGGACGCCAAGCGGGCGATCAATCAGGGCACACGGTTGGCGGCTAGCCTCTGAGTTCGTACAAAGGTTACTCGGAAAGCGCGAGCTTGACGCCCAGCGCACCAAACGCGGTTGAGAAACACCGCTTGATCCAGGTCATGACGGATGGTCGGTGAATGACATAATCCCGCGCCAGCGCCGCGCAGGCTCCGTATCCAACAAAGACCACAAAGGTCAGTGCCATGAAGGCAAGGGCGAGCTTGATCAGTTCCAGCCCTGCGTTCGCCGTACCTGCCGGTAAGAACTGTGGCAGGAAGGCCAGAAAGAACAAGGATAGTTTGGGGTTCAGAACATTGATCAAAGTTCCGGTCACCGCGATTTTGACGTGGCTTACCGAGGATTTCTCGGCATTGACCTCCAATGCGCCGCCATCTTTGAGAATCCCCCAAGCCATATAAAACAGATAAAGGACACCCAGATACTTGATGAGCTGAAACGCCAGCGCGCTGGTATGCAAAAGCGCGGCAAGCCCGATGATACTGGCAAGCGCTGCCGGAACGATTCCAATTGTACATCCAACTGCGGCCGCAAGGCTGGCGCGAAAACCGCGCCCAAGACCAACGGCCAGCGTGTATATCACACCGGTCCCCGGCAATAGCACCACAATTAGGGATGTCAGAAAAAACTCAAGCGACATGCCGCCTCCAACTTGTTCCGAGGCAGAGTTTCCGACAATCAAATTAATGTAAACCGTTTTAGCTGGCAGTTCTGGTGACTACTCCACCGTAATCGTAATCACCTCGGACACAATTGGTGTTGCATGCGGCACGTGCCCTGCATCGCCCAACACCAGTTGCAGCGTGTGTTCACCGGGGGCAAGGTCCAGCGTCACTTCGGTCTGACCGCCACCAAAATGCAGGTGATTGTCGTCTGCGGGCAAACCATAGGCCAGCTCATCCGCGCCGTCTTCGCCCTCTCCTAGCGGTGGGCGGTCAATCAGCAAATGATGGTGACCGGTGTTTTCCTTCTCGGTCCCGGCCGGGGCCACGCCCATGCCGCTAAGACCAAAGACCACCGTCACAGGGGACTTGACGGTATCCCCGTCCGCCAGATTGACGAAATAAACCTTTGCTTCGGGGTTGGATGGCGTTTCTCCACCGGCCAACGCAAGGGTTGCGGACAGGCACAGGGCAGCAAGGGCGAAAAAGGCTTTCATGATCTCCTCCGTGGTCACAAATTTGCCATTCTCATCTTAGCATATTCGCGCCAATGCCCCTAAACCCTTTGTCTTTTTTGGGGTGTAGTCACCTTGGAAACTATTGTTTCCGCGTTTCCCATCTGCAAACGATAGCAATTAAATCCCTGATATTATCCCATGTCTGCCCCGTTTCCGCCCAGATTGGGCGCCAAAGTCAGGCAGAGACAAAACACCCGGGGAACGAGTATGGACCGACTGACCGAAATGGAAGCCTTTGCCAATGTGGTGGATCAGGGTGGGTTCACCGATGCGGCCAAGAAGATGGGTATTTCTAAATCTGCAGTATCAAAGCATGTATCAAGCCTTGAGGCACGGCTGGGCGCACGATTGCTGAACCGTACCACGCGTCGGGTATCCCCGACCGAGATCGGGCTGGCCTATTACGACCGCGCGCGCCGCGTACTGAATGACGCGGGCGAAGCGGATGCGCTGGTCACCTCAATGCAATCGGCACCTTCTGGCCTGCTGCGAATCAGCGTGGCGACGGATTTCGGGGTGAACCATCTGTCGCCGGTGCTGTCGGACTTTTTGGCCGCGTACCCGGATATCACCGTGAATATGGTTCTGAACAACCGTTACGTGGAATTGATTTCCGAAGGCTTCGACGTCGCCGTACGCATTGGTGAGCTTGAGGACAGCACCCTGCGCGCACGTAAACTGACCGAAACCGTGAAACGAATGGTGGCCGCGCCCAGCTATATCGAGAAATTCGGTCGTCCGCAGAAAATCGACGATCTGAATGAACACAAGCTGCTGCATTATTCGAGCCAATCCTCGGGCAATGTCTGGAGGTTGACCGCACCGTCAGGTGAAAAAAGACAAGTGCGCACCGCCGGTTGGCTCAGCGTGAATGACGGTCAGTCGCTGTTGAACGCGGCGATCTCGGGGCTGGGGATCGCATATCTGCCCAGCTACCTATATGCCGAGGCGCTGAAATCCGGCGAGGTACTGGATGCGATGCCGTCATTGCCCGATGAGGTGCAGGGTATCTATGCCGTCTATCCACCCGGCCGCTTCACGCAGCCCAAAGTACGCGCGTTCATCGATTTCCTGGTTCAGTCCTTTGCGGAAAAAGGCCTGATGGATTGGGTGGACTGACCCGATGCTCAACAGGCTGAACAAATGAATACAGCTATTCAGACCGAGAATAGCACCGAGCACGCCGATGGCGACGCACGTCCTGCATCGTCAACAGGGTCAAAAACGCCCCCGGTTTCAGCCGTAAGCGAAATCACTGGCCTGATTGGCGTAGTCGGCCTTTTTGCAGCAACATTGGCAGCCGTCTATTTCGACACGCCGTTGTTGCAGTCCATTCAGTTGTTGTTGGCGGGTGCCGCGCTTCCGATGATTGTGTCGTCTATCCTGCTGGACAAGGCCCATTTGCGCGCCTCAACAGGATTAGATTATAGGCTCAGGAGGCACTCTTCAGATGTTGTCTCAATCACGGTAACAAAGACCCTGGGCCTTGGGGCGACCTTTTTCGTCATCGCCATGGCCTACCAGATCATTCCGACCTACGACTCGTCAAAATACGAGCTGGTTCGCGCACTGACCCTTGCGTGGTTTCCTATAATTTGGATTCTGTCCCCAGCTTATATTGCCTTCACCACCCGCCACATGGTCGAGCCGCGCGACGAGCTTTGGCACTTTGGTAAGCTGATCACCCTGCAGCTTTCCGTCGTAGATTCTGAAAAGATTAAAGACCATTGCAGGACATGGCTGGTCAAAGGGTTTTTCCTGGCCTTCATGATCACCATCCTACCGCAGATCGTCAGTTTCGTGACCAACGCGGATCTAGAGAGCTTTTTTGCCGATCCAGTGTCGCTCATCCTGCTCTTGATCCAGGTTTCCTTTCTTGTGGATGTGTGCATCGGATCGATTGGCTATGTCTGCACGTTCCGGGTTCTCGATTCACATATTAGAACTGCGAACCCGTATCTGTCTGCCTGGGTCGCTGCGCTGGTGTGTTATCCCCCCTTCGCGTTGATGACCACTGGCGGCCCGCTCGACTATCGCGCAGGCACGCAATCATGGACGGATTGGCTGTCGGATCAGCCTGTGCTTTTGATTGTTTGGGGCGGCGTGATTCTGTTGCTTGCCATAATCTATGCCTGGGCAACCGCTGCGTTCGGGCTTCGTTTTTCGAACCTGACCCATCGCGGGATTATCACGACCGGGCCGTTTCGCTATTCCAAGCATCCTGCCTATCTGTCCAAAAACATCATGTGGTGGATGCTTTACATGCCATTTCTTTCGGCCGTCGGACCAGCGGCCGCCCTTCAAAGCTGCATTTTGTTGTTGGGGGTGAATGCACTGTATTACGCGCGCGCCAAGACGGAAGAAAAGCATCTTATGACCGACGAAGACTATCACGCCTATGCTGACTGGATCGCGGAGAATGGCCTGATTGCGCGCTTGCGAAATCAACGTCGCAGTCAGAAACCCTGACGGTCAGAGCCAACCGAAGGCGATTAGTCGAAGAACAACCACAGATCGTCTTCATTTTGTCGACAAATCGTCTCTTTTACCAGTGATAGTGCAAGTAACAGGAAAGATCTCCCCCGGTGAACCTCGACGGCCCGCGCATCAGTGCGGGTCTTTTTTTCTTGATTGTCTTTTAGAAACGCTCGACCCAAGGACGCAAGGTCAGTTCGTTGCTCCAGGCGGATCGGTGCTGATGTACCAAATGCATGTATTCCCGCGCGATGGCGTCCGGGTCCAACATGCTGTCGGGGTTGTCCGTAGCCTCAACCCGTTCCGGACGGGACGCATTGCGGATGCCGCCGTCGATATTGACCCACGCCACGTGGATGCCTTTGGGGTGCAACTCGCGCGCCATGGATTGCGCCAATCCGCGTTGTGCAAATTTGCCCATGGCAAAGGGTGCGGACAGCGGAAAGCCTTTGACTCCAGCCGAGGCACCGGTGAACAGAATCGTTCCGCGCCGGTTGTCCCGCATCGGCTGGTCCAGCATGCGGCGGGCAGCGGCCTGCCCTAACAAAAAGGCCCCGTGGGCCGTTACTTCAACCGCCTTGCGTACCGTTTCGGGGTCCAGATCGGTGATGGGACCACGCTGCCGGGCCGAGGGGTTGTAACAGGCCACACGCAATTCACCCGGCAGATCGGCGACCAACGCCACCACGCCCGTGGCATCCGTACCGTCCAGCTGATGAAGCGTCGCACCCGTTTCGGCAGCCAGTGGTTCCAGTTTCGCGATATCGCGCGCGGTCAAGTGCAGCGCATATCCATCCCGAGCCAAGGCCCGCGCGAATGAGGCCGACAGGCCTGCCCCCGCGCCGATGATCAATGCCTGAGGGGTTTGTGTCTGATCGGCCATGGCGGGCTCCTTCACTCTTGGTCCTCTCACTGACCTAAGTCGGTGCGATCAATTGACCAGCAATACGGCCTCAACCCGGCGATTCAGGTCGCGCCCTTCGGCGGTTGCGTTTGACGTCAACGGCGCCAGATACCCAATCCCCCGCGCCTCAAGCCGGTCGGCGGCAACCCCATGCGCCTCGATCAGGCGGGTTCGCACCGCTTGCGCCCGACCCGTGCTAACCGAGATATTAGCATCCAGCGCGCCGGTATCATCTGTGTGGCCCACCAACGCCAGCCGCGTACCCGGATTGTCGGCCAAATACCCGGCAATCAAATCCAGAGAGGCAAAGAGCCCGTCACCCAGCGTGATCTCACCGGTACGGAAATGCAGGTCGTCCAGAATCACATGCCCGTTCTGGGCCAATTCGCTCAGCAGGCCGTCCGAACCACTGACCGTTTCCTCAATCACCAGCGGCGGCGGAGCAGCGACACCAACCGGGGTGACACGGATCATCTGCACATAGCCGCTGGGCGGGTTGCGGCTGACCAGCAGGCTCAGCACCTCATCCCCGCGCGTGGCAGCCAAGAAGCGATAATCCTGGATCGAGACATACATGTCGGGGGTCGGCACCACCTCGGTCCCGAAGCGGAAATCGAACCCGCCGCAGTTCCGAGCCTCGCATTCGAACAAAACCTCATAGCCCTGCGCGATGATCTGTTCACGCAATGGCGCCAACAATTGCAACGTGGTGCTAGAGCCCGATTGCACACGCCATGTGATGCGCTCAATCTGCCCTTCGACGTGGCGCACGGGCAGGCTGCCATCGGCAAAGGGGCCAGTTGGCAGATCGTAACTGTCCAAGGGGCTGACACGGTCGCTGAGTTGACGTGCGCCGCTAGGCAGGGTCAGGTCTTGCGCGGCAAGCGGTCCGGCCAGCAACACCAGGATCAGAAAGGCAATTCGGGTCATCGGGCCTGCGCGTGATATTCGTCGTTCGGGGCCATGGCCGTAGCACTGGCAACCCGGTTCGACATGTTGAAAAATCCGGTGACATTGGCAAGGTCCCAGATATCCCGGTCTGTCAGCCCGACATCCCGTAGGTGTTGGCGATCGGGCTCTTCGATCTCGGCGCTGGAAGTCGTCATTTTGGCGGCGAAATCCAGCAGCGCGCGCTGTCGCAGGTCCAGTGGCGCCACACGGTAGTTCATCACCAGCATCTCACCCAATTGTGGATCGCCCGACAATTGCCGCACCGCTGCGCCATGGGCCACAAGGCAGTAAAAGCACTTGTTGATCGCCGACACGACCACGGCGATCATTTCCCGTTCCAGCTTGCTCAGCCCACTGTCGCCCAGCATCAGATCGTTATACGTCGCCGTAAATGCGTTCAGCTTGTCGATATCAAACGCATAGGCCCGCAGCACATTCGGTACAAAGCCCAGCTTTTCCACACAGATATCAAAGTATTTCTGCGTCTCGGGCGGCAGCGGGTCCACCATCGGCAAATTCAGCGCGGTGGGCATATTCTGGTCGGTCACGTCAGGCTCTCTCCTTGGACAAGCTGACGGTAGTGGTATTCGCCGACAATCTCCATCCCAAGTGCGTGATAAAGCCCGTTGGCCGCAGCATTCGCCTTGGTGCAGATCACGCTGAGTTTTTCGGCACCGTTTTCCTGTGCCCAAAAGGCTGCCGCGCGCATCGCCCAGGCACCCAACCCGTGTCGCCGGTGCTGCGGCAGAACCTCAAGCGCGTGAACCATTGCAACACCGTCTTGAATCGCGACAAATACAGTACCGGCGGGCTGATCGTCGCGGCGCAGCAGTAGCCCGGTTTTCGGGCCCTTCGCCCGCTCCATCACCGCAACACGTGCCGGACCAATCCCCCCATGGGCCCAAATCTCGCGCATGATCGCAAGGGGTTCCGGTGTTGGAAAGACCATCACGCGCGGGATCGGTGTATCGGTCAGGTGATCAGTTGGGCAGGCATAGATGTTAACCGGATCCAGAACCTCATACCCGCACGCGGCAAGCTGAGCATCCAATGCCTCATCCCCCGGACGCAGACAGAACAGGCGCTTTTGCCCCATTGCCTGCATTGCAGCCTCGGCGGCGCTGATATCAGCTTCGGTCACCGGGCCCAGTGCACTGGCCGCTGACACCCGCGATCCGCCGCCCTGCCCTTGTCGCAGCTGAAACGGCCCCAGCCGTTCATAGCCCGCAGCGGGCCAGGTGCCGTCAACGATGTCGGGCCAGTTGACGCTCACAGATCAAGCTCTTTCGCCAACCGGGTGACAGCCGCGTCGATCCGTGCCCCGTCTGTGCCGCGCACAACCACGTTCGCCCCAAACACGCCGTTGATCTGGTACGGGTAGCTGCCGATGGACAGGTCCGAGAAATCTTCAGCTAAGGCGGACAGCGGTCCCGCGATATCACCCTCACCACGTTCCACGCGCAGGGTTTGCGACAACAACGGGCTGCCACCGGTCAGGCCGGGCAACACGCTGGCAACCATCGCCTGAAACACCGAGGGCACCCCGGCCATCACATGCACGTTCTGAATGGTGAACCCCGGCGCGGTCGAAACCGGATTGTCGATCAGCGCCGCCCCGTCCGGAATGCGCGCCATACGCAGGCGGGCCGCATTCAACTCCTGCCCGGATTTGTCATAGCGGGCCTGCAACAAAGCGCGCGCATCCTCGCGCACGTCGATAGGCGTGTCGAACGCACGGGCAATGCTGTCGGCGGTGATATCGTCATGGGTCGGGCCGATCCCACCGCTGGTAAAGACATTGTCATAGGCTTCCGACAACGCCTTGACCGCCGTTTCAATGGCGGATGCGTCGTCGCTGACAATGCGCACCTCTTTCAGATCGATGCCATGTTTGGTCAGTTCACCGGCGAGGTAATGCATATTCGCATCTCGGGTGCGGCCTGAAAGGATTTCATCCCCGATCACCAGCATTGCAGCGGTTGGATTGGCCATGGCGCGTGCCTCCCTCTTGATCGACCTTTGGGGCAGGTATAGGCCCTGAGGCATGAAATTTGAAACCCCCCTTGTCCCCGCCCGCCTGATCCGACGCTACAAACGCTTCCTGGCCGATTGCACGTTGGAGGACGGGCGCGAGGTGACCGCACACTGCGCCAATCCGGGCTCAATGATGGGTCTGGCGGAGCCGGGCGAGAAAATCTGGCTGGAGCCCAACGACGACCCGAAGAAGAAACTGAAATACGGCTGGCGTTTGGTCGATCATGAAAATGGACACTTTACCGGGGTCGACACCTCGGTTCCCAACAAAGCCCTGCGCGCGACACTGGAAGCTGGTGAGATTCCGGAACTTGCTGCCTATAGGACCGTCCGCCCCGAGGTGAAATACGGCGAAAACAGCCGCATCGACTTTTTATTGACCCAACCGGGCCTGCCAGATGCCTATGTCGAGGTCAAAAGCGTCACCCTGTCTCGCCAACCGGGACTGGCCGAATTCCCGGACAGTGTCACCGCCCGCGGCGCCAAGCATCTGGGTGAATTGGCGGCGATGGCGGCGCAGGGGCACCGCGCGATCATGCTGTATCTGGTGCAGCGCACCGATTGCGACCGGTTCGCGCTGGCCGCGGATATCGACACAGCCTACGCGGCCGCGTTCGAGATCGCGCAGGGGCAAGGGGTCGAGTGGCTGATTTACGGCACGCGCATTGCACCCACCGAAATCACGGTCGGCGAAAGGATTCGGGCGCAACCCGGATAAGGCCGGATTTTATCTGTTGCGCCCGTTGCCATTTCCCGGTCCGCGCGTTTGACTATGCCCGGGTCACCCGTACCAACGATTTACCAACCAGTCAGGGGAACGCACTTGGAGTCCAATCAAGAAAAGCTAGTTGCCTTGCGGCAAGATTTTCACCGCTTTCCGGAACTTGGGTTCGATGAGACACGTACCAAGGCCAAAGTAGCGGAATTTCTGCGCGATCTCGGATTGGACGTTCACGAGGGCGTCGGCGTCGTGGGGGTGTTGAAAGCGGGTACAGGCAACCGGGCCATCGGGCTGCGCGCTGATATGGATGCCCTGCCGATTCATGAGACCAGCCAGCACGATTACCCCTCGGAGACCGACGGCGTGATGCATGCCTGTGGGCATGACGGCCACATGACCATGTTGCTTGGCGCCGCGCAAGAACTGGCTGCTGATCCCGGTTTCGATGGCACCATAGTTTTTTTGTTCCAGCCCAATGAAGAACATGGGCTCGGCGCGCGGGCGATGATTGATGAAGGGATTCTGGAACAGTTTCCGGTGGACGAGATCTATGCCATTCACAACCTTCCCGGTGCCCCTGTCGGGCAGATATCGACGCGGACCGGGTTGATCTGTTCCTCAGAAAGCCTGTTCGAGATTGCAATCACCGGTCAGGGGGGTCATGCCTCGATGCCGCAAGCAGGGCGCGATGCGATAACCATTGGCGCGGACATGGTGCAGGCATTGCAGACCATCGTATCGCGTAAACTTGCCCCCGGTGCCGGGGCAGTGGTGTCAGTAACCGAGTTTCTGACCGATGGGCAACGCAATGTTCTGCCGGGACATGCGACTTTGAAAGGCGACGTACGCGCCCGCAGCCCCGAAGACCGCATCACCATCGAGGGCCTGATGCGCGAAATCGCACGCGGTGTGGCCATCGCGCACGGGGTCTCGGTCGATGTCATGTTCAACACGGAATTCATCGAAACAATTAATGCCGAGGAACCCACACAGGCCGTTGTTCGGACCGCACGATTCATCGGCGCCGACACCATCCCCGACCGCCAACCCATGAGCTTTTCCGAAGATTTCGCTCATTTCAGCGCGGCCGTTCCGGGCTGTTTTCTGCTGATGGGAAATGGCGAAACCGGACCGCATGGGCAACCGCTGCACTCCAGCGATTACGATTTCAATGATGAATTGCTGCTCTTGGGGGTCGATTTCTGGACTGCGCTTGCGCGCGATCGTTTGCCCGCAAGGGATTGAACCGAAGCGGCCACAATGGATAAGGGCGCAACCGGTTTCAGGCTTGCTGTTCCTCAGCATCGCCCGGCGCATCCAGAAACTCTGCCCACAACTCGGCATCCAGTCCGTTCACAAACGGCTCGAACTCATCTGTCACCGCCTGCCAGCCCCCGACCGAGGCGGCATTGACCGGCTTGCGCGCCTGTAGGTTACTGGCCGTCTTAATCGCGTTCGGGGACTTGTCCGGTGACAGCATCGCGTCCTCAAAGGACAGATCGCAAATCTGAGCCAGTTCTTTTGCGGTTTCTTCCAGATTGCCTACCAACGTCTCGTACCGAACGTCGTGAATGCGCCCGGGCAGTACCTTGTGCCAGTGCCGCATATAGCGCTGATACCGGTTGGCCTCGGCCGCCATCCAGTCCAGGTCATGGGTGAAATACAACCCGCCCGCGCCAAAATTCGCGCGCCACATGGACAGCGCGACATCGCGCGGGTCTCGCAGCACGTTAAAAATCACGGCATTGGGGAAAGCTTGCGCAATCTCACCCAAAAAAGCGTAGTTGCCCGGTGCTTTGTCCACAAAAGCCACTGCGCCATTTGTCAACGAAGGCAGCTTACCCGTGTAGAAATCGGCCAGATTATGAGCCTCGCGCCATTCGGGTGGTTGCGCTTCGGCCTGTCTGGCCCATTGGTGTACTGATGCCAGCTCACCCAAACCCTGAACAGCAGAGTGACGGCCCAGAATACGCTCGACCAGCGTGGTGCCCGACCGGGGTAGACCAACCACAAAAATCGGCCGGGTACTGCCCTTGGATGGCTTGGGCTGGGCAGCGGGCAATGGCGCAGCCAGCCGTTTATCGCATTCCTGCACGCTGCGTTCTTCCCAAGAGTCAAACCCCGCACGCTGCATCAAATGAGCCTCAGACAGGTGCTGCATTTCAAGCGGTGTGTTCTTTTCGCGGCGTGCCAGGCTGGCCGCAGCAAAGCATACCATCACAGCATCCTTAGGGTTTGGCACGCCGCGCTCCAGCGCAGCTGCGATCTGCGTCTTCAGCGTTGCGGCATCCTCGAAGGTCAGGTTGGGCAACCCCGCCATCATCTCAAGCGCCTCGGGGTGACCAGGCGCTTGCACCAGGGCTGTGCGTAGGTTCTTTAACACCTCGCCAAGCTGGCCCAAACCCAACTGAGATCTGGCAAGACGCAACAGGCCGGGAAGAAACCGCGGGTTTTTTCGAACCAGCGTATTCAACATGTCTACAGCACTATCCCATTGCTGCAACGCGTCCAGAATGTCCGCCTTCAGAATTTGCGCATTCACATTGGCGGGTTCGCGCTTCAGGACTTGTTCGATGGCTACAAGGGCCATTTCCGCTTCTTGCTCTTGCAGCAGGGCCAACGCCTGAATGAACAGCTGCGCCGGGCTGAGAGGACCACGTGCGCTGATTTTTTCCAGAAACTTCAAGGCAGCAGCCGGTTCGCCGCCTTGAATCAAGCTCAGGCCATAGTTCTGGATCAGTTCGGCATTGCCGGGGTCCAGCCGCCAAGCGCGTTCAAAATAAATCTGGGCCTGCTTGAAGTTCTGCTGCTGAATTGCGCACAGACCGGCAATTCGGGGCAACGCCGCAGCCTTAGGCCATTTCTTGGCCGCCTTGGTGGCGCGTTTAAAGGCCTGATCCAGCCGACCAGCCTGGAGAAGCGCGCTGATATTGGTGATCTCGGCCCTCAACTGGTCTGCTTTTCTTTGCATTTGCACGCCTTCTCCTGTTTCGCGCACCCGCGCAGCCTTGCTTTGTGCTAGTTGAAAATTACCTGGGGGTCTATATGCGATCAGGTACCAGACCGGGCGCGGACTTGACATTACGACCCAACGCCCTCTGGTACTTTCTGCACAAGCAGCGTAAAAGGAGTGCTGCGCGAAACATTTGGAGCCTCGCATCCATGAAAGAACATCGTGGCCGTCTGACCAAGGATGGCATCCGCATCTATGAACAGGGTGACTTTGCCGGCATGCACGCGGCAGGGGCACTGGCGGCGCGGATACTCGACGATATTGCGGATCATGTCTTTCCCGGCCAAACAACCGGTGAGATCGACCGCCTGATCACTCAGATGGTCGAGGATGCAGGCGCAACGTCGGCCACCATAGGCTACAAGGGCTATCAGCACGCAAGCTGTATCAGCGTGAATCATGTGGTCTGCCACGGCATCCCAGGCGACAAGCGCCTGAAGGATGGCGACATCCTGAATATCGACGTTACCGTCATCGTTGACGGCTGGTTCGGCGATACTTCGCGCATGTTCGTGGCCGGCAAACTGCCCCGCAAGGCAGAGCGTCTGATTCAGGTGACCCATGATGCGCTGTTCAAAGGCATTGAGATGGTCAAGCCGGGCAACACCTTCGGCGATATCGGCCACGCGATTCAGGCTTATGTCGAGGCGCACCGGATGAGCGTTGTCCGCGATTTCTGTGGCCACGGGTTGGGTCGTGTGTTCCACGCCCCGCCCAACGTGCTGCACTATGGCCGTCCGGGGACCGGAGCGAAGCTGGAAGAAGGCATGTTCTTCACCATCGAGCCGATGGTCAATCTGGGCCGCCCCGAGACCAAAACGCTGGCCGATGACTGGACCGCCGTGACCCGTGACAAGTCACTATCGGCGCAGTTCGAACATTCGGTGGGTGTCACGGCAGATGGGGTTGAGATCTTTACCCTGTCACCGGGCAACAAGTTTCACCCAACCTATTCGTCCTGATTGACGGCCTGATCGCGCAATAGCTTCAGCAGCAATGTCTCATCCCTCCACGGCGTTACAGCGTCATGGATGAATACCGGCCCGCGCATGGGATTGCGTTCGGGGCCGGTAGTCGATTCCGTATCCTTTGAAAGGGTCCAGATCGGGGGATTTAAGGTACGGTCCATGCCCCGAATGCTAGCACGTCCAGGTCAGATTCCCAAAAGCGTCGGAACCTCGGCCATATCGGTAAAGACTTCGGCCCCAAGTTCCGCCAGCTTCTCGCCCTGCCCATGCGGCGCGTAGGCCAGACAGCGCATGCCCGCGCGTTTGGCTGCCATTACGCCGTTCTGGCTGTCTTCGATCACCACTGGTGCGGTGGCCCCGAATTGATCGGCGGCCGTCTGGAACATGACCGGATCAGGCTTGGCGGTTCCCAAGACATGGGCGGAGTACATTGCGCCGCTAAAACGCTCCCACAAACCGTTCTGGCCCAGAGTGATCTGCATTTTGTCGGGACTTCCATTTGACGCCACACAGAAGGGGATGCCCTTGGCATCCAGCGCGGTCAGCAGTTCCGGAATACCCGAAACCAGATCCACGCCCTGCCGCAAACGATCATAGGTTTCTGCATAAACCTCATCGACCCAATCTTCGGGCAGGTTTGCGCCCAGCGCACGGGCCTTGTCGCGCACTCCGGTCATTGTACCCCCAAGAAAGAACGCAACACTGTCTTCCAGCGTCAAGTTCAGCCCATACCGTCCAAGATTGTCGACCAGCACCTGATTGGACAGCGGTTCACTGTCTACAAGAACACCGTCGCAATCGAAAATGACCAGATCGTGCATGCCTGCCCTCTTTGTTTTGCACTGTGCCTAGCCAACCGTGCGCGCAGGTGCAAACCGGGTGTCAGCAGAACCTTGCCCGCAGGGTTTCAGCCTGAAACATTTCGCCACATCAACGAGATATGCGTGTCACCGTATTTCCGGCTGTCCTGCAGGTCGAACCCCTGCGGCGCTGCCATGGGGCTGTTTTCCTCCCACACGATCAGCGCGTCGTCGGCAATCCAGCCATGGGACAGGGCAGCGATGGCCTTTTGCCCCATGGATTTTCCATAAGGCGGATCCAGAAAGATCAGATCATAGGGCGCACCCGGATTTTCGCCCAGCCGCGTGGCGTCCCGGCGGATCAAGGTGGTGCGGTCGGCGCTGCGGGTCAGGTCGATATTCTTGCGGATCAGCCCCTGCGCCACCCGCCCGTCATCCACAAAGGTCACCCGTGCAGCGCCGCGCGACAGCGCCTCAAGCCCCAGCGCGCCGGTTCCGGCAAACAGGTCCAGAACGCGCAGCCCGTCAAAGTCGATCTGATGACCCAACACGTTGAACAGGCTTTCGCGCACCCGGTCGGTGGTGGGGCGCAAATGAGCGCCCGCATCCCCTTTGCCAACCGACGCCAAGGCCCGGCCCCGGAACTCTCCGGCGATGATCCTCACGCCTTGAGCAGCGGTTTCAGATCCGCGTCCGGGTCGGCGACCACGGCCGGATCAGCGGTTTTGCCCGCCTCAATCAGACGCTTGCCAACCATATAAGCGCGAGGATCATTCATCGCGTCAACGGCGATCAGCTGATCGCCGTTGTAGTACCAGAAGGACACGGTCTGACCGTCACCCTGACGGGTCACCACGCGGTCATAGCCGGTGTTCAGGCCCGCGATCTGCAGTTTGACGTCATACTGATCCGACCAGAACCACGGTGTCGCCACATAGTCCTTGGCTGCGCCCAGCATGTTTTGGGCTACGATCTCGGCCTGATCAATCGCGTTCGGCACGCTTTCCAGACGAATACGGGCATCGCCATGTGGGAAGGACGCGCAGTCGCCCGCCGCCCAGATCGCCGGATCAGAGGTTCGACCATGCGCATCGGTCTTAATGCCGTTCTCCAACTCAAGCCCTGCGATCTCGGCCAGTTGAGTAGATGGGACGATGCCGACACCGACAACAACAAAATCGACCTCGATCTCGGTGCCGTCGGTCAGAACCGCACCAACCACCTTGCCGTTGTCGCCCACCAGACGATCCAGCCCGACACCTTCGCGGATATCGGCGCCATATTCACTGTGCAATGCGCGGAAGTAATCGCTGGTCTCGGGCGCGGCCACCCGTTGCAGGATGCGGTCGGCCATCTCGACCAAAGTCACCTTGACCCCGCGCTTGGCGCAGACTGCCGCGGCCTCAAGCCCGATATAGCCGCCGCCCACGATCAGGGCGCGCGCGCCGTCTTTCACGCGGGGCTCCATCTCGTCGATATGGGCCAGATCGCGTACTACGTGGACACCTTCAAGATCACCGCCAATCGCGGCAGGCAGGTAGCGCGGGTCCGACCCGGTGGTCAGGGCCAGTTCGTCATATGCGATGACCTCATCCCCTACGGTCACGGTTTTGGCCTGCGGATCAATCGCCGTCACGCGTTGACCCAAACGTAGGGTAATATTGTTCTCGGCATAGAAACTTTCGGGCCGCAGGAACAGGCGCTCCAGCTCCATTTCACCCAGCAGATAAGCCTTGGACAGCGGCGGGCGCTGATAAGGCAGATGCGGCTCGGCCCCGATCAGAGTGACGTCCCCTTCGAACCCGTCTTTGCGCAGCCTGGCAACAAGCGACGACCCCGCCTGCCCGGCACCGATGACGACAATATGGCTCATGTTCCTCCCACCGCGTCGAATTCCCGTGGTCTCATCCACTCGACCACCTATATTGCGGCTGAGCCCGACTCTGCAAATCCAAACGACAGGAGCTTAAAAAATGATTTCAACAGGTGAGACACTGCCCGACGCCACACTGACGCAACTGGGCGCAGACGGCCCCGAAGAGGTGCGGATTTCAGACAAAACCAAAGGGCGCAAAGTGGTGATCTTTGCGGTGCCCGGAGCATACACGCCGACCTGCAGTTCGGCCCATGTGCCCAGCTTCATTCGCACCAAAGACCAGTTTACCGCCAATGGCGTGGATGAGATCATCTGCGTTTCGGTAAACGACCCGTTTGTTATGAAAGCCTGGGGCGAGGCCACAGGCGCGGCCGATGCAGGCCTGACCATGCTGGGCGATGCCTCAGCCGAATTCACCAAGGCCATTGGCATGGAATTCGACGCCCCGCCCGCCGGACTGTATGCCCGTTCCAAACGCTATGCCATGCTGGTCGAAGACGGCAAGGTCACTGCGCTGAACCTGGAAGAAAGCCCCGGCACCTGCGAGATTTCGGCAGGCGAAACTTTGCTGGACGCGATCTGATCCTGCGCGCGGCCCTGGGTCACCTCGGGGCCGCAAACGCATTTAACTTGATGCAACGCCCTGATCAGCCAATAGTTGTGGCATACAATCAGGGAGTTCATTGATGAAACTGAAAGTATTCACTCTATTACTGGGCACAGCGGGGGCATTGGCCGCCTGCGGCCCGGCACCCACCCCTCAGCAACAGGCGGCGCGGCAGCATGAAATCGCATGTCTCAGCGGATCACTGGGCGGTGCATTGATCGGCGGCGCGATCGGCAACCAATTCGGTGGTGGATCAGGTAAATCCATCCTGACTGCGGCAGGCGCAGCCGCAGGCGCGATTGAAGGCAACAGATACGCATGCTGAGGAGAGCCGAGATGACACGTGGAATTTTGATTGCTGCGGCCCTTATACTGGCCGGTGCGGCCACAGCCGAGACCGTGGGCGAGTTGCATGAAAACGAACTGAAGGCCATCGACAAGAACAATGACGGCTTCTTGTCCCGTGATGAGTTCGATGCCTTTTCCGATTATGCCTTTCAGGAAATGGATGACGACAAGAACGGCACGCTGGGATTGGACGAAGCCAAGCCGTTTCTGGACATAAAACAGTTTCAGGACGTTGACCGCGATAATGACGACTTTATCTCTCGGGCGGAATACGACGCGCAGATGAACGACGATTTCAACGCGGCGGATAAGAACGGCAACGGTCAACTGGACTAGCAACAGGAGCGCACGATGAACAAATGGATCCGTTTGGGTGCGCTTTTACTGGTGGCGGCCTGCGATGTACCGCAGGCGCCGGTTGTGAACGGACCGGACGGGCAGACATTTATCCAGATCAACACTTCCGGGCTGACCTGCTATAACACCAAATGTCTGGATATTAATCCGGCAGCCCGCAGTGTGCGCCAAATCGGCAATCGGACGACGCAAATTCCTGGCAATATCAACGTCAGCAACGGAACCGTGACACCTGATGAGTTCCGGCAATTGGGTATTGCTGCATCCCTGGCCGGCGGAGAAGGCTCGCGGAGCGACAGAGGCTAAACCAGGCTGTCCATCTTGCGCGCCAGCTTTGCATCCAGCGCCGAAATGCCACCGACATCATGGGTGGCCAGCGTCACCTCGACTGTGCGGTAGACGTTGGACCATTCGGGGTGGTGATTCCACTTTTCGGCAAAAATCGCCACCTGCGTCATCCAGCCAAAGGCATGCACGAAATCTTCGAAGATAAAGGTCTTGGTGATCGCATCCCGGTCTTCGACCATGGTCCAGCCGTTGTTGAACAGCGGGTCCAGAAGCGGTCCGCGGGTCTCGGGCGACAGTAGTTCGGTCATTGCTGTTCCTCCGGGTTCGATTTCCTGAACGGGCCGTATTCCGTCAGAATCTCAATCTCTTGTCCCACTGCGTGGGCCTCGGCGTCCAGATATTTCTTGATCGCATCGGCAAAGCCGGGGTCGGCGACCCAATGCAAGCTATGCGTGCGCATAGGCATATAGCCCCGCGCCAGCTTGTGTTCGCCTTGCGCGCCGGCCTCAACACGGGCCAATCCTTCGGCAATGGCAAAGTCGATCGCCCTATAGTAGCACAATTCAAAATGCAGGCAGGGGTGATGTTCGACGCAGCCCCAATAGCGGCCATAAAGCGTTTCGCGTCCAATGAAATTCAGTGCCCCGGCAATCGGATAGCCATTGCGTTCCGCCAGAACCAACGCCATATCATCCGCCATGGTTTCCTGAGCGATATCAAAGAATTGTCGCGTCAGGTAAGGCGATCCCCACTTCCGCGCGCCGGTATCCTGATAGAACCGCCAGAACGCATCCCAATGTTCAGGGCGTAGATCATCACCGGAATAGGTGTGAATTTCTCCGCCAAATTCGCAGGCCTGCGCGCGTTCCTTACGGATATTCTTGCGCTTGCGCGAGGACAGCGCGGCCAGAAACCCATCAAAATCCGCATATTGGTCGTTAAGCCAGTGAAACTGCTGTGATTGACGCAGCAACAGACCCATCTGTTCGCCCGCCAGCGCTTCGTCCTCGGTGCAGAACGTGGCGTGGACCGAAGACACCCGGTTATCGGCTGCAATCTGCACGGCTCCTTGCACCAGGGCCGACATACCCGGAACCTCGTACCCCGGTCGCACCAGAAACCGCCGCCCGGTGGCCGGAGTGAACGGTACCGCGATCTGCAGTTTGGGGTAATACCGCCCGCCTGCGTTTTCATAAGCATGGGCCCAGCTGTGGTCGAAGATGTATTCGCCTTGACTGTGCGATTTGGCATACATCGGCGCGGCCGCGATCAGCATCCCATCCAGATATGCGGTCAGGTATTGAGGCTGCCAGCCAGTGCCCGCCCCAACCGAACCGCTGTTTTCCAGCGCCAGCAGGAATCGATGCGTGGTAAAGGGATCAAGCGGCCGCCCGCCATCGGCGGCCTCGGGGCAGGCGCAGGCATCCCATTCGGTCGCAGAAATCTGCGAAAGCGATCTCAGAACCTGAACTTCGATTTGCGCCTGATCCATGTGCCCTCCGCGTCTGATCTTTATCTGTGACACCGAGGGGCAGGTTCAACCCGGATGTGGCGCCAAATACCCTTCGAAGGTCACGTTATCGGCAACCCTTCGGGCCTGAGCCTCTTGCTCGGCCGAGCGTACTGTCCAACACAGAACCGGCACGCCGCGCGCTTTCAATTCGGCCACGCGGGGGCGGGACAGATCGGCGACCTCATGGCTGATAAAGCTGGCACCGACCCTGTCAAAATCGGGTATGTCGCGCAGGTGATCGCAGACCTTCTGCGGCAACAGCTCGACCTTGGGCTGGTAAGAACAAGTCACCAACCCGCGCGGCAGATGGGGGGCAAGACGCGCCAGTTCGGCCACGCTGTTGGGATTGAAAGACATCAAGGCCACTGGCCCGTCATAACCCTGCAAGGCCCGTACCGCGTCGGCCTCAAGTGATCCGACATTGGGACCCATCGCGCCGTCCTGATCCTTGAACTCGATCAGCAAGGGAACCTTGCCGTCCACCTGTGCAAGCACGTCGTCCAGCGTCGGAATACCATCATCAGCATGCAGCAGCTGCGTCGCCTGCGCCTGTGTCGCCGTCACCTGCTGAATAGGGCCGGGCTGCCCGGTCAGGCGTGTCATGTCGTAATCATGAAACACTATTGCCCGGCTGTCCGAGGTTCGCTGCAAATCAATCTCGATCCCGTACCCGGCCTCGACAGCCGCACGGATGGCCGCCCGGCTGTTTTCCGGGCGGTTATCCGAAAGGTCATGCAGCGCCCGATGCGCAATCGGGGCCTGCAGGAAAACTGACGGCAAGGTCGGTGTCATTGAACCTCGAAAATACCTTCGATTTCGACGGCCACGCCCAGCGGCAGTGCCGCGGCGCTGACAGCCGAGCGGGAATGACGGCCAGCCTCGCCCAGCGCCTCGACCAGGAAATCCGACGCTCCGTTGATCACCTGGGGCTGTGCTGTGAAATCGGCGGTCGAGTTCACGAAACCGGTCAGCTTGATCACTTTCACCAGCTTGTCGATGTCACCGCCACAGGCTGCCTTGACCTGCGCCAGCAGATTGATGGCGCAAACCTTTGCCGCCGCGGCACCGGCTTCGATTTCCATGTCATCGCCCAGCTTGCCGGTGATCAGATCGTCATCCTTGGAAATCTGGCCCGAGACATAGACGATGTTGCCCACCCGAACGAAGGGTACATAGTTCGCCGCCGGCGCAGGCGCGTCCGGCAGGTTGACGCCCAGGCTTTCCAGTTTTGCTGCGATGCTCATGAAGTTTCCTCCCAATCTTTGAGTCGGGGCGAAGCTAACCGGGAAGACCGGGATCGGAAAGTACGAAAACGGGGATAGACGACCCAGAGCGGTCAGCGTAACTCTTCCTATGCCGAACAGTTGAACCTGTACCACTTTACGTAAGTACGTCGCACAGGTTAAACGCTTTTTGTTTCATACTGGTTGCGAAACGTATATGTGACATCGGATTGGGCCATGCTATGTGGCCACGGGCAGTATTGATTGACAGTTCGGGCGTGTGGAACCCGAACGTTTAGGAGTGGCAAAGACCGTGTTGAGCAGACCCCGCCTGAAGCACCTTATCGTCATGTCCGTGATGGCATTCCTTAGCGCCTGCGCCACGCGACCGCCGGAGGGGACCCCGTCGAATGAGGTGTTCGATCCCTATGAGAACACCAACCGGGGCATTCACAAATTCAACTTGGGCGTTGACCGGTTTCTGTTCCGTCCGGCCTCGAAAGGCTATGTCAAGATCGTACCCGATCCGATGGTGACAAGCTTTAACCATTTCGCTGAAAACCTGACGATGCCCGGGCAGGCGCTGGACTACCTGTTGCAAGGCAATGTCAAACAATCCGGCAACGCTTTGCTGCGCTTTGTGGTCAATACCACTGTGGGCGGCTTGGGCCTGTCTGACCCCGCTGCCGAGTTGAACCTGCCGCCGGTGGATACCGATTTCGGCGAGACCCTGCATGTTTGGGGCGTTGGCGAGGGCGCTTATGTCGAGCTGCCTTTCTATGGCCCGTCAACCCAACGGGATGCGATTGGTGTTGTGGTCAATCTATTCTCGAATCCGATCAATTTCACACCGGTCCGTCCGGTGGACAATATCGGCGTATATGCCGAGGTCGTCCGCCGCATGGGTGATCGGGGCCGGTTCTCGGATACGGTGGATTCAATCCTGTATGAAAGCGCCGACAGCTATGCGCAGGCACAGACAATTTACATCCAAAACCGCCGCTTTGAACTGGCACGCGACGATGAGGACGCCTATCTGGGTTTGTATGATGACCCTTATGCAGATATCGGGACTGACCCAGTCAGGGACCCCTACCTAGACCCCTACGAGGACCCCTATGCCGAATAACCATCTGAACCGACGCGGTTTTATCGCCACTGGCCTGGCCAGTGCGATGCTGACCGCCCTGCCCGCCTTTGCCCAGACCGAAGCCAGCGCCAAGGCACTGGTTGTCAGTGTCGTGGACGATATCAACCGCGTGATCGCCTCGGGCAAATCCGAAAAGGCGATGATCCGCGATTTTGAAAAGATCTTCGTGCAATATGCCGATGTGCCGATCATGGCGCGCTATGTGCTGGGGGCAGATGGCCGCTCAGCAAGCCCCTCGCAGATCAAGCAATTCACCAAAGCGTTTCAGGGCTATATTTCCAACAAATATGGCCGCCGCTTCCGCGAGTTCATTGGTGGCCAAGTCACAGTTCGCAATGCCCGCAAAATCAAGGCGGGCTACGAGGTGCGCACCTCGGTCAAGTTGCAGGGGTCTTCCCCGTTTGAGGTGACATTCCTGGTGTCGGACAAATCGGGCCGCGACAAGTTCTTCAACATGTTCATCGAAGGGGTGAACATGCTGCTGACCGAACGGACCGAGGTCGGCGCCATGCTGGATGCGCGTGGGGGCGATCTGAACCGCCTGATCAAGGATATGAGCCGAAACAAGCTCAGCTGATCCGGTTCACAAATGAAAAAGCGCCGCGCGATTGGTTTCGCGCGGCGCTTTTTTGGTTTTAGTTCAGGCGTTCGCCAGTTTCCTTGGCGAAATAGGACACCTTGCTCATGTCAAAGGCCAGGTTCAACATCTTGCCCGCCTGCGCACTGGTTTCCGCGTGCAGCCGCGCAGTGACCTGTTTGCCGCCCAGTTCCGAGACCACATAAGTATCAGCCCCCGCCGGTTCGACCATGTCGACCATACAGGAGGCCTCTTGCACACCATCACCGGCACGGAACCCGGCCTCGGCAATGTCTTCGGGGCGCAGGCCCAGAATCACATCCTCGGGCAGTGACAGATCGCGGGCATCGTTCAGAACCAGTGTCTCGCCCGTTTCACGTGCAATGGCGATCTGCGTGCCCGGGCCGGTCTTGGACGCTTGCGCCGGGATCAGGTTCATCGCCGGTGAGCCCATGAAATCAGCCACAAACAGGTTGGCCGGGTTGTTGTAGATTTCAGCCGGGCTGCCGATCTGCTGCACGATTCCACCTTTGAGAACCACGATCTTGGTCGCCAGCGTCATCGCCTCGATCTGGTCATGGGTCACGTAGACGATCGAGGCATCCAGCGTCTGATGCAGTTTCTTGATCTCGGTTCGCATCTCGACCCGCAGCTTCGCGTCAAGGTTCGACAGCGGCTCGTCAAACAGAAACAGTTTGGGATCGCGCACCAGTGCCCGGCCCATCGCCACCCGCTGACGCTGACCGCCTGACAATTGGCTGGGGCGGCGGTTCAGCAGCGGCTCGATCTGCAGCAACGAGGCAACCTCGTTCAGCTTGGCCTCCTGCGTCGCCTGATCGACCCCGCGTACCTTCATGCCAAAGGTGATGTTCTTGGCCACGGACATTGTCGGGTACAGGGCGTAGGACTGGAACACCATCGCGATGTCGCGATCCTTGGGGCTGACATGGGTCATGTCCTTGCCCCCGATGGACAGCGTGCCGCCGGTAATATCCTCCAGCCCCGCAATACAGTTCAGCAGGGTGGACTTGCCGCAACCCGAGGGGCCGACCAACACCAGGAAATCACCCGGTTCGATCGAAATGTTGATGTCCTTCAGAACCTCGGTTGCGCCGTAATTCTTGTACAGATTGTTGATATCGAGGATGGGAGCCATGGGTTATCCCTTCACTGAGCCAGCGGTCAGACCGCGGATGAAATACTTACCGGCGACGACATAAACGAGCAGCGTCGGTAGCCCCGCGATGATCGCGGCGGCCATGTCGACGTTGTACTCTTTGACGCCGGTGGTGGAGTTTACGATGTTGTTGAGCGCCACGGTCACGGGCTGCGTTCCCGCCTGGCTGAACGACACGCCGAACAGGAAGTCGTTCCAGATCTGCGTGAACTGCCAGATCACGGTCACCACGATGATGGGCAGCGACAGCGGCAGGAAGATCGACCAGAATATCCGCAGGAATCCGGCCCCATCGACCCGTGCCGCCTTGGTCAGCTCGGCCGGAATGGTGACATAGTAATTGCGGAAAAACAGTGTGGTGAAACCGAGGCCATAGATCACGTGGACGAAGATCAGACCCGGAATGGTCCCGGCGATCCCCATCATGCCCAGCAGCCGCGCCATCGGCAGCAGCACAACCTGAAACGGGATGAAGCAACCAAACAGCATCAGCGAGAAGATGATATTAGCGCCTTTGAACCGCCATTGCGCCACGACATAGCCATTCAGCGCGCCCAGCAGGGTCGAAAGGGCCACCGCAGGCACCGCGATCAGGACCGAGTTCCAGAAGTAAGGCCGCAGCCCTTCACACTGGATACCGGTGCAAGCCCCGGACCACGCGGTTTTCCAGGCGTCAAAGCTGACCTCACGCGGCAGCGAGATCAGGCTGCCTGTGCGAATTTCCTCAAGGCTTTTAAGCGACGTGGTCAACATCACGAAAAGCGGCATCAGGTAATACAGCGCGAACAGGCCCAGCAGGACATACAGCAACCAGCGCAAGGCAATTTTGCCGGTTGCGCTTTGCGTGCGGGTTTGGGTTTGGGGCATCGACAGATCAGTCATTTTTAGCCCTCAGCTCTGAGTAAAGATAGGGAACCACGATGGCAAAGACGACCAGCATCATGATCATCGCGGAAGAGGCCGCCTGACCGATATCGCCGCGCGAAAACGCCATGGCATACATGTAGGTGGCTGGCAGATCGGTCGCGTAGCCCGGACCGCCACCCGTCAGGGCGATGACAAGGTCAAAGCTTTTGATCGCAAGGTGGGCCAGCACGATGAAGGCAGACAGGAAGATCGGGGCCATCGACGGGATGATGATCGCCGTATAGATGCGCCACGTGGGGATACCATCGACCTGCGCGGCCTTGATGATTTCGCCATCCACCGAACGCAGACCGGCGAGGAACAGCGCCATAACAAAGCCCGAGCTCTGCCAGATTGCGGCGATTACGATGGTGTAGATCGCGTAATCCGGGTTCACCAGCCAATCGAACTCGAAATTCGGGAAACCCCAGCCCTGCACCATGGATTCAATACCCAGACCCGGGTTCAGTATCCATTTCCACGCGGTACCGGTCACAATCATCGACAGTGCCATCGGGTACAGGTAAATTGTGCGGATGGCTCCTTCGACGCGGATCTTCTGATCCAGCAGGATGGCCAGCAGCAGACCCAGTACCATCGCGATCACGATGAACAGAGCACCGAAGATGTAAAGGTTGTTGATTGCCGTATCCCAGCGGGGTGAATCAAACAGGCGCTCATATTGGATGAACCCGTTGATCTCATATTTCGGCAGTAGTTTAGATCGTGTCAGCGACACCCATGCGGTCCATCCGATAAATCCGTAAACAAAGATCAATACGGCGATGAACGACGGTGCCAGCACCACCTTGGGCAGGTGGTTTTCCAGCCATTCGGACATTTTAGCCTCCGGGGAAAGATGCTCTGCCCCGCATTATAGGGGGCAGAGCGTATTGGATCAGTAGCTGTTCGCCACCGCGTCCGCCAGTTGCTGAACCGCGTCAGCCGAGGACATATCCGAGTTAAAATGCGCGGTCACAACGTCGGTGATCGCACCGGACTGCGACCCGCGCAGCGCCATGCCATGGGCATAGGACGGCAACAGCGACCCAGCGTCCGAGGTCGAGCCCATGTCTTCAGCCGACAGGTTGGCGCAGATGTCAAAATCATCCAGCGCGACGTCGGTGCGGGCAGGGATCGAGCCTTTGTTCAGATTGAACACCTTCTGGAAGTTCGGCGCCACGATCAGCTTGGCCAACAGGTCTTGACCGGCTTTCTTGTCATCTCCGTCCACGTCGAACATGGCAAAGCTGTCAACGTTGTACAGATAGCCGTCGCCGGGGGTCGAGGCGCACAGGAAATCTTCACCGGGCTTCTTGCCGGCCGCCAGGAACTCACCCTTGGCCCAGTCACCCATGATCTGGAAGGCTGCTTCGCCGTTCATGACCATCGCTGTTGCAAGGTTCCAGTCGCGGCCCGAGAAGTTCTCGTCGACATAGCCGCGCAGGGTACGCATCTGATCAAAGACCTGAACCATCGTGTCCGAGGTCAGCGCCTCGGGGTCCAGATCGACCAGCGCTTTCTGGAAGAACTCGGGCCCGCCGATACCCAGAACCACAGTTTCAAAGACGGTCGCGTCCTGCCATGACTGACCACCATGGGCCAGCGGGATCACACCGGCAGCCTGCAGCTTATCAGCAGCAGCGTTGAACTCGTCCCAGGTGGTCGGCATTTCGATGCCATTTGCGGCCAGAACATCAGCATTGGCCCAGATCCAGTCTACGCGATGTACGTTCACTGGTGCGGCGCACCATGTGCCCTCGCACTTCATGTGACCTGCGATGGATGCGGGCAGCACATCCGCCCAGCCTTCGGCGTCGGCCACGGATGAGATATCGGCCAGAACGCCCTCTTCGTACCATTCCTGAATTGCGGGGCCTTTCAGCTGAACTGCGGTCGGCGCGTTTCCGGCCAGCACCCGGGCACGCAACGCGGTCATGGCCGCGTCACCGCCACCACCTGCAACCGGCATATCGGTCCAGGTTCCGCCATTCGACGCGAACTCTTCCTGCAGTACGGCGACCGACTTGGCCTCACCACCCGACGTCCACCAATGCAGAACCTCGGCCTGCGGCTCGGCCAGAACCGACGACCCGGCCACAACGGCCAATGTCGAAACGGTGGCGAATGCAAAATGCTTCATTGTCTGTCTCCTCCCTAGAGAACTTAGTGACTGCTGATGCAGCGATGCCCGTTATTCTGAGACCAGTTCGTCATCTGGCAACGCTGAATCCGCGCCAAAGCCCGGCAACCACCCAAAAATTCACTGCTTTTGTTACAGCGTGTTACGTTGACATTGAATCTGTTTCCGTTCGTTACAATGGATGATGTCGGAGGAGCAGAAACTGGGAGGACAAACCGCGTGAGCATTCCGCGACTTTTGGTGGTGGATGACGACCCTGAAATGCGGTCGATGATGACCCAATTCCTGCATCAGAACGGGTTCGTCGCCCTGCCCGCCAGTTCCGAGGCTGAAATCCGCAACCATCTGACAGCGGGACGGATCGACCTGATCCTGCTGGATGTGATGCTTGGGGATGAGAACGGTGTCGAAATCTGCGCCCGCCTGCGGGCTGAACAGGATGTGCCGATCATTCTGGTTTCGGCCCTGTCAGCCGACCATCAGCGCATGGCGGGGTACGAGGTCGGGGCCGACGACTATATCGCCAAGCCTTTCAACCCGCAGCTGATGCTGGCGCGGGTTCGTGCGGTGATGCAACGCGCCCGGCGTACGCCGTCGCTGGCCTATCGCCGCCGCACACACCGCTTTCGGTTCAACGACTGGGCCTATGACGGCAAACGGGATGAGGTGCATTCACCGGAAGGCTACCTGGTTCCTCTGTCGCAACGGGAAACTGCGCTGCTCAAGGTTTTGCTGGCCAACCCGCATATCCCCCTGACCCGGGATGAAATCGCCGCTGCGCTGGACGTCACCGGCAGCGCCGACAAACCCGAGGCGCAGGGTCGCGCCATCGACATGCTGGTTGGTCGGTTGCGTTCGAAAATCGAGGTCAACCCGAAAGACCCGCAGATGCTGCGTACCGAACGCGGGGTCGGCTATGTCTTTGCGGCCGAAGTGTCGGTGGAAGAGGACGCATGACCACACACGCCCCGCGCCTGCGCAGCCTGGGCTGGATCTGGACAGGGGCCGCCTTTGCCTCGGGGCTTCTCTCCGCCGGGCTGTGGTTTTCTTCGGCCCGCGCCTGGGACAACTTTCTAACCCGCGCCTATGTCGCAGGGTTTTCCGTCTATGAAGAGCTGCGGGTCAGCAAAATCCCCCCGCCGGGGATCACGATCACCCCCTTGTCCCCCGAAGCTGCGCAGTTGGCCGATGCCGGGCGGTTCGAGCAACTGCCCGGCCTGTCGGATCGCAGCTTTGTCACCAACCTGTCGATCCTGACCGACAACACCGCCCCCCTGGCCGGGCGCGAACTGACGCTGGCGGTGATGTCCGACCGGCTGGTTTACCCGGTGTCTGATCTTCTGTCCCGCGTTGACCAGACCGGGGCCGAGAAGATGGGCAATCTGACCCGCCTTCTGGCCACCTATTGCAGCGAGCCAATCCTGGTCGCCCGGTTCGGACACAGGGGCTGGCAGCAGGTGGACGGCACCGATATCTGGGGTTGCAAGGCCGCCCCTGCCGACCTGCGCCTGCCCGCCATTCTGGCCGCCATCGTGGCTTTGGCGGTCATCCTGACATCGATCGGCAATGTCTCGGACAGTTTCACCCGGTTTTCCAACGCCCTGCGCGGCCGCAAGCGCCGGGGCGGGCCGAGCAGCTATGATGCCGACGGCCCGGCGGAACTGCGCGACATCGTGTCAGCCGTGAACGACCATCTGGATGCCGAGCGCATGCAGCTTGAAAAACGCGCTACCGTTCTGTCCGGTGTCAGTCACGATCTTGGCACCCCTGCCACGCGTGTTCGCCTGCGCGCGGCCCTGATCGCCGATGACGAACTGCGCGAAAAGCTTGAGGCCGATGTGGATCAGATGACAGGCATGATCGAAAGCGTGCTGACTTACACACGCTCGGAACTCAGCGTTGAAGACCCCCGTCAGATTTCCCTGACCGCACTGGTCGAGTCTGTGGTCGCTGATTATCAGGACATGGACCTGCCGGTAACCCTGAAGAAAATCGCCCCGGTCGCAGTCGAAGGCGCGCCATCGGTCTTCATGTCCCGACGCGGGCATGGATCCTTGCCCGAGACACGGCGGATGCTGGTGATGGGGCGGCCAATATCTCTGAAACGGGCGTTAACAAATCTGATCGACAACGCCCTGAAATACGGCCGCCATGCCGAGGTGCAGCTGGAAACCGACGCCCGCACCGCGACCATCACGGTCGAGGACAAGGGTGCCGATCTGTCCGTCACTGATATTGAAAACCTGATGGCACCGTTCCGGCGCGGATCGAACATCGGATCCTCAGACGGGTTCGGCCTGGGTCTGACCATCGTGGCCACAATTGCCGAACAGCATGGGGGCTCCCTCAGTTTTGAGGCCGGGGACCAGGGCTTGCGCGCGCGGCTGCAAATCACCCGGCAGTGATACCTCATGTCATATAGCTGCGCACCAACGCCCCAGCGATCAGAGACCATCCATCCGCAATAACAAAAAACGCCAGCTTGAATGGCAGCGATACCGTCGCAGGCGGCACCATCATCATTCCCATCGACATCAGCACCGCCGCCACAACCAGATCAATGATCAGAAATGGCAGGAAAATCAGAAAGCCGATCTGAAAGGCGCGTGCAATCTCGGACAGCATGAAGGACGGCATCAGGATCGACAGCGGCGCCTCGGGCGTCAGGGCGATAGCGTCACCGCCTGGTCGCAAGGCCGCCATCGCGTGAAACGTATCCGGGTCCAGCCGCGCGGCCATAAAGGCTCGGAAGGGCTGAATGGCAATCTGCAACGCGGGTTCAACCGCCATGGTTTCTTCGACCATCGGTCGAATACCGGTGGCCCAGGCCTCGGAAAATACAGGCTCCATGATGAAATAAGTCAGGAACATCGCCAGGCTGACGATCAGCATGTTCGGTGGCGATTGCTGCAATCCGATCCCTTGACGCAGAATGGCCAGAACGGTGATCAGAAACGGAAAACAGGTGACCATGATCGCCAGCCCGGGTGCCAGGCTGAGGATCGTGATCAAAAGGATCAGCTGGATGGTCCGCGCCGAGATCGACCCCCCCTCGCCCAATGACAGCGACAGCTCTTGCGCCGCAGCCAGAGACGGGGACAGTGTCGCCAGCGCAACAACCAACCAAAGCAGAGCCCGCATCAACCGATCCCGTTCTGCAAATCCGCAATCTCTGTCAGGCGCACAGCAAGCTGCCCGGCCTGATCGCCCTCCATCTCTTCCAGCAGGCCGCGGGCGACCAGTTGGTCTCCGACATACAGGTCGACCGGGTCCTCGATCCGCTTGTCCAGCGTCAGCACGGCGTTCTCACCCATGTTCAGCAGGTCGCGGATCAGCGGGCGCGCACGCCCGACCGAAACCGTAACCTCAATCGGAACCGCCTCGAACGGATTGGCTTTTTCGGGTTTCGGAGTTTGGGGATCATTCATGGTTCACTGCCTCTTTTGCCTCAAATACATATGCGTCAAATGCCCCCGCGACCGCGGCGAGCAGACCGCTGCAATCCACCTCACGCTGGGTTGTACCGACCTGCAACCGGGCCTGTCCTGGCTCTAACGAGGGGTCTTCGATCACGCGAGTGGGTGAGGACAGTTCCTGCGGCAGCAGGGCCTCTACCCCAGCCGCGCGGCCTTTGGGCACGAAGATTTGCATAGGCTGGCCAATCTGTTCCCGCGCCATTTCGGTCAGCTGTTCGGCCAACCGGACAGCAAAACCGCGATCCAGCGTTTCGGGCAGGACAGTGTCCACCAGGCTTTGGAACATCGGGTCCAGCGACAATGTCATGCGGGTGACAGCCTCATGATAAGTAAAGGACATATCCTCCAACGATCTGGCCAGCCCGTCCGAGACCTGACCTCGGCTTTGTTCTTGCGCCTGAAGCGCGTCTTCCCAACCGGCGCTATAGCCTTGCTCGAACGCTGCCAGCCGCTGTTCCTCCAGCGCGTCCTCGTCCAGCAGGTGCAGCTTGCCACCCCCGGCTTGCAGCGTGAAATCCTCAAGAAGATGAGCAATCGACATCAGACACGCTCCTCACCTTCTTCAAGCCAGCTGCGCAGGATCTCGACGGTCTCTTCCTGTTTATCGCCGATCATAGCCCGCAACCGGTCGACCGGATCAGCGCCCGCCTGCGCGGCCAGCGCCGGGACGTCGCCAGCGGCAGTCTGGCCCGGCAGCGCGCTAAATTGTCCGTTTTCGTCAGTCGCTATCTCGCCGGTCAGAATGGCCTCGGGCTCAGGAGGTGCCCCGGCGGGCAGCAAGGCCGGGGCCATCGCCGGTTGAGTCAGGATCGGACGGATCACGAAGAGCCCAAGCACCAGCGAGACAATCGCCAACACTGCCATCTGGATCAGCGACATCGCGTCGAAATGAACCTTTTGCCAGATCGAGGCCGCTGCCAATGTGCCCTGCGGCTCTACCACCGGCAGGTCCAGCGATTTCAGGGTGATGACGTCCCCACGTTCGGCGTCGAACCCCACGGCCGAGGCCACAAGCTCCTTCAAGGCCTCCATCTCGGTTTCGGGCATCGGCTCAAATGTCTCGACTCCGGTCGCATCCACGGACCGTGTGCCGTTGACCAGAACCGCAACCGTCAGACGCTTGATCGCACCGGGGGCATTGTGGACTTCCAATTCAGTTTCCGAGACCTCGTAATTCACCCGTTCCCGCGTCAGCGTCGCGTTCGAATTCGATTCGTCCCCACCCGCGCCATCGCCATCCGGCAGGTTCGACGCCACGGTGACATCGGCGGATTGATTGCGGGCGCTGTCCGAGCGTTCCTCGATATCAGTGCTGATGGCAACGCGGCCATTGGGGTCAAAACGGCGTTCGCGGATGGATTCGGTCTTGGTCACGGTGTCGACGCTGACCTCAACCACAGCATTGCCCGTGCCGACGCGCGCCTCGACCAATCGCATCACACGCTCGCGCAACTGGCGCGCCTTGTCATCTGCCGTATCCGCAGCGACTGCGGTCTCCTGCGCGCCGATCACCGCCCCGTTCGAATCGACCACGGTGACATTCTCAGGCGCCAGACCACTGACGGCAGACGCCACAAGAAACCGGATCGCGTTGGCCTGATCGGATGTGATCTGCGCCCCTGACGGCACCAGATAGACCGAGGCCGTCGGCGCCACGCTGCGCTGAAACGGGTTGTTCGATCCGTTGGCAATATGAACCCGTGCCTGGCTGACATGAGGGCTGCCAACGATGGTTCGGGCCAGCTCACCTTCTTTTGCGCGCCAATAGGCGGCATCGAACATCTGCGAGGTGGTGCCAAACCCGCTAAGTGAATCCAGCAGCTCATAGCCTTGATTGCCGTTGGCGGGCATCCCCTCGCTGGCGAGTGTCATGCGCAGCTCATCTCGCTGTGATCCGGGCACGTAGATCGAGCCGCCCCGAATCTCATAAGGCACCCCGCGCTGATCCAGCGAGCGGACGACATCCCCCGCCGCGCCACTTTCCAGCCCGGCATAAAGCAAGGTCATCGACGGCGCCGTGACCAGTCGCGACATCGCAAGAACCCCAAGAAAAACCAGCACTACTGCGCCGGCGACGATGATTTGTTTACGCCTGTCCAAACTTGCCCAGACAGTTCCGATCTGCTGCACGATCACCTCCGACTCGCCGACATTCTGCCCGGCGCATCCCTTGTTTGAACGATTGCCCTTAACAATCGGTTAGTCCCTGCCGGGTTATGACGATTGCAGAACGGACAAATGAGGACGTCATGACTGACGCGACTGCAGAACAGGCAGAAGTACCAGAAAAACCTGGGAAAAAAGGGATGATCATAGGGGTGATTCTGGTCGTGGCCGGGGCGGCTGGTGGCTATTTCCTGACCACCTCCGGGTTACTTCCTTTTGTTGGCAAGCCCGCAATGGAAGACGTCAAGGAAACGGATAAGGGCAAGGCTTTAAAGGCCCTGCCGCAAGTGGGATTCATCGATCTGCCGGCGGTGATCGTGTCGGTGAACGCAGGCGATTCGCGGCATCTGAAATTTCACGCTCAGCTTGAGGTGAACAGCGAACACGCCGCCGATGTCGAAAAGATGAAACCCCGAATCATGGACATCCTGAACGGGTATCTACGCTCGGTCGAAGTCTCGGACCTTGAAGATTCTCTGGCCCTGATGCGCATCCGCGGCCATCTGCTGCGCCGCATTGAAATCGTCGTCGGAGAAGGCCGCGTGCGCGACGTTCTCGTGATGGAATTCGTTTTGAACTAGGAGGCGAAATTGGAGCTGATTGCAGATATTTTGCTGGTCGCCGGCGCGCTGGGTGCGGGTCTGTATTGTTTCGTGCTGTCCCGGCGGCTGAAACGCTTCACCGATCTGGAAAAAGGCGTGGGCGGCGCGGTTGCTGTTCTGTCGACCCAGGCGGATGAGCTTAAGAAATCCCTGGGTGCCGCACGAGCAGCCTCGGACCAGTCCGGTGCGGAATTGAAAGAGCTGACGCAGCGGGCAGAATCAGTGGCGCAGCGGTTAGAGCTGATGATGGCTTCGATGCACGACGTCGTTCCATCGCAAGATAAACCCGACCAGTCGACCGACCCCGAAGAAGATATCAGCGCCGCACCCGAGGAACAGGCGGAATCCGCCGTGGCTGAGTCAGATGAAGTCGCTGAAACGATCGAAGCGCCCGAGAAGCCAAAAAAGGACGCGACCGCCCCAGAACCGGCCAAGCGGCCGGGCGGCTTGATGTTCTTCCGCCACGATCGCTCTCAGGGTGAGGTCGCATCATGACCCGCCGGAAAGCCGATAGGCGCCCAAAAGGTGGCGTGCTGGCCGTCATCTCTTTGCTGATGATCGGGTCTGCCGCGATTCGTCTTGGGCTGGAAGCAGGACCAGCGTTGGCAAAAACTGCCGAACCTTATGCCCCCAAAGTCAAACACGCACAGGCCGATCTGCCCGGCGCACAGGTCCTGCTGACCGAACTGCTGCGCCGGGAAGAAGCGCTGAAAAAGCGCGAGGCAGCAGCGCTTGACAAGGAAAAGGCATTGGCCATCGCCGATCAGGCGATCGAGATGCGACTGGTTGCCCTGCAAGAGGCCGAAGAGGCCCTGCGCGCGACGCTCGCCATTGCCGAAAAAGCTGCCGAGACCGATCTGACGCGCCTGACGGATGTCTATCAAAGCATGAAACCCAAGGACGCCGCAGCGTTGTTTGAGACGATGGACCCAAGCTTTGCCGCCGGATTCCTGTCTCGCATGCCGCCCGATGCGGCTGCTGGTGTTCTGGCCGGTCTGCGCCCCGAAGCCGCCTATACCATCAGCGTCATAATGGCAGGCCGCAACGCCGCCGCCCCACAGGAATAAAACTCTAACCCCGCACAGGATTTTGCTGGAGATCACCCATGATCGGAATAATCGGAATTGTCGTCATTTTCGCCATGGTGTTCGGCGGTTATCTGGCTGCGGGCGGCAAAATGACCATCATTTTGAAATCGCTTCCTTTTGAGATGATGATGATCGGCGGTGCCGCTGTTGGCGCTTTCCTGATCAGCAATGACATGAGCGCCGTCAAACACACCCTCAAAGACATGGGCAAAGTGTTCAAAGGACCAAAATGGAGACCTGAGGACTACCGCGACCTGCTGTGCCTGCTGTTCTCGCTGATCCGTATTGCCAAGGCCAACCCGGTCGAGGTGGAACAACATATCGAAGACCCGGAAAATTCATCTCTGTTTTCGGCTTACCCGAAAATTCAGGCAGATAAAGAGGCCGTTGACCTGATCTGCGATACGATGCGCGCCGCCTCGATGAACTATGATGATCCGCATCAGGTGGAAGAAGTTCTTGAAAAGCGGATGGAGGCGAACTTCCACCATGCCATGCATTCCAGCCACGCCTTGCAGACGGTTGCGGATGGCCTACCCGCTTTGGGCATCGTTGCGGCGGTTCTTGGCGTGATCAAGACGATGGGTTCGATTGACCAGCCCCCCGAAGTGCTGGGTAAATTGATCGGCGGCGCCCTGGTGGGGACCTTTCTTGGGGTGTTTCTGGCTTATGGTCTGGTCGGGCCTTTCGCGGGCAAACTGAAAGCTGTCGTCGAAGAAGACAACCACTTCTACCAGCTGATCAAAGAAGTGTTGGTCGCCAATCTGCGCAACCACAACGCTGCCATGTGCATTGAGGTTGGGCGTCAGAACACCCCAACCCACAACCGCCCTGATTTCACCGAGTTGGAAGAAGCGTTGAAAGAACTCAAACAGGCAGCCGCATGACACGGTTTGCATTCTTATTCTCGGCGTTCATCTCCGGGGCCAGCGGAGCCGCAGCGCAAGATCTGACGGTGCGCTCGGGTGAGCATGAAGGTTATACCAGATTGGTGGTTAAAGTGCCTCAAGACACCGATTGGGTTCTGAAACAGACAAAAAACGGCGCACGCCTGAACGTCGCGCTGAAGGATGTGACATACCGAACCGGCACCGTCTTCCAACGCCTGACGCAAAACCGACTTGCCGCGATTTCGCAGGCCGAACCAGGCGGTGCACTGGAACTGGAGTTCGGTTGCGATTGTGTCGCTTCGGCCTTTCTTTTCAAAAGTACGATGATTGTGATTGATATCGCGCCCGGCACCTTCCTGCCGCCGCTCACCAGTGATATTCCGGCCCCGGTCCTGCCCAAATCCCCAAAAGAAATCAAAACGACAGGCCCGGAGCAGACCATTGATGCACTGGCCCTGCCGCTGTTGAACCTCAACGCGAACGGATTCGAAGACCAGCTTTCGACCCGGCTGCTGCAGGGGGCGGACCGCGGAATCATTGATCTGAACATTGCGCCGGTGGGGCCACGCGCATCCAACGGGAATCAAAGCCTGTTTTTGCCAACCGATGTTGAATTGAATGTTCAAGTGACTTCGGTTTTGGACGGTTTGAACGGGCTTTTGGGTCCGGATGTTCCAAAAGTGGAACGGCGCCCACCCTGCGTATCCAGCGCCGAGCTGGCTTTTGACCATTGGTCTGACGAGCGTCCGTTTCCAGAACAAGTCGCGCAGCTTCGATCAGAACTGTACCAAGAATTCGATACCATCGACAAAGAGAGCGCGCTGAAACTGGCGAAACTGTACGCGCATTCCGGGTTTGGCGCCGAAGCGATCCGGGCGTTGGACCTGCTGGACGAGCGATCTTTGGAAACCGAACACATCGCGGCCATTGCCCGTGTTCTGGATGATGGGCCGCTGATCGAAGACAATCCATTCCAGGGCTTGCAGCATTGCGAGGGCGATGCGGCTTTGTGGGCGGCGCTGAGTGAGGGCGACTTGCAAGGCGAGGCCAATCTAACGGCTATCGAACAGTCTTTTGCCCGCTTACCGGACCATCTGCGGCGCCATGTCGGCCCGGCTTTGTCGGACATTCTGGTAGACGGGGACGAGTTAGAAGCCGCCCGGCGGATCTTGCGCTCGGTCGATCGCGTCAAGACGCAAACCAGCGCAAATGTCGCGCAGGCAAAGGCCAAGGTTGCAGCGGCCGAAGGTGACGCCCCCCGGACCGAAGTCTTGCTGACTGAAGCGATCGAAGCGTCAGACGCCACACTTGAGGCGCCGTTGGCACTGGCCCGACTGGTCGACAAACGTTGGCTGGAACGTGGCGCAATCTCTCCTCAGGAACTGGCTCTGGCGGAATCCTACACGATTGAGTTTCGCCGTTCTGACATCGGCCCCCTGATGAATCAAACCCATATGGTCGCGCTAAGCCTGAGTCAGGAATTCGATGCCTCTCTGGATTTGGTGGCAGAGCTGTCAGAGGATGCGGAATCCGCGGACGCTCTGAACCGTGCGGTGCTTATCCTGACCGAACGCGCTGATGATGCGACCTTTTTGCGCCGCGTCCTGATCTTGTCACATAAGCATTCTCAAAATCTGAAAACCGACACAGCCATTGCCGTTGCTGACCGACTGGCAAAGCTTGGGTTTTCACGACATGCATACGCACTAGCAAAGCGTCCTCAGGACAGGCTGAGGCGGGGTGAGCGTGCCCGTCTGCGGGCCAAAGCCGCGCTATTGGATCAGCGTCCGCATCAAGCGATGCTGGAACTGGACGATGATCAGACGGACGCAGCGATTATGCTACGGACTGAAGCCCTGATTGCAGCAGAGGATTTTGCGGCGGCGGGTGATCTGATGCGCAACTCAGGTCGTGAGGATGAAGCAAACCGCTTGTTCTGGTTGGCCGATCTACCAGAGCAAGTGAATTTGGAAAATCACACCAAATTCGATCAGGTCGTCCAGACATCCCAAGGTCTAACAGCCGCACCGGCCCGACTTCCTGAAACGCCCCTGGCCGACGCGGAGAACCTATTGAGGGACAGCGTGGAAACCCGCAACAGGATTGCGGAGTTGTTTGCCATATTGAGTCAGCCGTGAATACGGCTCTAACGCGGACACTTTCCTGATTTTTTGTCGACACGCGCGACGTAAGCGACACATTTTCTAAGGATCAAATATCAACGGAGACAAGTCAGACATCCGAGAGTCCGGCGCGACCCAGCCCAAAATTGCATCCCGAATTGCCGAAGCCCGGGTCGGGCCGATGACTGGCGTTGCGAATTCCGAGTACTTGGTGATCACTTCTTCGCGGCTGATGGGGGCCTCGGGACCGCCTCGGGCGTGGACATCTCCAGAGTCGAAAATCTGCCCATCTGAGGTTTCGATACTGACATCGGCCCAACGACCCTTGGGGAAGCGGGCATTGTGACGATCACTCTCGGCCACGTGAATACGGGATATCAGCGCGGCCACTGCCGGGTCAGAAAGACCGGAACCGGAAATATGCTCGACCCCGATCCGACCGTAAAGCGCCTGCACGGCCACCGCGAAAGGCAACGAATACTGTGCCTGAGAGGTCGTGTCCGGCATTCCGGCATACAGGCAAGCACCCTGATGGAATGTGTTGATCTGAATAGACTGGATTTGCGCATGAGACAGGTCATTGTCCCGCATTACCGCCCGGACACCGTCGATTGCGGCATGGGCCCAACGGCAGATTGGGTAGGGTTTCACGTATTGATGCTCGACCTGCCAAAACTGGCCTAGATCGGCCCAATGAGGCGCGGCGATTTCTGCCTCGATCGTGATGGCGGGGGCACCGGTAAAGCCACGTTCGGCCAGAATAGCGGCTGAAACTCCGACAAGCGCACCCCAACCCGATCCGTCATGCAGCATCGTGGGGTTGGCAATCTCGCGCATCATCTGACTGCGGGGACCGTGATATTCGGCGATACCCATCGCCTGCCGCATCTGATCCAGCGAATGACCGCGCAGACGGGCGGCCATCGCGACCACACCCAACGCGTTCCATGCACCTGACGTATGGTAGTCACTGACCGAGGCATGCAGCGACAACCCCGCGCGCCCGGCAATTTCATAGCCGGTGATCACCGTCGCCAGTGCTTCGGGGCCCGTCAGATCCGGGCGATGGGCGGCCATGGCGATCAGTGCGGGCAAAACCACGACACCAATATGCCCCTTAGTCGGGTTATAGCCGTCATGCCCATCCAGGTTATCCGTCTGGGTCGCCGCCGCATAAGCCGCCCCGGCCATGCTGACCGGACGCCCGTCGAACATCATCCGGGCGCTGTAGTCCGGATCAGAGCTGCCATAGAGCAGGGCCGCCGTGTCGCGTGCGATCACCCCGGCCTCCATCGGGCCAGAGGCGATCAGGATGCCCATCGTATCCAGCATCATCAGCGCAGCCGCTTCCTTGGCGCTGTCGGGCATCTGATCGGCAGATCGGTTCAGGGCAAAATCTGCAACGCGGGCGAAAGTTCCGGTCATGAGACGCCTTCGACGACCGGCTGAATATCACGCAATTTGAGACCTTTGGGATCGAATGGCGGTTCCGAGAGGATTCTGGCGCTGTGCGGCTTGCCCAGAATGTAGATTTCGACCGTATCGCCGGGGCCGGCCACCTTGGGGTCGGCATACCCAATGGCCAGGGACTTGCCCACCGAATAGCCATAGGCACCCGAGGTCACCCGGCCTACAGGCGTACCATCGGGCATGAATATCGGCTCACCTCCGGTGGCATCAGCGTCAACGGCATCAACCTCAAAGATCGAAAGCACTTCGCGGGCAGAATTATCTTTGATGGACAGATAGGCGTCTTTGTTCAGGAAATCCTTGTCCAGTTTGATCAGGCCGGCCAACCCGACCTCTTGCGGCCAGTATTCCTGAGAATACTCCCGTCCCCACGAGCCGTAGCCTTTTTCGATGCGCAGCGATCCCAACGCGCGACCGCCAACCGGGCCACCGTTCAACTCTTTCGCCGCGTTCAAAAGCGCGGAATAGAGCCTGATTTGATCGGATTCGGCGCAGTGTAGCTCCCACCCCAGATCACCGGTGAACGAAACGCGGATGGCCAGACAGGTCACCCCGGCCACTTCGATGGTCTGGGACCGCATAAAGCGGAACGCCTCGTTCGAAAGGTCTGCGTTGGTCAGCCGTTGCAGCAGATCGCGCGATTTTGGACCGGCCACGTTGAAGCCCGCAATCCGATTGGTGGCAACCTCGAACGTGGTGCCTTCGGGCAGATCGACCATGTTGAAAAAGCGCTGATGATAGCGTTCCGCCATGCCAGAGCCGATCATCATGTATTCGTCCTCGGCCACCTTGGTGATAGTGAAATCACCGGCCACGCCACCGCGAACCGAGATCAGTGGCGTCAGGCAGGACCGTCCCACTGCAGTCGGCACCCGATTGGCCACCAGACGATCCAGCCAGTCATACGCGCCCGGCCCTTTGACCACGTAATTGGCAAAGTTCGAGATATCGATGACGCCCACATGATCGCGCAGCATCTGCACTTCGCGGCCAACTGGCTCCCACCAATTCTGGCGAGTGAAGCCGTTGGTTTCAGTCGCCCCGGGGTGATCTGCGAACCAAAGCGGGTGTTCCCAACCACAGTTCAGTCCAAAGACGCAGCCCATATCTTTCTGCATCTCGTAAGCGGGGCGCACACGGGCGGGACGGCCAGCGCTGCGTTCTTCGTTCGGGAAATGGATGGCAAATCGATGGGTATAGACATCTTCGACCCGCGCCTTGGTGAATTTCTTATCGGCCCAGTCGCCGAACCGCGCCAGATCCCAGGCGAACATGTCATATTGCGGCTCGCCCTCGACCATCCATTGCGCCGCCAACAGCCCGAGGCCACCGGATTGCGAGAAGCCGGGGATGATACCGGTACAGCAGAAATAGTTCTTCAGTTCTGGCACCGGCCCCCAGATCGCGTTGCTGTCCGGCGACCAGATCATCGGGCCGTTGATCACCCGTTTGACCCCGGCTGTTGCCGCCACCGGCACACGTTCGGTAGCGCGGATCACGTTCTCCATGATCCGATCCAGATCGTCGGGGAACAGGTCATGGGCGAAGTCCAGCGGCGTGCCGTTTTCGGCCCAGAACCGCATGTCTTTCTCATAGGCTCCGATCAGCAGGCCGTTTCCTTCCTGACGGAAATAATACTCACCATCCCGATCGGCGATCGAGGGCAGGCGACGGCCCAGTTCCGCAACCTCGTCAATCGCCTCGGTCACGAAATACTGGTGCTCGGTCGGTTGCAGCGGCAGTTCGATCCCGGCCAGAGCCGCGACTTCTCGCCCCCACAGACCCCCGGCATTGACCACCCATTGCGTGTGGATATCACCCTTTTCGGTGCGCACGATCCACGAGCCATCAGATTTCTGTTCAGTCCCTATTACAGGGCAAAACCGCTCAATCGTTGCCCCCATCGCGCGCGCCCCTGCGGCGTAGGCGTGGGTCACACCCGACGGATCGACGTTGCCGCCATCGGGTTCAAACATGATACAGCGGATATCGTCGAACTGCGCCAGCGGATGCAGTTCCATCGCCTGTTCGCAGCTGATCTCATAGAAGTTCAGGCCGTAGAATTTTGCCTTGGCCTCTTGCAGGCGCAGCTGGTGTTCGCGGTCCTCGGTCTGCGCCAGATACAGCGAGCCCGACTGGAACACGCCGCAGCCCTGTCCGGTTTCCTTTTCCAGTTCTTTATACAGGTTCATCGTATAATGCTGGATGCGGGTGATGTTGTTGTTGTCGTGCAGCCCATGAATATTCGCCGCCGCATGCCAGGTCGAACCCGAGGTCAGCTCATCCCGCTCCAGCAGCACCGCGTCAGTCCAGCCGAGCTTGGCCAGATGATAAAGGATCGAGCAGCCGACAAGACCTCCTCCGATCACAACGGCCTGGGCGTGGGTTTTCATGGGTGTGACCTCCTGCTGGCGGGCGCATGAACCGCACCCTGTCAGGAAAGTCAGCCACAGGTCAAAAGTGGCTTATGCTCTGTTCCCGACGCGAAATGTCGGGAACAGAGTATTCTCGGTATGAATAATTTTCACGCAGAGATGAGTTAATACGGTGCCTCGACATCGTTCATTGAAACATAAACCGTCTTCATCTCGCTGAAATGGTTGATCGCCAGTTTCGAATTCTCACGTCCGACACCCGACATTTTCGACCCGCCAAACGGTGCCTCGACCGGAGCAAGGTTGTAGGTGTTGATATAACAGGTGCCCGCCTCGAACCCGGCCACAATGCGGTGGGCGCGGGTCAGGTCGTTGGTGAACACACCGGCGGCCAAGCCGAATTCTGTGTCGTTGGCGCGGGCCAGTACCTCTTCCTCGGTGTCGAAATCCAACACCGACATGACCGGGCCAAAGATTTCTTCGCGCGCGATGGTCATATCATCGGTGACATCGGCAAAAACTGTAGGCTGCATATAGAACCCGTCACCTTCGATGCGCTCACCGCCAAAGACCAGCCGTGCGCCCTCGGCCTTGCCCTTTTCGACATAACCCAGCGCGATATTCATCTGGTTTTCGCTGACCATGGGGCCGAAATTGACCTCTTCATCCAGCGGATCGCCGATTTTCGCCGTTGCCAGACGTTCGGACAGACGGTTCAGGAAGGTCTCCTTGATGCCTTTCTGCACGAACACGCGGGTGCCGTTGGAACAGACCTGACCCGAGGAATAGAAATTGCCCAAAATCGCACCCGACACGGCGTTTTCGATATCGGCGTCATCGAACACGATCATTGGGGACTTGCCACCCAATTCCATGGTCACGTGTTTCATGCCATCCGCCGCGGCGGCATAGACCTTGCGGCCCGTCGGAACGGACCCGGTCAGCGATACTTTGGCCACGCGCGGGTCGGTCACCAGTGACGCACCTACATCGCCATAGCCCTGCACCACGTTGTAGACGCCTTTGGGCGCGCCGGCTTCGATCAGGATCTCGGCCACCTTCAAGGCCGACAGGGGCGTGGTCTCAGAGGGTTTGAACACCATCGTGTTGCCGCAGGCCAGCGCAGGGGCACCCTTCCAGCAAGCGATCTGGGTCGGATAGTTCCACGCACCGATTCCGACGCAGACACCCAGCGCCTCGCGGATGGTGTAGACGAAATCGCCACCGCCCAGCGGGATATGCTCACCCGTCAGCGACGCCGTCAGCCCACCGAAATATTCCAGCGCATCGGCGCCACTGGTTGCATCGGCCACCAAGGTCTCTTGCAGCGGTTTTCCGGTGTCGTGGGTTTCGAGGATCGACAGCTCACGATTACGCTCACGCATGATATCGGCGGCGCGGCGCAGAACCCGGCCACGTTCAGTTCCGGACATCGCGGCCCATTCCGCTTGCGCCGCGTTGGCGCTGTTTAGAGCCTGATTTACAATCTCTGGCGTGGCGGAATGCAGCCGCGCGATGACCTCGCCAGTGGCCGGGTAGATGACGTCGATGGGGGCGCCATTGGTGTCTTCGACATATTCACCGTTGATGAAATGGCTGGCCTTGGGCTGAAACTTCATGCCGCGTCCTTTTCTTGATTGCACCCGCGTCGGGCAAAGAGCGTTATCCGCGGATTTAGCTTTTATTGATTGGTCAGTCAATAAAAGCCGTGACAGGCAACATCCCGCCGTGTCGCAGCCCCCTCTCTTGAAATTAGAAGTTAATGTTCCATTTATGTTCTACATAGTCAGGGGAATATCCGATGACCCAGAACTTGCGAAATTCCGCCCCAAGCGGCCCGACAAACGACTATCACCTGCTGCCCGTCACGGACCGGCAGATGCGCTTTGCCCGCGCTATTGCGGAACAGTCGGCGCTGGAAATCCCGGTCGAAGCACAACGCGACCGCCGATCAATGTCAGCCTGGATTTCGGCACATAAACCACACGATCCGTCACCTTTTGCCAATTATCCCACAGGCAAGCAGGTCGCCTTTGCCGAACGGATTTCGCGCAGCAAACGCAGGCCAATCCCGTCTGAGTGTTTTCGCGACAAATACGCAATGTCCCAGTGGATCGACCACAACAAGTGACCGTTCAATTCTGGCTGTGTCCGCGCGCGTAAATGCCCACGGCCGCCGCTACGAACAGGCCCAGCAGGATATACCCAGTGATCGCCTCAGCCACGGCCAGCCCGCGGCACAGGCCTGCGGGATGCAGGTCTCCGAACCCAACCGTCGTGAATGTGACATATGAGAAATACAAAACGTCTGACGGCCCTTTGGCCCCGACCACACACAGATCGTTATACCCGAACGAGCCGTAAACGGCTGCGAACAAGAAAGGCACGACCTGAATAAAGGAGATCCCCATCAGCAACAGCTGGCGCTTTGGGGATTTCACCTGGGTCATGTAGTACCAGGTCTGCGACACCAGCCAGATCGTCAACCCTACGGTTGTTGCAGTCCCTATTTTGTCGCCAGCAGTGGTCTCGCTCAGCCGCGACAGGCCATACCAGGCAACAAAGCTGACGACCACCAGACCCAAGGCCGCGACCAAGGTCGATTTCCACTCATCCAGAGTTGTCGGGTCGCGGTGCATTAAACCTCCGATACGGTGATGCAGGTTCAATGATCGACATTCCGACCCGCGCCTGCAACCTTATTTATCAGAGAGTTAGTCGGCGCCCAGATGCTCTTGCCCGCGCTGACGCGCCAGACCGATCTGCTTCTGCCGCTCACGGAACCGCATTTTGTCGGCTTCAGAGGTTTCGTCAACACACCGATGGCAGGACACGCCATGTTCGTATTCAGGGCGCTTCATATCCTCGGGCAGAATCGGACGGCGGCAACCGTGGCACAGGTTATGCGGCCCCTCGACCAGCCCGTGCCCAACGGACACACGGTTGTCGAACACAAAGCACTCGCCCTGCCAGGTGCTGTCATCAGCTGGCATTTCTTCAAGATAGCGCAGGATGCCGCCCTTCAGGTGATACACATCCTCAACCCCCTGCCCCAGCAGGAAGTTGGTGGATTTCTCACAGCGAATACCACCGGTGCAAAACATGGCGACGCGCTTGTTGTGGAACCGCTCTTTGTTCTCTTCCCACCAAGCCGGGAACTCACGGAAACTGGCCGTTTCAGGGTCTATTGCGCCCTCAAACGTGCCAATCGCCACCTCATAATCGTTGCGGGTGTCGATCACCACCACGTCGTCCGAGCGGATCAGATCGTTCCAATCCTCAGGCTCGACATAGTTGCCGACACGGGCGCGCGGATCGATATCCGGCTGCCCCATGGTCACGATCTCTTTTTTCAAGCGCACCTTCATCTTGCCAAAAGGCGGGTGATCGGCGGTGGCCTCTTTCCAGTCCAGATCGGCACAGCCGGGCAGCGCTTTGATATGCGCCAGCACCGCATCGATCCCAGCGCGGGGGCCGGCAATGGTGCCATTGATCCCCTCTTGCGCCAGCAGCAATGTGCCTTTGACAGATTGCGTGCGGCACAGGTCCAACAAAGGCTCGCGCAGGGCAGCGTGATCCTGGAAACGGGTGAAGTGATAAAGAGCAGCGATGGTATACATGCGCGCGGTCTAAACCTGACGCAACAGAGTCGCAAGGGATCGAATTGACGCTTCGCAGCCAGATTGACGATTGGGCCTGCGCGCCCTACCGATAGAGCAACCTGAGGAGAAACCGCGATGACCCACGCCCTGCTTGTGATCGACGTCCAGAACGATTTCTGCCCCGGCGGCGCGCTGGCCGTACCCGGAGGGGATGAGATCGTGGCCCCGATCAACGCCATGATGGACGAATTCGATGCCGTGATCCTGACGCAGGACTGGCATCCGGCGGGTCATTCGTCCTTCGCCGGGTCGCATGACGACAAGAACCCGTTTGACATGACGGAAATGCACTACGGCCCGCAGGTACTTTGGCCGGATCACTGCGTTCAGGGAACCGAGGGCGCCAATTTCCATCCGGATCTGAACACCCATGCCGATCTTGTCCTTCGCAAGGGCTTTCGTAGCGGTATCGACAGCTACTCGGCGTTTTTCGAAAATGACCAGAAAACACCAACAGGGTTGGAGGGGTATCTTAAGTCGCGCGGAATCACGAAACTGACGCTCGTCGGCTTGGCCACTGATTTTTGTGTGTACTATTCCGCAATCGACGCAGCACGTCTGGGTTTTGACGTCACGGTCCGAATGGATGCGTGCCGAGCTATCGATATGGATGGATCACTGGCCGCTGCTGAAACCGCAATGCGGGAAGCCGGCGTTATCCTGGCCTAGGGGGCAGACCCCTCGGACGCCAGGTATCTCAGCACGACAATCACAACCACGGCCAGACCAAGCGCAAACCCGATACGCCCCTGAACCGAGCGTCGTTTTGGTTTGACCACATCAGGCGCTTGAGGGCTTGGCGTCAATTCCTGCAACTCGCGCGTGGCATTTGCCCGGGGGCGTGCCCGCCTTACGTCGTCCAGGAAATGCCAAAAGTCGAAATCACCACAATATTCCCCCTGAACACCCATATTGCGGATATTCGAAAACAGCCGTTTCAGGATGCGTTCACGATCCGGTGCATCTTCGGACAGGAAATAACCATGTGGAAGGCTGCCACCCTTGGATTCCAGGCTGAAGCCCGATTCCAGAAAAATACGACGAATCTTGGGGGATGCACTGTGCAGGGCCTCAACAGTCTGAGTATTGCGAAAGGTCGCGCGAACGGCGCGGTGGCCCGTCACGGCAGCCATGCCATGTTCCGGATCCACTTCATCAGGCGCAATCGCTACAATATCAAAGTCGTACTCGAGACCCATTCACCAACTAAACCTTGTTCTTCCAACCCCTTCTTTTCACTAACCAATGAAAAGATTACACAATATGCTCGATTTGTGACCTCACCTTGTCATTGTCTTCAATCTAGCGACTCTTGCCAATTCATGCACCTATTGATCTAACAACAGAAATCGCAGGAGTTCTGCCATGGTCGATATTGCGACGCGCGTGTACAATCATAAATGGAAGATTGACCCGATTGTCCGGTCTTTAATCGACACAGACTTCTACAAACTGCTGATGTGCCAGTCAGTGTTTCGAAATAAGCCCCAAACGGATGTGGTTTTTTCGCTGATCAACCGGTCGAATCACATTCCACTGGCCAAATTGATCGATGAGGGTGAGCTGCGCGAACAGCTGGATCATATCCGGTCTCTTAGCCTCAGCCGGGGTGAAAGCACCTGGCTGCGTGGCAATATGTTCTATGGGAAACGGCAGATGTTCCGCTCGGATTTTATGGAATGGTTCGAGAATCTGCGCCTGCCGCCATACCACCTTGAGCGCAAAGGCGATCAGTATGAACTGACCTTCGAGGGCAAGTGGCACGAGGTCATGCTGTGGGAAATCCCGGCGCTTGCGGTATTGATGGAGCTGCGATCCCGCGCCGTTCTAAACAATATGCGCCGGTTCGAACTGCAGGTGCTTTATGCCCGTGCCATGACCCGCGTTTGGGAAAAAATCGATCAATTGCGCAGCATCGATGGGCTGGGCATTGCTGATTTCGGCACCCGTCGGCGGCATTCCTTCCTGTGGCAGGACTGGTGCGTGCAGGCGATGATCGAAGGGCTGGGGCCCGCGTTTACCGGCACCTCGAACTGCCTGATCGCGATGCGACGCGAGGTTGAGGCGATCGGCACCAATGCCCATGAACTGCCCATGGTCTATTCCGCGCTGGCGGAATCCGACACCGAACTGGCGCAGGCCCCCTATGACGTCCTCAGCGACTGGCACGAGGAACATGACGGCAATCTGCGCATCATCCTGCCCGACACCTATGGCACGCAGGGCTTTCTGGACAATGCGCCGGATTGGTTGGCGGGATGGACCGGTATTCGTGTCGACAGCGGAGATCCGGCGACAGGTGCCGAGATTGCCATCAACTGGTGGAAATCGCGCGGTGAGGACCCGCTGCAAAAGCGGGTAATCTTCTCGGACGGGCTGGACGTGGACAAAATCCACGAACTACACAGCCAGTTCGCTCATCGCACGAAGGTCTCGTTTGGTTGGGGCACCTTGCTGACCAATGATTTCCGTGGACTTGTCCCGAATGACGCACTGGCACCGTTCTCGCTGGTCTGCAAGGCGGTGTCCGCCAATGGCCGACCAACCGTGAAACTGTCCGACAACCCGGAAAAAGCGATGGGCCCAAAGGATGAGATCGAGCGCTATAAGCGCGTCTTCGGTGTGGGTGCACAACAGTCGATCGAAGTGATTGTTTAGACCCTAACCATGGTAAGCCGCTACTGTTTTCACCTGCGAGAACCCAAACAGCGCCTCGAACCCCTTTTCGCGGCCATGACCGGACTTGCCGACACCGCCAAACGGCAACTCTACCCCGCCCCCCGCACCATAATTGTTGATGAACACCTGTCCTGAACGCAGCTGTTTCGCCAACCGCATCTGCCGCGCACCGTCGCGGGTCCAGATGCTGGCAACCAACCCGTATTCGGTGGCGTTGGCGATCTGAACCGCCTCCTCCTCGGTTTCAAAGGGGATCAGAACCTGCACCGGTCCAAAAATTTCATCCCGAGCCAGAAGGTGATCTGACGGGACATCGGCAAAAAGGGTTGGCTGCACATATGCCCCCTCGCCGGGGGCATGATCTACGATACGCCCTTGTCCTGCGATGTTGAGGTCGGCGCCTTTGGCTAAAAACCCCTCGACGATCTGTTTCTGACGGGCCGAGATCAGGGGGCCGACCCGCAAATCTTCGGGTGCTGGACCAACAGTCAGATCGGCATAGGCGGTTGCCATGCGGGTTTTGACCTGCTCATACACCCCACGCTGCACCAGAATACGGGACGAGGCCGAGCAGGTCTGCCCGGCATTCTGAATACCCGCGTTCACCAGAAACGGCAGTGCGGTATCAAGATCGGCATCGTCAAATACCAGCTGGGGCGATTTACCGCCCAGTTCCAGCGTCACTGGCACCACGTTGCGCCCCGCCGCCTGTTGAACCAGCGCGCCGGTGGCAACTGACCCTGTGAATGAAATATGCTGCATGCCTGGATGCGCTGACAATGCCGCCCCGGCCTCGGCCCCTAACCCCGGCACCACGTTCAGCGCTCCGGCAGGTAGGCCCGCCTGTTGCGCCAGATGGGCAAAGGCAAGCGCGGTTAAACACGCCTCTTCCGCTGGCTTTAGCACGCAGGCGTTGCCCATCGCCAAAGCTGCCCCGACAGAGCGGCCAATGATCTGCATCGGGTAGTTCCACGGCACTATATGCCCGGTCACTCCGTGCGGTTCGCGCAGCGTGTACACGGTGTAGCCGTCCAGATAGGGGATCGTCTCGCCCATCACCTTGTCCGCCGCGCCGCCGTAGAATTCGCAGTACCGCGCCAACGCCACGGCATCCGCACGGGCCTGTGTCAGCGGTTTTCCTACATCCATCGCCTCAAGCTGCGCCAAGTCCTCTACGCGTTCCAAAACCAGTTGGCCAAGTCGGGTCAGGACGCGGCCGCGCTCCAACGCCGTCTTTCGCCCCCAATCCCCATCCAACGCCGTTTGGGCGGCCTGCACAGCGGCATCTATATCTGGGGCATTCGCGCGGGCAATCCGGCAGATCTCGGATCCGTCAGACGGATTAATCATCGAAATCGTCTGCTGTGAAGCAGGCGCGACCCAATCGCCGCCGATCAGGCAAAGGCCGGGGTTGAACCAGAGAGAATTGGGCATTTTGGCCTCCATATCGACTCTAACAAAGGAATTACGCGACATTTGCACCGATACCGGGCAAGACCGGTGCGGCATCGATCAGGGTCCGAGTGTAAGCGTGCCGCGGGGAAGAGAATACCTGTTCGGTCTCACCCTGCTCAACAATTCTGCCTGCCTGCATCACCATCACCCGGTCGGTGATCGTGCGCACAACGCTTAGGTCGTGGCTGATGAACAGATAGGTCAGATTGTATGTGGCGCACAGTTCGGCCAGCAGGTCCAGAATCTGCGCCCGGACCGATACATCCAAGGCCGAGACCGCCTCATCAAACACGATCAGTTCGGGGCGAATGATCAAGGCGCGGGCAATGGCAATCCGCTGTCGTTGCCCGCCCGAGAATTCATGGATGTATTTGTTCGCATCATCCGGGCTGAGGCCCACGGCGGTCAGCATTTCGGCGATACGGTCTTGCCGCTCTGTGCCGGTGGGCGGGTTGTCCAACGGGTGAAACGGCTCGGTGATCAGGCGGGCGACGCGGTGGCGCGGGTTGAAACTGCCATAGGGGTCCTGAAACACCACCTGCATCTTACGTCGCACAACGGGGTTCGGCTTGTGACCGGCAAAGACAGGCTGGTTGTCCAGTAAAATTTCACCGCTCTGCACGTCCTCCAAACCCAAAATTGCCCGTGTTAGGGTCGATTTTCCACAACCAGATTCTCCGACCAGGCCCAACCGCTCACCCCGGTGCAGGGTAAAGCTGACTTCATCGACCGCGCGGTGGTGATCCGGCCTGCTGAACAGACCTTTTCGCGGCAAGCTATAGTCGCGCACCACATTTCTCACCTCTAGCAATGGCAGGGACTCGGGCGGGTCAGGTAGTGAAACCTGATGCCTCGAGGCCTGAAACAGCATCTTCGTATAGGGGTGCTGCATATTGTGCAGCAGGTCAGTGGTTGCACCGCTTTCGACCACCTCTCCATGGCGCATCACGACGATCTGGTTGGCCATGTCTGCCACCACCGCCAGATCGTGCGTGATCATCAGCAGCCCCATGCCATATTCGCGCGCCAGCCCTTTGAGCAGGTCGAGTATCTGCGCCTGTGTCGTCACATCCAGCGCGGTTGTCGGCTCATCCGCGATCAACAATTTGGGGCGCAGTGCGATTGCCATGGCGATTACCACACGCTGCCGTTGACCGCCGGACAGTTCATGCGGATATCGCGACAGCGGGAAACGGTCAGGTGGCAGGCCAACGCGGCTCAGAACCTCGTGTGCGCGGGCCCGCACCTTGGTGCGCGACATGGCCTTGTGGACCAGAATGGTTTCGATCACCTGATCGCCAATGGTTTTGACCGGGTTCAAGGCGGTCATGGGTTCCTGAAACACCATCCCAATTTTGGCCCCGCGCAGGGCGCACATTTCGCGTTCAGACCGTTTCAGCAGATTCTGACGTCCCAGCCAGATCGCACCTTCTGTCTTTGCGCCATTTGGCAGCAATTGCATCACGGCCAGCGCGGTCATCGACTTGCCCGAGCCACTTTCACCGGTCACGGCAACAATTTGTCCGGCACCAATACACAAGCTGACCCGCTTCAGAATCTCGGTCTCATGGATGGTCAGAGAAAGGTTTTCGATCTCCAGCAAGCTCATGCGCGCGCGACTCGAATTCTGGGATCAAGCCAATCGCGCAACCCATCGCCTAACAGGTTCAGTCCCAGCACAGTGACAATAATTGCCAGCCCCGGAATCAGAGCCAAATGCGGGGCAAAACTGACCATTGTCTGCGCATCAGCCAGCATTCGACCCCAACTGGGTGTGGGCGGCTGCGCACCCAGACCGACATAAGACAAGCCCGCCTCAGCTAGGATACCCAGCGAGAACTGGATGGTCCCCTGAACGATCAGCAGGTTCGCAACATTGGGCAGAATATGCTCTGCTGATATCCGCGCCGCGCCTTTGCCCGCGACACGCGCGGCCAGAATGAACTCGCGTTCCCATAGGGACAAGGCCGCGCCACGGGTGATGCGGGCGAAGACGGGAATGTTGAAAACACCGATCGCGATGATCGCGTTGATCGCGCCTGCTCCGAACACCGCTGTGATCAGAATGGCGATGACTAGCGAGGGGAAGGCAAAGACCAAATCGTTGCCGCGCATGATCACCTCATCCAGCCATGATCCTTTACGCGCTGCCGCCGTCAGGCCCAGCGGTACGCCCAGCGCCATACCGATCCCCACCGCCACCAATGCCACCGCGATGGACGTACGAGCCCCCACCATGATCATCGAGAACATGTCACGCCCGAAATGATCTGTGCCGAACCAATGCTGTGCATTAGGCGGCTCCAGCTTGTTGGGGATATCCAGCGCCGCATAATCATACGGCGTCCAGACAAAGGACATCAGCGCCGCCAGCAAGACCAACGAGGACAATACTGAACCAAGAAGCAGGTTGCGGCTCATGACCGACCTCTCAACCTTGGGTCCACGGCGGCATAAGCGAGATCGACCAGAAAGTTCACGGTGATGACAGCAAAGACAAGCAGCATGACCACCGATTCCACCACGACCAAATCGCGGGCCGAGATCGCCTGAAACACCAGCCGCCCGAGTCCGGGCAGATAAAACACCTGCTCGATGATGATCGACCCCGCCAACAGAAACGAGAACTGCAGCCCGATGATGGTCAGAACCGGGATAAGCGCGTTGCGCACACCGTGCCGCCACATTGCTTGACGGCGTGACAATCCCTTGGCGCGGGCAGTGCGCATGAAATCTTCGCCCAGTATATCCAGCAGCGAAGACCGCATGACCCGCGCCAAGATCGCCGCCTGCGGCAAGGCCAGCGCAATGGCTGGCAATGTCAGAGAATGCAGGCCGGTCCAGACGCCTTTGTCCCAACCCGCAAAACCTCCGGCGTTGAACCAGCGAAGGTTGATGGCAAAGATCAGCACCAGCATCATCGCGAACCAGAAATTCGGCACCGCGATGCCCAGCTGCGTCGCCCCCATCACCGTCAGATCCCCCGGCTTACCTCGGCGGGCGGCGGCGTAAATCCCGGCAGGGAAGGCAATCAGGGTCGATAAGGTCAGTGCATAAAGCGCCAGCGGCAAGGACACCCACAACCGATCCGCAATCATCTGCGACACCGGTGTGCGATACGTGTAAGAGGTCCCGAAATCCCCCACCACCATGCCGCCAACCCAGTTGAAATATCGTTGGATCTTGGACCCGTCCAATCCCAGCTCGGTCCGCAATGCGGCCAGCGTGTCCTCTTGCGCGTTGACGCCCAGCATGAACGAGGCCGGATCACCCGGCGCCACTTCGATCACGGCGAAGATAACCACTGAAGCAACCACAAGGCTGATCAGCAAAGATATCAGTCGTTTGAGGGCAAAGCGCAGCATTGAAGCCACGTTAGGATCACATATCGCGCGGGTCCAGCACCTAAGGCACCAACAGATAGGCAAAAACCGCGTAAGCGACGATGGCTGCATAGCCCAGCGGGTAAATCCACTTGATTGCGTAATTGTCCAGTTTTCTGGCCCCATCCTCACGCCCGGACACTTTCAGTTTGCGCAAGGCCACGTTGAACACGATCAGCGCCCCCGTCATCAGGAACATGCATTGAAGGATGAAATCCAGAAAGGTCAGATACCCCAGCTTGGGCAGATCGGCCGAAATCGCCCAGTTGAAGGCCACGAAGACCAGCAGATTGCCCCCGGCAATCTCGATCCGGCGGCGGTATTCGTCGAGGAAAAACAGTGCCCAGCCCACCGAGACCAGAACCAGCATCGGCAGGAACACCCGGATCACATAATAGGTCAGGTGCCGCTTTCCTTCGAACGCCAGCGCCACCTGATCGCTGTCCCGACCAGACAGGCCGATGACCGTTGAATGCAGAATCTGTGGGTTGTCCAGTATCCATTCTTCCTCGCCAAGCAGATCACCCAGGCCGGAGTGATCTTCCAGCGGATAGTAAGTCACGTATTCAGATGGAAAGATTGAAACGACCTCGAAAAAGAACTCCTGCGTGTCGAACGGGTACTTGCGGAAGTCGAAATGCGGGGCCTGCAATGTCAGCGAGGATTTCTCGACATAGACCACATGCCCGTCATAGTGCAGCGAGGCCGCGGCTTCGTGTATCCATTTGTTGGATTGCTGGTTGTGAATGACAAAGGCCGGAACCACCGCCCCAATATCCGAGGTATGTTTGGCCAGCGTCCTCGGATTGAAAACCTGAAACTCGCGGCCGACCTCTTCGCGGTCGAAGGCCAGGGCCGGGTCGGTCCATTCGACACGCAGAACGACAACGGCACCATAGTTCTCTGCCTTTTGATCTACGCTGGTGACCTGATCTATCCGGATACCGATCCCCACCTTCAGCGGGTTTTCCGGCGTGCCAACCAACGCCGCAAGCCCGCCATCCAGCACGTTTTGCGCCTGCGACTTGTCGCCCAGCACACAGAAGCAGGCAGTCACAGCAACAAAACACAAAAATCGGACCAGGTTCATTTTCGGGCTCATTCGGGAACAGGCAATCCGGGGCCGGATACAGCCCCGGATCAGATTATTCGGACCAACTGATCTGGGTCAGGTCGATGGCAGCTGTTGGCGCGTTCTTCCACAGGCCCTGAACACCGGCCTTGGCAACCCCCAGCTTGGCCAATTGGAACAAGTAGCCGTTGACATAGTCCGTGGCGATCAGGCGCTGCATATCGCCCAACAGCTTTTTACGCTCCTCCGGATCGGTGGTCGCGTTCAATGTCTCCATCAACGTCTGGGCATCCAGACTGTCATACTGGAAATAATAGTCGGGGCGGGCATAGATGCCGATATCCATTGGCTCAGTATGGCTGATGATGGTCAGTCCGTAATCCTTACCCTTGAACACAGATTCCAGCCACTGCGCCCATTCCACATTGATGATCTCGGCCTTGATGCCAACCTCGGCCAGTTGCGCGGCGATGATCTCGCCTCCGCGTCGGGCATAAGAGGGCGGCGGCAGGTGCAGGGTGGTCTCGAACCCCTCTTCATACCCCGCATCGGCCAGCAGTTTGGCGGCCTGTTTCGGGTCATGGGCCGAGGTGCCGGTCAGATCGACATAGGCAGGGTTGTGCGGTGCGAAATGAGTGCCGATGGGCGTGCCATAGCCGAACATCGCACCGTCAATGACCGCCTGCCGGTCGATGGCATGGGCCAGCGCCTGCCGCACGCGGATATCATCAAACGGGGGTTTCTTGTTGTTGGTCGACAGGATGGTTTCCCCCTCGGTCGACCCCACCAGCACCTGAAAACGCGGGTCAGCCTCGAATTGAGGCAGGTTTTCGGGTGCGGGGAAGTTGTCGAAGACGTCCACATCTTCGGCCATCACCGCAGCAAAGGCGGCAGTGGGGTCCGAGATGAATTTGAACGTAGCAGTCTCTAACGCAGGTTGTTCGCCCCAATAGTTGGGGTTCCGGTTTAGCGTGATGCTATCGCCCTGCACCCAGTCACCAAAGGTAAAGGCACCGGTCCCCACCGGGTTGGTCTTGATGTTGTCGATGCTTTCGGGCGCGACGATCACCGCATCCCCCCAAGCCATGTTGAACAGAAAATTGCCGTTCGGCTCGGACAGGGTGACCTTTACGGTCAGCGGGTCCACAATCTCAACGCTTTCGATGCCTGCAAACAGCGCCTTTTGCGCATTGGCACTGTCTTCGGCCGTGGCGCGGTCGAGGCTGAATTTGACGTCCTCGGCATCCATGACGGTGCCGTCATGAAAGGTCACCCCGTCGCGCAGCTTGAATGTATAGACAGTACCGTCCTCGGAAATTTCCCAGCTTTCGGCCAGGCCGGGCACGACCGAGCCGTCACCCATAAAGCGGGTCAGACCCTCGAAGATATTTGTGTAAACCACCGAATCAATGGCCTGCGCGGCGGCGCTGGTCGGGTCCAGGTGTGGCGGCTCCAACTGCATCGCAATCGTAATGTCCGATTTGGCCAAAGCCTGCGAGGCAAACAGGCTGGCGCCCACCGCCAGAGCCGACGCAATACTCCGAAACATCTGCTTTGTCATGAAAAACTCTCCCTGTTTGAATCCTTGGAACCGGCTGTTTTACAGGCTTTTCTGCACTCAATGTCCCTTTAAACCTCGGGTCAATCAAGGAAATGTTCGCGCAACCGGGGTTTCTATAACCTTGTGCAATCTGCTATGCCGCACTGCAACATGAACCCCGCAGGAGCGATCATGAGCGCCACCGCCCGCAAAACAGCCCCGAATGCCGAGGATATCCGCGCCCGCAAAGGCAGCACACCATTGGTCAGTTTGACTGCCTATACCACACCGATGGCACGGCTGATGGATGCCCATTGCGACTTTGTTCTGGTCGGCGACAGCGTCGGCATGGTGCTGCATGGGCTGACCTCGACCCTGGGTGTGACGATGGAGATGATGGTGATGCATGGTCAGGCCGTTGCGCGCGGTCTGGACAGGGCGATGATGGTTATCGATATGCCCTTTGCCAGTTACGAACACGACCCGGCCCATGCCTTCAAGAATGCCGCTCGCCTGATGGCCGAAACCGGCGCAGGCGCGGTCAAGCTGGAAGGCGGCGTGGAAATGGCCGAGACCATCCGCTTTCTGGTCAAGCGCGGTATCCCGGTGATGGCGCATATCGGCCTGACGCCACAATCGATCAACACGCTGGGCGGCTACAAGGTGCAGGGTCGCGACGAACAGGCGAAGGCGGTGTTGGCCGATGCCCATGCGGTGGCCGAGGCTGGTGCATTTTCCGTTGTGCTTGAGAAGGTACCGCAAGGCCTGGCTGATCAGATCACCGCCGAGGTCGCGATTCCGACCATCGGCATTGGCGCCTCAGCCGGATGTGATGGGCAGATTCTGGTCGTGGACGACATGGTGGGCTTTTTCACCGCGTTCAAACCGAAATTTGTCAAACGCTATGCCGAACTTGGTCCGCAAGCCGAGGCCGCCATCGCGGAATATGCCTCCGATGTGCGCGCCCGCAGCTTTCCAGCGGATGAACATGTCTTTGCCGATCAGGCTCCGTCCAAAGGACCTAAGACATGACCGCACCCATTCTGCGCCGCCTAAGTGATTTGCGCGCGCTGACGACCAAATGGCGCGGCAACGGCGAAACGATCGGTGTCGTCCCCACCATGGGCGCGCTACATCAGGGGCATCTTTCATTGGCCGAGGCCGCGAAGGCCGGAACCGACCGGGTGATCGTTACGGTTTTTGTGAACCCCAAACAGTTCAACAACCCCGACGATCTGGCCAATTACCCGCGGACCGAGAACGAAGATGCGCAGAAACTGGCCCCTTACGGTGTCGACGCGATCTATGTCCCCGATCCCGAGGAGATCTATCCGCAGGGCTTTGCCACCACCGTATCAGTCGCCGGTTTGACCGATGTGATGGAGGGTGAATTCCGCCCCGGCCATTTTGATGGCGTTGCCACTGTTGTCGCTAAGCTGTTCCTGCAAACGCAGGCAGATCGAGCCTATTTCGGGGAAAAAGACTATCAACAATTGATGATCGTCCGCCGCATGGCCCGCGATCTGGACATCCCCATCGAGGTGATCGGCTGCCCCACGGTGCGCGAACCCTCGGGGTTGGCGATGTCATCGCGCAACCTCCTCCTCTCGCCCGAGGGGTTGAACATTGCGGCCAACAAGCACCGGATCATGCAGGGTGTGGTCCAGTCGCTGAAAGCAGGGGCCGCGTTTGAAACTGTGGCCGCGCGGGCCGAGTCTGATCTGCTGGCGGCAGGCTTCACTCAAGTTGAATATATTCAACTGCGCTGCGCCGACACACTGGACCCGCTGACCCATGCCACACGACCCGCTCGGCTGTTTGCGGCGGCTTGGGCGGATGGCGTGCGGCTGATCGACAATATTCCTGTCTGAACGCTCTGGCACGATCGTCATTGTTTGCGCTAAAGTCCGGCAAAACCAGACCGGAGGAGGGCGCAGGCGTGACCTATATTCTTGCCATTGATCAGGGCACCACATCATCGCGGGCCATTTTGTTCGACGCGGATATGCAGCGCGTAGGCACCGCGCAGCACGAATTCACCCAGCATTTCCCGCAGGAAGGCTGGGTCGAGCACGACGCCGAAGAAATCTGGGAGAGCGTTCTGCGCGTCTGCCGCGAAGTGATGGACTCCACCGGCGTCACCGCCGACCAGATCGCAGGCATCGGCATCACCAACCAGCGCGAAACCACTGTGGTCTGGGACCGCACCACCGGTCAACCACTCCACAACGCCATCGTCTGGCAGGACCGCCGCACCGCCGAGATTTGCGCGCGCTATAAACGGGCGGGGTGCGAAGATGACGTGACCGCTCAGACCGGGCTGCTGCTGGACCCCTATTTCTCGGGCACCAAGGTCAAATGGCTGCTGGATACTGTGCCCGGCGCGCGCGAACGGGCTGAGGTCGGAGAGCTGATGTTCGGCACCATCGACTGTTTCCTGATCTGGCGTCTGACCGAGGGGCGCAGCCACGCCACCGACGCGACCAATGCCGCACGCACCCTGTTGTTCGACATCAACAAAGGCGAGTGGAGTGCCGAAATTTGCGACCTGCTGGACGTACCGATGAACATGCTGCCAGAGGTGCATGATTGTGCCTCGGACTTCGGAAATACGACCCTATTCGGGGGGGATATCCCAATTCTGGGCGTGGCGGGAGATCAGCAGGCCGCAACCATCGGGCAGGCCTGTTTTCAACCCGGCATGATGAAATCGACCTACGGTACGGGGTGTTTTGCCCTGCTGAATACCGGGGACAAACCGGTTGAATCCAAAAATCGCCTGCTGACGACGATTGCCTATCAGTTGGACGGCAAGCGCACCTATGCGCTGGAGGGGTCGATCTTTGTGGCCGGGGCCGCTGTGCAATGGCTACGCGATGCGTTGCAGATCATTGAGAGCGCCCCGGAAAGTGGTGAACTTGCCCAAAAAGCCGATCCAAACCAGCATGTGGTGCTGGTACCTGCCTTTACCGGCCTCGGCGCGCCCTATTGGAAGCCCGACTGCCGTGGCGCGGTGTTTGGCCTGACCCGCAATTCCGGCCGCGCGGAGTTCGCCAAGGCCACGCTGGAAAGCATCGCCTATCAAACCCGCGATCTGTGGCACGCCATGCAGGGCGACTGGGGCGCGGACACCGATGTCACCCTGCGCGTGGATGGCGGTGCCAGCGCCTCGGACTGGGCGATGCAGGGGTTGTCGGACTATCTGGGGGCCGAGGTCGACCGCCCGGTGATGCAGGAAACCACCGCATTAGGGGCGGCCTGGCTGGCCGGCATGCGCGCCGGTGTTTATCCGGACCAACAGGGTTTTTCCGAAACCTGGGCACTGGATCGTCGGTTTGAGCCGGAATTGTCCGCCCAAGAACGCGACGCCGCATATGATCGCTGGAAACGCGCGGTTGAGGCCGCGATGGCCTTCTAGCTGTGATCCTTCATCAGCCGCTGTTTCTGCCGTGACCAGTCCCGCTTGGCCTGAGTCTCACGCTTGTCGTGCAGCTTTTTACCTTTGGCGATGCCGATCTTCAGCTTCGCCCGGCCCTTGTGGTTGAAATACAAAACCAGCGGCACCAGCGTCATGCCCTTGCGCTGGGTGGCATTCCACAGATTCGACAGCTCTTTGCGCGACACCAGCAGCTTGCGGCGGCGGCGTTCTTCGTGCTTGAAAACCTTCGCCTGCTCATAAGGCGCGATATAGCTGTTGATCAGCCACAGCTCGCCATCCTCGACCGAAGCATAGCTTTCGGCAATGTTTGACCCACCAACGCGCAGGGATTTGACCTCGGACCCTTCCAGCACGATGCCGCACTCGATATCGTCCTCGATCGCGTAATCGAAGCGCGCACGCCGGTTTTCGGCGATAACTTTGTAATTCGGGTCTGTCTTTTGCTTGGCCATGACGCGTTGATTTAGGCGGCTTGGGCGGCCCTTGCAAGCCGTTGCGGTCAGGACGTGGCCGAGATGATCAGATCAGGACCGAAAATCGTGTCGGCGTGACTGTGCAGATAGATCTTCAGCCACGGCGTGAACCGCTGCGGATGTCGTTGCACTTCAGCCAGCAGATCATGGTAGTCGATCCACCGGATATCCATGACTTCGTCTGGATTAGGCTCGATTTTAAGCGGCCCACGAACATGAGCCAGAAAGATATCGACCACTTCGTGTTCGATCATGTTGTTGCCAACATCGGCGTGATATTCCAGCCGGTGCCGGTATTCCGGGTACAAGCCGGTGATCCCCAGCTCTTCGCGCAAACGACGCACGGCACATTCCGAGGGCGTCTCGCCCCAATCGGGATGGGTGCAGCAGGTATTCGCCCACAGGCCCGGCGTATGGTATTTGCCCAAAGCCCGGCGTTGCATCAAGATCTCGGTGCCGCGCACGACAAAGACCGACACTGCCTTGTGCCGCAGGCCCTTTTCATGCGCCTCAAGCTTGTCCACGGGGGTCAATTCACCATCAACCCAGGCCGGGATCATGATTCCCATCTGTCGTCTCCTGCTGCCGATCCGCCAGGGCGGCGGGATGTATGGAATTGGCTGCCGCCGGACCGGCTTGGCTTTGCGAAGTCATGCAAGGGCATGATGAACCGCGTATCCCCAAGGTGACCTTGATCCAAGCTGTTATCAATCGCACGAAAGGCCGCAGGGGCTGCGGCCTTTTGCAATCGTTCGAATGGTCTGGTTTTTCAGACGTTATTCGCCCGAGACACTGACGATATAGGCATAGACGTCTTCGCCGCCCTTCTTCAACTTGAAGGTCATTTTCGACTTGGCCGATGTCTCACCCAGGTAATCTTTCAAAAACGCCTTGGGATCCTGCGCGTATTCGACAAAGGTGGCTTCATCCCAGACCAGACCGTTTTCACCAGCCTCAACGATGCTGTCTCCGTATTTGAACCCTTCAACGGTACCCGCGGTGCGGCCCGCGATACCGTATAGGTTCGGACCGGTCTTACCGCCCTTGACGATGACTTCACCGGCCGGGTCAGCGATCTGATGGCAGGATTTGCATTTATTGAAGGCCTTTTTGCCGGCCTCGGCGTCACCTTCCGCATAGGCAGGAAGGGCCAGCAGGCCGACAATTGCGGTAGCGAGGATACGATTCATGAGTTTTGCTCCGATACGAATTGGCTGCACCGAATGGACCTTCGGCGCAAAAAAGAGTCAACGCGCAGATTGCCGCGCGAGGGTAATGTGCCCTGCGGCATAAAGACAGTCCTTAACTTTTGTCATGTGGTGCGGTCCAACAGGGCAATAGATCGCCCGCTGCCGGGGTCGCCAGATAAATAGCCCGCGCAATAGCTCGTGCCAGACAGACCGAGGCCGCATGTCCGATCAGCCCCAAGCCGGCTTCGGCGTCGATGGTCTGCGCGCCAGTGCTGACCGCAAAGACCAGATCTCCGTCCCCTGGTGTGTGTGCCGGCAGAATGGCGCGGGCAATGCCATCATGTGCTGCCACTGCCAGTCGCTGGCACTGCGATTTCGACAAGGCAGCATCCGTGGCCACAATAGCGATTGTCGTGTTGCCCTTATCCGGCTCGGCAAGTCGCATCGCCTGCGCCTTGAGGCTGGGAGCAGGAAAGCCAAGACCAGCACTTGAATCAGATCCTAAACCGCCAAATTCGTCTCCAAACTCGAACGGCGCTGCCCAGAAATGGCGGTCGCCGGGTGTTGTCACACTGCCCAGCGGGTTGGCCGCAACCAGGGCACCGACGGTCACCCCATTGTCCAGAACCAATGAGGCGGACCCGAGCCCCCCCTTGTGCCGCGCCGCCAAAGCGCCGGTTCCGGCCCCCGCTGTGCCTAACGCAAAAGCCACATCTGCGTCGTCAAAGGCCGCCTGTCCCAGCGCGCGATAGGGGTTTTGAACCCAATCCTTGTCTCCGCCGTTCAACAAATCAAACAGGATCGCGCCCGGCACAATGGGCACCACAGTATCGCCCACCGGATACCCCCTGCCCCGCGACCGCAATGCATCCGAGACGCCAGAACAGGCATCCAACCCAAAGGCCGACCCACCGGACAAAGTAATTGCATCCACTTGCGAGACCGATTTATCCGGCGCCAGCAGATCGGTTTCCCGCGTTCCCGGTGCGCCCCCCATCACGTGAACCGAGGCGGTAAAGGCCTGATCTGCCGTCAGGACAGTTGTTCCCGATTTCAACGCAGCGTCCTGCGCATTTCCGACCCTCAGGCCAGGGACATCGGTGATCAGGTTACGGGGTCCGGGGATCATGGATGGACCTCAGATACAACGGCCACCGTCGACCTCCAATGCAGCGCCGGTGATCATGCTCGCCTCGTCCGAACACAGGAAACAGGCGGCGTTGGCCATGTCGTCGGGGGTCGAGAAACGCCCCAGCGGGATGGTCGACAGGAACTTGGCGCGCATTTCAGGCGTATCTTCTCCCATGAAGGATTTCAGCAGTGGTGTTTCCCCGGCCACCGGACACAGCGCGTTCACCCGCACGCCCGAGGGCGCAAGTTCCACCGCCATTGTCTTGGTGGCAGTGATCATCCAGCCCTTGGACGCGTTGTACCAATTCAGGTTCGGACGTGGCGACAGCCCCGCGGTCGAGGCCACGTTCAGGATCGCACCCGCCCCGCGCGCTTTCATCGCTGGCACCAGCGCCCGTGCGGTCAGATAGACCGATTTCATGTTCACGTTGAAGACGCGGTCAAATTCCTCTTCGGTGACATCCTCTAGCGGCGTCGGCAGATGCGTGACACCGGCATTGTTCACCAGAATATCCAATTGCCCGAACCGATCCATCGCCATATCCGCCATGGCCTGCACCGAGACTGCATTCGCCACGTCGACCATCTGAGCAATCGCATTCGGCCCAAGCTGATTTGCCTGAACCTCGGCCGCGTCACCATTGATATCGGCAATCATGACCCGCGCGCCTTCGGACAGGAATTTCTGCACGATCCCGGCACCAAAGCCAGACGCGCCACCGGTTACAATCGCGGTTTTCCCCTCTAACCTCATGATCTTGCTCTCCCTTGCCCTATCAAACTAGCAAGGCACCGTGAAACTGCCAGTTCAATCTTCTGCGACCTTGCCGCGCAGCGCCTTCACATCCGAGCGCGCTTTTTTGGCCGCCAGCCGCCGCTTGACCGAGCCATAGGTGGGTTTCGTCGCAATCCGCCGCTTGGGTTTCACCAGCGCGCGGACAATCAGTTCAGCCAGACGGGCGCGGGCAATCTCGCGGTTGCGGGCTTGGCTGCGGGTTTCTTCGCATTGAATGATGATCGCGCCATCTTTGGTCCAGCGCCGCCCGGCCAACCGTTTCAGCCTGTTTTTGACCGGATCGGGCAAGGAGGGCGAGCGCGCAGCCTCGAACCGCAGCTCAACTGCGGTCGAGACCTTGTTCACGTTCTGACCACCGGGACCGGACGAGCGGACAAAGCTCTCGGTCATTTCCCAGTCCTGCAGGGTGATATCGTCGGTGATGCGCAACATGAAGTGGACCTTATCCGGCACAAGCAGAAACAAAAAGGGCCGCCCCGGCGGGACGGCCCTTCGAAAGTACAGGAGGTTGGGTCGGTTAGATCAATCGACCAGCCGGAGCGAGCGCTCCGCCAAGGGCTGCCCTAACAGGCGATCCCCCCGGTTGTTCCGACACCTCTCTCCAATCTCTTTCTCGACACTGGATCACCTCCTTTTCTATCTGTTGCGGTTAGCTTTGAGCCTGACACAAGATGCGCCATTCTCAAAGCACTTTTTTACGCAGGCTGCGCGGTCAACCGCGCAACGATCACCTTGAACGGGATCAGCGCAATCATCGCCAGCGACAACTTCACCAGCCAGTCAGCAAAGGCCAGCGTCACCCACAGGGGCACCATCGGACCAGTCAACATGAAGGGCACAGGCTCCCACGCCCAGTTGATCGCCGCATCAGCATTGGCACCGAAAACCGTGATCGAAGCTGAGAATGCGATGGTGAAAAACAGCGCGGTGTCCAGCGCCGAGCCAACCAAAGTCGACACCAGCGGCGCGCGCCACCAGCGACCACCGCGAAGCGAATTGAACACGGTGACATCAGTCAGCTGTGCAATCAGAAACGCCGTTCCCGAGGCAACAGCGATCCGCAGCGGCACGGCGGCATAGGTAAATCCGTCACCTTGCAGCATGATCTGGCTGCCGATCAGCGAACAGATGATGCCGGTGACAAACCCGGCGAACACCACCTTGCGGGCCGTGGCCACGCCATAGACGCGGTTCATGATGTCGGTGACCAGAAAGGCCAGCGGATAGGTAAAAGCACCCCAGGTCAGCAGCCCGTCAAAAATCAGGAACTGAACCAGAATGTTCGAGGCCACAACAATGGCGGCCATGGCAATAATGCCGGGTATATAAGCGCGTTGCATGTTTTCAGATGCCCGTTTTGACAAGGTAGCGGCGACTTGGCCAAGGGACCGTCCCAAGGCAAGCCGTGCGTTTAGACCTTTGGTTGGGATGTGTCAATCCGGTAGCAGATACTCCACCAGTTCAGTGCGCTGAAGGACCAGAAAGTTGTCGTCCGAGATCATCGTGGCGCGCAACCGCCCCTGATCATCGCGCCAAACCGACAACCCTTCGAGGTTATCATGCGTGCCTGTGCCGGTCGTAAACAGGTTTTCTTCGGCACCGACTGAATCCTCTGTGATCTGCCACCGCCGCAGGCGGGTGCGGAACCCTGTCAGGGACAGGGCTCGTTCCAATAAATAGAACCGACCATCTGGACCAAAATCGGCAGATACAGGCAAGAATTTGCCCCGCTGTGGCAACACGAAAGGGGTCGACCAACCCTGCCCGTCCCAGCGATAAACGGGGATGTCGCCTGCTTCGGTCCGGCTTCTTTCGGGAAGGGTATACAGCCACCCCTGATTGTCGATTGCCAAGGCTTCGAACGACCCATTCAGTTTCAGATTTTCAAACGCCTTTGGGCGCGGCAGCACCCGCGCTTCGGCGTCGGGGGTCGCGTACCGGGCAACGCGATGCACTGACTCAAATGAGATGTAATGGCTACCGTCCGGTGCGACCGCAATGCCCTCGGAATCCCCTGCTTCGCCGGATAGGGGCCGTCCTGTGCTAGAGAGAACCGGCCAGTTCCCGGTGATCCGGACCCCTGTAATGTCATCCTCGTCCCGCGCAATGGTCGCGCGGACAAGAACCGACCGGTCACTAAGCGCAAGCATATGCCGACCGTTGTCCGAGATATACAGGGCCGAAAACCCACCAAACCATTCCGCCGGGTGGCGCCAGACAAAGCTGTTTAAGTATGTGGCCGTCTTGACCTCGACCGCCCAAACCGCACCCGCCAGCAAAGTAGCAATCAGTTGGACTGCAAGACTGCGGCACATTGCTGGGGCAAATCGGTCAGAACATACTCGCGGCGTTTCTTCGGCGCAGGCGCGTTCGGGTCAGGGGGCGGCGGGTTGAGGATGTTGCGCACCCATTGCTGCGCCTCGGCACACCCATCACCTTTGGGCGGCGCGTCCTGATTGACACAGCCGCGCGAGCCCTTGGGGCATTTCAGACGCACGTGGAAATGATAATGATGCCCCCACCATGGCCTGATCTTGCGCAGATAGGCCTTGTTGCCTTTCTCATCATTGCACATCTGAACCTTGGCGCCGGGAAAGACGAAAATCCGCGCCACGCGCTTGTCCTTTGCCGCCTCACGCAGCACGGCGTGGTGCTGTGCCGTCCAATTGCCATTCACATAGGCCCCGTTGGCGCGGCGCAGGGAAATCGACGAAATATTCTCGCGCGCTTTGCGCGACAGCCGCATGTTGTCGCCGGGCAGCATCCAGATATCAATGTCCAACCCCAACTGGTGGCTGCGATGACCAGAAGTCATCGGACCACCACGCGGTTGGCTGATATCCCCTATATAGAGACCATTCCACCCCGGTTGCCGGGCCGCAAACTTGCTGAGGTCCTGTACGTAATCCACCGCCTCCGGGTGGCCCCAGTTGCGATTACGCGACAGGCGCATGGCTTGCCATGTCGGCCCCGTTTCGGGCAGTTGCACCGACCCCGCCGCACATCCGCGCGAATAACTGCCGAACGCGGCCGGTTTTTGCTGTGAACTTTGCTTTTGCGCCCCGAACAATTGCTTGGCCAAGGGCTGCGCCCCGGCTGCTCCTGCCAATGTCATCGCGGCGATTATTGCTAAAAAACGTAGTAAAATCATCTGCTCTGATCCCCTTCCGGTTTAACCCAGCGCATTAGGAACAGGCCCAGAATAAACAACAGAATGATCGGTGACACCCCCAACCGCGCACTGCCCGTAACAGTTGTGGCAATCCCGATTAGCAAAGGCGCGGCAAAAGATGTCGCGCGGCCGGACAGGCCGTAAAGGCCAAAGCTTTCGACTGGCGTTTTTGGGTCGGTATGGCGCACCATCATGGATCGGCTGGCCGATTGCAGGATACCGCCCATACCGCCGATCAGAACTCCGCAGCCAAAGAACACCAGATCCGGCAGGCTTGACCCTTCGGGAAAGGAGATGCCGTAAATCTGCGTCCGATCCATCGACACCACAGTTATGCAGACAAAGATCAGCACCCAGATCGCGACCAGAATAACTGGTTTAGGACCGTATTTCTTATCCATCTTGCCACCGACCCACGCAAAGATGGCCGAGGCCAGAACGCTGACAATCCCGAACACTCCGATCTTGATCAGCCCCCATTCCAATACCAGCCGTGCATAGACACCGCCGAAACTGTACAGCCCGTTCAGCGCATCGCGGTAGAACATGGATGAACCCAGATAGGTCGCCAGACTGACCCGGTGCCGCAAGTCTGAGATGGATTTGCCCAGCAGTCGCAATGCCTCACGCAGGCTGCCAGTCTTGTTACTGTCCGGGTCATCACGCACCCAAAGGAAATAGGGCACCATGAACAGGATGAACCAACCGGCGGTAAAGGGACCGACGAACCGCGTGCCCTGCTGGCTCGCCGCATCCAGCCCGAACATCGGGTCCATCCCAATCAGTGTCTTGCCGTTGGGCTGTTCGACGAACAGCAACAGCATGATCGCCAATGAAATCAACCCGCCGAAATAACCAAACGCAAAGCCCGAACCCGAAATTTCGCCCACTTCATTGTCATCGCCCAGATCAGGCAGCTGAGAGTTGATGAAGATCAGCGCATACTCCGCGCCGACAAAACCCAGCCCAAAGGCCGACAGCATCAGCCACATGTTCGAGCCATCGGGCAGCGTGTACCAAAGCGCGGCAGATCCCACCGCGTACATCGCCGAAAAGGCAAAGATCCACGGAATGCGCCGCCCCGACACATCCGCCATCGCACCCAGCAACGGCGCGCCAAAGGCGATGATCAACCCGGTGATGGTCAGGCAATTGGCCCAAACCGTCTGCGCCCGCGCGGCCGCAGCCTCGGCATCCAACCCGGTTCCTGAAAAATACCCCGCCGCAACCCCGGCGAAATAGGGGCCGAACACAAAGGTGACCAGAAGGGTGTGATATGGTTGACTGGCCCAGTCGAAAAACCACCAACCCCAAATGCGCTTGCGCTTGGAAATCTCTGCCATAACTGCCCCTGTTTATTGTTGCATTCATAAGACGGGGCTTTAACCCAATTCGCAAGCGTTGTGTTGGCGCGGGCTTGCTCTTTGTCGCGGGGGCGCTTACCTCTCATCTCACGTATTTACCGGAGGCCCCATGCTGTCGTTGATCCAAATTCTGCTGCTGATCCTGGACATTGTCTGGTTCATCATTTTGGCCCATGTGATCATGAGCTGGCTGATCAACTTTCAGGTTCTCAACCTGCACCAGCAACTGGTGGCGCAAATTTGGTATGGCCTGAACCGGATATTAGAGCCTATCTATGGCCCAATCCGCCGCGTCCTGCCCGCGATGGGTGGGCTGGACCTGACGCCTTTGGTGGTGCTGATCGGGGTCTACGCGCTGCGGATCATTCTAATTAACAATATGGGCTATTTCGTCTGACCTCTTGTTCACCGAATCTTAGTATGTGATTGTCCTGTCTTAAGAGCAGATAAACCTTAAAACAGGGCAACCCCGCACATGTTCGACGCCGCGCCTTTGCTGCGAGATGTCTTTGGATTCGACGACTTCCGCCCCGGTCAGGAAGAGATCGTCGATGCCGTCACGCTGGGTGAAAACGTGCTGGCGATCATGCCCACGGGCGGCGGCAAATCCCTGTGTTTTCAGTTACCCGCCCTTCTGCGTGACGGGGTGACCGTGGTGATATCCCCCCTGATTGCCTTGATGCGTGATCAGGTGCGCGGGCTGCAAGAGGCCGGGGTCGAGGCCGGTGCGCTAACCTCGGGCAACACCCCCGAAGAAACCGACGCCGTGTGGGAGGCGTTGGAGGCCGGGCGTCTGAAACTGCTCTACATGGCCCCCGAGCGTCTGGCCGCCGGGTCAGCCTTGGGCATGTTGCGTCGGATCAATGTCAGCCTGATCGCAGTGGACGAGGCCCATTGCGTCAGCCAATGGGGCCATGATTTCCGCCCAGATTATCTGCGGATCGGAGAGCTGCGACGCGCATTGGACGTGCCTTTGGCCGCTTTCACCGCCACTGCGGATGCCGAAACGCAGGACGAGATTGTCGAAAAACTGTTCGACGGCACCGCCCCACGTAAGTTCCTGCGCGGCTTTGACCGGCCCAATATCCATCTGGCCTTTGCTGCCAAGGACGGCCCACGCAAACAGATCCTCGACTTCGCCGAAGCGCGCAAAGGCCAATCCGGTATCGTCTATTGCGGCACCCGCAACAAAACCGAAGTGTTGGCCCAGGCCTTACGCGCCGAAGGCCACACCGCCTGTCATTATCACGGCGGAATGGAGGCCGAAGACCGCCGCATCGTCGAAACCCGCTTTGCCCGCGAGGATGGGCTGATCGTGGTTGCCACCGTTGCGTTCGGAATGGGCATCGACAAGCCCGATATCCGCTGGGTCGCGCATGCGGACCTACCCAAGTCCATCGAAGCCTATTATCAGGAAATCGGCCGCGCCGGCCGCGACGGCGGGCCTGCTGAAACCCTGACCCTGTTCGGCCCCGACGACATTCGCTTGCGCCGGTCTCAGATCGACGAGGGGCTCGCACCACCGGAACGGCGCATGGCAGATCATGCGCGGCTGAACGCTCTGCTCGGGCTGGCCGAGGCGCTCGAATGTCGACGCAAGACCCTGCTGGGGTATTTCGGAGAACAGATCGAACCTTGCGGTAAATGCGACCTGTGCGACAGCCCTCCGGAAGTGTTCGATGGCACCACCCCCGTTCGCATGGCCTTGTCGGCGATCCTTCGCACCGAGGAATGGTTCGGCGCGGGCCATCTGATCGACATTCTGCTGGGTAATGAAACCGACAAGATTCGCGCCCGGCGGCACGACAACCTGTCCACATGGGGCATCGGCAAGGACTGGTCGCGCCCGCAATGGCAGGCGATCTTCCGGCAGATGATGGGTCACGATCTTGTTCGCCCCGATCCCGAACGCCACGGCGCGTTGCGCATGACCGAAGCAGCCAAGCCGATCCTGAAAGGTGAGGCGCAGATCAACCTGCGCAAAGACACGATCCGCAAGGCCACCCGGAGGCCCGCCGTCAAGATGATGGTGTCCGAGGAAGACGCGCCGCTGCTATCTGCGCTCAAGGCCAAACGTCGCGCGCTGGCGGAAAGCGCGCGAGTTCCGGCCTATGTTATCTTTCCCGATCGCACTCTGATTGAAATGGCCGAAAAACGCCCGGCCTCTTTGGACGATATGGCCCGGATCAGCGGAGTTGGCGCGAAAAAGCTGGAACGGTACGGCGACACCTTCCTTGAGGTGCTGACCGGCGCGGTTGAAGAATTGCACCCAGCACGCCGCAAACTGGCGGGCCGCGAACAAGGGGATATCTATGACCGACTGCTTGAGGTTCAAACACAGCTTTCGCGCGGTTCCGACGGGATTGACAAACCGCTGACCTGTTCGGCCTCACAACTGGCCAAGGTCGCACAACTGCGCCCCAATGACCCCCGCGGGATGGAACAGGTGCTGGGCAACCGTCGTCACGAAAGGTTTGGTGCCGCGTTTCTGGACGTGCTGCGTCAGGCGGGCTAGATACCCTGCATCAGGCAAGAAACGAGGGCGGATATGCTGGTAGTGGTTTCCCCGGCCAAGCGGCTGGATTGGGCAGAGCGGGACGTTGAGGTCACGCAACCCGACTTTCAGGACGACGCGATCCGACTGTCGAAAACCGCCCGCAATCTGACACTGGGCGATCTGAAAAAACTGATGGACCTCAGCGACGATCTGGCCCGTCTGAACCGTGACCGGTATCGAGCATTTTCGGACTCGCCGAGCGCTGAATTGACCCGACCTGCAGCGCTGGCCTTTGCTGGGGATACCTATCAGGGGCTGGAAGCGACCTCGCTGGATGCCGAAGAAATGGCCTGGGCACAAGACCATCTGCGTATCCTGTCCGGACTTTACGGGGTGTTACGCCCGCTGGACGCGATTCAACCCTATCGTCTTGAAATGGGCAGCAAGCTGAAAACCCGGCGCGGTAAGAACCTGTATGAATACTGGCGCGACCAACTGAGCAAAGCGCTGAACGCGCAGGCTGAAGAGGTCGGATCAGACGTTCTGGTGAATTGCGCCAGTCAGGAATATTTCGGCGCGGTCGACTTGAAGGCGCTGAAGCTGCGGGTGGTCACGCCGGTCTTTATGGAAGACAAGGCCGGCACCCCCAAGATCGTCAGTTTCTTTGCCAAAAAAGCGAGGGGTGCGATGGCCCGATATATCGTTCAACACCGTCTGACCGACCCCAAAGGGTTGCTGGATTTCGACACTGGTGGATATGAATACCGCTCGGACCTGTCGCAAGAGGACAAACCCGTTTTCGTGCGCCCCTATCAGGCCTGATCCAGCATCGATGGGTCGTAAGCAACCAACTCAACCGTGTTGCCCTCGGGGTCTTCGGTGAAAATGCCCCGCCATCCGATCCAGCCGAATTGTTCAACGCGGTAAGGCTGACTGATTTTGTCATACCAGCGCATCACGGCCTCTTGTTCGGCAAAGGGCAATGACAGAGCAATATGATGCAGCGATGACCCGGCGCCGGTAGTGGGCTTGTCGGCGCCGGTCGGGTGCAACCCAGGCCGCGGGGCTGCTGTGTGGTGAAATAGGGCCAAGACCTGTGTATGCCCACCGAACCCTTCGGCGATGCGGAAAAAGGTGATGGCGCTGTTGTGATCACCGCTCAGGCGTTCCAGCCCGATTACATCTTCATAAAACGCCACCATCGCGCCCATATCGGCACAGCGAATGGCAATCTCACCCAAGGCACGAGGCTGAAATCCACGATCAGTCATGGCTTACCCTATTCAGCCTGTGCATCTTCGGCAATGACAGGCAAAGCATCCTCGGGCTGATGGTCCAATATCATCTGGTGGATTCTCCGCTTTTGCAGCGGTTTGGTCAGATAGTGATCCAATCCGGCCGACAGAATGCCCTGATCATCCCCAGCCATGGCATGCGCCGTCAATGCGACGATCGGCACATGCCGATCCGTGTCAATCTCGCGCCGCCGGATTTCCGCCGTGGCCTGTTTCCCATCCATCTTGGGCATCGAAATATCCATGAAAATCAGGTCCGGGTCGAATTTCTGATGCTGGTCCACGGCTTCCAGCCCATTCGCGGCGAATTGCAGGTCAATATTCAAATCCTTGACCATCTTTTGCAGGATCAACTGATTGGTCCGATTGTCCTCGGCTGCCAAAACACGCATCTGGCGTTCACCGTGCGGCTCTGACGGTGCCTCGGGGTCACTTGAAGCAGCTTCAGGCGTGACAGGCAGCCGCCCCAATGTCGTCAAGCGCGAATACAGTTCGGCGCGGGGAATAGGTTTCTGCAAAACCCCGTCAATCAGGTTACGTGCCGGGTTGGCGTGGATGACACCGGGATTGGCCGACATCACCACCACGGGCAAATCCCCCCAGCCCCGGCCTTTCAGCGTGGTCGCCAGTTCCAACCCATCCATGTCCGGCAGGTCGTGATCACACAGCAACAGGTCCACACTGCCATCAACAGCGGCCAGCGCCTCACCCCCCGAGGCGCAAACGGTGACTTTCGATCCCAATCGCCCTAGCTGTTTCGACAGGATGGCACGGTTCACCGCCAGATCCTCGACAACGACCACGTGGCGCAACCGACCAGCCAAATCAGGCGGTGTGGGTTGCGGGCCTTCGATGGTGGGCAACGAGATGCGAAATCCAAAACAGGAGCCCTGCTCAGGTTCGCTTTCCACCCAGACCGACCCGCCCATTAGTGTGATCAGCCGCTTGGTGATCGCCAACCCCAGCCCTGTACCCTCGAATGCGCGGTTTTTTTCATCTTCGACCTGATTGAATTCACCGAAGATGTGCCCGATCTTGTCCTCTTGGATGCCGATACCGGTGTCTTCGATCGCAACGTGAATATCGCATGTGTTCGTGTCTGCATTCGGCACACCAGTGACGCGGATCAACACATGGCCTTCGGTGGTGAACTTGACCGCATTGCCCACCAGATTGGTCAATACTTGCCGCACGCGACCGGGATCGCCCACGAACAAGGTCGGTAGGAACAAATCATAATCGACCAACAAGGACAGCCCTTTGTCGCGCACGCTGGGTTGCATCAGCATCGCAACCTCAAGAATGCAGCGTTCAAAATCGAACTGTTCAGGGTGCAGGATCAGCTTGTCCGCCTCGATCTTGGAATAATCCAGAACGTCGTTGATGATCACCAACAACGCCTCGCCCGAGTTGCGGATGGTGTTGAGATAGAGCCGCTGTTCCTCGTCCAGCGGGGTTTCCGACATCAACTCGGTCATGCCGACAATGCCGTTCATCGGGGTTCTGATTTCATGGCTCATATTGGCCAGAAAGGCAGATTTGGCCCGGTTTGCGGCCTCGGCCCGTTCGCGGGCGGCCTTCAACTCAGCCTCATCCCGAACCGAGGCGGTGATGTTCAGGCCCAAACTGACCACGTCACCGCCATTGCCGCGCTGGTCGATCATCTTGAAATATTCACCATTCCACAGCTTGATCACCACCGCTTCCGGCTGGGGTTGTGCCCAGCGGTTCAGCATTCTGGCCTGCCAATCGGTCGGAGATTCCGCGCCAATATCGATCAGCCCTTCATCGGTCAAAATCTCAAGGATACGCGCATAGGAAATACCCGGCGACACTTCTTCCAAACCGTCAAACAGGCTGAGATAGACGGCATTGGCCCCGATCATGTGGCTTTGGTCATTGAAAAAGGCGAAACCGTCCTGAATGGTCTGCATCGAATGCCACAAGCGGCGCTCGGCCACTTCGATCTTGGCATTGGCTTCGGTCAGGTCGGATTTGACCTTTTCATTTTCATCCCTGACCGTTTCGACCTCGGCCTGGGTTTCACCGATGCGTTTGGTCAGGGCCATCGCATGCAAACCCAGCTTGCGATTGGCGGCTGACAATTCGACCTGCTTCATTTCCAACAGCCGCTCGGCCGCCAGCCGCGCACGCCGTTCCTGTGCCAGTTTGGTTGCTAGACTCATCGTTTCTGATCCCAGGTAACTTGCGCCCAGCATCCCGACAGAGCGTGAAAAAGTGTTTAAGCCGTTGCCCGAACACGGACCATCGTGCCAGAGTTTTCGAAAACCCGGAGGTCTGCCATGCCGCGAAAAACATACTTGCCAATACTCTGCGCCATCACGCTGGGTTCTCATGCGGTGGCGGATTGCGCCACAGAAGCGCAGATTGACCAATATGTGCAGGACTATCTGACCAACACACCGACGACGGCCCTTTCTGCGGATGGCAGCATGGAAGACGCGCTGTGTACACAGGCCAAGATAGTCAGTGTGTTAGAGCCACATTTGGGGCCGATCATCGGCTATAAGGCAGGCCTGACCAGCGCCCCCGCGCAAGAGCGGTTCGGCGCATCTGAACCGGTTCAGGGCGTTCTGTACCGCGATATGATGCTGGACGACGGGGCCACTGTACCCGCCACATGGGGTGCGCGTCCGGTTTTTGAGGCCGATTTGGTGCTGGTTGTCGGCGACGCTGGCATCAATCAGGCGACTGCCCCGGCCGAAGTTCTTGCCCATATCTCAGCCATCCGCCCCTTTATCGAGCTGCCGGATCTTACCCTGGCCGAGGGGGAGCCAATCACGCCGGTTACCCTAACCGCCATTGGCGTTGCCCCGAAACTCGGCGTGTTAGGCTCTGAAATTCCCGTATCCGATCCTACAGCGATGACGCAGGCGTTGCAGGATATGACGGTCACACTCCGCGCCGCGGATGGCGAGGTACTGGCGCAAGCCCCAGGGGCGGCCGTTTTGGGGCACCCGGCAAATGCGGCCCTATGGCTGATGTCGAAAGGTATCGAGTTTCAAGCCGGCGACCTGATTTCCGTCGGGTCTTTCGGCCCGCTTGTGCCGCCTGCAAAGGGCAAAGGCGGGGCGTCCGTCAGCTATGCGGGTCTGCCCGGTGATCCCACGGTCAGCGTGGTGTTCGAGTAATCAACGTCGCCCTTCGCGCAACCATCCGGCCAGCAAGAAGCCACCGGCCAGCACCAGCACCAGCCAGGGCGGTAAAAGCCCGGCCTGTGTGACATCGCGCGTCTCATAGGCTTCTCGCGGGGTCAGGCCGATCCATCCGCGCCCAGCAGCTGGACGCCCGGCGCGGACATTGCGGATAGACGGCAACCCGTCTTCCAGTCGGATGGTACCCCCGCGCAGTTCAGCCAGTACGGGTTTCAGCACCTCATCAGTGGCGATGGTACGCTCAAACTCTTTCGGCGCAGCGGGGCCCAGCCCGATCACTGCCATCTGGTCACCTTCCTGAAGACGGTAGAGGCCAATCTCGGGTCCAAAATAGGTCGCCTCGAATCGCCCAGGGGAGACCTCATCGAGCGTTATTTCAAGCGTTTCGCCATCGGGGCGGGTGATGGTCACCGGTCCGACCTCATCCTCCAATGTCTGACGGATGATACGCATGACCTGCCCGTTGGCTTCGGCCCATAAGGCTTCTTCCTCAAGCTCGGGTTCTTTCATCATCCAATGGGCCAGACGGCGCAACAGTTCCAATTGCGGCCCGCCGCCCTCAAAACCCCGGCTCCACAACCAGGCATGGTCCGACGCCAAGAGCGCCACGCGCCCTTCGCCCACGCGGTCCAGCACCAGCAGGGGTCGCTCATCCACACCGGTCATCAACAGCTCACCCGTGCGGTGGTTGACGTCGATCTGGCGCAGCCATGCGCCCCAATCCTCGGAATCCCCCAGATCTGTCGTCACCGGGTGGCGATGGCCCAGATCGGTCACCATGGGCACGAAACGTTCCTCGATCACTCGGGCAGTGGGTTGTGCCGGCAGAATCGGCGCCAAAGGTGAACGGAAGATGCTGTCGGCGCTGGCAAAATCCGGCCCCGCCGCAATCAGAACAGCGCCGCCTTCGTTGATATAATTGGTGACATTGTCCAGATAGATCGCGGGCAGGATGCCGCGCCGTTTGTAGCGATCAAAGATGATCAGGTCGAAATCGTTGATCTTTTCCAGAAACAGCTCGCGCGTTGGGAAAGCGATCAAGGACAACTCGTCCACCGGCACGCCATCCTGTTTCTCGGGCGGGCGCAAGATGGTGAAATGCACCAAATCGACCGAGCTGTCGGATTTCAGCAGATTGCGCCAGGTCCGCCCACCCGGATGCGGCTCACCCGACACCAGCAGCACGCGCAACCGGTCACGCACCCCGTTCATCTGGATCAACGCGGTGTTGTTGCGGTCGGTCAATTCGCCCTCTGCCTGAGGCACAGTGAACTGGATGACATTGCGCCCACCATGCGGCAGAGCGATGGGCAATTCGACATCGACGCCGATGGGAATGGTGAATTGTTCCGGCTCGGCCCCATCTACTGATATCTCAAGCGGCGCAGTGGTCGCCCCGGTAGGCGCAGCGCCGCTGTCTTCCACGCGCAAGGTCAGGGTGACAGGTTCGCCGATAATGGCAAAGGCAGGGGCATTGCGGACGATCAGGCGGCGATCCCAGTCGCTTTCACGTCCGGTTTGCAGCAAGTGCATCGGCGCGGGCAGGTCGGGGGCCTGCTCGACATCATGCACCAGACCGTCTGAAACCACCAGAATACCCGCAATCCGTGCGCGCGGCTCTTCGGCCAGTGCGGCGCTCAACGCGGCCATAACCTGCGTGCCTTCGTCGCCGTCTCCGTCGGCGACCTTGATCCGGCGCAGCTCGGTATTGTCACGGGCTTCGATTTCAGCAGCCAAACCCTCGGCCGCCTGTGCGGTTTGGTCGGCGCGATCCGAAAGGGCCTGACTGGCGCTTTCATCCTCGATCATCAGCACGATATCAGTCAGCGGCGCACGGTCTTCGACCTGATAGACCGGACCCGCCAAGGCCGCGATCACCACCAGCGCCGCCAGCCCGCGCAAGGCCCAACCAGACAGGCCGCGCCAAAGGGCCAGCAGAACCCCTGTGACCGCAATCGCGGCGACAATGGCCAGTACTGGCCACGGGATCAGCGGATCAAAGATGACTGTTCCGGTCATTGTCCCAACCTGTCCAAAAGCGCAGGCACGTGTACCTGATCCGATTTGTAATTCCCGGTCAGCACATGCATCACCAGATTGACCCCAAAGCGATTGGCCAGTTCACGCTGACGTTCCCCGGCATAACCACGCCCGACTGGCAACAGCGCCTGTCCGTTTCGGTCAATTGCCCAAGCCCCGGCCCAGTCGTTGCCGCCAATCACCACCGGGGTGACGTTGTCGTTGAGATTGCGAAATGGCATGCCCTCGATCTGCTCGGCATCCACCGGGGCGGCCTCGACCCAGATTTCTGTACCAGCGTAGCGACCCGGGAAATCCTGCAGCAGGTAAAAGGCTCGGGTCAGAACATGATCACCCGGAACAGGCTCTAAAGCGGGAATATTAAGCGGGGCCGCCAGTTGTTGCAGTTTGCGCCCATTGGGGCTCGAGGCCCCAAAGCGCGCGATATCCGCATCACGTGTGTCGAACAGGATCATGCCACCCGACCGCAAATAAGCGTTCAGTTTAACATAGGCCTCAGCCGAAGGCTGCGGCTGATCCGGAGTGATCGGCCAATACAGCAGCGGGAAAAACGCCAGTTCATCGCGCTCAAGATCCACCCCAAAGGGCTCGGCAGGTTCGACCGATGTGCGATAGAACAACGTTTGTGACAAGCCACGCAGGCCAGCACCTGCCACATCGTCAACCTGCGCATTTCCGGTCAGCACATGGGCCAGCACCAGCTCATGCGTGGCATTCAGTGCGAATTCTGTATCCTCGGGCGTCTGCGCCTGCGCCTCGGGCACCAACAGCATTGCGCCCATAGCAACCGCCGCCGCTTTGGCCAGACCAAGGCGGCCAGACAAGGCCAATGAGGCGATCACATCAATCGTCAGCAATAGCAGAGCGAGGCTGAGCAGGATGCCCCCGACAGGTGTCTCAGAGTTCACCTCCTGCCCTTTGATCGGTACATCCGAAGGCCAGATTGCCGGGCTAATTACAGCCTCTTCCGACAGAACATTCAAGGCCAGCTTCTGTTTGCCGCTTTCATAAAGGCCGGGCTGCAAATCGGGGCCGGTTGTGCCCGAGATCAGCTCGACCCCGTCCACGCCAGCCAGATTGCCCGCATCGGACAGGGCGCCAAAGCCGTCCATCACTTGCAACGGCTCCCACGTGGTGCCCTGTAGCTGCGAATCCTGCCGGGATTTCGCCGCTGAGGCCACGGCCAGACGGTCCAACATCTCAACAAACAGCCCCGAAAGCGGCAGGCTAGACCATTCTGCATCCGCCGTCACATGGAACAAAACCACCTGGCCCAAGCCCAGCGCCTTGCGTGTGACCAGGGGCGTGCCGTCGGACAGCGACGCAATCACCCGATCCGCCAAGTTAGGGTCTGGTTGCGCCATGACCTGTGTTGTGACCGTAACATCGCCGGGCACCTGCAAGCCGTAGAAAGGCGAGTTTTCCGGGAAGGGTGCCAGCCCCTTGGCCTCACCCCAGCTCATCGCGCCACCGACCGAGCGACCGCCGCTGCGCAGACGTACCGGCAGCAATACATCTTCGGAATCGCGGCCCAGGTCGCTGGCGGCCATGCGCGGACCGGCAAAGCGCAGCAATAATCCGCCCTGTTCGACCCATTCCACCAATGCCGTCTGTTCCCCGGGCGACAGTTTGGCCACATCGGCCAGAACGATGGCATCAGGATTGGCAGGTAAAACTTCCAGCAACCCTCCATCCACGAAATCCGCAGTGGGACTCAGGACCTGGGTCAGATAGTGCAGCGGTGAGAGCAGTTCCAACCCTTCACGGTTCAACGTTCCGGCGATCAGGGCGACCTCGCGTCGGCGAAGGCTGTCATCCGTTAGCGTTACCGCACCGGCCGAACGCTGCCCCTGAATCTCGAACCTTGTGATCCGTCCCCGCAATTCGGATGGCAGGGCAAGCTCCACTTGCGCAGTTGTTTCATTTTCTTCGAAAACGGCATCAGCGCTGTGCAGAATGCGCATGACACCCGCCGGGTCGCGGCCCTGAGCCACAAGCGTGACAGCCGTCGCCGGCCCGGGTTCAGATCGTCTTGCAGTCAGTTGAATAACCCCATCCTGATACACTGCCGGAACCATCGCCAGCACCGGGGCGGCAGATTGATACACCGTCACGTCACCACGCGATTGCAAAGTGTCCAGAATTCGGGCGCTGTTCGGGTAAGCCAGCTTGTCGCTGAACCAGAATGTGTCAAAGTCCTCTTCGATCTGATCCAGCACGTCAATTGCCTGCGTGATCTGGGTTTCGCTTGGTTGCCATGGCACCGGAACCATCCCCGGCAACCGCCCGCGCCAGGCCTCTGCCGCCTGAAAGACAGGGGTTTCCGGCTCTGTAAGGCGCAAAATGGATACCGGACGGCCCGCGCGTCCGGCCTCAACCAACTGGGCGTCAATTTGCTCCAGCGTTGCTGGCCATCCAGTAGCCCCGGCCCAGCTTGCATCCAACACCAAAAGCAACGGGCCGGACCCGGCCTGAATACGTGACGGATTCAATACCGGTCCGGCTAATCCGATGATGATCGCGGCAACTGCCACCATCCGCAGCAAAAGCAACCACCACGGGGTACGGTCCGAAACGCTTTCCTTGTCCTTCTGTCCCAAAAGCAAAGTGACCGCGGGAAACAAGCGGCGGATCGGTGCAGGTGGAACTGCGCGCAGAATCAGCCACAGGATCGGCAGGGCCAGCAGGCTCAGCAATACCCAAGGGGATGTGAAGCTGATCACTGACAGAAATGCCGTCATCGCAAGCTCCCGTCCAAAGCGCGGTACAGCCACAGCAGCGCCGCCTGTGCGCTGTCTTCAGTGTGGTGCAGGCCATATTGCCAATTTGTCGCCCGGCACAATTGCTGTAGCGCTTCTTTGCGCTCCGCCAGCCGCTCAAGATACCGGCCACGCAAAGCACCAGCTTTCAGGGTCTCGTGTTTCAAGGTTCGTCCGACACTCTCGAACACGGTGCGGCCGTGATAGGGAAAAGATTCCTCGCTGGGGTCCAGAACATGCATCAAAACGCCCCGTACACCACGGTCGGCAGCTTTGGTCAGGGCCAGCTCCACCTCGCTCATCGGGCCCAGAAAGTCCGATATGAACACGGCACGCGCGCGCGGGATCATGGCGCGATGCTCGGGCGAGGCGTAATCGTCCTGCACATCGCCTGACCAGGCCTGCGCCAGTCGGATGATTTGCGCGTTTCCGCGCCGGGGCGGCAGCGTGGTGCCGGTTAGGCCCACGCGCTCTCCACCGCGAACCAGCAGGATCGAGATTGCCAAACCCAGCAAACGGGCCCTGTCACCTTTCGTGGGAAGGTTCTTGTTGGACGCAAACCGCATCGAGGCACCCTGATCCACCCACAGCATCACCGATTGCGCGATCTGCCATTCCCGTTCACGCACAAACTGCTGATCCCCGCGGGCCGAGCGCCTGTGGTCGATCATCCGACGGCTGTCACCGATCTGCGCCGGGCGGTATTGCCAGAAATCGTCACCAAGGCCCGAGCGCCTGCGTCCATGATCGCCCAGCAAAACGGTTCCGGCCAGATGTTCTGCGCGCGCCAACAGCGGCGGTAGCCGGGATGCCTCGGCCTCGGATCTTTCTCGAAGGGTCAGCGCGGCATTCACGCCGCGGCCTCGGTACGGATTAACCCGGCGGCCGTCGAGTCGATCAGCTCAGCCAGACTATCACCACGCGCGCGCGCCGCGAAGTTCAGCGCCATCCGGTGGCTGAGCACCGGGCGGGCCATGTCCAGGACATCTTCGGCATTTGGCGCCAACCGCCCCTGCAACATCGCGCGGGCCCGCACCGTCATCATCAGCGCCTGCGCTGCACGGGGACCTGGACCCCAGGCAACTGTTTCTGCGACGCGCTCGGACGCACCTGCCTCTTCTGGGCGGAACGCACGAACCAGATCAAGAATCAACTCCACAACCGACTCTCCCACCGGCATGCGACGCAGCAAAACCTGCGCGGCCAGCAGTTCATCTTTGGTGAAAATCTGATGGGCTTCGTCTTCTTCGACCCCTGTGGTTGCAAGCAAAATGTCTCGTTCGGTCTGACGGTCAGGATATTCAACATCGACCTGAACAAGGAACCGGTCCAGCTGCGCCTCAGGCAGGGGATAGGTGCCTTCCTGTTCAATCGGGTTTTGCGTGGCGAGAACATGGAACGGCTCGCCCAGCGAGCGATCTTCGCCCGCCACGGTTACAGTGCGTTCCTGCATTGCCTGTAGCAGAGCCGACTGAGTCCGCGGGCTGGCGCGGTTGATCTCATCCGCCATCAGCAACTGACAGAAGATCGGGCCAGAGATGAAGCGGAAGTGGCGGGTGCCGTCATCAGCGGTGTCCAGAACCTCGGACCCCAGAATATCGGCAGGCATTAGATCGGGCGTGAACTGGATACGATTGCCATGCAAGCCCATCACCGTCGACAAGGTTTCAACCAATCGCGTCTTACCCAGCCCCGGCAAGCCGATCAACAAAGCGTGACCGCCGCACAACAGCGCAGTCAGGGTCAGGTCAACGACCCGTTCCTGTCCGATAAAGCGACGGGTGATCGAGGCCTTGGCCTCTTGCAGCTTGTTTTCCAGCGCTTCGATCTCGGACACGAGGTCGGCAGGTTCGCTCATGACTTTCCCTTCCGTGGACTATTATGATTGAAGTGTATCGCGCTGAGAGGAAATGGCAAAAGCAATGAGCGGACAAAAACCTGTGACCCCTTCACCTGATGGTCTGGCAGCATCAGTCAAAGCAACCAAATCCAAGGGTTTGCCGCCTGTTCACCTGTGGAATCCTCCGTTTTCCGGCGATCTGGACATCAAGATCGCAAAAGATGGCACCTGGAGTTATTTAGGGTCGCCCATCAACCGGTTCGAGCTTGTGAAGCTTTTTTCCTCAATTCTTAAGAAAGAAGACGGGAAGTATTACCTGGTAACCCCGGTGGAAAAGGTTGGAATCACCGTCGAGGATGCGCCCTTTGTGGCCGTCGATTTCGATATCGAAGGGGAAGGTGACGGGCAAAGCGTGACTTTTAGCACGCATGTCGGTGACCGCGCTGTGGCGGGGCCGGATCATCCCATCCGCATTGTCATCGACGAGGAAACAGAAGAGCCGTCGCCCTATGTATTGGTGCGCACAAACCTTGAGGCGCGGATTGATCGTAAAAGCTTTTACCGCCTTGTGGACCTTGCCCAGCATCAGGATGGCTGGTTCGGCGTTCGGTCGGGGGGGCGGTTTTTTCCTTTGATTCCGTCCGAGGACCTGCCGGATTAAGCCCGTCGCGGGACCCGGCGATCCTGCGCCAGAACCACAGCGACAGCGACGATGCTCGCGCCCAGCGCGCGGGTCCAATTCCACTCTTCGCCCAATACCAACATGATCAGCATCACATAGAAGGGTGCGATGTTGATATGAAACGAGGCCAATGCCACGCCCAGCTTGCCCACCGACGCGATGAACAGCACCTGACTCAGCCCCAGCGAAACCAGCGCATAGATGACCAGCATCCCCATCTGCTGCACATCAATCGGTGCCGAGGGCAGGATATCCATGCCAGCCTGACCCGCCGCAAAGAACAGGAATGCAGCCACGATCAGCCCCCCAACCAAGGTAATCGTGCTGCGCCCGGTCTGGCTGAGTTCGGGGAAATCCCGCGCTGTCGCCATGCTGGCCCAACAAAACAGTCCGGTTGACAGGATGGCACAGCCCGCACCCAATCCCAGCTGCGCCGGAGCTACCGCACTGGTGGCAATCAGCCCGCCGACGATCGACACGACCAGACCCACCGCAAAATTCCACCGCAACCGCCGTGTGCCGGTCGCCAGTTCCAACAGCGTCGCGAACAAAGGCGCGCAAGAGGCGATGATGGCCACTGTCACTGGGTCAGTCAGTTTTTGCGCCACAATGATCAGGAACATGCCAGCGCCCAGCGTCCCGCCAACAAACAACGCATGTCCCCAACGGGCGCGCAATACGCGTGACGGTCCGTCAATCAGCAACCAGACCGGAACCAGAAACGCCACCGCCAATACCAGTCGTGCGGCAAACAGGGCCACCGGAGGCCAGCTTTGCAACAGCACCTCGGCGGCCGGAAATCCCGCCGCCCAAGTCAGCATGGATGCAACCGCCAGACCATTGCCAGACACCGCGGATGTCCGTCCGCCAGACACAGTAAGGGCGTTCCCGCGCACGGGGTCAGGGCTCATTGCCATCGTGTTCAAACCTTCTGTTGGCACGGCGCGCAAAAATGATTCGCCGCGTTGCCCCAAAAGTCTCTAATTTGATCCAGGCGATCTGGCCGATTTTCGACAATCTGTCGTTTTTGATCCCCTTCCCCAAAAATCGCCGTCCCGTTAAGGTCCGGCCAACAGCTGCCCGAGACCGCCCATGCCCAAATTTGCCGCCAATATCTCACTGCTCTTTGCTGAGCTTCCGTATCTGGAGCGTTTCCAGGCGGCGGCCGACGCCGGGTTCAAAGCGGTCGAAATTCTGTTTCCTTATGAACTGGCTGCAAAGGAAACGCGCCGCGCGCTGCTGGCAAATGGACTGGAACTTGTTCTGATCAACGCGCCGCCGCCCAATTACACCGGGGGTGAGCCCGGCTATGCCGCAGTTCCGGGCGGCGAGGCGCGGTTTCAATCCGATATCCGCCGTGTCTTGCGCTATGCCGAGATCCTACGACCAGGGCTGATCCACATCATGTCGGGTTATGCCACGGGTTCGGACGCGCAGGACTGTTTCGTGCGCAACCTGCAATGGGCCGCCGATTTTGCCCCGCAACAGCAGTTCACGATCGAACCGCTGAATCCGGTTTCCCAGCCCGGGTACTTTCTGAACGATTACGATCTGGCAATGCAGGTGCTGGACCATGTGAACCGCCCCAATGTCGGCCTGCAATATGACAGCTTTCATGCTCATATGATCCACGATGACGCGGAAACTGTCTGGAATAGCTTTCACCCGCGGATCGTCCACGCCCAGATCGGCGCCGCCCCCGACCGCTGTGAACCGGGGCGCGGACCGACAGATTTCCAACGTCTGTTCGAAGCGATGGACGCAACGGGTTATTCCGGCTGGGTCAGCGCCGAATATATTGCCTCCACGTCACGAACAACGGACAGCCTTGACTGGATGCGGGGCTAGCTCTGGCGTTTTGACGGAAAATACAGCACATCAAGGGAAACAAGACCATCAGGATGCCCGCAATGATCCCCGCCCGCTTTTCCCGCGCCTTGTTCAGCCTGATCATGTCGGGCCTCATGTCCTGCCTGGTGACAGGGATCGCGACGGTAAAAGCCATCGGGTTTGGCCCCAACACCGTCAGCGACTGGATAGCGTCCTGGGCCTTTTGCTGGCCCATCGCCTTCACCGTCATCCTGCTGCTTGGCCCATCCGTGCAACGGTTGGTCAACCGCCTGGTCAGGCCACAGGACTGACCCGCTGTGAAGAGGGCCCGCCGGGCCTGATGAACTGCGCCGCCCTTGTTTTTAGCAGCTAGTGCGCCTCGGCCCAGTTGGCCCCTTGCCCCGCGTCCACGCTCAGCTTTACATCCAACTTCACCGCCGGGTCCGATGCACCTTCCATCACATCGCGCGCCACGTCGATCACCTGATCCACCGCGTCCTCGGCCACTTCGAACAGCAATTCGTCATGCACCTGCAACAGCATCTTTGCGGGTAACCCATTGATCGCATCCGGCATTCGAACCATTGCGCGCCGGATCACATCCGCTGCTGTGCCCTGAATTGGGGCATTGATCGCCGCCCGGCGTGAAAATCCTGCATGCGGTCCCTTGGCGTTGATTTCGGGCGTATGGATTTTGCGCCCAAACAGCGTCTGCACGTAACCATGCTCTTTGGCAAAGACGACGGTGTCGTCCATGTAGCGGCGAATACCGGGGAACCGCTCGAAATAACGGTCGATGAAACCCTGCGCCTCGGCTCGTGGGATGCGCAGGTTGCGCGCCAGACCAAAGCCCGAGATGCCATAGATCACACCAAAGTTGATCGCCTTGGCCTGACGGCGGATATCCGGCGTCATCTCGTCCAGCGGCACATCAAACATCTCGGACGCGGTCATAGCGTGAATGTCCAAACCATCTGAAAACGCTTGTTTCAGAGCCGAAATATCGGCGATATGCGCCAGAATCCGCAATTCGATCTGGCTATAGTCGAGACTGACCAGCACATTGCCCGGCTCGGCAATGAACGCCTCGCGTATGCGCCGCCCTTCTTCCGTGCGCACCGGGATGTTTTGCAGGTTGGGATCGGTCGAGGCCAAACGCCCCGTGTTCGCCCCAGTGATCGAATAAGATGTATGCACCCGGCCCGTATCCGGATTGATATGGGTCTGCAGCGCGTCGGTGTAGGTCGATTTCAGTTTGGACAGCTGCCGCCAATCCAACACCCGGCGCGGCAACTCATGCTCGGTTGCCAGATCTTCCAAGATATCCGCCCCGGTCGAATATTTACCGGTCTTGCCCTTTTTGCCGCCTTCCAGACCCATCTTGTCGAACAGGATCTCACCCAGCTGCGCGGGTGAGCCGACATTGAAGTTCTCTCCCGCCAGCTCATGGATTTCAGCCTCTAATCCCGCCATTTTCTGTGCAAACGCGTTCGACATGCGGCTCAGGACGTCGCGATCGACCTTAATGCCGTGCATCTCCATCTCTGCCAAAACCGGCACGAGAGGGCGTTCGAGCGTCTCATATACTGTGGTCACCTGCACCTGATGCAGTTGCGGCTTGAACAGTTTCCACAGGCGCAGAGTGATATCCGCATCCTCGGCAGCGTAAGCCGTAGCTTCATCAATCGGAACCTTGTCGAAGGTGATAGCCGACTTGCCCGAGCCCAACAGCGGTTTGATCGGGATCGGCGTGTGGTTCAGATACCGTTCGGACAGGGTATCCATACCATGTCCGTGCTCGCCCCCATGCATCGCATAGGACATCAACATGGTGTCATCGATCGGGGCCACGTCGACGCCATACCGTTTGAATATCTTGGCATCGTATTTCATGTTCTGGCCGATTTTCAGGATCGATGAATCCTCAAACATCGGTTTCAGCAGGGTCAGAGCCTCATCCAACGGCATTTGCCCATCGGCCAGCGCATCCGATCCGAACAGATCATCCGTTGCGCTTTCGCGATGAATCAGCGGTAAATAGCAAGCTTCACCCGCCTCAACGCACAGTGAGATACCCACCAGCTCAGCGATCATTTCATTCAGCCCGGTGGTTTCGGTATCGACCGCGACCCAGCCACGCTCATATGCCTGATCAATCCACCTTTGCAGCGCCCCGGCATCGCGTACACATTCGTATTTCGACGCATCAAAGGGTACGGCCTCAGCCTCGGCCTCTTCGACCGCAGTTGCGGGCGCATCAGCGATTACCGGGGCCTCGGCCCCCAACTTGTCGGCGATGCGCTTGGTCAGGGTGCGAAACTCCATCTCGGCCAAAAAGCCCAGCAAAGTGTCCGGTTCGGGGTCTTTCACCTCCAGATCGTCCAGGGTGAAGTCCAGCGGAGTATTCTCATCCAATTGCACCAGCTTTTTCGACAGCTCGATCTGATCACGCTTTTCGATCAGCGTCTGGCGGCGTTTGGGCTGTTTGATTTCCTCAGCCCGGTCCAGCAGAGATTCCAGATCGCCATATTCGTTGATCAGCAGCGCCGCAGTCTTAATCCCGATCCCCGGCGCACCCGGCACGTTATCGACGCTGTCACCTGCCAGCGCCTGCACGTCGACCACCCGTTCCGGCCCAACACCGAACTTTTCGAACACCCCATCGCGGTCGATGCGCTTGTTCTTCATTGCGTCCAGCATTTCCACGCCGCCGCCGACCAACTGCATCAGATCCTTGTCCGAGCTAACGATTGTCACCCGTCCGCCGGCATCGCGCGCCTGCACGGCGAGGGTCGCGATGATGTCGTCGGCTTCATAGCCCTCCAACTCTTTGCAAGCGATGTTGAACGCCTGCGTCGCCTCGCGCGTCAGTGGCATCTGCGGGCGCAGATCTTCGGGCATCGCCTCGCGGTTGGCCTTGTACTGGTCATACAGGTCATTGCGGAAGGTGTGCGATCCCTTGTCGAAAATCACGGCCACATGGGTCGGCGCGTCCGGCCCGGCGTTTCCTTCGACATATTTCTGCAGCATGTTGCAGAACCCAGACACAGCGCCAATCGGCAACCCGTCGGATTTTCGCGTCAGTGGGGGCAGCGCGTGATAGGCCCGAAAAATAAAAGCTGATCCGTCGATCAGATGCAGGTGACATCCTTTTCCGAAATTGCTCATGTACGCGCTCCGTTCTTGTTGGGAACGGTTCTGCCACAGGGCCGTGCAGGTGACCAGCGCAGAAGACAAACAAACTGCGGATCCGCTTGCTTAGCCGAGGTTGAATACCCTGCGCGCCTTATCCCAGACCAGCCCTGTACGATCTGCGATTTGCTGCAACTGCTTGTTTAGGGACCGATCATTCAAACGACGGCTCAGTGACCGCAGGGGAACAAGGTTACGCTCACCATACCCATCGATCAGAAGAAACATCCGGGTCTGACCGCGCAACCCGTAGACGATGTTTTCCGCGTGGATGTCACGGCCCACAATCTGCAGTTCGAACAACTTTTCCACAAAACGGTTGAGGTCACCCAGCATCTGATCGCTCAGCCCCTGCTGTCGGCACATCGACAAAAGATGGTTCGCAAGCTGGCCATCGCTGGATTGAATCCGTTCAACCACAACCCCCGGCCCGACATCTGTCTGCACAACGCCGAACGACCGCGCCAATGGCAGCTGCGCGATTTCCTCACCGCTTTTCAGCGCGGCTTTCATCTCACATTCGATCTCTTTCAAGGCGTTGCGAAAGGCGGTGTCCGGCAATATCCGCCGCACCAACCGTTTAGAGAACGAGCGGTTCCGGCGTGTACGGGGCCGTGTCACCTTGATCAAAAGCGCGGGCTGATCCGGGTAGGCATACACATTTCTGTGGCCGCCTTTTGCCAGTGGCTCCTTATCCGATAGCCGCAAAAGCTGCACTGCATATGGCATCCGGCCTCCGTTTCGCGCGGCACCTGCCACTCTGTCAGCTTTGTGCCTGGCTGCCGGACAGCACAAATTTGCAATCACAGTACGGACACTCGACCCAACCGATATCCCCGGGGATTTGCAGCCAGACGCGCGGATGGCCCAATGCGCCTTCCCCGCCGTCACAGGCGACACGGGCGGTTTCGACGATCTTGGTTTCCGGCGCTTCGATTGTCACGGCTGGCGATCCTTCTTCGGTTGTCGGCCTCGCGGGCATGCATTAGGTGCGTTTATGAGCGATGAGCAAACCGGGGGCAAGGGTCACATGGCCGATGCGGCAATCAGGATCGAAGGGCTGCGCAAAACCTATCGTGGCGGCAAGGGCCAGCCCGAGAAGAGCGCATTGAAAGGCATCGACCTGACCGTTCCACGAGGGTCAGTCTTTGGCCTGCTGGGGCCGAACGGGGCCGGAAAATCGACCCTGATCAACATCCTGGCCGGGCTGGTGGTGAAAACCTCGGGCCATGTGTCGATCTGGGGCTACGATCAGGACCAGAGCCCTCGCCAGTCCCGTGCTGCCATTGGTGTGATGCCGCAGGAACTGAACCTCGACCCGTTCTTCACCCCGCGCGGTGCGCTTGAGGTACAGGCTGGCCTTTACGGCGTGCCCAAAGCACAGCGCCGCAGCGATGAGATTCTGGAGCTTGTTGGCCTCAGCGACAAGGCCGAGGCCTATGCGCGAACCCTCTCGGGCGGGATGCGGCGGCGGCTGCTGTTGGCCAAGGCGCTGGTGCATCATCCTAAGATCCTTGTGCTGGATGAACCGACGGCTGGCGTGGATATCGAACTGCGTCAGATGCTGTGGGCCAATGTGCGCAATCTGAATGAACAGGGCATGACCATCATCCTGACCACGCATTATCTGGAAGAAGCACAGGAAATGTGCGACGAGATCGCCATCATCAACCACGGCGAAATGATCGCGCAGGACAGCACCGCCAACCTGCTGGGCCGGGTGGACAGCCGCACCATGGTGATTGCTCCGGACAGCCCGATTGTGAATCTTCCCACAACCGAAGGCGTCGAAGCCGCTTTGCGAGACGATGGCACCCTGGTATTGAGCTATCGCAGCGCCCAGACCAGCGCCGAACAGGTTCTGGAATCCGTACGCTCTGCCGGCATTCGCATCCGCGATGTTCGTACCGAAGAAGCGGATCTCGAGGATGTCTTCCTCGCCCTCACCTCATCCCGCGCGAATGAAACCCCGGCGGACGATCAGGATCAGCCGCGCCGGGGCATGCACCGGGTCAAGCTTTAGACCCGGTCGATTCGGGCCTGGTAGCAATTGTTTCGCGCGGATCGGACGTGGATATAGCTCACATCGGGGCGGGCAAAGATATCCCTGACCGCAGTGGCAATCTGGTCTGTGGCTGTGATCGCTCCGGTGCCATAGACGATCCGGTCATCGGTTCCGTAGCCCTTGATCAGATAGTCGGGTGACGTGGTCAGAATTTCAGGCAGCCCTTTCCCCTCGTACCGCTCACACTGTGCAGCGCATAGAAATATCGGACCCGTTTCCGCGTAAGGATGTGTCTCTAGAAAAGGCCGGTGCGCCAATATTAGCATCTCTTCGCCCTCAGGAATATTCTGCAGGCAATGGCGGCATGGATTGCCTGTGCCTGTGGATGTCGCGCGCTCTGGCGTGGCACCATAAGCATCCGTGTGACCAGCCTGAAGGGCGCGCACTTCGTCGGTTGCCAATGCGGTGATCTTGAACATTTTGCGTCTCCTTTTGCCCAATCATGCCCACCCGGAAAATCCCAATCGACCCGTTTCCTGCGCAAAGGACTCGAAAAAGAACAAAACGTGAATATAATATGGAATCGCCATGTATGCCGAACTGTCGATCACGTCGAATTTTACCTTTCTCACCGGGGCTTCACATCCCGAGGAATATATGGAGCGTGCCGTCACCCTTGGCCTACCGGCCATCGCGATTGCCGATGACAATTCGGTCGCCGGAATCGTCCGTGCCCATACCCAAGCGCGCGAAATCGCCCGCAAGGTACGTGAACGGCTGGAGTGGGAAGCGCAGAACACCTCTATCGGCCCACCTTGCCCCGATCACATCCCCAAACCGCCCTCTTACCCCATCCACGCGGTGCCGCGCCTGATCCCAGCGGCGCGGCTGATCTTTACCGACGCGCCCACCGTCACCGCCCTACCCCTGAACCGGCAGGGCTGGGCCAACCTGTGCCGTATCCTGTCGGCTGGCCGCCTGCGCGCCGAAAAGGGCGACTGCATTCTACAGCTGTCCGATCTGCTGGAGTTTTCCGACGGTCTCCACCTGCTGCTCTGGCCACAGGCGACACCGTCTCCGGGCGGCGCGAACGGATGGCGGACACAGGCGCAACAGCTAACGCGCCGCTTTGCCGGGCGGATGCATCTGTTGATGCACCCCCGGTATGATGGCGCAGATACTGTCTATTTCTCTTTATTAGAGACTGAATCAAAGCAACTCGGCATTCCCACCCTAGCCAGTGGCACACCGCTGATGCATCACGGCACCCGTCGCAAGCTGGCCGATGTGGTGACCGCCATCCGCCTACGCCGCAAAGTCGATGAGCTCGGTCGCGAGGCGCTGGCCAACGGGGAACAGCGCCTGCGGTCTGAGGCCGAGATGCTGCGGATATTCAAAGGCCACGAAGGCGCGGTCACCCGCGCCCATCAACTCAGCGAACAGCTAACCTTTTCTCTGGACGAGCTGCGCTATGAATATCCCAGCGAGGGCAGCGATCAGGAAACCCCGACCCAACGCCTGCACCGCCTGGCGCATGAGGGTTTAAAATGGCGCTATCCGGCGGGCGCGTCGGAAAAGGCGCAAAAGATGCTGGCGCATGAACTGACCCTGATCGGTAAGCTGAAATACGAGCCCTATTTCCTGACCGTCCGCGACATCGTCCATTTCGCCCGCTCGCGCGGTATCCTGTGCCAGGGGCGGGGCTCGGCGGCCAACTCGGTGGTCTGCTTCTGCCTTGGCATCACCGAAGTCAGCCCCGAGATGGGCACCATGGTCTTTGAACGCTTCGTGTCCGAGGCCCGCGATGAGCCCCCCGATATCGACGTCGATTTCGAACATGAACGGCGTGAAGAGGTGATCCAGCACATCTACGACCGCTATGGCCGCCACCGTGCGGGTCTCTGCGCCACCGTGATCCACTATCGCGGCAAACGCGCCATTCGTGAGGTCGGACGGGCGATGGGCCTGACAGAAGACACCATTTCAGCCTTATCCTCACAACTCTGGGGCTTTTTCTCTGCCGCCGGGCTCGAGGCTGAACGCATGCGCGAAATCGGTCTCGACCCCGAGGATCGCCGCCTAAAACAGACTCTAATGCTGGTCTATGAGATCAACGGCTTTCCCCGCCACCTTTCGCAACATGTCGGCGGTTTCATCATCACCGAGGGGCGTTTGGACGAGCTGGTCCCCATCGAAAACGCCACGATGGAGGACCGCACGGTCATCTGCTGGGATAAGGACGACATCGACTCTCTGGGTATCCTCAAGGTCGATGTCCTCAGCCTCGGAATGCTCACCTGCATCCGCAAGGCGTTTGACCTGATCGGCCAACACCACCAGACCAGCTATACGCTGGCCACCCTGCCGCCCGAGGACCCAATGGTTTATGACATGCTGTGCAAGGCAGACAGTATCGGCGTGTTTCAGGTAGAATCACGTGCGCAGATGAACTTCCTGCCCCGGATGCGGCCACGCAATTTCTATGATCTGGTGATCGAGGTCGCCATCATCCGCCCTGGCCCCATCCAAGGCGACATGGTCCACCCCTATATCCGCCGCCGGAACGGAGAGGAGGAGGTCCGCTTCCCCTCGGACGCGTTGGGCGAGGTGCTTGGCAAAACGCTGGGCGTACCGCTGTTTCAGGAACAGGCCATGCAGATCGCCATTGTCGGCGCGGGTTTCACCCCGGAACAGGCCGACCGCCTGCGCCGGTCGCTGGCAACCTTCAAGAAACATGGCAATGTCAGCGAATTCCGTGCGCTGTTCCTGCGCGGCATGCAGCGCAATGGCTATGACGACGACTTTGCCGAACGCTGTTTTTCGCAGATCGAGGGCTTCGGCTCTTACGGTTTTCCCGAAAGCCACGCGGCCAGCTTTGCGCTGCTGGTCTATGCCTCGGCCTGGATCAAATGCCACCATCCCGGCATCTTCGCCTGCGCGCTGCTGAACTCACAGCCGATGGGGTTTTATGCGCCTGCCCAGATCGTGCGCGATGCGCGCGAACATGGGGTTCAGGTGCGGCCGGTCTGCATCAATGCCAGCTTTTGGGACAATGTGATGGAGCCTGACGGCCATGGCGGGCTGGCCCTGCGGCTGGGTTTTCGCCAAATCAAGGGCCTCAGCGAGGAAGACGCCAGCTGGCTGACCGCCGCACGCGGCAACGGCTACACCCAGGTCGATGATGTTTGGCGCCGTGCCGGGCTGGGGCCGTCAGTGATCGAACGGCTGGCCGAGGCCGACGCCTTCGCCACTTGCGATCTGACCCGGCGCGAGGCGCTGTGGCAGGCCAAGGCGATTGCGACTGCCAAACCGCTGCCGCTGTTCTCGCGGGATCTGGAGGGCGAGGCGCTGGACGAGCCCGAGGCCTATCTGCCTCAGATGACATTGGGCGAACAGGTGGTCGAGGATTATGTCGCCACCCGTCTCAGCCTCAAGGCGCATCCGGTGGCCCTGCTGCGGCATATTCTGACACCGGACCAGCGCGACAAAACCACCCCTGTAGCGTAACCCCTGAACCGGCTATTGACCGCGAACAGAATCGAAACCCCGAGATCACCCATGTCCAGACCGCCCCTGCCTCCGCGATTTCCCGCGACGCCCGAGCAAATCAACGCGCAGGTCAGCGCTTTCTATGCGCGTGTCCGGGAAGACAATGTGCTGGGGCCGATCTTCAACCGACATGTCGATGACTGGCCCGCGCATGAGGAAAAAATTGCCGCCTTCTGGCGCAACGCCATCCTGTACGAGCGTAGCTATGACGGCAATCCACAGCGGGTTCATATCGAGCGGCCCGATGTAAAACCCGAATTCTTCGCCCATTGGCTAGATCTGTTCGAAGAGGTCGCCACCCGGATGCTGCCACCGGAAACCGCCATTCCCTGGGTCGCCTTGGCGCGTCGTATCGGTGTGGGGATGAAAGCGGGTGTTCAGTCTGCCCGTCAGCCTAAGGACGCGCCACCGATCCTGCGATGATCGGATATCATACCGGCTTTGACATGTTAGCGGTAAAATAGGGGCTATCAGACTCTGCAAAATGGGTTTATGCAGCGCGAATAGACAGCCCGAGATCACTCCGTGCCGCCCTAAACACCGCACATCACCCGAGGCCAGACTCATGAGCACTCAAAACACTACCCTCCGGGGTCTTGGCTATGCGTTTGCAGGCTTTGCAGTTTTTGCGAGTCATGACGCACTGATCAAAGTGCTGGGCGGGACCTATTCGGTGATGCAGATCATCTTTTTCGCAACGCTGTTTTCCTTCGTGCCGATGGCGGTGACAATCCTGACCGACCGGACAACCGGGAACTTCCTGCCCCATCACCCTTGGCTGGTACTGCTTCGCTCGACCTTGATGGTTTCGTCCATGGTCTGTGCTTTCTATTCCTTTTCGGTTCTGCCGCTGGCTGAGGTCTACTCGCTGCTGTTTTCCTTTCCGCTGATCGTCACCGTCCTGTCGATTCCGATTTTGGGAGAGGTCGTCCGCGCCCAACGCTGGGCTGCTGTCGGCGTCGGCCTGATCGGCGTGCTGATCGTCTTGCGTCCTGGCGCGACCGATATCACATTGGGCCACCTCGCCGCCCTGACGGCCGCGTTCTGCAGCGCCTTTGCATCCGTTCTGGTGCGCAAGATCGGGAATGAGGAACGCTCGGCCGTATTGATCTTATACCCGATGCTGCTGGCCATTGTGGCGATGAGCCTTGCCCAACCCGCCGTGTATCTGCCGCCCTCGCTGCTGCATCTGGCAATGATGGCGCTGGTCGGCGTGTTCTCGGTGATCGCCCAGCACCTGATCATCCTTGCCTACCGCGCCGCGCCCGCCGGTGTCATTGCGCCCAGCCAATACAGCCAGATCATCTGGGCCACGCTGTTTGGTATGATCTTCTTCGGCGAAAAACCCGATGCTTGGGTCGCAGTCGGGGCCAGCATCATCATCGCATCCGGCGTGTTCGTGGTTTGGCGCGAAAGCCGGACGAACACTTCGTCAGCGAACACCCCGGTTCTGCGGGTACGATCTCCGCGAGCGGATACTGGGGCAACGAGGCCAGGCTCGTAGCTTCGGAGTGCTACATGAGCCTTTACTTGTCTTTGGGTCTGATCTTAAGGCTTCCGTTTGTACCTGCCTCCTCAAATTTTCCTGTTGCACGAACAAGATCACTCAAGCGTCCGAACCCGTATGATCGCGTGTCAAAAGAGGGGTAATTCTTGAGCAGTTGATTTCCGAGCCAGCCAAGCTCAGCCCATCCGTCGGGTTCTGCGGACTTGAGCACAACATTCCGAATGAGCTGAAAGGCGTGGTTGATTTCCTTTATTGGCGCCAAGTTCTTTCTCTTGGCGTCGCTCGTAGCCTGTGGTTCATCCTTTTTGATGTTTTCGATTGAAATGTAGCGGTTGCACGCAGCCTTGAAAGCCCAAGGTGCCTTCTCCTCGCCAATCCCGAACACGCTCAACCCCTGTTCGCGGATGCGACTGGCAAGCCGGGTGAAATCGCTGTCCGAGGACACTAAAACGAACCCGTCGAACCGGCCCGAATGTAAAATGTCCATCGCATCTATAACCAGGGCGATGTCACCAGCATTCTTCCCAATAGTGTTGGCGAACTGCTGATGGGGAACGATGGCGTATTCCGCCAGTTTCTCGGCGCTCCAACCCTGCGGAATGTCACCCGAGAAATCTCCGTAGATCCGGCGCAGACTAGCCTCGCCCAACGTGGCGACTTCCTCGAATATCTCGGAAACATGCTTTGCCGAAATATTCTCGGCATCAATCAGAACGGCTAGGCGTTCCGTGGTCGTGTCGGTCAATTTGGTCCCTCAATTCAGATGTTTATCAATGATCTGAAGATAAGAGGCAAAAAGGGCGGGTTAAACCCCGCCCGTTTAATTTCTGGTTGTCAGTAGACCACGACCGACCGGATGCTCTCACCCTTATGCATCAGGTCGAAGCCGTGGTTGATGTCGTCCAAACCCATGGTGTGGGTGATCATCGGGTCGATCTCAATCTTGCCGTCCATGTACCAGTCAACGATCTTGGGCACATCGGTCCGGCCTCGAGCCCCGCCAAAGGCTGTACCACGCCATGACCGGCCGGTGACCAGCTGGAACGGACGGGTCGAGATTTCGGCCCCGGCAGGTGCCACACCGATGATGATCGATTCACCCCAGCCCTTATGCGCCGATTCCAGCGCCGCGCGCATTACGCCAACATTGCCGGTGGCGTCAAAAGTATAGTCCGCGCCGCCCTTGGTCAGGTTGACCAGATAGGGGACCAGATCGCCCTCAACTTCGGACGGGTTGACGAAATCGGTCATGCCAAATTTCGTGGCCATTTCCACCTTGGACGGGTTCAGGTCAACGCCAACGATCTGATCAGCTCCGGCCAGACGCAGGCCCTGGATCACGTTCAGGCCGATACCGCCCAGACCGAACACGATGGCGCGGCTGCCAATCTCGACCTTAGCGGTGTTGATCACCGCGCCGATACCGGTGGTCACGCCACAACCGATATAACAAATCTTGTCGAACGGAGCGTCCTCACGCACTCTGGCCAGCGCGATCTCGGGCAGGACCGTGTGGTTCGCGAAGGTCGAGCAGCCCATGTAGTGCAGAATCGGATCGCCATCCAGCGTCGAAAAGCGCGAGGTACCATCGGGCATGAGGCCCTTACCTTGGGTTTCGCGGATCGCCTGACACAGGTTGGTCTTGGGGTGCAGACAGTATTCACACTCGCGACATTCGGGGGTGTAGAGCGGGATCACGTGATCGCCCGGCTTCAGGCTGGTCACTCCCGGGCCGACCTCGACCACCACGCCCGCGCCTTCGTGGCCCAGAATGGCGGGGAACAGGCCTTCGGGGTCAGCACCCGACAGTGTAAATTCATCGGTGTGGCAAATGCCGGTGGCCTTGATTTCCACCAGAACCTCGCCCGCTTTGGGGCCTTCGAGGTTTACTTCCATCACTTCCAAGGGTTTGCCGGCCTGAACGGCGACGGCGGCACGGGTACGCATATCGTTGTCTCCCTGTCTTCTTTGCCCCGACCCTGCGTCAATCGCAGAGGGTTTTCAACTGCGCTTTGGTGACAGATCGGCTAATGATTTGATATTGCAGAAACGACATTGCCGCAAAGAGGAACGCCAATGCGCCGATTTATTCCGATTTTGATCTTGCTGGCCGCTTGTGCCGAAACGCCACCCGCACCGGAAGACGCCCGCCTTGCACCCGAAGCCGCACCGGTCGATCTGGCCTTTTGCGAGGGTGAACCCTTTGGCGATTCCATTGGTCAGCCGGTTTCGACCATTCAGGGCCAGCTGCCTGAACGCGCGCGTGTGTTAGGGCCGGATGATTTGGCCACGCAGGATTACCGCATCGACCGGTTGAACGTGTTCGTCAATGACGCCGGGATCATTCAGCGTCTGACCTGCGGGTAGGCGTGGACTCGGGGCATGATTCTACGGTAAGAACAAAATGGGAACATTTTGATGTCTGCCGATGCCCAAACGACGAATACTCTCACTCTGGTTTCCCCGTCTGGGGGCTGAACGGCTGGTCCGCGCTGCGCGGGGCCTGCAGGATGGGCCTTTGGCCGTGGTGGCCGAGCAGGCGAACATGCAGGTTGTCACCTCGCTGAATGCACAGGCTCAGGCCGCCGGGTTGCGCGTGGGTCAGCCGGTGCGCGATGCCCATGCCATGTGCGCGAATCTTGTGACGCGCCCTCGCAATACCCCCGCCGAGACCGCGTTTCTAACCGCTTTGCGCCGCTGGGCAGGCAAATTCAGCCCCTGGGTAGCCGAAGAATCACCGGACGGGCTGATTGTCGACCTGTCGGGCTGCGCCCATCTGTTCGGCGGCGAAGAGGCGTTGCTGAGCGTACTTGAGGTCGACTGCGCCGATATGGGCCTGAGCGTACAGATGGGCATCGCCGACACGCTGGGCGCGGCCTGGGCGTTGGCGCGATACGCCGGACAAGAGGCCACATCCGACCGCAACGGCGACGCCATCAGCCAAGAGGCCCGTGCCACCCGTGCCCGCGCCACCAAACGGCGGCACTGGACCAAAGGTGGCGCCGCGCCGCAGGTGATGGCCTTGGGTGGTGGCGCGCGGATTGCAGCGCCGGGACAATCCTATGGCGCGCTCAGCCCCCTGCCCATCGCGGCGCTGCGGTTGGAGGATCAGACCGCGGCGCAGTTGAACCGGCTGGGCCTGCGCCGGATCGGCGATCTGTTGGGCCAGCCGCGTGCCAGTTTGGCGCGGCGGTTCGGGCGGGGTCTGGTGCTGCGGCTGGATCAGGCCATGGGCAGCGCGCCCGAACCGGTCTCGCCCGCCCGTCCGCCGCATCGCTTTGCGGTGCGGATGACCCTGCCCAACCCAATCGGTCTGATCGAAGACGTCATGGCCGCCATTGATCGGATACTGCCCACGCTCTGCGCAAAACTGGAGGAGAAAGGCCGCGGCGTTCGCACCCTGCGGCTTGAGGCACATCGCGCCGATCAGGCCGCTGAGATTGTCGAAGTCGGTCTCGCCCGTCCGACCTTTGACAAATATCGTATTCGCCCTTTGTTAGAGATGAAAATCGACAAGATTGATGCGGGTTATGGCATCGACATGCTGCGGCTTGTGGCGGTCCAGACCGAGCCTATCCACGCCCGCACCATGGCGGGCCATGCCGAGGCCCGCCGCGCCGTGCGGGATCGGCTTGAGGGCAACACCGCCGTCGACGACCTGATCGGTAAGCTGGGCGCACGCGTGGGGCTGGAGGCGATCACGCGGCGGCACCCGGCGGCCTCACATATCCCCGAGAAGACGGCGCAGACGCTGGCCGCAGCCTGGTCGGAACCGGCGCATGACTGGCCTGCCCCTCCGCGTCCCCGCCCCTTGCAGATGTGGCAACCCGAACCGGTGATGGCGCCGGAAACCCCGGACGTTCCCAGCGCCTTTCGCTGGCGTGGGCGCGACTGGCAACTGGCGCAGGCCACGGGCCCAGAACGCATTGCGCCGGAATGGTGGCTGGACGATCCCAACTGGCGCAGCGGCGTGCGGGATTACTGGGTGGTGGTGACCGAACAGGGCGAGCGACTGTGGCTGTTTTATGGCCATGGCGGTACCATGTCGGCAGGATGGTTTTGCCAGGGGCAGTTTTGTTAGAGTCTATTTTCCGCGATAAATCAGCCAATCAGGCAGATAGTCGATCAGACGCACCAGCCAGGAAAATGGTGCTGGAAAATCCGTACGGAATCGGCGACGTGACATCGCTTTGACCACCCTGTCCGCTGCATCCTCGGGCGTCATCAGCATCGGCATCTTGAAAGTGTTCTTCTCGGTCAGACGGGTCTTGATAAAGCCCGGATTGACGATGCGCACCGTCACCCCTGTGCCCGCCAGGTCGAACCGCATGGTCTCGGCCAACGAAACAAGTGCTGCCTTGCTGGCCGCGTACCCCACCGCCGCGGGCAAACCCCGATACCCCGACAAAGACCCGATCAGCGTGATATCCCCCCGACCCCTACGTACGAACCTGCGTACAACCTCACCCAGAACCCGCAGGGCACCCGTGTAATTCACATCCGTCATCGCCAACACGGCCTCGGAATTCCAATCGGCAGAGCGCATCGGTTCATAAGCTCCGGCGTTATAGACCAACCCGTCCACCTCTCCGGCCTCGACCGCGGCACGACGTACAGCGTCCAGATCTGTCACGTCGCACGGAACAGCTTGCGCATTTGGCAGGGCAGAGCAAATCTCGGTCAGACGCTCGGTATTGCGGGCAGACAGGATCAGATGTGCGCCCTGACGGCTCAGCGCCTCGGCCAAAGCCCGGCCCAGCCCTTCGCTGGCGCCAACGATCCAATAGGTTTTTCCTTCAAAGCTGCTCATGCCCTGGCCAATACAGTTGTGTCTATGATTTTACGGCCAGAGCGACGCACTGGATCAAACTCCAGAAGTCACAACATAGTGCTTTTGCGAAAAACTTCTAATCCGATTGATCCACCCCGGCATTTCCTGCGTATCCTATTGTAAAATGTCGCACAAAGAGGATGGCATGTTCGACGAAACCCGAGGCGTACGCAAGAAAATCGCGGTAGTAGGTGCAGGTATCTCAGGTCTGTCGGCCGCTTACTATTTGTCAAAAAACAACGATGTGACCGTGTTCGAAGCCGAACCCCGGCTGGGCGGCCATGCCCGAACCGTCATGGCAGGCAAAAACGGCGACCAACCTGTCGATACCGGTTTCATCGTCTTCAATTATGCCACCTACCCCTATCTGACGCGCCTGTTCGATGAGCTGAACGTGCCCGTCATCAAATCCGAGATGAGCTTTGGTGCCACCATCGACAACGGCCGCATTGAATACGGACTGAACAACCTGCGCACCCTGACGGCGCAGAAACGCAACCTCGCGCGGCCTGCCTACTATAAGATGATCGCGGACATCCTGCGCTTTGGCAAAGAAGCCCCCGAAGCCGCACGTGACGATGACACCACGATCGGAGAGCTGGTCGATCAGCTGCGTCTGGGTCATTGGTTCCGCCACAATTACCTGATGCCGATGTGCGGCGCGATCTGGTCCACTCCGGTGGAGTTTGTGGATCAGTTTCCGGCCCGCTCGCTGGTACAATTCTTCCGCAACCATGCCCTGCTGGCCAGTGGTCGCGCCAATCAGCATCAATGGTACACTGTCAAAGGCGGCAGCATCGAATATGTCCGCCGCATCGATGCCGCGTTACGTGAGCGCGGGTGTGAAATCCGTCTGGCCTGCCCGGTTGAGCATATTCAACGCGGCGATGCCGGTGTGACTGTCCACAGCCAGGGTCAGGTTGATCTTTTCGACGAAATCATATTGGCCACCCATTCCGATCAGTCCCTTGCCATTCTGGGCGAGACCGCAACAGATGCGGAAAGAGCTGCGTTAGGCTCTATTCGCTACCAACCGAACACGGCTATCCTGCACTGTGACCCAAGCCAGATGCCGCGCCGCCGCGCGTGCTGGTCCAGCTGGACCTACCGTTCGCAAGCGGGGAATGTTGGCGTGACTTACTGGATGAACCGACTGCAGAATATCCCGGACAGCGATCCGCTGTTTGTGACGCTGAACGCATCTTCGGAAATTCCCGCGGGTAAAATCTATGACAAGGTCGAGTTTGCCCATCCGGTGTTCGACAAAGCGGCCCTGAAAGCTCAGGGGCAAATCCGCGAGATGCAGGGACAGAACCGAACCTGGTTTGCCGGGGCTTACAACCGGCATGGCTTTCACGAAGACGGGATTGCCAGCGCGATGCATGTTGTTGAGCGCCTTAACGGCACCCCGCACACACTCGGAGTTGACAATGGCATTCCTGCACAAGACCCGGCCATCCCTGCATCGGCTGATCTCTGATACCTGCCGCGCTGCACTGTTTTCTGTGATCGTGCTGGCCCCGGGCGGGTTGGCCGCGTCACCGATCACCCAGACGCTGACTGATGCGCAACTCAGAGGCAGCGCAACCTTCCGGTTTTTGGGCATGCCAATCTACGAAGCCAAGCTGTATACGCCGCAAGGCAGCACGCTCAATTGGACGCAGGACTTTGCATTGCAGTTGACCTATCGCAAATCCCTGAAACAGAAAGCACTGGTTGAATCGACGTTGGATGAGATGGCTCGACAAGGAAACCCTGCCCCGACGCAGGCCCAGTTACAGAAGTGTTTTCAGTCGGTTAGCAAGGGCGACAACTATATTGCAATCTCGGAAGGCCCGAACAAAGTTGGATTTTGGCGAAACGGCCAAAAGACCTGTACCCTGTCCTATCCCGGCGCCAAAAGCGCCTTTATGTCCATTTTTCTGGGCGACAACACCCGATCGGGCAGTTTCACCCGGCAATTGAAGGGCGGATGATGCTGTACCCGCGTGTCAGTCTGTATGCGCTGATGCTCGCTGCGGCGGGGATACCGCTATATATCCATCTGCCGCGATTTGCTGCCGTTAATCTTGGTATCGGGTTGGGTGTGATCGGCACCGTTCTGCTGGTGATCCGGTTAATCGATCTGGTGCAGGATCCGCTGATTGGTTGGGCCATAGACCGATGGCCAAACGCGCAACTGCTGTTTGCTGCGACCGCTGCGATTGGTTTGGCGATCGGGTTTCCAATGCTGTTTGGACTGCCGCCGGGAACAAATATTGCCTTATTAGTCTCTGTTTTAATCTTACTATTCTCAGCCTACAGCTTAGGCACCATCCTGCTTTACGGTCGCAGCGCAACGCTTGCCATACGACCAGAGCCGCAAGAGTTGATAAGATTGGCCGCATGGCGCGAAGGCGGGCAGTTGACAGGCGTCATCCTTGCAGCCAGCGCCCCAGCCTTGTTCGTAGGATTCGGAGCCAGCGCGCAGGGCTATCCCGCCTTTGGCCTGTTTCTGGGCCTGATCGCAATCTTCACCCTGACCCTGACGATCCCAATCTGGCGCCGACCCCCGATTACTGGCGACGGCCTGTCGTTCAATGGGCTCGCACAAGCTGGTGCGCTGCGCTTGCTGCTGCTGGCGCTGGTCAACAGCCTGCCAGTGGCCATCACTTCGACCCTGTTTTTGTTCTTTGTCGAAGATCGCCTGCAATTGCCGGGAAAAGCCGGACCACTGCTGATCCTGTTCTTCCTCAGCGCCGGGGCCAGCGTTCCGCTTTGGGCAAAGCTGGCTAACCGAATTGGCCCGAAACGAACACTGATCATCGCCATGCCCCTGTCGATCGCGGGATTTGTTGGCGCAGCTTTGTTGTCCGCCGGTAATCTGACCGGGTTCGCCGCAATCTGCCTGGCTTCGGGCGCGGCACTGGGGGCGGATATGGTGGTGCTGCCCGCGATGTTCTCAGTCGCGCTGACGCGGGCGGGGCTGAACGCATCCGCCGCATTTGGCATCTGGTCATTCGCTGGCAAGCTGGGCCTCGCGCTCGCTGCCTTTTTCACTCTGCCGCTGCTGGAACGCAGCGGGTTCACCCCAGGACAGGCAAACTCGGCCGAGGCGTTGCGGACGCTCACCCTCGCCTATGCCGTGCTGCCCTGCATCCTGAAACTCGGCGCGTTCGGGCTGGTCCTGACGTTGCCTTCTGAGGTCTCAGTCAAATGACTATCGTAGCTATCCTACTGCTTGCCATCCTTGTTCTGGTCGCAGCTCAGCGCCGGTTCCTAAGCTTTCGCTCGCAATCCCCTGCCGATTACAGCGGCACCGGGCCTGCCTTTAAAATGAAAGAAGTCCTGAACGGCGAAATCCTGTCCGAAGGGCTGATCTATGGCCCCAATGGGAAGATGTCGAACAGCTTTGTCGCCCATATGGTGGGGAAATGGAATGGCAACACCGGCACGTTGACCGAGTATTTCACCTATTCCAACGGCAAGAAGATGACCCGCAAATGGCATCTGACGCTGGGCACGGGCAACACGTTTACCGCGACGGCAGAAGATATCGTCGGTGAGGGTCACGGCACAATTTCGGGATCGACCGTGAAGCTGACTTATCGGATCATCCTACCCCAAGACGCGGGCGGGCACACACTGGACGTTACCGATTGGATGTACCTGACCGAGAATGGTGTGATCATGAACCGGTCCGAGATGCGCAAATTCGGCATCAAGGTCGCTGAACTGGTCGCCACCATGCGCCCCGCGCCCGAAGCTAAAGCTGCGCATGTCAACGGTTCAAATGGCTATGACACCGCGGTAGAAACGAGGACCTTGCAATGACGCCCCGCCGCATCCTGATCGCGGCCCTTGCCATCGCGGGGCTTGCCGCGCTGTCCGCCTGTTCCGCCAAGCCTCGCGTACCTAAAAGCTTTCTGTCCGACCGGCAGTTGAACCTTGAGGAGTTCTTTGAAGGCAAAACCGTCGCCTATGGTCAGTTTCAGGATGTTCTGGGCAATGTCCCCCGCCGATTTACGGTGGATATCCAAGGCACTTGGGATGGTGAAACCCTGACCCTGATCGAGGATTTCGTCTATGACGACGGCGCCACCGAACAACGCATCTGGACCCTAATCAAAACCGGTCAGGACACCTGGACCGGAACTGCGCCTGGCGTCCTGGGCGCTGCCAGCGGGGTCGAGCGTGGTGATACCTTCAACTGGACATACAAGATCGATCTGCCAGTCAAGGACGGCACCATGCGGGTCAACTTTGACGACTGGATGTGGCTGCTAAGCGATGATCGTCTGCTGAACCGCGCCTATGTTTCGCGATATGGCGTGCGGCTGGGCGAGGTTATCCTGTTCTTTGAAAAACAGTAGGGCGCAATAAGGGCGAACCTAAAGGCCCGCCCCTGAATCTAGGTCAAACAGGTCACTTTAGAAGTTGAACCAGACACCAAAGTCGGCCTGAATCCGGCCGTCGTCGTCACCGTCTTTAACTTCGCCAACGGCGCCACGCAGTGTAGCGCCCGCACCCAGATCATAGATGGCGCCCACACCGATGTTGCGCGTGTCATTATCGGCCGATCCGTCACCATAGACCAGCTGCAACGTGGTCGCTGCACCCAGATTATAGGCGACCGAGAAACCGTAAGCAGTGCCGTTTTCATCATCATCGGCCACATCGTCGTCCGCCAGGAACAGCGTTCCGTAGAAGTCATTGAATTCGGCACCCAAAGTGAAGACGGTCAGGCTTTCCTTTTCGACACCATCACCTTCATCGGTTTCACCATAAACCAGCGAGGCGGTGATGTTGTTGAAAGTATAAGCCGCACTTACGTCCCAGCGGTCACGGTCCGTGGTTGAGCCAGTGCCATTGTTTGCAAAGATGGTGTTCTGGTCGTAAGACGCCGAAACAGCAAAATCACCAACGGTGTACTGGAAGAACACGGCATTGTCGCCCGAACCGGTCGATTCATACTCGAGGAACGAGTAGTTCACGCCCGAATACTGACCCAGAAACTCTTCCAGGCCGGGCTCGGTGCCGAAATAGTCATCCAGATTGTCGAATGAACCGGCCACGTTGCCGGCGTCAACACGTAAGCCACCATAGATAACAGAGAACCTCGCGCCGTTCAGACCGGCGTTGTTGGCTTCACCAGTGTCGGAGTCTTCGTCGGCCTGCAGACGAACACGACCTTCAAACCGAACGCCACCGTCAGTTTCCGTGAAACCGTCAATATTCAGACGGAAACGTGAGATCAGGATGGCCTCGTCAGAATCCGCCGTGAATTGGTTTACCGTACCATTGGCTGTGGTGGTGGTCAGTGTCGTGTTCTGACGGTCCTCAAGGTAACCAATACCAAAACGGCCATAGCCGCTGAGGTTGATGCCGGATTCGGCCGCTGCGATGCCTGCGGTTGCAATTGTTGCGGTCGACGCAAAAAGAAGTTGTTTCATGATAAGTCCATGAGAGTGAGAGGAGTTTGGCTACAAAGTGTGGCTGAGCGCCTAGTCGAACAAATCGCGGGCATGCTCAACAGGGCCCGCGGACATTCGAACGTCTTGCCCTCGGCTTGCGTTGCAACTTTGCACAGGTGAAATCAGATAAACTAATTATTATTGTTTATTTTTAGATAATTAGCATAGCTTCCAGAAGCCGTTACAAAAAGTTGATCGCAGAAAAAGGCCGCGACCTCTTTAATTTAAAGAGACTGACCCAATAGCCGTAAATGGTGTTTTCGATACTCATGCCAACGCCTTACGGCCACGCTGATCGGCAAAATCCAACGCTTTCGAATATACCTGCTCAGCCTGCCAAGCTCTTCGGCAGATCAGTTGCCGTAATAGACAAAAGACAGTGACCGGCTGACACCTCCGGGCGGTTTCGGAAAGGGTGAGGCCGCTGCCACCTGTGCCTTGGCTGCCCGTTCAAGATCCGGTGTGCCGTTGGTATCCACCACTTCGACATAATCCAGAGTTCCGTCCGGCTTGATCACGAAAAACACCCTCGCAAAGCCCCGCGCTGCTGTATAGACGATCGGCGCGCGGTTCAGGTGAACCAGAACCTCTCCGGCATAATTCGTCCGGTCAGAATTTCCGGGCCCTCGCCCGCCTGAGCGCCTGCCGCTATTGCCCGAAGTAAACCTGTCGACACCCCGGCGAGCGTATGTGGTCAGGGGGGATTCAATTTCGCGCGATGGATACCGAAGGTTGCTGAAATCCCGCACGCTACGCAACACGTCCCGCGGTTCAGACTGTGGGCGACGATCCGGCAGTTGTGGGCGGATCGAAGAGGCCACAGCCAGCTCTGATCCTTCGCTGCTTTCCTCTGCCTGCGGTGCGGATTCGGCTTGGGCTGCGGGAATATCGGGCTCGACCGCCTCGCTTTCGGTGGGGATATCCGGCGCAACTGATGGCAATACGTCTTCCGACGGGTCCGGCAGCGCGGCAAGCTGCTCGGCCTCAACCGGTTCAGTTGCCGCGGCCTCAGTAATCGGCTCGGTCACCTCGGGGTTGCTTTCTGGGGCTTCGACAACCTCGGCAGTTTCTACGTCCGGAGTTTCTTCCACCTCGTCACTGGCGCTCTGGTCGCCATCCGTGGTCTCTTGGGGTTCGGGGGCTTGTGACTCGACCGGTTCGGGGGAAACGGGCTGCAACACTTCTGAGGTACCCGTATCGGGCGCAAAGGTTTGTTGGGGATCGTCCGAGGCCACATGCACTTCGCTGGTTGGAACCTCGGCAGGTTCGGGTGGGTCATCGACCGGAGGTTCAGGCGTTTCCTCCGGTTCGGGCTCAACAGGTTCAGCGACGGCTTCAACCAGATCTTCGAAACTGTTGCCCAGTTCAACCCTGTCGGGTGTATCAGTGTCACCTGATTGTCCGGTCAGTCTGGGTGCGGTCAGGCTTAGCCCCGTCAGATGCAGCAGCAGCGACAGAAGCGCGGCCAGAACCGCAATAACCACCGACCCCCGGATCATTCCAGCGCCTTTTCGGTCACGACAAACACGGATACGGCGCCCAGTCGCCGCAGTTCAGCCGTCACTTCTATCAGCCGAGCGCCCGGCGCCTCGCGATCCGGGACGATACGTACCGGTCCGGGGTCGCGCCCTGTCATATAGGTTTCGGGGTCCATCGGCGCGCCGCGAAAGCTGAGCGTTCCGTCCCGGTGCAACACCAGCGCATCGGGCGGTTCGCGGCCTTCCAACTCGGACGTGTCGACCAGATTCAGATCAGGATCCAGCGGCGTGGCCACCGTTCCCGCGATCAGAAAGAAGATCAGCATCAGGAACACGACATTGATCAGCGCAATGGTCGAGTCGCGTTTGCGGCGGGGGCGGCCAGGACGGATCATTCCAGCACCAGAACGCTGAGGCCCTCGCGCCCGCGCAGCAAAACCAGCAGGTCCACCAGCCGCTGCGCCGTCGTGTCAGGGTCCAAACTGACCAGCACCTGCCCGGTCGTCACCTGTGTGGTCAGGTCCGCAAGCGTGACCGGAGTACCGTTCAGAACCAGCCTTTCTTCTCCCAGCTGCACAAATGCGCGATCTTGAGGTGTGTCCGCGGTCGGGTTGCCCGCTGTGGCGGCGCTCAGCTCGATCTCGCCATATTTGGAAAAGGTCGAGGTCAGCATGAAAAACAGCAGCAACAGAAAGATCACGTCGATGAGCGGTGTCATCGCCAGTGGTCGCCTGACAAAGGGTGCGAGGTTACGCATGTCCGGGCGTGGCCGCCATGCTCTGTGCGTCCTCGGCCAGCGGGATGGCCTGCCCCGGCACCAGTACGGTGCGCAGCGCCTTATCGGCGAACACCCGTTCCCGTGCGGTGCGGCTTTCGAACCACGACAGCACCATCGAGGTCGGCATCGCCACCGCCAGGCCCACCGCGGTGGTCACCAGCGCCACCCAGATACCACCCGCCAACAGCGACGGATCAACCGAGGACCCGGCGGTTTGCAGACTGCGGAACGCTTCGATCATGCCCAGAACCGTACCAAACAGACCCAACAGCGGCGCCAGCTGCGCCACCGTGTCCAGAAGACGGAAACCACGTTCAAGCCCGGCCAGCGCCAGCCCCGCCTCGGCATCCAACCGTTGATCCAGACCGGGTGCGTCCGGCGCATCCATCGCCACGCCGACCAGCGGCGCAAGATAGCTGTTGCTTTTGGCCAGTCGCGCGCGGGCGGCTTGCTTGTCACCGGCATCCCAAGCGTCCAGCGCCTGCGACAGCACCCGGTGCCGACCAACACCCGAGGCGGCGAATTGCCAAAGCTTGTAAAGCGTCACCGCCAGCGTCACCACGGACATGGCGATCAGGATGGCCACAACCGGCCCGCCCAGGGCCAGAATTTCACGCAGGGCGTCAAGAATACTCATCCCAAAAGCTCCACTTCAGTACGGCTGCGCAAGGTTGGTGTCTTGTCGCAGATTTCGCTGTCAGCACCGTCGACGGTACAGCCGCTTAGCCCATTGATCAGAACCCGCCCAAGATTTTCACAGGCGATGTCGCGTACATCAAACTGGCGCACGCGGGGGCGTTCCGCTGGCAGGTCCCGAAATCCAAAAAGGGTAAAGCGTTCGAACACACCAGCGGCATCGAAAATCACCACCTGATAATTGGCAGTGTCGATCGCCGTTGCAGTTTCGTTTTCGACCAGAAAGGTCAAACGGCAGGCGCCTTCGACATCTTCAGCCGCGTTCAGCTCGACCACCAACCCCGGCGCATCCTTCGCCGTTTGGGCCTGGGCCGCAAAGGGCAGCGTGCTAACGATGGCAGCAAGGGCCAAAGGGCGAAACTTCATGAATACGCTCCCAATTGTTTCACGCAGGCAGAGGTTCTGACAGCGCTATGTCCGTCTTATCCAAGACCGCTGGGGCGCGAAAGGGTTGCGGACATCTTTGTGATAAAGTGCGATTTTCGACCCGTTCAACCCTATTGCCGGGTCAAGGGCAACAGCGTGCTGCTCTAGTTGATGTCACTGGGGCAGTTGCGGGCAGTCCTATGTGTCATCGCGCAGTCCACTCACTGGCACGAACAGACTTACATGTCGGACCTGCGCCCACTTTAGGTCTGATCGGCTTAAATTTCTCGTTCGCAAGCACACTCACGCGTGAATAGCTATCGGGGAAGGGGTGCAAACAAACCTCGTGGTAACGTCAGCTTCTGCTCCACGACAAATCTTGCTTTTATTGAAAAAGTGGTGAGCCGTGCAGGATTCGAACCTGCGACCCACTGATTAAAAGTCAGTTGCTCTACCAACTGAGCTAACGGCCCACTCTTTTGTTGGATCTGTTCGATCCGTGGCGCTCTCTAAGGTATTTTCCCGACTGGGTTCAAGCCCTTATTTTGCACCTCGTTTCACCGTCACTTAACTTGTTTCCGGCGTCCCGATAGGCGGCCTAATTAGGGAGGTGACGCGGGGGGGTCAACCCCTTTTTTCAGGAATCTGCATCGCAGGGTGGATTCCTTTCAAACGCATGGTTATATGCCGGCCATGCAACGAATGATGACCTCTGGTTTGCCCTTCATGAAGATGCACGGGCTTGGCAATGACTTTGTCATTGTAGATGCGCGCGCGCAAAGTGTTGAGATTTCGCCTGCGCTTGCTAGGGGAATCGGGCACCGACAGTTCGGCGTGGGTTTCGACCAGCTGGCCGTGATAGAAAACGGTAACGCAGATGCGCATCTGGTGTTTTATAACGCCGACGGGTCGACCTCAGCGGCGTGCGGGAACGCCACGCGCTGTATCGCCCGTTTCCTGATGGAAGAAAGCGGCAAATCGGAACTGACGCTGACCACCGAACGCGGCACGCTTTTTGCCTGCGATGCCGGGGACGGCATGACCTCGGTGAACATGGGGCAACCGCAGCTGGAATGGCACGAGATTCCGCTGGCCGAAGAGGTTGATACACTGGAATTGCCGATCGAGGGTACTCCGACCGCGACCGGCATGGGTAATCCCCATTGCACGTTCTTTGTCGAAAACGCCGAGGCGATTCCCCTGGAAGAATTTGGCGCGCGGTACGAGTATCACCCGCTGTACCCTGAGCGCACCAACGTGCAGGTGGCGCAAGTCATAGAACCGGACCACATCCGCATGCGTGTTTGGGAGCGGGGCGTGGGAATCACGTTGGCTTCTGGCTCGTCCTCCTGCGCGACGGCTGTTGCTGCTGCCCGTCTTGGCCTGACTGGTCGCAAGGTGCAGATCGATCTGGACGGTGGCACCATTTGGGTCGACTGGCGCGAAGATGGCGTCTGGATGACCGGACCAACCTGTCATGTCTTTTCAGGCACTCTGACATCGGAATTCCTGGGGTCACTGGGATGAGCGTCCCCAAATTCACCACGCTAGGCTGTCGCCTGAACGCCTATGAGACTGAGGCGATGAAAGAACTGTCGCAGCAAGCCGGTCTAACCGACGCGGTGGTGGTGAATACCTGCGCTGTAACGGCTGAGGCCGTACGCAAGGCCCGGCAAGAGATTCGCAAACTGCGGCGGGAGAACCCCGACGCGCGGCTGATCGTGACTGGATGTGCTGCGCAGACCGAGCCCGAGACCTTTTCCCGGATGGAGGAGGTCGATGCGGTGATTGGCAACACCGAAAAGATGCAGCCCGACACCTGGAAAGGCATGGCCGCGGATTTCATCGGTGAGACTGAGGCTGTGCAGGTCGATGACATCATGTCGGTGACTGAGACGGCGGGACATCTGATTGATGGGTTCGGCACCCGCTCGCGCGCTTATGTGCAGGTCCAGAATGGCTGTGACCATCGCTGCACCTTCTGCATCATTCCTTATGGCCGCGGCAACTCGCGCAGCGTCCCTGCGGGCGTGGTGGTGGATCAAATCAAGCGGCTGGTAGACCGGGGCTATAACGAGGTTGTACTGACCGGCGTTGACCTGACCTCTTGGGGCGCTGACCTGCCCGCGCAGCCCAAGCTGGGCGATTTGGTCATGCGCATCCTGAAACTGGTGCCTGACCTGCCGCGGCTGAGGATCAGCTCCATCGACTCGATCGAAGTGGATGAGAACCTGATGCAGGCCATCGCAACCGAACCACGCCTGATGCCGCATCTGCACCTGTCGCTACAGCACGGGGATGACCTGATCCTGAAGCGGATGAAGCGCCGCCACCTGCGCGACGATGCCATCCGTTTCACGCAAGAGGCCCGCAAGCTGCGCCCCGAGATGACCTTTGGCGCCGACATTATCGCAGGCTTCCCCACCGAAACGGATGCGCATTTCCAGAACTCGCTGAAGCTGGTTACAGATTGCGACCTGACCTGGCTGCACGTCTTCCCCTATTCCAAGCGCGATGGCACACCAGCGGCCCGTATACCGCAGCAGATCAACGGGAACATTATCAAGGACCGCGCCGCCCGTCTGCGCGCGATGGGTGAGGCACAGGTCGCAAAGCACCTGAACGAACAGATCGGCAAGACCCATCGCATCCTGATGGAAAACCCGCATATGGGCAGGACCGAGCAGTTCACCGAGGTCGCGTTCAACACCCCGCATACCGAGGGGCAGATTGTGACGGCCAAAGTGCTAGGGCGCTCAGACACACAGCTGACTGCCTGAGGTAAAGCTGCTTAGGTGGTGACCGCAGACACCGCTGCGGTGTCATAGAATTCCTCGTATTCACAGACCAGCCCGTCGCGAAACCGGCAAATGATCAAAATCGGCGTCTCTACCGTCTTGCCAGTGCCTTTATGCGTCCAGGCACAGGCGCCGATGCCGACAACACGGTCATCCTGTGCAATGGTGTCTTTCAGGGTCCAATGCTGCATCTCGAATGCGGCAGTCAGATCTTCCAGATATTCCTGCATCTCGGCCCGACCATCGCGCCCACAGCTGAAATCCAGCCCGTATTGGCCCCGGCCCAGCGAACGCATGCACAGATCCTCGGTCGTGTATTTTTCCCACATACCGATATCTGAAGCCTTACAATCGTTCCATTCCGCAAAGGCTTTCCGCATCTTTTCGACATTGCTCTGCGTGTCCATAATTCGTTCTCCCAAATGTAATGCGCTGAAAATTTGCTGCCCCAGAAACAACAAAGGACGAGGCGAGTATAACACCGGCAGCCAGCCGAACAAAAAAGGCCCGGTGTCGAACACCGGGCCTCGTAACATTCAGAAGCAAAATCCGATCAGACGGACTTCTTGCCTTTCACACCTGCCCACAGGCGTTTGTTGACCAGGTACAACAGCACCGACAACAGCGACAGGAAGATCACACCGACGAAGCCGGAGTACTTACGCTCCATCATCTTCGGCTCGGCTGTCCACATCAGGAAGGCCGCGATGTCTTCGGACAAGGCTTCGACCGTGGCCGGGTGACCATCAGCGAATTCCACCTGATCTTCGGCCAGGGGCGGTGCCATCGAAATCCAGCCGCCTGGGAAGGCGGTGTTTTCGTACAGGATCGTGCCGGCCTCTTCTTTTTCATGGCCGGTATAGCCATCCAGCAGCGAGGCGATGTATTCCGCGCCACCCATGCCTTTGAAGAACTGGTTGATGCCCAGACCGTAAGGACCGTGGAAGCCCGCACGGGCCTTGGCCATCAGGCTCAGGTCCGGTGCGCCTACGCCGTCATTTGCCGGGAAGTGATCGGTCGGAATGGCCGGACGGAAATCGTCCAGCTCGGGGTCGAACACTTCGAAGTTGCCCGCCGCATAGGCGATGACTTCTTCTTCCGAATAGCCCAGCGCTTCAAGGTCGCGCAGGGGCACGTATCTCAGGCCGTGGCAAGCCGCGCAAACCTCGGTATAGACTTGAAGACCGCGCTGCAGCTGGTTCTGATCCCAGGTGCCAAACGGCCCCTCGAACGAGAAGTGGAAGTCCTCGATATGCTGTTCGCCTCCGCCTGCCGCGTAGGACGCAGCAGGAGCAAGGGCGAGAGCAAACGCGGCACCGATTGCAAGTTTCTTGAACATGTTTCCGGTCCCTCTTCTTACTCGGCCGGCGTGGCGTCGGCGTCAGCCTTGCCATAATGCGCGTTGAAGTCTTCTTCGATGGTCTCGGGCTGAGCCAGAGGTTTCTCGATCACGCCAAGGATCGGCAGGATCACGAAGAAATAAGCGAACCAGTAGGCGGACGCGATCAGCGAGAAGGTCGCATAGGGCTCTTCCGCGGGCATCGCACCCAGCCACATCAGGGCAAAGAAATCGATGATCAGCAGGTAGAACCACCATTTGAACAGCGGGCGGTATTTGCCCGAACGCACAGTCGACGTGTCCAGCCAGGGCGCCAGCGCCATGGCCAGGATCGCACCGAACATCGCGATCACACCAAAGAATTTGGCGTCAACAATGCCGCCGGTGATGAAGCTGGCGAACTGCACGACCCAGACCTCACCAGTGAAGGCACGCAGGATCGCGTAGAACGGCAGGAAGTACCATTCGGGCACGATGTGCGCAGGCGTCACCAGCGGGTTGGCTTCGATATAGTTGTCCGGGTGGCCCAGATAGTTCGGCATGAAACCGACGACCGCCCAGAACACAACCAGGATCACAGCCAGTGCGAACAGATCCTTGATCACGAAGTACGGCCAGAACGGCAGCGTGTCTTTCTCGGCTTCGGCTTTCGAACCGCGGCGCACTTCAACACCTGTTGGGTTGTTATTGCCAGTGGTGTGGAAGGCCCAGATATGCACGATCACCAGCGCCGCAATGACAAACGGCAGCAGGTAGTGCAGCGAGAAGAAGCGGTTCAGCGTGGCGTTGTCCACCGCGGGTCCGCCCAGCAGCCAGGTCTGGATCGCATCACCCACGAACGGGATCGCGCCAAACAGGCCGGTGATCACGGTTGCACCCCAGAAGGACATCTGACCCCAAGGCAGAACGTAGCCCATGAAGGCGGTGCCCATCATCATCAGGTAAATCAGCATCCCGATGATCCACGTGATCTCACGCGGGGCTTTGTACGAGCCGTAGAACAGGCCACGGAAGATGTGGATGTATACCGCAACAAAGAACAGCGATGCGCCATTCATGTGTAGGTAGCGCAGCATATAGCCGCCATTCACGTTGCGCATGATGTGTTCGATGCTGGCAAAGGCCAGATCGACATGCGGGGTGTAGTGCATCACCAGAACGATACCGGTGACAATTTGCAGCGCCAGGCAGAACGCCAGGACGATGCCCCAGATCCACCACCAGTTCAGGTTCTTAGGCGTTGGGATCATAAGGGTGTCATACAGCAGGCCGACGATCGGCAGACGGCTGTTCAGCCACTTCTCGCCATTTGTCTTCGGCTCGTAATGATCGTGGGGAATTCCGGACATCTGGGTCTCCCTTAGCCGAGCTTGATGGTTGTCGCATCCACCCATTCAACGGGCGGAACGGGCAGGTTTTCAGGCGCGGGGCCTTTGCGGATTCGACCGGCAAGGTCATAGTGCGAACCGTGGCAGGGGCAGAACCAGCCACCGAAATCACCCGCATCGCCCAGAGGGACACAGCCCAGGTGGGTGCAAACGCCCATCTGAACAATCCATGCGCCGGGCGCTTCGCCTTCGGGCGACGGCATCACGCGGTTGGCATCCGTTGCGGGCGCATCGGCAGGCAGGTTGAAGTTGCGCGCCAGCGGATCAGGCAGTGCATCTACGCCTTCGGCGTCCTGTTCCTGAGCCTCTTGGATCTCAGCACCGGTACGGTGACGGATAAATACAGGCTTGCCCAGCCATTTGACGGTCAGCTGCGTGCCCGGCTCGACACCGCTGACGTCCTGGCGAATCGAGGACAGCGCCTGAACGTCTGCCGATGGGTTCATTTGGTTGATCAGGGGCCATACGGCTGCACCCGTCGCAACGACACCTGCGCCGCCTGCGACGTAGTAGAGGAAATCTCTGCGGGTGCCTTCGTGGTCTTCTGCGTGGGACACGAGGTTTTCTCCGATTCCGGCGCCCGCGATTGCGGGCAAACATGCATCAGCACCGCATCAAAGCGGCGTCTCATCGCGGCTATCTAGCCGGGAGAAATCGGTTCGTCCAGCGGTCATAGGCGCGCAGGACGCCTCAACAGGGCATTCATGTCACAACGACGGGGTATTTTTTCAAGATGGGGACAGATTTAAGCGGGGGAACCCACCGCCTGTCCAAACCTGCTGCCCATGTGATTCGGGTGAGGCATACTGAGGGCGAAACCGGCATGCAGAACTGGGTTTTGCCCCGCAAGAAAGCGGGCATCGGGCAAGATTCAGACCAGATTCTGCCACCCTATTTTCCACTTTTCTGGAATGTGTGACCAATTAAAAACTGAGTTAAAAATGTATATTTTATAACGGGTTATATACGCCTGAATTCGATTGCACTTTTAACGGGAATCCACGAAAGGCAAGGAAATTCCAACCTCTGCAGGACGTTTTCAATGTCAAACCCCGTGTCACAACTTTTTGCACCAACGCTGACCCTTTTTCTGGCCATCGCGTCTCAGGCCGTGGCCGTTGGCGATCCGGCAAAGGGTGAAAAACTATATAACCGCTGCTCTTCTTGCCACGCGATCATCAAAGATGGAGAAATTTTGGTCAAAGGCGGCATCACCGGGCCGAATCTGTATGGTGTGGTAGGTCGTGTTGCCGGATCCGAGACTGATTATCTTTACGGAAGCGAACGCCTGCCCATCGGAATGTTCACTGATGACATGATCCGTGCGGGCAACGAAGGGCTTGTGTGGACCGAGGAAAATATCATCGCTTACTCGCAAGACCCGATTGGGTTTATTCAGGATTACCTGAATGACGAAACCGCACGCCCGAACATGAGCGTGAAGCTGAAGAAAGGGGCCGAAGACATTGCTGCCTATCTGGCCACCTTCAGCAGCCAGTAATGCAAAAGGCTCCGCCCCATCCTCGGCGCGGGGTCTGTTTCCTAGGCTGGCGGGCGGGTGGCAACCATGCTTGGCCGTTCGCTGAAATCCGCGTACCACGCGGCCAACGCATCATTGCCCTTACGCCAGCCACGCGCATCATGCCGCAGGTCCAGATACCCCAGTGCGCAGGCCACAGCGATCTGGCCCATATCCAGCGGGCCCGCCAAATGGGCCATCCACCGTTGGTTCAGCGCAGCGCAGGCGCGTTCGATCTTACCCCATTGCGCATCCTTCCAAAGGTCCCACTGCTTATCCTCGGGGCGGAAACGCTCTTCATAGGCGACCGCCAAAGCTGAATCCATAATACCGTCTGCCAGCGCTTCCAGTGTCAGCACGTCCCAGCGCCCGGAACCCTCGGGGTACATCCCGGCCTTGGCGCGTGCATCCAGAAAGGCGCAGATCACCCGACTGTCGAACAATGTCGGGCCATCGGACCGCTCCAACGCGGGGATTCTGGTCAACGGCACTTTGCCCAGCAGGGAATCGGAGGGATCCAACGGCGTATTGGCAATGGTCATCACCTCGACATCGTCAAGTTGGTTGGTTTCATGCAGCAAAACCATAACCTTACGCACATAGGGGGACATCGGGCTGTGATAGAGTTTCATTCACATTCTCCTTGGCTTCAGAAACCCTACAGCAGCTGGTTTGAAACAAAACCCATCAATTGCCAGCACCTTCACCCTTGCGGAACGGCGCGGGCCTTGGCAATGTCGTTCCCGTTCTCAGGGCGGGGCGAAATTCCCCACCGGCGGTATGCGGGCCAAGACCCGTAAGCCCGCGAGCGGCCCCGTTGACCGGGGTGTCAGCAGATCTGGTGAGAGGCCAGAGCCGACGGTTACAGTCCGGATGAAAGAGAACGTGCAAGTAACGCCGGTGATACGGCGTGTTTGCTCGTGATCGCCTTGGGTGACGTGTCTGTTACGAAAGGAGATCATGATGACACACACCCGCTATGCTTTTATCAAAGCCAACTGGCATTCCGATATCGTTGACCGCGCGCTGGATGGGTTTCTGGACCTCATCCCCGCCGAGCAGGTCGATGTTTATGACGTCCCCGGCGCGTTCGAGATGCCGCTGCTGGCCCGCGACCTGGCCCAAACCGGTCGTTATGCCGCAGTCGCCTGCGCCGCATTCGTCGTGGATGGCGGTATCTATCGACACGATTTCGTTGCCCAAGCCGTGGTTGACGGGCTAATGCGCGCAGGGATGGACACAGGTATTCCGGTCCTATCGGTTTCGCTGACCCCGCACCAGTATCAGGAAACCGACCACCACAATGCCATCTACCGCGACCACTTTGTGCAAAAGGGCCGCGAAGCGGCACAGGCGGCGCTGAAAATCACCCAGACCCGCGACGGGTTGGCTGCGGCTGCGTGATGTGAACAAGGTTGGGGTCAAACGGCCCCAACCGCAAATCCGCTTGAGGCCGCGGGCCTTGCCAGCTAATCACGACGCGCAAAGGAGCATGCCCCATGTCGATGAACAGCTTTGGACACCTCTTCCGCGTCACCACCTGGGGCGAAAGCCACGGGCCCGCTTTGGGTGCCACCGTCGATGGCTGCCCGCCGGGCGTTGCGATTGACGAGGCGATGATTCAGCACTGGTTGGACAAGCGCAAACCGGGGCAGAACAAATTCACCACCCAGCGACGTGAGCCTGATCAGGTTAAAATCTTGTCCGGCGTGTTTGAAGGCCAGACCACCGGCACGCCCGTGCAACTGATGATCGAGAACACCGATCAACGCTCAAAAGACTATGGCGATATCATGGACAAGTTCCGGCCGGGTCACGCCGATATCACCTATTGGCAGAAATACGGTATCAGGGATTACCGCGGTGGCGGGCGCAGTTCGGCCCGGGAAACCGCGTCGCGCGTGGCCGCAGGGGGGCTGGCGCGCGAGGCGATCAAGCAGATCGCGCCCAATGTGCAGATCACCGGCTATATGGTGCAAATGGGGCCGCGCAAGATTGACCGCGCCAATTTCGACTGGGCGCAAATCGAACAGAACCCGTTCTGGACGCCCGACGCACAGGCGGCCGAAGACTGGGCCGCTTATCTGGATGACCTGCGCAAATCCGGCAACTCGGTCGGCGCAGTGGTTGAAGTGGTAGCCCAAGGCGTCCCTGCCGGCATCGGCGCCCCGGTTTATGCCAAGTTAGACACTGATCTGGCCGCTGCGATGATGTCAATCAACGCGGTCAAAGGCGTTGAAATCGGCGAAGGCATGGCCGCCGCCGAGCTGACCGGCGAGGCCAACGCAGACGAGATTTTCATGGGTCAGAACGGCCCGCAATACAGCTCCAACCATGCGGGCGGTATTCTGGGCGGTATTTCCACCGGGCAGGATCTTGTGGTGCGATTTGCGGTCAAACCAACCTCATCCATCCTGACCACCCGCAAGACCATTACCAAATCCGGTGAGGAAACCGAGATCATCACCAAGGGCCGGCACGACCCCTGCGTCGGCATTCGCGCAGTCCCGGTGGGTGAGGCGATGATGGCCTGCGTCATTCTGGATCACCTGCTGCTGCATCGTGGCCAAATCGGAGAGAACCGTGGACGGATCGGCTGATCTGCGGGCGCGCCTGCGCGCCATCGTCGCGCAGCGGATGGAGACCGACCCAGCCCATGATCTGGCCCATCTGGACCGGGTTTGGGTGAACGCGCAGGCCATTGCGGACGATCAGACCGACATGCCCGTGTTGTTGGCCGCCAGCTATCTGCATGATCTGGTGAACCTGTCCAAAGACGACCCGGATCGCCATCTGGCATCCCGCCAGTCCGCGCAGGAATCAGAGCCTATACTGAGTAAACTTGGCTATAGCCCAGATCAAATCCGCGCTATTCAGCATGCGATTGAGGCACACAGCTTCTCTGCCAATATCGCGCCAGTCTCACCCGAGGCCTGCATCTTACGCGATGCGGATCGGCTGGACGCGCTGGGCGCGATCGGCATTGCGCGGAACTTTTCGGTTTCAGGCGCTTTGGGACGGGCGCTGTACGATCCGGCAGATCCGTTTGCCGCAAATCGGTCCTTGGACGATCTGACCTATTCGCTGGATCACTGGAAGGTAAAGCTGCTGGGCCTGCCCAGTGACATGCTGACCGAGGGCGGAAAAACCCTTGCACGACAACGCATCGAGCTGATGATCCGCTTTCTGGATGACTTCGCGGACGAGATCGGCCAGTCTCTGCCTGCGGACTGGACGAATTCCTGATTCCACGCGTTGATCTTTGTCGAACAAAGGCGCAGGTTCGCGCCGATGGCAAAACCGTTAACATCGCATCGACCGCTGCTGGCCGTCGCTCTGAAAACGAGCGCGGTTTTTTTGTTCACCGTGATGGCCGGGTTGATCAAGTCGCAGTCTGATCACTTTCCACCCGGCGAGATGGTGTTCTTCCGATCACTGTTCGCCATTCCAGTGATCGTCATCTGGCTGATCTCACGCGGAGAATTGGCACAAGGCTTTGTTGTTCGCAAACCCATGGGTCATTTCTGGCGCGGCGTACTTGGGACCACAGCGATGGGGCTGACCTTTACTGGCCTTGGTCTGATCCCCCTGCCCGAGGCCACGGCAATTGGTTACGCGACCCCGATTTTCACCCTGATTCTGGCCGCGATCATGTTGGGCGAGCGCATCCGCAAGATTCGGATCGCCGCCGTGGCAATTGGCCTTTTGGGTGTTCTGATCATGATCTGGCCCCGACTAGGCGGCAACAACATGGAGGCCGCCGCAACCATCGGCGCGCTGTGCATACTAGGAGCGACCGTTGCACGCGCCTTTGTGCAGATTCACATCCGGCAGTTGGTGCAGGTCGACCACCCGGCGGCCATTGTGTTTTATTTCTCGATGACCGCGACCTTGCTGTCCGGTCTGACCGTTTTCTGGGGCTGGGTCCTGCCCACGTGGGAGCAAGCCGCCGTGTTGATTCTGGCCGGGCTGATCGGCGGTGTGGCGCAGATTCTGGTGACCTCGTCCTATCGCTTTGGTCAAGCGTCGATGTTAGCGCCCTACGACTATACTTCGATGTTGTTTGCCATTGTCATCGGCTATTTCTGGTTCAGCGAACTCCCGACACTGGTGATGTTGATCGGTGCGGCACTAGTGATCGCCGGCAATATTGTGGTGATCTGGCGCGAACATCAGCTGGGTCTGGAACGTGGACGCGCCCGCGCCGTCACAGATCCCAAAGCCTGACCTTTACCTTTGCCAAACTTCCCCTAGGGTGTGGCGCGACACAAAATGAGGGTTCCCCATGAGCGACGCGCAGGATCACAAGGAAAAGATGCAAAAGGTGCAGGCTCAGCACCGCAAGAAAGTCTCAGAGGCGGTCGATCCCGACCGTGGGCTGGTGCTGATCAACACCGGCAAAGGCAAGGGCAAATCCTCGGCTGCTTTTGGCGTGGTAATCCGCGCCCTGGGTTGGGGGCAGAAGGTCGCCGTGGTCCAGTTCATCAAGGGCAAGTGGAAAACCGGCGAGCGGCGTTTCTTCGAAGAACGTGATCTGGTCACCTGGCACACGATGGGCGAGGGCTTTACCTGGGACACCCAAGACCGCGAGCGTGACATCGCAGCCGCTAATGCCGCCTTTGACAAGGCCCGCGCGCTGATGGCCAGCGGGGATTATGATCTGGTGGTACTGGATGAGATCAACATCGCCCTGCGTTATGAATATCTGTCGGTTGATCAGGTGATTGACGGGCTGAACGAGCGATCAGACAAAACCAGCGTGTTCCTGACCGGGCGGGACGCTCCGCAAGCGCTGCGCGACTATGCCGATCTGGTCACTGAAATGACCGAAGAAAAGCACCCGTTCCAAGCCGGGATCAAAGCACAGCGCGGCGTGGATTTCTGAAAACAGAGTCTAAACAGCCCCAAACCGGGGCTGTTATCCCGCCCGGTTTTCATTGAGAAACCGGACCGACCCGCGTTGGCTGGCGGCGCTGTCAGGTAAACGGTCGGATGACTTGGCATCTGTGGCAGGTTTTTTCTTGTCGACATAGGCGCAAAAATCGTCGTCACAACAGCAGCCGCACGCGGTTGCGGCCTCGTACCGTGCCATGATTTCGTCCAGCGGATCGCCCATACCAAGCTCTTTCCATGCCAGTCTGTTTCGTTTCCGAGGCGGCGGCGGGCTCTCACCAAGTCACGCGCTAAGCCCGCAAACCGCCTCGAAATTCGGTGCCGGATAGTATCATACCCAGCGTTGCTTTTTATCTGATTATTTTAGTCGGGAATTGCAAGAGCAAAAGCGCCATGTGATCAGGTGTGATGCGTTTGATGAGCGGATGAGCCGCCTGTTCTTAAAACAAGCGACTCACAGACATAAAAGTGGGCGTATTTCACACTCAGGCGGTTGCGCCCTGTTCCGACGCGCTAAGCGAGATCACAGCAACCACCGCCGCACCATTCAGCCAGTAGTAAATTGCGTCCAGCCCCGTAAAACCAAACAGGCTAGGTGCGGCCAGGAACGTGACGCCGACGAGCAAATCAACCGCCAGGTGGAATTTATAGGGCAGAACCCGCCAGACGCCGAGATGGTGGTCGGTCAGCACGGTCAGAACAAGCGCCGCGACACCGGTGACTACCGACAGCCACAACGCCATTGGGTTGGATTGCCCCAGCCCTAAAACAAAAGGCAACACCATCAGCGCCAGAGCAACCGGATAATCAAGATAAGCATGCACAGTGCGGGTAACAAAACGGACAGACATTGTTTTTTCCTTTCCTAACTTGGCATGGCACCAAGTTAAGATTGGATAGTCGGACGTTTAATTCTGGATCGTTCGCGAAACATTGCAGATCGTTCGAAGATCCAGCGGATCAGTGCATGGACCGGTAAGCTGCCGGAGACAGGCCAATCTGTTTCTTGAACACGCGGGAAAAGGCCGCTTCTGACGCATAGCCAACCTCGGCCGCCGCATCCGCCACGTTCCAGCGATTCTCAGTCAGGCCGTGACAGGCGATCTGCATGCGCCAATCCGTCAGATATTGCATGGGGGTCGCGTTCATCTTCTCGGCAAACAACTGCGCGAAGGCGGTACGTGACATCCCGGCCTCACGCGCCAGTGACTCGACACTCCATTCCTGTGCGGGGGCCTGATGAAAGGCGGTCAGCGCCCGCGAGATGCGCGGATCAGCGAATCCGGCCAAGGCGGTATCGCTGGGGCTTTGGTATTCCAGATGGGCGCGTATGGCTTGCGCAAACAGCACTTCGGACAGCTTCAGGGCGATCAGGTCGCCCCCGATACGGGCACCGTTGATCTCGGACCCGATCATGCGCAGGGTCGCTTCGATCCAGGCACCGGCCTCTTCGCCGTAGTTTTCGATCAGAATGTACGACGGCAAGCGGTCGATCAGCATATGACCTGCGCCCCTTCGTCCCGGCGGACCAGTGAATGAGAAATGGCCGCACACCAGCTGAGTATCGCGGCTTTTATCCTCGCCCCCGTAAATCAGGACGCCGTCGCCCTGATAACCGGACTCCTCCAGAACCTGCTCTAATGGCAACGCGTCCAGTGGCTTGATCTCATTGCACAGCAGCGCGTGCGCGGCCCCGTGCGGGATCAGGATCAAATCGCCTTGCTTGAGCCGCAGCGTTTCCCCTGTGTTAGAGACATAAACCTTCAATTCGCCGCGCTGAACAAAGTGGAAGCGGGCGACATTTTGATAGGCAGGGACCTGGATACCGAAAGGCGGCGTGAATGACGTGCGGAAATAGAATGTCCCCCGCAAGGACAGGCGGGTGAGGATATCGCTGAGCAGGTCCAACATGGGCGTAACCTATCGCTGCCTGCGCTGCCGTCCAGCCCGTTGAACGATCTGCACAAGAACTTGAACGGCGGGCAAAGAAAAACCCCCACGAAACGCGGGGGTTCCTAACTGTGCGTTTCTGGTCAGATCAGGCGCGAACCAGCGCCTCATAATCTGCGGCGATCTCGCGGGTCAGATCTCCGACTTCGAAAGCGTAGTCGCCGATTTGCCCCACCGGAGTGACCTCGGCCGCCGTCCCGGTCAGCCAGCATTGCTCGAAATCAGCCATTTCTTCGGGCTTGATACGACGTTCGATCACGTTGATGCCCTTGTCTTTCAGCATCTGGATCACGGTCTGACGGGTGATGCCGTTCAGGAAGCAATCGGCCAACGGAGTATGTACCTCGCCATCCTTGACGAAAAACACGTTGGCACCGGTCGCCTCGGCCACATAGCCGTTGTAATCCATGAACAGCGCGTCCGAGCAGCCCTTGGCCTCGGCCTTGTGCTTGGATATGGTGCAGATCATGTAGAGACCCGCCGCCTTAGCGTGAACCGGGATGGTTTCCGGACTTGGGCGTTTCCATTCGGCGATGTCGAGCTTGGCGCCTTGCATCTTAGCGTCGCCATAATAGGCGCCCCAAGGCCAAACCGCGACGGCCATACGTACGGGGTTTCGAGCCGAGGCCACGCCCATATCTTCGCCCGAACCGCGCCAGACCAGCACCCGCACATAGGCGTCCTGCAGACCGCTGGCTTTCAGGGTTTCTTCCTTGGCAGCTTCGATCTGATCGATCGTATAAGGCATCGGCATGTCCAGCGCGTCGGCAGATGCGATCAGACGCTCGGAATGCTCGCGGCTTTTGAAGATCTTGCCGTTATATGCGCGCTCACCTTCGAACACCGAGGACGCATAGTGCATTGCATGAGACAGGATGTGTACATTGGCATCGCGCCAAGGCACCAGTTCACCGTCTATCCAGATCACGCCGTCACGATCATCATACCCCGCCATGCGAAACCTCCTGAACTGGGTTGAATTTTTCGCTTGTTGCGCCATTTAAGTCCGATGCGGACATAAAGTTGCGCAGAAACTGCGGTTCGATACCTGTCCACTCTTGGAATGTCAATAACGCTGACATAAAGTCGGTCCTGAGTAACGAATGAGGCAAATGATGTCGGATACGCGCCCCGCCCAAGTGTTTGGCGGTGAAAGCCTTTTGTTTTTGACCGACGAACAGTTGCGACAAGGGATCGAAGCGATGTTTTTCGCTTACCGGGGCTTTACCGCCGATCCTGATCGCATTCTGGCGCAACTCGCCTATGGTCGAGCCCATCACCGCGCCGTTCATTTCATCAACCGCGCGCCAGGAACGACCGTGAACAACTTGCTGGCGATCCTGGGCGTGACGAAACAGTCGCTGAACCGGGTACTGCGGACCTTGATCGATGACGGGCTGGTCGAAAGCCGCGTGGGCACAGTGGACAAGCGCGAACGCCATCTGTTTCTGACCGAAAAAGGCAAGGCGCTTGAGGCCAAACTCTCTGAGGCTCAGCGGGTGCGAATGCGCGCCGCCTACAAGGATGCGGGCCCCGAGGCGGTATCAGGATTTCGTAAAGTACTTGAAGCAATGATGGATGCTGATATGCGTCATGCTTACACGAAACTGCGGGATACGACCTCATGAGCGATTTGGATGCCCATCTGCTGATCGTCGACGACGATGAGCGTATTCGTGATCTGCTCAAGAAATTCCTGATGCGCAGCGGGTTTCTGGTGACCGCCGCCCGTGATGCCGCCCATGCGCGGCGGGTACTTTCGGGGCTGGACTTCGACATGATCGTTCTGGACGTGATGATGCCGGGCGAAGACGGCGTAAGCCTGACCAGAACTCTGCGCGAAACCCATTCAACCCCGATCCTGCTGTTGACCGCGCGTGGTGAGACCGAACACCGGATCGCCGGGCTTGAGGCTGGCGCGGACGATTACCTGGCCAAGCCGTTCGAGCCAAAAGAGCTTTTGCTGCGCATCAACGCGATCCTGCGGCGGATGCCTGAAACACCAGCGCAAGATACGGCGACCAAGATTTTGACCCTCGGCCCGATCCGCTATGACGTGGAACGTGGTGAGATGTGGCAGGGCGAAGAACCGGTGCGTCTGACTGCGACGGAAAGCCAGTTGATGAAGATCTTCTCGACCCAACCCGGTGAGCCGATCAGCCGCGCCAAGCTGGTCGAGGATCTGGGCCGCGACAAGGGACAGGCGCAGGAACGCGCGGTTGATGTGCAGATCACCCGGCTGCGGCGCAAGATCGAACAAGACCCAAAGCAGCCACGTTATCTGCAGACGGTCCGGGGCGCCGGGTATATGCTGGCGCCGGATTGATCAGGCCGCTGCGCGGCGACTATTGGCCTTCGGCGAAGGTATTTTTAGCCAGATAAACAGGGGATCGATATGAAAACCGCCCTTTTGACTCATGCGGATTGTCTGGAGCATGTCACCCCGGATGGGCACCCTGAGCGGGTGGCCCGACTGGAGCATATCCTGCATGCTTTGGAGTCATTGGACCTGAACCGGGTGACAGCCCCGCTTGCGGCGGATGACGATCTGCTGCGCATACATCCGGAAAGCTACATCCGGGATGTGCGCAAAATGCGCCCCGCGGAGGGCTTTACCCAGATCGACGGGGACACGTTCATGTCTCCGGGCTCGGTCGATGCGGCCTATCGCGCGGCGGGGGCTGTGGTACGGGCGGTGGATATGGTGCTGGGCGGTGAGGCGCAAAATGCGTTTTGTGCGATCCGGCCTCCGGGGCATCACGCCGAGACTGACACCGCGATGGGGTTTTGCTTGTTCGGCAATGCCGCGCTGGCGGCAAAACATGCGCTGGATCACCACGGGCTGAACCGCGTCGCAGTGGTTGATTTTGACGTGCATCACGGCAATGGCACGCAGGATTTGCTGTGGGATGAGAAACGCGCACTTGTGATCACCAGCCAGCAGATGCCGCTATGGCCCGGATCGGGGCGTCCGGATGAAACCGGCGCGTTTGAGACCATTCTCAACATCCCCCTGCCCCCCGGTTCCGGCGGGGCAGAGATGCGCGCGGCCTATGAAACACAGGCCTTCCCGCGCCTGCGCGCCTTCAAGCCGGACCTGATCATCATCTCGGCTGGATTTGACGCGCATCAGGACGATCCATTGGCCAATCTGAACTGGTCCACAGGTGACTTTGCCTGGGTCACCGCAGAGCTTTGCAAGATTGCCGATGAGCTTTGCGGGGGACGTATCGTCTCGACTCTGGAAGGCGGGTATGATCTGAACGCACTGGCCCAGGCCACACGCGCCCATGTGGAAGAATTGATGAAGGCAGCCCGATGACCGATACCCCAGTAGACCAGATGACATTCGAACAGGCGATGAAAGAGCTTGAGGCCGTTGTTGGCCAGCTCGAGCGCGGCGATGTGGCGCTGGACCAGTCCATCGCGTTGTATGAGCGCGGCGCGGCGTTGAAAAAGCGTTGCGAGGAGGAGTTGAAGCGGGCCGAAGAAAAGGTGGCCGCTATTACTCTGGACGCCAACGGTCAGCCGACCGGGACGACGCCTGTCGAAGGTCAGTAAATGTTTCGTGAAATACTAGCGCAGGATGCGGCGCGGATTCAGGATCAGTTCGATCTGGTTCTGGGCGCGCTGGACGATCTGAATGTGACCCGTGCGATGGCCTATGCCATCAAAGGTGGCAAACGGTTACGTGGGTTTCTGGTGTTGGAAAGCGCGCGCGTGCACGGCGTGGATGCAAGCCGCGCCGTTTGGCCCGCCACCGGGATTGAAGCACTGCACGCGTACTCACTAGTCCATGACGATCTGCCCTGTATGGATGACGACGACCTGCGCCGTGGGCGGCCCACGGTTCATGTGAAATGGGACGAAGGCACCGCCGTTCTGGCCGGGGACGCGTTGCAGACGCTGGCCTTCGAAGTCTGCACCCGTCCCGAGGTCGGCACGGCCGAGGTTCGGGCAGAATTGGCCCTGACCCTTGCCAAGGCCAGCGGAGCGCAAGGTATGGTGCTGGGTCAGGCGCTGGATATCGCGGCGGAAACGGCTACAGCACCGCTGACCCTGGACGAAATCACGCGCCTTCAAGCGGGTAAGACCGGTGCCCTTATTGAATGGTCCGCATGTGCAGGCGCACGATTGGCGCAGGCCGACCCCGGGCCGTTGCGCCAATATGCACGGGCACTGGGGCTTGCTTTTCAGATCGCGGACGACATTCTGGATGTCGAGGGTGATGCCGAAAAGGCTGGAAAACGCCTGCAAAAGGATGCCCAGGCTGGCAAGGCCACATTTGTTTCACTGTTGGGTCTGGAAGCAGCCAAAGCCCGTGCGGCGGAACTGGTGGATCAAGGCTGCGCCGCACTGGACGGCTATGGCGCATCGGCAGAAACCTTGAAGGACGCCGCCCGCTTCGTTATTGCCCGGGACAGCTAAGCCAGGAACGCCAAATGTCTGACCGCCCGAAAACGCCTTTGCTGGACCTTGTGAGCCGCCCTGCGGATCTCAAGCAGTTCTCGGATGCGCAACTGCATCAGGTGGCACAGGAATTGCGAACCGAAACGATCTCGGCCGTGTCCGTCACAGGTGGGCACTTGGGCGCGGGCCTAGGTGTAGTCGAGCTGACCACTGCTTTACATGCGGTGTTCGACACGCCCCGCGACAAGATCATTTGGGATGTGGGGCATCAGTGTTATCCGCATAAGATCTTGACCGAGCGGCGCGACCGTATCCGAACCCTGCGCATGAAGGACGGGCTGAGCGGGTTCACCAAGCGCAGCGAAAGCCCGTATGATCCGTTTGGGGCGGCGCATAGCTCAACCTCGATCAGCGCCGCACTTGGGTTTTCCGTGGCTCGCGATCTGGGAGGCGTCACGCCCGAAGGGCTGGGTGACGCAATTGCCGTGATCGGCGATGGGTCGATGTCGGCGGGTATGGCCTTTGAGGCGATGAACAACGCCGGTCATCTGGGCAAACGCCTGATCGTCATCCTTAATGACAATGAGATGAGCATCGCCCCGCCCGTCGGTGCACTGTCCAACTATCTGTCGCGAATTTACACCGAAGCCCCGTTCCACGAATTGAAAGCTGCTGCCAAGGGTGCGGTCTCGCTTCTGCCTGAACCGTTCCGAGAAGGTGCGAAACGGGCTAAGGAAATGCTGAAAGGCATGGCGGTGGGCGGCACGCTGTTCGAAGAGCTTGGCTTTTCCTATATCGGGCCACTCGACGGTCACGACATGGATCAGTTGCTGCCGGTTTTGCGCACGGTCAAAGCACGGGCAACCGGTCCGATCCTGATCCATGTGCTGACAAAAAAGGGCAAAGGCTACGCGCCCGCCGAGCAGGCCCGCGACAAAGGCCACGCCACCGCGAAATTTGACGTGGTCACGGGCGAGCAGAAAAAGGCCCCGTCCAACGCGCCGTCATATACGTCGGTCTTTGGCAAAGCGCTGGTTGATGAGGCGGGGCGCGATGACAAGATCGTGGCTGTCACGGCCGCAATGCCGGACGGCACCGGGTTGAACCTGTTTGCCGAACGCTACCCGTCGCGCTGTTTCGACGTCGCAATTGCGGAACAGCACGGCGTGACCTTCGCGGCGGCGCTGGCGGCTGGCGGTATGAAACCGTTCTGCGCGATGTATTCGACCTTTTTGCAGCGCGGCTATGATCAGGTGGTGCATGACGTGGCCATTCAGCGCCTGCCGGTGCGTTTTGCCATCGACCGTGCAGGGCTGGTGGGTGCTGATGGCGCAACCCATGCGGGATCCTTCGATATTGCCTATCTTGCCAACCTGCCCGGCATGACCGTCATGGCCGCTGCGGATGAGGCCGAACTGATGCACATGGTGGCCACGGCGGCGGCCCATGATGACGGTCCCATTGCGTTCCGCTATCCGCGCGGCGAGGGTGTGGGCGTCGACCTGCCTGAAGGAGGCGAGGTGCTTGAGATCGGCAAAGGCCGCATGATCCAAAAAGGTGCGCGCGTGGCGCTTTTGTCCTTTGGCACCCGCTTGGCCGAGGTGCAGAAGGCCGCCGAGGCCCTTTCAGCCCGCGGGATCACACCCACCATCGCCGACGCCCGTTTCGCCAAACCGCTGGACCGTGATCTGATCCTTGATCTGGCCGCTAACCACGAGGCTCTGATCACCATCGAAGAAGGTGCCGTTGGCGGATTTGGCAGCCACGTGGCACAGCTATTGGCGGATGAGGGTGTGTTCGATCACGGGCTGAAATACCGCTCGATGGTGCTGCCGGATATCTTCATCGATCAGGCCAGCCCAGCGGACATGTATGCCGTTGCGGGCATGAATGCCGAACAGATCGAAGCCAAGGTTCTGTCGGTTCTGGGCGTCACAACAATAGGCGAAAAACGCGCCTAAGCGGTTACCGGAACACGATTCGGGAATGCATGTGGTGCCTCAAGAGGGACTCGAACCCCCGACCTTGTCCTTACGAAGGACCTGCTCTACCAGCTGAGCTATTGAGGCAAGCGAGGGTTCGTTTAAACGGTCGGGGTGGTACGCGCAAGCCTACTTCTTTTTGGTTTCCTCGTGCTTTTTCCACGCGTTTGGGCAAGCTGTGCTGTTGACCGCTCGACCCCAACGCGAACATTCAGTGACAACGAATGTGAATTTTTTGTAACGGCCCAGGTTAGGGATTGTTGTTTGTGTATTATTTCGATATTTCATGAATTATGGTAAAACAAATAACAAACCAGCTCGCTGTCCTTGGCCACCCGCAACGTATTTCGGTGTTTCGCATATTGATGCGACGCTTTCCTGACACCGTTCCGGCGGGTGAATTGGCGACAGAGCTGGGTATCAAACCCAGCACTCTGTCGAACTATCTGAACGCATTGCAACGATCCGGGTTGGTGACGCAGAAACGGTCGGGGACTTCCCTGCTTTATTCGGTTGAAATGAAGAACGTGCAGAACATGCTGGGCTTCCTGCTGAACGATTGCTGCCGTGGCCGCCCTGATATCTGCATGCCATCCGAGCAAGGAAACGGCGCAATGACGGGCCGCAAATTCAACGTGTTGTTTATCTGCGTAGGCAACTCGGCACGTTCCATTTTTGCCGAGACCCTGCTGCGAGACATCGCAGGGAACCGGTTCAACGTCTACTCAGCTGGCACAAAATCGTTTTCCGAGCTGAATCCGATGGCCATGCAAGTGCTTGAGGACAAGGGTCATGACACCTCGGGTCTACGGTCCAAAAGCATATCTGAATTCTCGGGCCCCGACGCGCCCGAGTTGGATTTCGTTTTTACTGTCTGCAACAAGGCCGCAAACGAAGAATGCCCCGCCTGGGAAGGTCAGCCGATTAGCGGCCACTGGGGTATGATCGATCCGGTCAAGGCCACCGGTACGGATGCCGAGAAAAGCCTGGCCTTCCAGAACACCTATGGCGCGCTCAAGCGCCGGATCGAAGCCTTCACCTCTTTGCCGGTCGAAAGTCTTGACCGGATCGCATTGCAATCTGCTGTCGATGACATCGGCAGAACGCCCGTCGAGGAAGAACAATGACAACTTACGCACTGAACGGTCTGGGCCGGATGGGAAAGCTGGCGCTGAAGCCATTGCTGGAAAAAGGTGCCAAGATCGCCTGGATCAATGATGCGGTGGGTGACCCCGAAATGCACGCGCATCTGCTGGAGTTTGACACCGTGCATGGCCGCTGGGATGCCAATTTCGAGCATGACGCAGAGAGTGTCACGATCAATGGCACCCGCCTGCCTTTTATTGGCACCAAGGACCTGAATGCCCTTCCACTGGACGGTGTCGATGTGGTGATCGATTGTACAGGCGTATTCAAGACCGAGGCCAAGCTGGCCCCATATTTCGAGGCTGGCGTGAAAAAGGTTGTCGTCTCGGCTCCGGTCAAGGAGGGACCGACTGCCAATATCGTCATGGGCGTCAACGATGCCACCTATGACCCGAACAAGCACCTAATCATCACTGCGGCCTCATGCACCACCAACTGCCTGGCGCCTGTGGTCAAGGTGATCCATGATAACCTGGGCATTCGACACGGATCGATGACCACAATCCACGACGTGACCAACACGCAAACCATTGTGGATCGACCGGCCAAGGACCTGCGCCGCGCACGCTCGGCGTTGAATTCTCTGATCCCGACCACCACCGGATCGGCCACCGCAATCACGCTGATCTACCCCGAACTCACGGGGCGGCTGAACGGCCATGCAGTGCGTGTGCCGTTGCTGAACGCCTCGCTGACCGATTGCGTATTCGAAGTCGAGCGGGAAACAACTGCTGAAGAGGTCAACGCCCTGTTCAAAGCCGCTGCCGAAGGGGACTTGAAAGGTATTCTGGGTTATGAAACGCGGCCTTTGGTGTCGACCGACTACACCAATGATACACGCTCTTCGATCGTGGATGCGCCTTCGACCATGGTGGTGAACGGAACGCAGGTAAAGATCTATGCCTGGTACGACAATGAAATGGGTTATGCGCACCGCCTGGTGGACGTTGCCCTTATGGTTGGGTCGGGGCTGTGACCCAACGGCCCGAGGGTCTGTCAGCCTATATCGCGGTCACAGCCGCCTATTGGGCGTTTATGCTGACCGACGGTGCGTTGCGCATGTTGGTGCTGTTGCATTTTCATTCGCTGGGCTTTTCTCCGGTGCAGCTGGCCTATCTGTTTGTTTTGTATGAGGTCGCAGGGATCGTGACCAATCTGACGGCGGGCTGGATCGCGGCGCGGTTCGGGTTGGCCTCGACGCTTTATGCCGGTCTGGGACTTCAGGTTCTGGCCTTACTGGCGATGACGCAACTGGACCCGAATTGGACCATCGCAGCATCGGTGACCTTTGTGATGATGGTGCAAGGGGCCAGCGGCGTGGCCAAGGACCTGGCCAAGATGTCCTCGAAATCTTCTGTGAAACTGCTGGCACCCACCGAGGGGGGCGGGCTTTTTCGTTGGGTAGCGGTGCTGACCGGATCCAAGAATGCGGTGAAAGGGCTGGGCTTTCTGCTGGGTGCGGTGATGTTGGCCACCTCGGGATTCATGATGGCGATCCTGATTATGGCCGCAGTTCTGGCACTGATATTGATTGGAGTAATACTGTTCATGCCCGCAGGTCTGCCCATGGGCCGCAAAGGGGCAAAATTCTCCGAGGTGTTCTCGAAATCCGCCAATGTGAACTGGCTTTCGGCGGCGCGTGTCTTTCTTTTTGGCGCCCGAGACGTGTGGTTCGTGGTCGGCATCCCGATCTATTTCTACGCCGTGCTGTCCGACGGCACCCAAGAAGGAAACCGCGCTGCCTTTTTCATGATCGGCTCTTTCATGGCAGTCTGGGTTATCCTTTACGGCGCTGTTCAAGCCAGCGCGCCCAAGATTCTGCGCGCCAGTGAACGCAGCGAAGCAGACCTGATCCGCTCCGCCCGCAGCTGGGCCGCAGCTTTGTTTTGCGTACCCGCCGCATTGACGATTGTGGTGCTGTTCTCTTCAGGCCCCGAAACATGGTTAACCGTCACGCTGGTTCTGGGCCTGCTGCTGTTCGGCGCGGTGTTCGCAGTCAACTCATCGCTGCATTCCTACTTGATCCTGGCCTTCACAAAATCGGAACGGGTGACGATGGATGTCGGATTTTACTACATGGCCAATGCAACGGGCCGTCTTGTAGGCACCGTCCTGTCCGGGCTGACCTATCAAATCGGAGGTCTTTCCCTGGTCCTGGGCACCGCAGCCGCGATGGTTGCACTGGCAGCGCTGGCATCGGGCAAGCTGACCGATCAAACCGCTGACGCCTATTCTTGAATGTCGTCGTACACTACCTGACCGCCCGGCCGCCTATAGCTGTGTTTCAGCAAACTTGGCGACCCCGGCAGGATTCGAACCTGCAACCTGCCCCTTAGGAGGGGGCTGCTCTATCCAGTTGAGCCACGGGGCCGCGCAAGGCTCTCTGTAACCCGGTTTTTTCAGGTTGTCATGACCTTTGCACAACAGTTGTAAATCAAGTCCCGTTCACGCTACCATCGGGCAAAACAACAGTGCAGGTGCCCTCCGTGACCACAGAAACAAAACGTCCGCTTACCCTTCGTGATGTATCCGAAGCGTCAGGGGTGTCCGAAATGACGGTCAGTCGGGTCCTGAGGAACCGGGGCGACGTGTCCGATGCTACCCGCACCCGCGTTTTGGCTGCCGCGAAAGAGTTGGGATACGTTCCTAACAAGATTGCAGGCGCGCTGGCTTCCAGCCGCGTAAATCTGGTTGCGGTGATTATCCCGTCGCTGTCCAATATGGTCTTTCCCGAGGTTCTGACCGGTATCAATCAGGTGTTGGAAGACACTGAATTGCAGCCCGTTGTCGGCGTCACCGATTACCTGCCCGAGAAAGAAGAAAAAGTCCTTTACGAGATGCTCTCGTGGCGGCCGTCGGGTGTGATCATCGCGGGACTGGAACATACCGAAGCAGCCCGCGCAATGCTGGATTCAGCCGGAATTCCGGTGGTCGAGATCATGGATACGGACGGCAAACCAGTGGACGCGATGGTCGGCATCTCACACCGCCGTGCCGGGCGTGAAATGGCTGCTGCGATCCTGAAAGCGGGTTATCAACATATCGGTTTCATGGGCACCAAGATGCCGTTGGACCACCGCGCGCGGAAACGCTTTGAAGGTTTTACCGAAGTGCTGGGCAAGAACGGGATCGAGATCGAAGATCGCGAGTTCTACTCCGGCGGCTCGGCCCTGGCCAAGGGGCGCGAGATGACGCAGGCCATGCTGGATCGTTCACCAGATCTGGATTTCCTGTATTATTCCAATGATATGATCGGTGCTGGTGGATTGCTGTACCTGCTGGAACAGGGCATCGACATACCGGGACAGATCGGTCTGGCCGGGTTCAACAATGTGGAACTGCTGCAGGGGTTACCACGCAAGCTTGCCACGATGGATGCCTGCCGTCTTGAGATCGGGCGCAAGGCGGCCGAGATTATCGCCACACAATTGGCCGATCCGAATACCGAGGTCGACACGCGTCTGACACTGACCCCCAAGATCAGCTACGGCGACACCCTGAAGCGGCGCTAAAACCGTGGCGCCGCGGCGGCTGGACAACAAAACGGCCCGCGCGTTGTTTATGGATCACCATGCGCTGGCCGAACCGCCTTCGGGCGGGGCCAAAGGTGCGGATTTATTGGATTTGATCCACCGACTGGGCTTTGTTCAGCTGGACAGTATCAATACCGTGGCGCGCGCCCATGACATGATCCTGTATTCGCGCAGGCCATCCTATCGCGCCAAAAACCTCAAACAGCTTTACGAACGTGACAAGGCGCTGTTTGAACACTGGACTCATGACGCTGCTGTCATCCCGATAGAGTTTTACCCCCATTGGCATCTGCGATTTCAACGTGATGAGGTATTGTTGAAATCCCGGTGGAAAAATTGGCGCCGGGATGGGTTTGAGCAGCAGTTTGCCTCTGTCCTGCAACATATCCGCGATCATGGCCCGGTCTCGTCCTCGGATGTGGGCAAGGACGAGAAAAAGGGCTCGGGCGGTTGGTGGGATTGGCACCCATCGAAAACGGCGCTTGAGTTCCTGTGGCGGTCGGGCGCGCTGACCGTGGTTGGCCGCAACGGATTTCAAAAGCAATACGATCTGACCGAACGGGTCATCGAGACGCATCTGTGTCCTGGCAACATGCCCTGCAACGCCGAGGAAACCGTGGATTGGTTGTGCAAAGCAGCGTTGGACCGGCTGGGATTTGCAACACCCGGAGAGCTGGCGGCATTCTGGGATACGGTCAGTGTTAGCGAGGCCAAGAACTGGTGTAATAAGGGTCTAACACAGGGCATTCTGGAGGAGATTGAAGTCACCTGTGCCGATGGAAGAATCCGCAAACTGCTCGCGCGCCCGGATTTGGCCGAGAAAAACCCGCCTTCGCCGTCCAGCCGCATTCGCGTGCTTAGCCCCTTTGACCCGATGCTGCGCGACCGCAACCGCGCGGAACGTCTGTTCGGGTTCCATTATCGGATTGAGGTCTTCGTTCCCGCCGCCAAACGGACCTATGGCTATTACGTGTTTCCGCTGCTGGAAGGGGACCGATTGATTGGCCGGATCGATATGAAAGCCCAGCGCGACAGTGGCATTCTGCAGATCAACGCGTTATGGCCAGAGCGATCCGTGCGCTGGTCCGACGCACGGACACGCAGGCTGGAGGCCGAGATGGACCGCGTCCGCCGGTTTGCTGGATTGGACGGTGTTGAATTCGCAACCGATTGGCTGAAAGACCCTAAATAGGGTCTATTCTGAATCCGTCAGCGTCAATTGGATCGGCTGCAACCCGTCAATCCCCCCTTCGATCACATCCCCAGCCTGCACTGGGCCAACACCGGCGGGTGTGCCCGTCAGGATCAGGTCACCTGGACGCAGATGGTAATATCCGGACAAATGGCTGATGATTTCGTCGATCTTCCAGATCAGTTCGCTCAGCGTGGCATCCTGACGAATGTCGCCGTTCACGCTTAGATGAATGCGTGTGTTGTCTTGCGGTGACCAGTCCGCAGCCGAGGTCAGGGGCGCAAACACTGCCCCGGCCTCAAGGTCCTTACCCAGATCCCAGGGTCGCTGTTTGTTGCGCTCTCGGATTTGCAGATCCCTACGGGTCATGTCTAGGGCACAGCCATAGGCATAGACGGCGTCCCAGGCCTGCGCACTGGTGGCGCGGAAAACGGGCTTGCCGATGGCTACAGCCAGCTCCATCTCGTAATGAAAATTCTCGGTCCCCGGAGGGTATGGCACAGACGCACCGGTCAGAACTGCGTTTGGAGCTGATTTGGTGAAATAAAAGGGGGCTTCGCGGTCGACCTCGTGCCCCATTTCGGCGGCATGAGCGGCATAGTTACGGCCCACACAGAAAATTCGCCCCACCGGATAGGCCGCATCCTGCCCCCGCATCGGAATCACAACCGGATCGGGAAGAGAAAACAAATTGTCTGGCATGGGAGCCCCCCTAATCTATCAGCCAGCGCGCATCTTAATGCGGTGAACCGCGGGAACAAGTCGCCACTTCTCGCGACATCGGCTGAATTCACTGCAATTTTACCTGCCAATCGGCAAGCCCTGGCCGACAGCTGTTCACAATCTGGTCGACGGGCTTGGAAAACGCTCAAACAGCTCTAAGTTGAAAGATGGCTGGGTGACGAGCGCTGGCAAATCGGGGTGCCGCGCGCTCTGACCGCCACTCACAGATATGGCGGGGACCCAAGCACCCGCCACGACGTCCAGACACCCCATAGGGTCCCGCATCACGCGGCATTATCGGGTGCGAATATTTCAGAGAACTATGGTCAAAGGCGTTACCCCCAATGTCTTTGGAGCAAAAAGCCGGTTACTTTTTTGATTGGCGCGTTCTCTGAATTGCGGGCCGGACCGTCGGGAACTATCCGGTGCAACCGGCCTCGGGCCAGGCATATAATCCAGTACACGTCTGGCCGCCCCGTCAGAGATAGCACCTGTCTCTGGCGGGGTTCGTATTTGGGGTGTCACGTTTCCAGTTCGCGCAATTCGTTCAGCAGGTCCAACAGGGCCTCATGCCGGTCGGGCCCAAGTTTGGTGCGCAGATCCTCGGCCAGATGGATGGTTATCTGAATATTGTCTTGGATAATCTGCTTTCCTTTGGCTGTGATGTCGACGATCTGGCGGCGCTTGTCACAAGGGTGCGCGCTCCGCAGGATCAGGCCTTTGACCTCAAGCTTTTGCAGAATGCGAGTGAGGCTGGGCAACAACAGGCAAGCACGGTCCGCAATATGAGTCGGCTCTTGCGGGCCTTCCTCGTTCAGGACACGCAGCACGCGCCATTGCTGTTCGGTCACACCAACATCCACCAGCATCTTGCGAATGGGTCCCATGACCCGTTCCCGCGCCCGCAGCAACGCAATGGGCAATGAACGTGACGTCAATGGTACATCATTGGTCATACGAAATTCTTGCCGAATTCCGCCGACACTGCAACGGGACAAAGGGTTTTTTCGGCTGTTCTTACCTATTTGGCTATAAATAGACTCTATGCGATGGGATATTTTCACAGAGTTGTCATTTTGTGATGAAGTGAAGGATCGAAAGATCGTTGACCTTCTGCCCGCGTTGTCCATCACTATCAGCAAGACAAAACCAGCCTGGGGGTAACCCCCACCAAACAATGCTGAGGATAGCGATGAAATGGGATGAATTCTCAGACTGGGGCAAGAAAATATCCGAATGGGCACAGGATTATCACCTGACCGTGGGGGACAAACCGGTGCGCTCCCAGACCGAGCCCGGAGAAGTGTTCAACGCCCTGCCCGCCCATCCGCCGGAACAGGCGCAGGCGATCGAGGACATTTTTCGCGATTTCGAAGATATCGTGATGCCCGGCATTACCCATTGGCAGCACCCCCGGTTCTTTGCCTATTTCAACTCGAACGCCTCGGCCCCTTCGGTTCTGGCCGAGTTTCTGGCCAGCGCAATCGCGCCACAATGCATGCTGTGGCAGACCTCGCCCGCCGCAACCGAGTTGGAAACGCGGATGATGGACTGGCTGCGACAGGCGCTGGACCTGCCCGAAGAGTTTGCTGGTGTCATCCAGGATTCTGCTTCGTCGGCAACGCTGGCCGCTGTGCTGACTATGCGGGAAAAAGTGTTGAACTGGCAGGGCAATCGTCAGGGGTTGTTCGGTCAGAAACCGCTTCGTGTCTATTGCTCGGCCGAGGTCCATACATCGGTGGACCGCGCCATCTGGGTTGCGGGGATTGGGCAGGATAATCTGGTACGTGTTCCGATCAAGGGAGATTGGCGCGGGATGGATCCTGCGGCACTAGATAGGGCAATTCAGGCCGATTTAGACTCTGGTTTTCAGCCCGCCGGTGTCATTATGTGTGTTGGTGGCACCGGAACTGGGGCCACCGATCCGATCGACGAATGCTTGAAGGTGGCGCAGAAATACGGGCTTTATACGCATGTGGATGCGGCCTGGGCCGGGTCGGCGATGATCTGCCCGGAATATCGCCACTATTGGCCCGGCGTGGATCAGGCCGATAGCATCGTCTTCAACCCGCATAAATGGCTTGGTGTGCAATTCGATTGCTGTGCGCATTTCCTGAAAAACCCGGATGACCTGGTGCAGACGTTGGCAATTAGCCCGGAATTCCTGAAGACACATGGTAAGGACGGGATCATCAACTACTCGGAATGGTCGGTGCCTCTGGGCCGTCGGTTCCGTGCGCTGAAACTGTGGTTCGTTATACGCGCCTATGGGCTTGAGGGGTTGCGTGAACGGCTGCGCAATCATGTGAACTGGTCCGTCGACCTGCATGACAAGTTGGCGGCCGAGCCGGATTTCCAGATCACCACGCAACCGATGTGGTCGTTGTGGACCTTCCGCTATGCGCCTGAAGGGCACCCCGATCTGGACGCGCTGAACCTGCGGCTGGTTAATGCCATCAACGATGATGGCCGCATTTACCTGACCCAAACCCGTGTTGATGGTGATATGACGATCCGTTTTCAGGCGGGTCAGTTCGAAACCACGCAAGATGACGTGCGAATGGCCTATGATGTCATCACCGAAATCGCACGCTCACTAACCTAAGGGTTCCACCATGTCTGCACCAAAAAATACTTTCAAACAGGCTCTGATCAACGGAGATCGCCAAATCGGTTGCTGGAGCAGTTTTGCCGAACCCATCGCAACCGAGATCATGGGCACCGCCGGATTCGACTGGCTGGTGATCGACGGTGAACATGCGCCGAATGACATCCGTTCGATACGCGATCAGCTTATGGCGCTGGCCGCCAGCCCCTCGCATCCGGTGGTACGCGTGCCCGTGGGGGAAACGGCGAAGATCAAGATGGTGCTGGATGTGGGGGCGCAAACCATTCTGGTACCGATTGTAGAAAGCGCCGAACAGGCACAGGAATTGGTCCGCGCCTGTCGTTATCCGCCCATGGGCCTACGCGGTGTCGGTGCAGGGGCCGCACGGGCGACTGGCTATGGGTCCGTCACGGATTACATTCAAACGGCAGATGCGCAGATTTGCCTGCTGGTTCAGGTGGAAAACCGCGCCGGGATGGCAGCACTGGACGATATTCTGACGGTTGACGGTATTGATGGTGTGTTCATCGGCCCGGCGGACCTGTCCACCGACATGGGCTATCAAGGCAATAGCGCCGCGCCCGAGGTGCAGGCCACCATCGCCGACGCCATCACCCGTATCAAAGCCGCCGGCAAGGCACCTGGCATTCTGGGCACCAATGATCAGGCAAATCAGACCTATATGGATATGGGCGCGCAGTTTCTGGCAGTGGGAATCGATGTGATGCTATTGGCGCAGGCGGCGCGGGCCTTAGCGGCCAAGTGGAGAGCGAAGTGACGCCTTAGCCCTGCATCCCTGCCGCGGCCTGCGCGTAACCACCCGAAGCTCCATCGACGAAATGCACATGATCATCGCGCGTGGCCGAGGGCACGAAACAGGTCATCATAGCCTCATCCTGCACGTGCAGACCATAGCGGACCTTGCCCTGCCCGCGCGCTTGTTCCAGCATCACGCGGATCTGCGATAAGGTGGCCGGATCGCAATCCAGCGTCATTTTCAACCCATCATCGAATTTGCGGAAATCGGCATTGCGACTGACCATGTGTTTGTAATGCTCGGGGTCGAACTGACCCAATCGCTTGCCGGTCTTGAACAGCAGCGCAATCAGCAGGTTTTGCCCCAAAAGTTTGAGTTTCTGCGCAAACAGGTTGCGCCCGGCCCGTGACACACGCGCATCAAGCGCGACATCGGGGGGTGGCCAACTGATTGGTGGGCCGTTTTCTGGCACGGGGTGGCCTGCGCGCTCTAACCGATCGGCCGCGGATAGGACGGATTGAGACAGATCGGCAAAATCGCTTTCGGTGGCTTTGGAAGTCGGCTGCACCACGACCGAGACGATCATTCCATGCCGCGCCCTGCTATTGGACCAGCGACAGGACAGGCCGGTAAGGTCGGGCTGCGCGCCGGGGTCGGCGGGCGGCACTTCGAACTGGCCTTCTTTCATCTGCGCCTCAGCCCAGGCCAGCCCGCCCCCCGAGAACATGGCGTAATCCACCCCGTCTGACGGCGCATAGCGTGCCACACGGAGGTCTTTGCCCGCCATGCGGATTTCGGACACAGGCACCAAGGCCCCGCGCAGAGTAATCCCAAACTCCTCGTCCGCCCAGCGCCGAAGCTGGGCCAGGACCGTTCGGCCCGTGTCAACCGCGCTGGCGGGTATGGCAAATCCGGCCCCGTCGCCACCGAAGACATAGGGAAACTCCTGCCCCTTCAACCCGTTGATCATGCCCGAGATCACAGCCGCGCCGACCATATTGACGGTTTTATAACGCCCTTTGGCAATCTCACCGGTGGAATCAACGATATCGGCCACGCCCAGCGCCCAATCATCCGGCACAGCGGTAAACCGCGCAGGCTGAGCCAGTCGAGTAAAGTCCCGCTGCAGGGGAAGGCTGTCATAAAAGGCGGCCTGGGCGTCTTTCATCTGCACCTCGGGGTGATGGGTAAATAGTTAGATAGACCGAATGTGAACGCTGTCCGGTGAAAACAGTATAGCACACGCGCTTGTGTGGCGCATCGTGACGTGCGAAGCATTTCCGCGCAGGCGGGGGTAGAAGGGACGAAAAATGAAGGCAGGTCTGGTAGTCTTGTGCCTGGGCTATGTGCTCAGCCAGTTCTTTCGCGCCTTTCTGGCGGTTCTCAGCGTTGATCTGGGCCGCGATATCGGCGCCACACCCGAGGATCTGGCCTTTGCCTCGGGTCTTTGGTTTCTGATCTTTGCCGCGATGCAATTGCCGGTGGGATGGGCTCTGGACCAGGTCGGGCCGCGCCTGACCTCGGCCGTTCTTTTGCTGGTCGGCGGCGCAGGTGGCGCAGCCCTGTTTGCCGTGGCCCACACGCCGTTTCACATCGCCATCGCCATGGGATTGATCGGGGTCGGATGCTCGCCTGTTTTGATGGCATCTTATTATATCTTCGCGCGGGAATACCCGCCCGCCCGCTTTGCGACATTGGCCGCCGTGATGTTGGGGGTTGGATCGGTCGGCAATCTGGTGGCCTCATACCCCACTGCGCTGGCGGTCGAACTGGTTGGATGGCGCGCAACGATGTGGGTGTTGGCGCTGTTTTCGGGGGCTATCGCACTGGGTATCTGGTTCACCGTGCATGACCCAAAACGGGTCGAGATCGAACACAGGGGGTCCGTGCTGGATCTGCTGAAGGAACCCGCGCTTTGGGCGATCCTGCCTTTGATGCTGGTCGCCTATGCACCCTCGGGCGCCACACGAGGGTTGTGGGCCGGACCGTACCTAAGCGATATATTCAACCTAAACACCACTCAGATCGGGACGGCGACTCTGATCATGGGCGCGGCGATGATTGCAGGCACCTTTGCCTACGGGCCGCTTGACCGGATGCTAGGCACGCGGAAATGGGTGATTTTCGGCGGCAATGCGTTGGGCACCGTGGCGCTGGTGCTGTTGTGTCTGTGGATCGACAACGCCGTCTGGGTATCAGTGGTTCTGATGGCGGTGATTGGGTTCATGGGGGCCAGCTTTCCGGTGATCATGGCGCATGGCCGCGCTTTCGTTGCACCGCATCTGGTTGGGCGCGGCATGACCTTGCTGAACCTCTTTGGCATCGGAGGTGTGGGGCTGGCCCAATTTATCACCGGACGCATTCACGCGGCCACGGTGGACATAAGCCCGACCGCACCCTACACAGCGATATTCGGCTTTTTCGCAGTCGCGCTTGCCATCGGGTGCGTGATTTATCTATTCAGCCGCGACAGCATAGACTGATCCCGCCTCGGATCATCGGGTATGGAGAGCTCAATGCAGGATATCGAAGTTCTGGCGCCGAACCTGAAACATAGTCTTTCGGGAGTGACCACAACTGTTATCCGGCTGCTGCCCATCCAGGCAAAGATGATCAACATCCGCGCCACGGGCCCAGGGTTGCCAGAAAATATTCCGCATATTCCCCTTTGGAAGACTCTGTTTTTGCCCAATCGTGCGCCCATCGTTTGGCATGCGCGTCGCAACACCGAAATGCTGATGGGGCTGTTCCTAAGGTCCGTATTCCGCCGCAACTATAAAATGCTGTTCACGTCGGCCGCACAGCGCGATCATTCGAGATTTACCAAAAAACTGATCTCGAAAATGGATACGTTGATTGCCACCACACCACAGGCGGCCTCATTCCTGCAACACCCGTCGAAGGTGATCATGCATGGCGTTGATACGCAGATCTTCCACCCGGCCGAGGATAAGGAAGCACTGCGCGCCAAGCTTGGATTGCCAACCGGGACGTTGATAGGGTGTTTCGGGCGTATTCGACCCCAAAAAGGCGTCGATCTGTTGGTTGATGCAGCGATCAAGGTGCTGCCATCCTTTCCCGATGCCAAAATTGTCTTTACCGGCAATGCCACGAAAGAATTCGAAGCCTTCCAGCATGAACAGGAAACCAAGCTGAAACAGGCCGGGCTGGCCGACCGTGTCCGGTTTCTGGGCGAACGCCCGTGGGAGGAGATCGTCGAAACCTATCGCGCGCTGGATTTGTTCGTCGCCCCTGCCCGCCATGAAGGGTTCGGCCTGACACCGCTTGAGGCGATGGCATCGGGTGTTCCAGCCATTGCCTGCCACGGTGTCGGTGCCTTTAGCGCACAGATTCAGGACGGTGTAACCGGTCGTTTGGTGAAAAAAGACAACGTTGATGCGCTGACCGAGGCATTGCACGACATGCTGAGCGGCCCAGGCAAAATGGCCGCCGCCGGAACCGCCGCCCGCCAGCATATCGAACAGAATTTTCGAATCGAAGGCGAGGCAGAAGAGATCGTCAAGGTCTATCGATCCCTGTTAGCGCAAGACTGAGGCCGGAAACGCCTCAAATCGCCGTCATCCTCGGAATAATGGAGCGATTCCTCTTTTTTCTTTGCTGCAACGCGGCTATGAACGCGCGTCCTTAACTTTGGAGACATGAAATGGGCTATCGCGTCGTAGTCGTCGGCGCCACGGGTAACGTGGGCCGCGAAATGCTGAACATCCTGGCGGAACGCCAGTTCCCCGTCGATGAACTTGCCGTGTTGGCAAGCCGTCGTTCGCTGGGCACCGAAGTAAGCTTTGGCGACACGACACTCACGACCAAGGATCTGGACACGTTCGACTTCACCGGCTGGGACATGGCACTTTTTGCCGTGGGTTCCGAGGCGACCAAAGTGTACGCCCCCAAGGCGGCGGCCGCCGGCTGCGTGGTGATCGATAACTCGTCGCTGTATCGCTATGACCCGGACATTCCGCTGATCGTACCGGAATGTAACCCCGAGGCGATCCACGACTACAAGAACAAGAACATCATCGCCAACCCCAACTGCTCGACCGCGCAGATGGTTGTCGCGCTGAAGCCGCTGCATGACCGCGCCAAGATCAAGCGCGTTGTCGTGTCGACCTATCAGTCGGTTTCGGGTGCCGGTAAGGAAGGCATGGATGAGCTGTGGGATCAGACCAAAGCGGTCTACAATCCCACCACGGACGTTCCGCCAAACAAGTTCCAGAAGCAGATCGCTTTCAACGTCATTCCGCAGATCGACGTCTTCATGGAAGACGGCTCGACCAAGGAAGAGTGGAAGATGGTGGTCGAGACCAAAAAGATCGTCGATCCGTCGATCAAGGTCACAGCCACCTGCGTCCGCGTTCCCGTGTTCGTTGGCCACTCTGAAGCCGTGAACATCGAGTTCGAAGAATTCCTGGACGAAGACGAAGCGCGCGACATCCTGCGCGAGGCACCGGGTATCATGGTGATCGACAAGCGCGAACCCGGCGGCTACGTCTCGCCGATCGAATGCGCGGGCGATTTTGCCACCTTCATCAGCCGCATCCGTCAGGATTCGACGATCGAAAACGGCCTGAACCTGTGGTGCGTGTCCGACAACCTGCGCAAGGGCGCGGCGCTCAACGCTGTGCAGATTGCCGAACTGCTGGGTCGCGAAGTCCTGAAAAAGGGCTGATAAACATATCGAATGTGCCATGTTGGATGACGTGGCGCATTCCACCTCTGCCTGTTGACAAAGACAGGCTGGCTTGCCACCAAAATGACGCGCTTTGACAGCGGGACATGTGACACAGCAAACCACATGCATTGCCCCGCACAAAGCGACAGAGGCAGAGCATGCGAGTTTTGACCAAGCACAGGATTGTACGAAACCTGATCATAGGCTGCGCAAGTATGCTGATGGGTCTGGTCATTATTGGCTTTACAGGCCCCGTCATTGCAGCTGGGGATTCGTTCGCCCTGCTTCGCCCACTGGCCGGTATTCTGCTTTTACCATGCGCCGTGATTTTGCTATGCATGCGCGCGCGCTACGTCGCTTTGAGCGCGATAGCCGTTGCCGTCCTCGCGATTGGGTCAATCGCAACCAGCTATGCAGCGCCCTCAGGTGATTGCAATGACGCTTGCCTGACGTTGTATCAAAAGAACCTCATGAGCCAGGCCTGGCCACGCTATCCCTTGGCCGATGACATAATAGAATCCAACGCCGAGATCGTGACCTTGCAGGAAGTGTCCAGTCACAATCGCAAGTTCATGAGAAACATGTTCGAACATTACCCGGCAAAATCGATCTGTGAATTTCGCCCCGAACAAAACGTCGCCATCCTGACCACATTGCCAATTGTCGAAGGTTCCGAGTTTTGCCTGGAAGGGTATGGGCTTGTCGGGGTGCAGGTTAAAACCCCCGGCGGCGGTCTGGTTTGGGTTGTATCCGTACACCTGAACTGGCCGTTTCCTTACGACCAATCCAAACAAAGCCAAGTGATTGCTGATCGCATTAAGGAACTCGACGGGCCGGTTCTGATTGCCGGAGATTTCAATATGGTGCCCTGGGGCCAAAGCGTTCAGCGGATCGCGGCGGCAGCAGACAATCAAAGCTTTGGAACTATCTTGAACACTCATAACCTTGGCAGCTGGCAGATACCCTTGCCAATCGACAACCTGTTGTTCCCGAAAGGAACAACAGGAACGGTTGAGTTGCGCCCCTTTATGGGCTCCGACCACCTTGGAAAGCTCGCCCGAATTCGATTTGAATAATCTGCCCGACCGTTGCGCCGGGCTGCATAGATCAAAACCTGCGGCGCAAAACCTATTGGCTTAGGTCTGTCCTTCGACCAGCGCCTTTAGATTGCTCAGTCCCTGTTCGTAATCGCCGCCGACCCACTTATCCATCATCAACCCCATCCAGCGTGCCATCGGGTTCATCCCAAGATCGGATTCAAGCCCCCAAGTTACCTGAGTCTGATCGCCTTCGGGCGCCAGCTCAAACGACGCCGATGCCGTGCCCATCGGACCAAAATCCAGCGCGGTTCTGACGGTCTGATCCGGAACACTTTCGATGATTTCCTGAGTGCCGCTGCCGACTTGTGGATGCTCGGAACTCCAGCTCAGGGTATTGCCCACCCCAGCTTCGGGTCCGCTATAGGACAGTTGCGTTTCCGGGTCCCGCGCCAGCCAGGGAGACCATTTCTCGGTCTCTTGCATGGAATTCACATAAGGAAAGATGGCGCTGGCCGGGGCATCGATGGTGATGCTGCGCGACACGATCGCCTTGCCGGGCAGCAGGTATGAGACACCGATCAATAGCAAAACAAGACAGATTAGAAAAAGGAAAATACGTTTGATGACTCGCATATCGCGCCTCTAACCCAAACCTGGATCAGGCCACTATACCAAAAAAGGGCGCAGAATCAGAGACCTGATCCTCCGCCCACTATTTGCGCAACATTTCAGCGCCGCTTAGACGACGACGAATTTCTTTTCCTGCGGATCATAGCTTTGCAGCCCGCCTTCGCCGATATCGGTCCACAACCCATGCAGGCTGAGCGAACCATCCTGCACCGCAGAGGACACGAAGGGAAAGGTCATCAGGTTCTCAAGCGAGGCCACAACCGCCTGCCGCTCAAACTGACGCGCCTGTTCAACGCTGTCCTCGACATCGGCGACCAGGTCGTATTTCGGTTTGAGGATATCCATCCAGCGGCCCACAAAGCTTTCTTTGGCTTCCAGTTGCGGGGCCTGCCCCTTGCACATGTCGATACAGCCCTGCACACCACCACATTGCGAATGGCCCAGCACGATCAGATGCGCCACTTTCAGAGCGGTGACCGCATATTCAATCGCCGCACTGGTGCCGTGATGATCACCATCCGGTGCATAGGGCGGCACCAGGTTGGCAATGTTGCGGTGAATAAAGAACTCACCCTGATCGGCCCCGAAGATCGAAGTGACATGGACGCGGCTGTCACAACATGAAATCACCATCGCCCGTGGACGTTGTCCTTCAGTGGCCAGACGGCGATACCAGACTTGATTTTCAGAATATGTGGTGGCTTTCCAGCCGTGATACCGCTTGACCAAATAGTTCGGCAAAGGTTTGGCGTGATCCATTTGAAAGTCCCTGATTTGTTCGCTGGGGGCTGCTCTACCCCGAATTCGCAGAAAATTCGAGCGATTATCCCCCGCGAATGCAAGGTTTTGCAAAGGAATTCGCGGTCAAAGTCGGTCCATGCCGTGGGGGCACAAAATATTGGGGTGAATGTGGTGGATAAGATACTCACGCTTGAACACAAGGAAACCGTTCGTCTGGATCAGGACCGGCTGAATGGATTGTACCGGCAATTGGGCGACAAGAACGCATTGGACGTTTTGTGCCGTACGGTCGAGGAACTGGCCGTGCGCCTGTCGAACTGCGAACGGTTCTGGCGGCAACGCGATTGGGCCGGGTTGCGCAAATGCGCGCGGTCGCTGGTGGCGATCGCCGAACAGATCGGCATGGTCGCATTGGCCCGCGTCGCCGGAGATGTGGCGCAGTCCGTGGATGCAGGGGATGCCGTTGCCACCGGCGCCACCCTGTCGCGGCTGATCCGGGTCGGTGAAAACTCGTTGACGGTGATCTGGGATCAGCAGGACCTTTCGGTCTGACGGGGCTTGCGGACGGGCCGTGGGCGGCTAGGCTGGGCGCAAATCGAACAAGCCGAGATTTCCATGACCCTGTCCTTCGCTTCCTCTTCTGATCCATCGCTTCCGCTGCATGTCATCGCACAACCCGATCTGGAAGGTTGGCTGAGCGATCAGCCAGACCATATTCCAAACTGGGTCAGGGCCAGCGGGTTCACCGGCGCGCTGGGTCAAGCATTGCTGATTCCCGGACCGGAAGGCAAACCCGAATTTGCGCTGGGGGGATATGGCAAAGCAACAGGCCGGGTGCGCAAGCGCTTTCCGCTGGCCGCCGTGGCCGAAACCCTGCCAGAAGGCACCTATCACATTGCTTCTGGCGTCCCATCCGAGGTGTTAGCGACCGAATGTCTGGGCTGGTTGCTGACCGGCTATGCGTTCAACCGCTATGCCAAGCAATCTCCGGCCAACGCCCGGCTGATCGCGCCCGAGGGCGTCGACGCCACGTTGATCGAAGTTTTGGCCCAAGCCGAGGCCCTGACCCGCGATTTGGTCAACACGCCCACCGCAGATATGGGTCCGGATCAATTGCAAGCTGCGGCAGAGGCGCTGGCGCAGGAATTCGAGGCGTCGTGCGACGTGATCCGCGGCGCGGCGCTGTTGGATCAGAACTTTCCGATGATCCACGCCGTTGGCCGGGCATCCGCGCAGGACCCCCGGCTGATCGAGATAAACTGGGGCAGTGTCGGTCCCAAGCTGACATTGGTCGGCAAAGGTGTGTGTTTTGATACCGGTGGGTTGAACCTGAAACCCGGCAACTCGATGGGCTTGATGAAGAAGGACATGGGAGGATCGGCCAATGTGCTGGGCCTGGCCCGGATGATCATGGCGTTGAACCTTCCGCTGCAACTGCGGGTGTTGATCCCAGCGGTTGAAAATTCGGTGGCCGGAGACGCCTTTCGCCCCGGCGATATCCTGACCTCGCGCAAGGGCTTGACGGTTGAGATCAACAATACCGACGCTGAGGGGCGGCTGGTACTGGCCGATGCGCTGACGCTGGCAGATGAGGGGGAGCCGGATCTGGTAATCTCGATGGCCACGCTGACGGGTGCCGCGCGGGTGGCCGTTGGCCCCGATCTTGCGCCGTTTTACACCGATGACGACAGTGCTGCCGATGCTTTGGCACAAGCAGGCAGGCAGGCCGCTGATCCGGTTTGGCGGATGCCGTTCCATGAACCCTATGAGGCAATGATCGAACCCGGCATCGCCGATCTGGACAATGCGCCTCCGGGTGGGTTTGCAGGCTCGATCACCGCCGCGCTGTTCCTGCGTCGGTTTGTGGGCAATAGTCGTTACATGCATTTCGACATCTACTCGTGGCAGCCCAGCAAGGTCCCGGGTCGCAGCAAAGGCGGCCTCGGTCAAGGCCCCCGCGCCATATTGACCGCCCTACCCGAGATTCTGGGCTTATGACCCAACAGCGCATCATAACCCCCGTCGCTGACCTGTTGCGCCGCCCGGATGGTCCGCGGGACCGGCAGCTTTTATTCGGTGACACCGTCACCGTCCTTGAAACGCAACAGGGTTGGGGCCGGATCACCGCCGACAAGGACGGTTACCCGGGCTGGGTAAACCTGGATCATTTGGGGGCACCGGTGCCCGATACGCATTGGGTCACGGCGCCTGCGACCCACGCCTATGCGCAGCCGGATATGAAAAGCCCCGACCGGGTCTCGTTAAGTTTCGGCAGCAGGGTTCAGGTTCTTTCGGAAAATGGCCGGTTTCTGGAAACTGAGCTGGGATTCATCCCCGCCGTTCATGCCAAGCGCAACGCCATCCACCTGACCGATCCGGTTTCCGTGGCCGAACTGTTTCTGGGCACACCCTATCTTTGGGGCGGCAACAGCCGGTTCGGATTGGATTGCTCGGGTCTGGTGCAGGCTGGGCTATTGGCCTGCGGCACGCCTTGTCCCGGCGATAGCGGCGATCAAGAGCGTGAATTGGGCGAGGCCCTGCCCGCTGGGACGGAACCGAAACGCGGCGATCTGCTGTTTTGGAAGGGTCACGTCGCTTGGGTCTATGGCGACAACATGCTGCTGCATGCCAATGCCTATCACATGGATGTGACGTTCGAGCCGATGGATCAGGCTATCACGCGTATTCTGGAACAGGGTGATGGGCCAGTGACCGCCCACAAACGGCTCTAATCAAGGTCGACCGAGCGAATCAGCTTGCGTTCCAACACCCTTAGAACCGTGCGCAAATCCTGGCCGCGTTTCAGGATGCGGCCATCCATGCCAACCACCGAATACATCCCCTGCCTTTGCCGCAGACGTGGATGTTTCTCGACCCGGTAAATCGGATGTTCTGCCGTTCGCCGAAAGATGGAAAACACCGCCATGTCGCGCAGGTTGGAAATTCCGTAATCGCGCCATTCTCCGGCGGCGACCATCCTGCCATAGACGGATAGAATATGGGACATCTCGTGCCGGTTAAACGCGACGGGCATCTGGGCCGAGTTTGCAGAAAACCGGCTGGGAGGCTGCATGTTCATACCCCAAGCCTTGCCGGAAATTGCGTTTGAATCAAGCCCAAGCACAACAGGATGTGATTTTTTGGTTCGCCCTGTGCTAGCGCCGCCCGACCTGACGGCAGATCAGAATCACCGGCAACAGCCCCACCGCAAGGATCACCAGCGAGGGCACGGCGGCACCCTCCAACCGCTCATCCGAAGCCAGCCGATACGCCTGTACCGCCAGCGTATCAAAATTGAAGGGCCGCATGATCAAGGTGGCGGGAAGCTCTTTCATCACGTCGACAAAGACGATCAGCAGCGCCGTCAGCAGCGAGGGCGTCAGGATTGGCAAATGCACCCGTCTCAGCGTTCCCAACGGGGTCTGGCCCAGCGACCGTGCAGCGGCGTCCATGTTGACATGCACCGTGCTTTGCCCACCCTCATAAGCGCTGAGCGCAGCGGCCAGAAAACGCACCATATAGGCCGCGATCAGCAACCAGATTGACCCGGTAACCAGCAGGCCGGTCGAGATATCGAAAGTTTCGCGCATCCAAGCATCCAATGCGTTGTCGAAACTGGCAAAAGGCACCAAAAGGCCCACCGCGATTACACCGCCCGGCACTGCATACCCCAGCCGCGCGACATAACCTGACGTGGCGGACCCTTTGCCCGGGCGCAACCGCTGATAGAACCCTATGCAAATCGCCGCAAAAACGGTGACGACGGCGGCCGTACCTGCCAGCGTTAACGAGTTCTGGATAAACCCGATATAGCGCCGCGACAGCAGGTTCTGTTCCGATTCAAGACCCATCTGCACGAGAATGAACACCGGCAGCAAAAAACCCAATAGCACCGGAATGGCACACAGCGTGAACCCCGCAACTGCAAACCAACCTTTAATCTGCTGTGCTGGCAGTGGGGCGTGGCTTTTACCTGCCTGGTAATATTTTGCCTTGCCCCGCCGAGTGCGTTCGATCACTGCCAGCAGCAACGCGAAACCCAGCAGACACATGGCCAATTGCGCGGCGGCAGCGCGGTCTCCGATCGAAAACCAGCTGGTATAGATACCGGTGGCAAAGGTCTGGACACCGAAATAGGCCACGGTACCAAAATCGGCGATGGTCTCCATGATCGCCAGCAGGACCCCGCCGGCAATTGCCGGGCGCGCCATTGGCAAGGACACATGCCAGAACGCCAGCCAAGGGCTTTTTCCCAACGCCCGCGCGGCCAGAAAAGCAGTCGAGCTTTGCTGTAGAAAGGCGGCGCGGGCCAACAAATAGACATAAGGATACAGAACCAGGATCAGCATCACCGCCGCGCCCCCGGTCGAGCGAATCTCGGGGAACCAATAGTCGCGCGGGCCCCAGCCGGTCACCTCGCGCAGGGTGGTTTGAACGATGCCGGGGTGATCCAGAATGAACGTATAGGCATAGGCCAGAACATAGGCCGGAAAGGCCAGTGGCAAGACCAGTGCGATCTCAAGAAAGCGGACGCCCGGAAAGCGGGTCATCGTCACCAGCCAGGCCGCGCCCACACCGATGGACAAGGTGCCGATGGCGACCAGAACCACCAAAATCAACGTTGTCAGCGCATAGCCGGGCAGAACCGTATCCAGCAGGTGTGAGATCGTTTCCGTCCCACCCGTCACCGCTGCCAGCACAACAGCCATCATCGGAAGCAGACAGGCCGCAGCCACCAGATAGGCCACCACGGCCACCAGCCGGGTGCCAAACACGCCCCGATTGCGCGTTCCGTGTTCTGAGTATTCGATTTCGGCCATGTTTCCGGTGTTACAGGCAAAGAGGCGCAGGTTTCGCCTTTAATCGACTAAAATGCTAAGAAACACCAGTAGGCAGAGGAACAATTCTACGGCACAAACTGCCGCAGAACCCTTTGTTGGACTATTCGTAAACGCGTTGATCCTCGATCACCAACCCGTCCTTGGGCAGCGACCCGGGGGCCACAACCTCAATCGCGCCTTTCAGTTTCAGCACCTCAATTACGGATTTGGCATAGGTCACGTCATCGTCGCGTGGACTTTCGATCTGAACGGTCATCGTGTCCATTTCCCCCTGTCGCGCGGCGATGACACGGGCTTTGACGATCTCTGAATGTTTGTCGACCAGCGCGGCCACCTGTTCAGGACGCACGAACATGCCTTTGATCTTGGTGGTCTGATCGGCCCGTCCCATCCAACCCTTGATACGCAGGTTGGTGCGGCCACAAGGCGATTGTCCGGGCATGATCGCGGACATATCACCGGTGGCAAACCGGATCAGCGGATAATCTGGGTTTAGCGAGGTCACCACGACCTCACCCACCTCACCCGTTGCAACCGGGGTGCCTGTGCCGGGCGTGACGATTTCGACAATCACATGCTCGTCGATGATCATTCCCTCCATCGCGTGGCTTTCATAGGCGATATTGCCCAGATCGGCGGTGGCATAACATTGCAGACAGGAAATACCCCGGTCGGCATAGTCCTGACGCAGCGATGGGAACAGCGCGCCACCACCCACCACGGCAGAAGAAAAGTTCAGCTCCACGCCCATCTCATCCGCTTTGTCCAGAATGACCTTCAGGTAATCCGGAGTACCCGCATAAGACGTACACCCCACATCCCGTGCCGCAGTGACCTGCAGCTCGGTCTGGCCGGTACCGGCGGGCAGCACAGCGGCCCCAACAGCCCGCGCACCACTTTCAAAGATCATCCCAGCCGGGGTCAGGTGATAGCCAAAACAGTTATGGACGATATCGCCGGGTCCTACGCCTGCCGCATGCAGGAACCGGCCCATGCGCCACCAATCGGGGTCAGTGCTGCCGGGCTCATAAATCGGGCCCGGGGACTGGAAAACATGGTGAAAATGCCGCGCTGGTGTGACCGTGAACCCGCCAAACGGCGGCCGCGCCGCCTGTGCCTGCGCCAGATCAGATTTGCGCAGCACCGGCAGTTTCACCAGATCCTCGGCCGAGGCAACAGCATTGCAATCAACCCCTGCCAGATGCGCCGCAAAACCTGGCGCGGACAACGCCCGCTGAATTTGAACACGCAGCGCCTGCGCCTGATCGGCAGCGCGCTCGTCGGCTGAACGGGTCTCGAGCGCGTCGTAGTAATTCGTCATGACCAGATCCTCCATCCGCTTACAGCCACCTTTTGCGGCGGCGGTATGAGCGCACGTCACGGAAGCTTTTGCGCCCCTCGTCGGACATGCCCAGATAAAACTCTTTCACATCCGGGTTTTCGCGTAGATCGGCCGCCGGGCCGTCCATCACAACACGCCCCGATTCCAGAATGTATCCGTAATGTGCAAACCGCAGTGCCACATTGGTGTTCTGTTCGGCCAACAGGAAGGACACGCCCTCTTTCTCGTTCAAATCCTTGACGATGCCGAAAATCTCTTCGACCAGCTGCGGCGCAAGACCCATCGATGGCTCATCCAGCAGGATCGTTTCTGGGCGCGACATCAAAGCCCGACCCATCGCCACCATCTGCTGTTCCCCGCCCGAGGTATAGCCCGCCTGCGACCGGCGCCGTTCGGCGAGACGCGGGAAATAGGAATACACAAGTTCAAGATCCTGCTGGATCGCCGCGTTGCCATCCTTGCGAGTATAGGCCCCGGTCAGCAGATTTTCCTCGACCGTCAGGTGTTCAAAGCAATGGCGGCCTTCCATCACCTGAATGACGCCCTTTTCCACCAGATCGGCCGGATCGCTTTCATGCACGCTGGTGCCGCGATAGGTGATCGTACCCTTGGTGACCTCGCCCCGTTCGGACTGCAGCAGGTTCGACACCGCCTTGAGTGTCGTGGTCTTGCCCGCCCCGTTGCCGCCCAGCAAGGCGGTGATCCCACCCTTGGGCACGGTCAGGCTGACGCCCTTCAGCACAAGAATGACGTGGTTGTAGATCACCTCGATATTGTTGACCTCCAACAGGGTTTCGGCCTGTACATCGGTGGTTTGTGCCGCATCCAGCATCGTCAACTCCCGTAGATTTCGTTGATCTTGCGCTCCACCTCAGCCGCGGTCAGCCACGGGATGGGTTGAGAGCTTGTCATGTTCTTCCCCGCCTCGAACAAGGCCCCGGTGATACATTTGTCAAAAAGGGGTTCGGGGTTCTTGCAATTGAGCGCGGGCAGTTCAGGCGCAACCAATGCCTTAAAGGTCCAAGAGGGGTTCTGTTTCACAACGCGAAGGGTTCGGTCGATCGACTCGCGAAATCCCTGATCGGTGACCAGTTGGAAATTCCGGCCTGCCAACGCGAGGATACCGGGTCCTGGGTCCTTTTCCGCGACAACCAGGTCACCGTTCACCAGCAAAGTTACCCGAACGTCAAATTGTTGGCCTGTGCGCTGCGTAGCTGTTTGCTGACCTTTAGCCAGGCCTTCCAGAAACACATGCTGGCGCACACCTGCATCCGCGTATAGGCCCCCATTGATCTTGCGAGGCGGGAACAGAACCGGAATGGCCGAGCTGGCCAGAACCGCCTCGGACACGCAATCCTCTTTTGTCGCGAAATCATCTGGGGTGGTGGCCAGATACTGACCGATATCCATGATGTCGAACCGCCCGGTTTTCAGATTGACCGCGCCGACCACCACGCTGTTGACCTCTTGCCCGGATTGGCCCGGATCGGCCCGCTCGGCGATACGATCCAGCAGAGGTTCGTCAATTTCACTTTCGACCAGCCGTTTCAGTTTTTTGGTGCTGAAGACAGAGCTGGCCAAAGGAATCGGTGGCACGATTTGCAGCGACAGCACATCGTTCAAATTGATCCTGGTATTGGATTTCAGGCGCGCGTCAAACGCCGATCCCGCAAATGCCAGAGGGGTAATCAAAGCCCCGGCGCTGGCCCCGGTCACGACGTTGAAGTCTGGCCTGCCGTTTTCTGTCCAGCCGGTCAGAACGCCTGATGAGAAGGCACCATATTGCCCACCGGTGGTCATAGCCAGAATTTCGACGGGAATGCCCCGCCCATCGCGGTCAAGGTTTGCACGTTGCGCGGCCTGACCTTCGAACACCCGGGCAAACAGATCCGCAGTCGCATCCACATTCGGCGCTGAGCTGCGCCCGACAACGGATTTCGCCGGAACAAAATCTCGGACAAGCCCGGTGCAGGTCGGCCCGTCGATCTCGGGCGCGCTGCACGCAGCAAGCCCAAGTACCGCACTCAGCACTATCCCTGTTCTTATCCGGAGAAACTCCAGCATCACCGCGTGTCCTTGTTTGGGGGTTGGGGCGGCAGATCACCGCCGCCCCTGTTTTTGTTGCGCTTTAGTTGCAGCGCCCCTCGAGGTTGTTTTCCGACGCGTAAGCTGCGGAATCCTCGTCGATAAGCGCACCGATCACGTCACCATCTGTTGGTTTGAAGTCAGAAATCAGCGACCAGGTCTTGTTCGCCGCGTCCCACTGCGTCACACCAACCAGAGCGTCGCCGCCGTGGTTTTTGCACGAGACCGAGAAGGTCGGACCAAAGTTCGGCAGGCCCAGCTCAGCCATTTTCTCTTCGGTCATTTCAAGCGCTTCCATACCGTCACGCATGTCAGCCGGAGTGATTTCGGCATTGCCCGAAAGCTCTTGTGCTTTCTTAATGGCTTCTGCAGCCAGCACCGCAGCGTAAAGGCCTCGGTTATACAGAACCGTCCCAACCTGATCGCCTGCACCGGCAGCCTTGCCAGAATCGACCACATATTGTTGCAGGTCAGCAAAGACCGGGAAATCCGTGCCCACATTGTGGAAGGTCAACGCCTTGTAGCCATTCGCGGCCTCACCCGCAGGCACAACGTCATTTTCCGAGCCGGACCACCAGATACCGATGAAATTCTCCATCGGGAAGCGGATGTTCGCGGCTTCCTGTACCGCAACCTGGTTCATGACGCCCCAGCCCCACATCAAGACATAGTCAGGACGGTCGCGGCGGATCTGCAGCCATTGCGACTTCTGCTCTTGACCGGGGTGATCGACCGGTAGGGCCGCCAGCTCAAAGCCGTGCTTCTTGGACAGTTCTTCCAGCGTGCGGATCGGCTCCTTGCCGTAGGCCGAATTGTGGTAGACCAGAGCAATTTTCTTGCCGCTCAGATCGCCACCGTTTTCTTCCAACAGATAGTTAATCGCACCTGACGCCCCGTCCCAATAGTTGGCCGGATAGTTGAACGTGTGGCTAAAAACGTCGCCATTCTTAGCCGAAGTCCGGCCATATCCCATCGTGTGCAACGGGATATTGTCCGCGGTCACTTTTGGGATCAACTGATAGGTGATGCCCGTCGACAGCGGTTGATACACCAACGCGCCTTCGCCCTTGGTTGATTCGTAGCACTCAACCCCTTTTTCGGTGTTGTAGCCGGTTTCGCATTCGACCACGCGGATCGGCACGCCGCCAATGCCGCCATCCCGTTCGTTCAACAGGGTGAAATAGTCGTTATACCCGTCCGAAAACGGAATGCCGCCAGCTGCATAGGGCCCAGTCCGGTAGCTGAGATCAGGGATTACCAAATCCGCCAGAGCCGGTCCTGCGGCCATCAGGGCGCCAAGCGCCGCGGTTGCCAGTGTCAATTTCATCGGGTGTCTCCTCCCTTGGTTGGTCCGATGTTGGGGTCGGGCTTTGCACCCGTTATCTGATTGGGCCTGCCCCTTAGTGCGGGAACGGCCAGAGTCTGAGTTTCTCTTTCGCCACGCGCCAAAGCTGCGCCAGACCGTGTGGCTCAAGGATCAGGAACATGATGATCAGCGCGCCGACAATCACCAGCTGCAGATGCGCCACAATATCGGTGGGCCAGCCCAGCCAATCGGCGCCAACAACTTTCAGCACCACGGGCAGCAACACCAGAAACGCAGCGCCCGCAAAGGATCCGAAAATAGACCCTAACCCGCCAATAATGATCATGAACAGCACCAGAAATGATTTCTGAATGCCAAAGACCTCACCCACTTCGACAGCGCCCAAATAGACGGCAAAGAACAGCGCCCCGGCGATGCCCACAAAGAACGAGCTGACGGCAAAAGCGGTCAGTTTCGCCTTCAGCGGGTTCACCCCGATGATCTCGGCGGCGATATCCATGTCGCGGATCGCCATCCAGCTGCGCCCCGTGGTGCCACGCGTCAGGTTGCGCGCAATGATGGCGCTGACCGACAGGAAGATCAGGCAGAACAGATAGGTGGCCCAGGCCGGTGCATTCGGGCCGGTGATGATGATGCCGAACACGTCACGCTCGGGCGCGTTGATCTGGCCCGAAGCGGAATAGTTGTAGAACCACGGTACGCGGTTGAAAAGCCAGACCAGAAAGAACTGCGCGGCCAGAGTTGCCACCGCCAGATAGAACCCCTTGATCCGCAGGCTTGGCAGGCCGAACAGCACGCCGACAATGGCGGTGATCCCGCCCGCCAGAATGACATGTATGAACATGCTGACATCCGGGAACGCGGTCATCAGCTTGTAGCAGGCATAGGCCCCCACGGCCATGAACCCCCCGGTGCCCAAGCTGACCTGACCGCAATAGCCCACCAGAATGTTCAACCCGATCGCTGCAATCGCGTAGATCAGAAACGGCAACAGCAACGCATTGGCCCAGTAGTCATTGATGAGGAACGGAATAATCCCAAAGGCCACGGCCAGCACGACATAGTACCGATACCGGTCGAACTTGATCGGAAAGGTCTGGTTGTCATCGATGTAGGAGGTTTTGAAATCCCCGGCCTCACGGTAGAACATAACTTACTTCTCCCACTCTTCCTGTGCCCGGTTACGAGCCTCGGCATCCAGTTGGTTTGTGCCCTTGGCGTATCCGCTCGCCTCGGAGTTGCGCACCAGTTTCATGTAGGCCAGAACGCCCGTGATCAGCCCGGCAAAAGCCAGTATCGCGGCCACGACCAGCTGGCTTTCGGTCAGATCTTCCGAGGTGACGGCGATATAGCCAAAGGCCCAGAACCCTGCCCATGCGATGACGTTGATGATGGCGATCAGTTTGGTCATGCAGCGACCCCGCGGCTTTTGACGTTCAGCCAATGCACCACAGCAGCAAAAGCTGCGTAGAAGAACAGCGAGTCCAAGGCTCGCAGATAGCTCACAATGAGCAACATCCTCATCTCCCACGCTGTATCGCCAGGCATCGCTATGCTTGAACCAGACAGGTTGAGTTCAAAGCAGTCACCAAGTGACCGCGCGAACCCATAGGCCAGCAATGCAATTGGCAACGTTTTGAAGAGGGGTTCCAGCTTATCCATCTATACTCTCTCGATAATTTTCTCACCGAAGAGACCTTGCGGACGAAACACCAGGAAGATCAACGCCAAAACGTAAGCGAACCAGTTCTCGGTCGCGCCGCCGACCAGCGGGCCGACGGCGAACTCGAACAGTTTCTCACCCACACCGATTATCAACCCGCCGACAATGGCACCTGGGATCGAGGTAAACCCGCCCAGCATCAGCACCGGCAGCGCCTTGAGCGCGATCAGCGACAGCGAGAACTGCACGCCCGACTTGGTGCCCCACATGATGCCCGCGACCAGCGCCACGAACCCAGCCACCGACCAGACCATGATCCAGATGAAGTTCAGCGAGATGCCAACCGACAGTGCTGCCTGATGGTCATCGGCCACTGCACGCATGGCCCGGCCCTGTTTGGTGTACTGGCTGAACGCCACCAAGGCCGCCACCAGCAGCGCCGCAATCACGGTCGCCACGATGTCCAGATTGTCGAGGAAGAAGCCATAACCGAAGATGTTAAAGGTGCTCTCATCAATCCACAGATTGATGCCCTGCGGCAGGCCCACATCCAGCGTCTTGATCTCGGACCCCCACATCAGGTCGGCCACACCTTCAAGGAAATAGGCCAGCCCGATGGTGGCCATGAACAGGATGATCGGCTCTTGCCCTACCAGATGACGCATGACGAACCGCTGTACCGCCCAGGCCAGCAATACCATGACACCCATGGTCAAAAGGATCGCCACAAAAGCGGGCACATTCCACCCGAAGGTATGAACATGCGTGCCAAAAGTTGCATTTATCACATGCGCAAAGGGCACCTGCCCGTTCATGACCCCGACCAGCGTCATCGCCGCAAACAGCGCCATAACGCCTTGGGCATAATTGAAAATCCCCGAAGCTTTGTAGATCAGAACAAAGCCCAGCGCGACCAACGCATAGAGCACCCCGGCCATCAGACCGTTGAGGATGACCTCCATCGCGAATACGAGTTGTTCAGGCATCTGCGCCTCTCCCCATGTCTGTCCGATGCTCAGTCATGACTGACCCCCAGATAGGCGTCGATGACGTCCTGATTGCTGCGCACCTCATCCGGGGTGCCGTCGCCGATCTTTTTTCCGTAATCCATCACGACCACGCGATCGCTCAGGTCCATCACCACGCCCATATCGTGTTCGATCAAGGCAATGGTGGTGCCGAACTCGTCATTCACGTCTAGGATAAAGCGGCTCATGTCCTCTTTTTCTTCGACATTCATGCCCGCCATCGGCTCATCCAGCAGCAGCAGCCTGGGTTCGGCCGCCAGCGCACGGGCCAGCTCGACCCGCTTTTTCAACCCGTAGGGCAGGCGCGACACCGGCGTTTTGCGAATGTGCTGGATTTCCAGAAAATCGATGATCTTCTCCACTGCCTCGCGGTTTTCCACCTCTTCCGCTTCTGCCTTGCCCTTCCACCAGGCCTGCTGAAAAATGTTGGTCTTCATAAAGTTCAGCCGTCCGGTCATAACGTTGTCCAAAACGCTCATACCTTCGAACAGAGCAATGTTCTGGAACGTCCGCGCAATGCCTTGCTGCGCGACCTCGAATGGCCGCATCGGTGGGCGCTTGGCCCCGTGAAACCAGACCTCACCCTCTTGCGGGACATAGAACCCGGAAATCACGTTCAACATCGAGGATTTACCTGCCCCATTCGGCCCGATGATGGCGCGGATCTCACCCTCGCGAATATCAAACGAGATATCCTTGATTGCCACAACACCGCCAAAACGCAGAGTGATGTTCTTCATCTCCATCACCACGCCGCCGATCTTGCGGCCGTCTTCGGTGACATATCCTTCGGAACTATCCAGCATCAGTCACTCCCTGACCTACGCAAAAACGGGATGGCGGGCGGGGCGATGACCGCAGGTCGAGCGGCGCTCGGCGACCCATCATTCCGCAGCCACTTTATGTTGAGCGACCGGTACAACCGGCGCATCTACGATCTCAAGCGTCGCGCTGATCGATCCCTTGCGGCCGTCCTCATAGGTCACTTCCGTTTTGGTTGAGACGGTCTCTGACCCGTCATACAGCGCCGCGATAATGTCGCTGAACTTGTCCTCGACAAACCCGCGCCGCACTTTCCGCGTGCGGGTCATCTCGCCGTCATCCGCATCCAGTTCCTTGTGTAGAACCACAAAGCGATGCACCTGACAGCCCGACAGCATCTCGTCGGCGGCAACAGATTTGTTCACCTCTTCCACATGTGCCTTGATGGTCTCTAACACCTGTGGATTCGCCGTCAGTTCTTGATAAGACCCGTAGGCCACGTTGTTACGTTCCGCCCAATTGCCCACTGCTGTCAGGTCGATATTGATAAAGGCCACGCAGCGATCCTTGCCGTTTCCAAACAAAACAACTTCAAGGATGTCAGGATAGAATTTCAGCTTGTTCTCGACGTATTTCGGCGCAAACATCGACCCGTCGGCCATCTTGCCCACATCCTTTGCGCGGTCAATTATCCGCAAATGCCCTGAGTTCTCTTCGATGAAACCGGCATCGCCAGTGGCAACCCATCCCTCGGCATCTTTGGTCGAGGCCGTGGAATCCGGGTTTTTGAAATACTCAACAAAAACACCGGGCGAGCGATAGTGAATTTCTCCCTTGTCATCGATCTTCAACTCGACATCCGGCGCAGGCACACCAACCGTATCCGCGCGTACTTCGCCGTCCGGTTGCACGGTGATGAACACGGTGGCCTCGGTCTGGCCGTAGAGCTGTTTCAGATTGATGCCAAGGGATCGGTAGAAATCGAAAATCTCGGGCCCGATGGCCTCACCCGCTGTATAGCCCACCCGGAACCGACCATAACCCAGCGTATCCTTCAGCGGGCCGTAGACCAGCAGATTGCCCAGCGCGTATTTCAACTTATCACCGAGGCCCACGGGTTTGCCATCCAGCAGCAAACCTCCGACCTTCTTGGCATGCGCCATGAAGTGATGGAACATGCGCTGCTTCAGCTTGCCCGCATCCTCCATCCGGATCATCACGTTGGTCAGCTGTGTTTCGAACACGCGCGGCGGGGCGAAGAAATAGGTCGGTCCGATCTCGCGTAGATCGGTCATCATCGTATCGGCACTTTCGGGGCAGTTCACGCAGAACCCGCACCAATAGGCCTGACCGATGGAAAAGATAAAATCGCCTACCCAGGCCATCGGCAGGTAGGACAGGATATCCTCGCTCTGGGTAAGATGATCGAACTCGGCTGAATTCTTGGCGCTTTCGATGACGTTGCGGTTCGACAACACCACGCCCTTGGGCTTGCCGGTAGTGCCCGAGGTATAGAGCATCACGCAGGTATCGTCATAAGTGATCGCAGCGATGCGCTTGTCCAGTTCCGCATCGAACCGGGCGTGACCGGCACGGCCTTCGGCCATGATATCATCCAGCGCATTCATCTGGGAATGGTCGTATTTCCGCATCCCCCGCTTGTCGGTATAAAGGATGTGTTTGACCTGGTGCAGGTTTTCCTGAATCTCGATGACCTTATCGACCTGCTCTTGGTCCCCGCAGACGACGTATTTTGCACCGCAATGTTCCAGCACATAGGCCATCTCTTCGGCCACCGCGTCCTGATATAGTGGAACCGGAACCGCACCGACCATTTGCGCCGCGACCATCGACCAATAATGCGCCGGGCGGTTGCGACCGATCACAGCAATATGGTCGCCCTTTTCAACACCTAACTCGAGAAACCCCAACGCGATGGCACGAATTTCCTTAGTCGTCTCAGCCCAGGTCCAGCATTGCCAGATGCCGAATTCTTTCTCTCGATAGGCCGGGGCGTCCCCGAACTGTGTCGCGTTTCGGTGTAGCAGCGCAGCAAGGGAGTGCATCCCCTCGGCGCCCGACTGCGTCTGAGCCAATCTTCCTCTCCTCCACATCCGGCCTCTCCCCGGGCCGGAAAAAGCGGACCCGAGGATCAACCCCGGACGCCAACGCCCGATTAAGGGACGCTTGCACGATCAGCGTCAACTTTTTCCTGATGTTTTCTCAATTCTTACGAATTGTAACAACCAAGACGTGGTGAAACCTGACCGATCTTGGGTGTGGAAATTGCAAACCTAAACCAAACGAACAGATAAACAGCCCTGACCTACTATCAAATGCTCTGATCGTCAGGAACGATTTGCCGCCGCAGAAATCGGTCTTGCGGAGGTCTTCTAATGGCTAAATATTCTGGATTACCACATAAGATACGGCGCGTTGGGCTCTGGTAAAAAAATTCAGAAAATCGCGTGTTGATGAAGGCCGACAACAACAAAGGCCGACGCCGCAATGACCAATGCAGACGCGAAATACTTGAAACTTAGCTGTTTCTTTTCAGGCTTCATCGTCCATGTCGCCCATTTGTTTTGCAATTCTTTGTTGGTGGAACTTGTATCGCTTTTCATAACATCACCAATCCGATCTGCGCCATTCAATCTGCGTAGCCGCCCCTGACCTTATCATCGAGTAATTCTGCAGACAGGCACCATTAGGTGTTTTCGACTCGCCGTAAGCTAAAAGAGTTTGCATCAACAATATTAAATACAGAAGCAACGCGTTGTTCACATTGCATTCACATTCTCTTGGTTGAAAACGGAACTGATTTCGTTCCGACGTCCAATCTGACGGATTTACAGCCAGTCCCGCAAAATTGGGATCAGCGGCACATCCGCAGCAGGCATCGGATAGTTTCGCAGCTCATTCGCGCGCACCCATTTCAGTGCCTGCCCTTCTTTAGACTGCGGGATCCCCTCCCACTTGCGGCAGGCAAACAAGGGCATCAACAGGTGAAAATCGTCATAGCTGTGACTGGCGAAGGTCAGCGGGGCAAGGCAGGAGGCCCAGGTGTCGATGCCCAGCTCCTCATGCAATTCGCGGATCAAGGCGGCTTCGGGCGTTTCCCCGGCTTCGATCTTGCCGCCGGGGAACTCCCACAAGCCCGCCATGGATTTGCCTTCCGGGCGCTGCGCCAGCAACACCCGGCCCTCGATGTCGATCAGGGCGACGGCAGACACTAATACGGTTTTCATGGTCGCAATCCCGGACGCAAAACCGGGCTCCACTTTTGCTGGAATTGCTCCGATTTCACGAGCGATAATCCGCGTTGATCTCGATATACCCGTGGGTCAGATCGCAGGTCCAAACGGTGGACTTACCTTCGCCCAGCCCCAGGTCGACCGAGATCACCAGATCCTGACCTTTCATATAGGCGGCGGCGGCGTCCTCGCTGTAATCGGGGCTGACCCAGCCTTTCTCGGCCACCAGAATGTCACCGAAAGAAATGCTCAGCAGGTCCCGATCCGCCGCGGCACCCGATTTTCCGATGGCCATAACAACGCGGCCCCAGTTCGGGTCCTCGCCCGCAATTGCGGTTTTGACCAGCGGGGAATTGGCGATGGCCAGCCCATGCACCTTGGCATCTGCGTCCGAGGCGGCCCCAGTCACACGGATTTCCACGAATTTCGTCGCACCTTCTCCGTCGCGCACTACCTGCTGCGCCAAATCCAGCATCACGCCTTCCAGTGCCTCGGCAAAGGCGACATTGCCCGTCGCATCCACGCCTGACGCCCCGGTCGCGCACAGCAACAGGCTGTCCGAAGTTGAGGTATCGCTATCCACCGTGATGCAGTTGAATGTCCGGTCCGTCTGCGCGCCTAGCAGCGCCTGCAGCGCCGACTGTTCGACCTGCGCATCTGTGAAAATGTAAACCAGCATCGTCGCCATATCCGGGGCGATCATGCCTGATCCCTTTGCAATCCCCGCAATAGAGACTGTTTTTCCATCAATCTCGACCTGCGCGCAGGATCCTTTTGGGAACGTGTCCGTGGTCATGATCGCGCGCGCCGCATCCTCGACCGCGTGACGGCTGAGGCCCGCTTTCAGAGCCTCAAGCTGCGCTACGATGCGATCATGAGGCAGCGGCTCACCAATTACGCCGGTGGACGAGGTAAAGACCCGTTCGACCGGAACACCGGTGGCCTTGGAAACTGCCTGCGTCACCTCGGCCACCGAGGTCTGACCATAATGACCGGTAAAGGCATTGGCATTGCCTGAATTCACCAGGATCGCAGCTGGTCCCTCGTTGGTTCCGCCGATCTTGTCCTGACAGTCTAGGACAGGGGCCGCGCGTGTGGCGGAGCGGGTGAACACCCCCGCCACCGAAGTGCCGGGATCCATCACCGCCAGCATAACATCAGTACGGCCCTGATAACGCACACCGGCCTCGACCGTGGCGAACCGCACACCGTCAATCGCGGGCAAATCGGGAAAGGCCGCCGGGGCCAGCGGGGATACCTTGGTGATCGTGGCCACGGGGGTTACTCCTGAAGCAGTTCGATCTGACGCAGCGCCTCGGGGCCAGCACCCTCGGGGGCGGGACGATCGATGTCGGCCTCGCGGGTCAGCTCGTCGATCCGTGCCTGAATGACGCCCTGTTGCAGGGTTTGGGTCAACTCGGCGCGTACCTGTTCCAATTCAGGCGCTTCGGTTTTGCGCTTGTCGTTCAGGGTGACCAGATGCCAGCCGAACTGAGTTTTCACCGGCTCGGAAATCTGGCCTTTGTCCAGCGCGATCACGGCCGCCTCAAATTCCGGGACCATCTGACCGGGTCCGAACCAGCCCAGCTCACCCCCGTTCGGGCCCGACGGGCCGGTAGAGTGTTCTTTGGCCATCTCGGCAAAATCGGCGCCGTCATCCAGCTGTGCCTTGATTTCTTTGGCTTTGTCTTCCGTTTCCACCAGAATATGGCTGGCGTTAAACTCATCCGAACCTTCGAAATCTGCGTACTGGGCGTCATAGGCGTCTTGTATCACGTCGTCGGTCAGGTTTTCGTCGATCAACGCATCCACCGCCTGCACCGCCCGCATGGATCGCGTCTCGTTTTCCAAGGCCAGAGTGTTCAGTTTGCTCAAAGCGTCCTGCTGCTGGCTCAACAATTGTTGCTGGATCAGCTGATCCAGAATCAGATCATACAGAACATCGTCTTCGATCTGCTGGTACTGCTCGGGCAGCGCGGCTGCGGTGGCGATGATGTGACCCAATGTGATTTCATCTCCATTCACACGAGCGACCACGGTGGCGGCATCAGGTTTGGTTTCGGCGGCCAATGGCAGGGCCATCACAGCAGCAAGCGCCAACGATGGCAGAAAAGTGAGGCCTTTGGGCATGGAATCATCCTATTTCTTTGCCGCGACAGGGCGCAGCGTTGACACTCTGGGACCTGCCGCTTACATCGCTTTGAAGCCTTGGACAGGGCCGCCTTTCACCCCCCGTATCTATGGGTTGCGCGCAAGGTGGGCAAGCCTGTCGCAACCACGATAAGAACAGATCCGCTGGAGTGAACATGCTGGGACTCGGAACGCTCGCCAAAAAGGTGTTCGGAACACCGAACGACCGCAAGATTAAGGCGACCCGCCCGTTGGTCGAGAAAATCAACGCGCTGGAGCCAGAGTTCGAGAAACTGTCCGATGACGGCCTGATCGAAAAAACCGCCGAGCTGCGCAAACGCGCACTGGACGGGGAAAGCCTGGATGACCTGCTGCCCGAAGCCTTTGCCAACGTCCGCGAAGGCGCCAAACGCGCGCTGGGTCTGCGCGCCTTTGACGTGCAGCTGATGGGCGGCGCGTTCTTGCATCAAGGCAACATCTCGGAAATGAAGACTGGTGAGGGCAAGACGCTGGTCGCCACCTTCCCCGCCTATCTGAATGCGCTGACCGGCAAGGGCGTTCACGTGGTCACGGTGAACGAATATCTGGCCAAGCGCGACTCGGAATGGATGGGCAAGGTGTTTGCCTCCGTGGGCATGACCACCGGCGTGATCTGGTCGGGCCAACCCGACGCCGAAAAGAAAGCGGCCTATGCCTGTGACGTGACCTATGCCACCAATAATGAGCTGGGTTTCGACTATCTGCGCGACAATATGAAGGCCGAGCTGGACCAGATTTACCAGAAATACCACAATTTCGCGATTGTGGACGAGGTCGACTCGATCCTGATCGACGAGGCGCGAACACCGCTGATCATCTCGGGACCGTCGCAGGACCGTTCGGATCTGTATACCGCCATTGATGGATTGATCCCCTCGTTGCAGGACGATCACTATACGCTGGACGAAAAGTCCCGCAACGTGACCTTCACCGATGAGGGCAACGAGTTTCTGGAACAGCAGCTGATTGCTGCGGGGCTGATCCCCGAAGGGCATTCGCTGTATGATCCCGAAAGCACAACCGTGGTGCACCACGTCAACCAAGGTCTGCGCGCGCACAAGCTGTTCACGCGCGACAAGGACTATATCGTCCGTGACGGCGATGTCGTGCTGATCGACGAATTCACCGGCCGGATGATGCCGGGCCGCCGCCTGTCCGAAGGTCTGCATCAGGCCATCGAAGCCAAAGAAGGTGTGCAGATTCAGCCGGAAAACGTGACGCTGGCCAGTGTGACTTTCCAAAACTATTTCCGCCTGTACGACAAGCTGGGCGGCATGACTGGCACCGCACTGACCGAGGCCGAAGAATTCGCTGAAATCTACGGTTTGGGCGTAGTCGAGGTTCCGACCAACAAACCGATTGCCCGTTTGGACGAAGACGATCAGGTCTATCGCACCGCCGGTGAGAAATACGGCGCGATGATCGAACAGACCAAAGAGGCGCAGGAAAAGGGCCAGCCGGTCCTCCTGGGCACCACGTCGATCGAGAAATCCGAACTGCTCAGCCAAATGCTGCAAAAGGAAGGCATTGCACACAATGTTCTGAACGCCCGCCAGCACGAGCAAGAGGCGCAGATCGTCGCCGATGCCGGCCGTCTGGGTGCGGTGACTATCGCCACCAACATGGCTGGCCGCGGCACCGATATTCAGCTGGGCGGCAATGTGGAAATGAAGGTTTTGCAGGCACTGGCCGAAAACCCCGAGGCCGACCCGGCCCAGCTGCGTGCCGCTGAAGAATCCCGCCATGCCGAGGAAAAGGAAAAGGTTCTGGCAGCCGGTGGTCTTTATGTAATGGCGTCCGAGCGTCACGAAAGCCGCCGCATCGACAACCAGCTTCGTGGCCGTTCGGGCCGTCAGGGCGATCCGGGCCGCACCGTGTTTTACCTGAGCCTCGAAGACGACCTGATGCGAATCTTTGGGTCAGAACGGCTCGATAAGGTGCTGACCACCCTGGGCATGAAAGAAGGCGAAGCCATCGTCCACCCCTGGGTGAACAAGTCACTGGAGCGGGCACAGTCCAAGGTCGAAGGCCGCAACTTTGACATGCGCAAGAACGTCCTGAAATTTGACGACGTGATGAACGACCAGCGGAAGGTAGTGTTCAGCCAACGGCGTGAGATCATGTCTTCGGACGACCTGTCCGAAATCGTCTCGGATATGCGCGAACAGGTGATCGACGATCTGATCGACGAACACATGCCGCCAAAATCCTATGCCGATCAATGGGACACTGACGGTCTGCACGAGGCGGTCAAGGATAAGCTGACCATCGACGCCCCTGTACAGGACTGGGCCGCCGAAGAAGGCGTGGATGACGAGCAGGTACGCGAACGTCTGATCAACGCCGCAGACGAGATGATGGCGCAGAAAGCGGCGGCCTTTGGTCCCGAAAACATGCGCAACATCGAAAAACAGGTGCTGTTGAACACCATCGACGGTAAATGGCGCGAGCATCTGTTGACGCTGGAACATCTGCGCTCGGTCGTTGGGTTCCGCGGCTATGCCCAGCGCGATCCGCTGAACGAATACAAGAACGAGAGCTTCCAGCTGTTCGAGTCGATGCTCGATAGCCTGCGTGAGACCGTGACTCAGCAATTGTCACGCGTGCGCCCACTGTCTGAAGAAGAGCAGCGGGAAATGCTGGCGCAGATGCAAGCACAACAGGCTCAGGCACAGCAGCAGGTCGAACAAGCGACCGAACGGGCCGAAGCGGTAGCCGAGGCCGAAGCCTCGGGCGATCCGCGTCCCGGCTTTGTCGAGGATGATCCAAGCACCTGGGGCAACCCGTCGCGCAATGACCGTTGCCCCTGTGGATCGGGCAAAAAATTTAAACACTGCCACGGGCGCCTGACCTAACGTCAGCGTAATTCAGACACATTGAGTCCCCCTCACGGCCACATATTGGCCGTGATTCAGAATCAATATGCGACTCGCTCCTTCAACTGGGGAGGGTGTCTTGTTTGTAATAAAGAACTACGTGACCACCGGCGGCACAGTCGTTTGCGCGCTGGCAATTGGTTACCTGATGCAAAATGGATTTCCTGCGTGGTCTGACGACGTGCAGGGCACTGAACTTGCGGCCGCTGATCAAGGTGCCGGTATTCCCGGGCTGGAGGACATCGTCTTGACCTCCTCGACCCCCGCCCAGGAAACGGTTCGCGCCATCCCTTCTGCACAACGAGTTGAGACTCCCAGCCGGTCAACCCCCTCTGATCACGCTGATTGTAGCCTTAGTGCCCGCGCACGCGCCGTGCCCGGTGCTGCCGCGCGCCTGATCATCAAGGCCCCCTGCCACGGTAATGAACGGATCGAGGTGCATCACAGTGGACTGACCGTAACCCAGCAGACAGACGCCAATGGCACGCTGGACCTGACCATACCGGCCTTGTCGGAATACGCGATCTTCCTGATCTCACTTGGCGATCAGAAAGGGACCGTAGCCACCACTCACGTTCCCGACATCAGCCAGTATGCCCGCGTTGTATTACAATGGCAGGGCACGACCGAGCTGCAGATCCACGCGCTGGAATTTGGGGCCAGCTATGGGGATGCAGGTCATGTTTCGGCTCAGTCTGACTCGCAAGGCGCAGGCAGTGTCGTTCAGCTGACGCAACCGACCTTTAGCGATGCGCGCAACCTCGAGATCTATTCCTTTCCCGCCGGGCAATCGGGTCAATCGGGCTCGATCGAATTGACGGTCGAGGCTGAGGTGACGGCAGAAAATTGCGGCACGGACCTGCACGTCCAGTCGCTGGAGTTGCGCGAAGACCGGAAACTGCGGCCGCGCGAATTAACGCTGAACTTTCCAGACTGCTCCAAAACAGGTGAGTTTCTGGTGTTGAATAATCTGTTCCAAAACCTGACAATCGCGGCAAACTAAAACCGCAGGCAGGCTAGAACTTCCTATGACATTTCTTCGTGTGGCGGCGGTCGCACTGTTTTCGGCAACACTTTCCTCAGCCGTTCAGGCGCAGGATATCACGCTCACCTCTCATGACGGCAAGGTCGAGGTGACAGGTACCCTGCTTGGCTTTGACGGAGAGTTCTACCGCGTCGACACCCAATTTGGTGAGCTGACGGTGGATGGCTCGGGCGTGACCTGCGATGGCCCTGCCTGCCCCAATCTGACCGATTTCGTGGGCGAACTGAGGTTTTCAGGCTCTTCCGTCATGGCCGAGAAGGTGTTGCCTGCCCTGTTGATGGGCTTTGCCGAACAGGAAGGGCTGTCAGTCACGTCCCGCCAATCCGCTCCGGACAGTTTGATATACGAGCTTCATCAGGATGGGCGCGACGCACCGCTGGGCCGATTCTATTTCGATATCGGCAATACCGGTCAGGGCTTTGCCGATCTGATCGCGGATCAAACCGACATTGTCATGGCTTTGCGCGAAATCCGCCCGTCAGAGCAAGAGGCTGCCGAGGCCGCTGGTTTGGGCGACTTGAACCACGCACGCCGGTCGCGGGTTATTGCGTTGGATGCGTTGGTGCCCATCGTGGCGCCGGACAATCCCGTGCCCCAAATCTCTCCCGCGGATCTCGCCTTGGTGTTTTCTGGCGCGATTGACAATTGGTCCGCCTTGGGTGGACCCGACGCACCAATTGCGCTGCACCTGCCCGACGCCGGATCAGGTCTGGCACAAGGGGTCGAGGATCAACTGCTTTCACCCGCCAGTGTCGTTCTGTCTGATGCCGTTATCCGGCATGAGCGCAGCAGCGATCTGGTTCAAAAGGTCACCAAGGACCCTTTTGCCATCGGCATCGCTAGCCAGGCCGAGGTTGACGCGGCCCGCGCACTGCCCCTGACCGGTGGATGTGGTCACGTGTTAATGGCCACCCGGCAGACGATCAAGACCGAGGACTACCCGCTGACCTCACCCATGTTCCTGTACTTCCCCAAGCGCCGCCTGCCCCGTATCGCCCGGCAGTTTCTGGCCTATACCCAAGGCGACGCAGCCCAAAAGGCGATCCGCAATGCGGGTTTTGTCGATCAGGAACCCGAGATGATGCGGATCGGACTGCAGGGCGATCGTCTGGCCAATGCGGTGGCCTCGGGTGGCCCCGAGGTTGGGTTGGAGGAATTGCAGCGTATGGTCGATACCCTCAGACCCATGTCCCGGCTGTCGCTATCGGTCAGGTTCGAGGCAGGCTCGTCCCGCCCCGACGCACAATCACGGTCGAACATCCAGCATTTGGCCCAACAGCTTGAGGCCGGGACGCTGAATGCGCGCAAGCTGGTGTTCGTTGGTTTCAGCGACGGCGACGGAGCCGCGACTGCAAATAAGCGGATCGCCTTGCTGCGCGCCAAAACCGTGCGCAATGCGGTGTTGGCGGCGGTGGAAACTGCCATTCCCGATAGTGTTGAATTGCAAGTCGATGCGTTTGGTGAGGCGATGCCGATGGCTTGCGACGACACCGAATGGGGCCGAAAGATCAACCGCCGGGTCGAGATCTGGGTTCAGTAACTCGCTACAGATATCCCTGCGACCGAAAGCTCAGTTCATTCGATTTGCCGATGATCAGATGATCATGCAGCGTCAGCCCCAGGGCCAGACATGCGTCCTGTATCCGGTTGGTCATGTCGATATCTGATTGCGACGGGGTCGGATCGCCCGAAGGGTGATTGTGTACCAGGATCAAGGCTGACGCATTCAATTCCAACGCCCGTTTCGCAACCTCGCGCGGATAGACAGGTACGTGATCGACGGTGCCCTTGGCCTGTTCCTCATCCGCGATTAGCACGTTCTTGCGATCCAGATAGAACACCCGGAACTGCTCCGTCTCGCGATGGGCCATCGTGGTGTGACAATAGTCCAGCAGTGCATCCCAACCTGAAATCACGTGCCGCTGCATCACCCGCGCGCGGGCCATGCGATGGGCGCAGGCCTCAAGTATCTTCAAATCGGTGATCACCGTGTCACCAACGCCCTTGATCTGACGCAGCCGTTCCTCGGGCGCGGTCAGAACCCGGTTGAAATCCCCAAACGTGTCCATCAGCGCCCGTGCCAGCGGCTTTACATCCTGCCGCGGGATTGAACGGAACAGCACCAGTTCCAACAGCTCATAATCCGGCATCGCCGCCGATCCACCTGACATGAACCGTTCCCGCAGGCGTTTCCGGTGGTCTTTGATATAGGACGGCAATCGCCCCGAGGGCAGGGGCGCCACCGGGGCTTCGTCACTTTCAAACAGCATCGGGGCTTCGGCAAAGGCGTCCTGAGTCATGCGTTCAGATTTGCGCAGAATCGGTTTCCGAAAGGTTAACGCGCCCAAACGACCTTAGACCCCTTTGGTCGATAGTCACCGGTTTCCACCTACCTCGTTTATCAATTCACTCATGTAGTTGAGGCTGCAACCAGGACAATCTCACCGGACCAATCCGATTGAATTTGCTCAGCCGCCCGCCATGCGCGCAATCCGCTAGAGCAACAAAGCGCAAGTCTTTTTCCTTTGTTAGGCTCTGTTTTCAGGGATTCAACAATGTCCCGACGTGCCCTGCTGTGAAGAGGCTCGGGGGCCTCGTCCCGGGTGCGCAGTTCAATGATCACATCATCTTCGGTCAATTGGCTGGCGGAAAGAAATCGAAAGTGGTGCGCCGGTTCCGGTGCGCCGTCAAATCGGAATGTGGTGCTGCGCAGCGTGCGGGCGTCAAACTGTACCAACTGTCCCAAAGGCGAGGGGTCCAGGCCAAGGATCACGCCCAGCGCCATTTGCGCCTGCAAGGCACCTATTACCCCAACGACAGGGCCCAGCACGCCGGCCGTTGCACAGCTCGCGCCGCTATCCGGTGCATCCGGGAACACCGCACGCAAGGACGGCGCGCCAGCACAAAACCCACCGACATAGCCGGTCAGCCCCAACACGGATGCGCTGATCAGCGGCTTGCCCTGCAACAAACAAGTATCCGACAAGATATAGCTGGCCGCATAACTGTCCGCGCAGTCCAGAACAATGTCAGAGCTGCGAACAAAATTTAACACATTCTGGTTTGTTAGAGCCTGATTCCCGGCCACTACGGTGATGTCACCATTCAACGCCCGGCAGCGTTCTGCGGCGACTTTGGCCTTGGCGCGCCCACAGTCGGATTCAGCGAACAATGTCTGCCGATGCAGGTTCGATAGCGCGATCTGATCCCGGTCCAGGATGGTTATATGCCCAACCCCGGCCCCGGCCAACAAGGGTAAGACCGGGGCGGCTAACCCGCCCGCGCCCACCACCAGAACCCGCGCTGCTGACAGGCGGGTCTGGCCTGCCGGCCCAACCTCGGGCAGGATCATCTGGCGGGCATAGCGGCTCATCTCGTGACCTCGATCCATTCGCGAACGCGGGTTTCTGGATCGGAATTCAGCGTGATGTCCGTGACGACCGAGACGATGTCGGCCCCCGCCTGCAAGACCCCCGGCGCCCGCTCAACGCTCATGCCGCCAATCGCGACCAGAGGGATATCCCCCACCCGCGCCTTCCATTCGGTGACGCGTGGCAGGCCCTGCTGTTCCCATTTCATTTTTTTCAGGATCGTCGGATAGACCGGGCCCAAAGCCACATAATCCGGGTCCATGGTCAGGACTCGCTCTAATTCATCATCATCGTGGGTGGAGACACCCAGTTTCAGCCCCGCCTTGCGGATGGCTTTTAGATCGGCCTCGTCCAGATCCTCTTGCCCGAGATGAATCCACTCACAACCAGCGTCGATAGCCGCCTGCCAATGATCATTGACCACCAGCACGGTGCCGTGGGCACGGCATAGTTCCAACGATTGGGCGATCTGTTCCCGTATGACCACATCAAGCTGATCCTTAATCCGCAGTTGCACCAGCTTCACACCCAGGGGCAGCATCCGGCGCAACCAATCAGAGTGGTCGAAGATCGGATAAAATCGGCCTAACATCATGATAAGAAGGCCTTTCCGATTACCGGAGTTGACGGTTCGGCCATATCGCGCGCCTCGATCGGGTCGGCTTGATGCGCCAGTTGCCCGGCCTCAATCGCCAGTATCATCGCGCGGGCCATGGCCACAGGGTTTCCAGCACGAGCGACAGCGGTATTCAGCAGAACGGCGTCATAACCCAACTCCATCGCCTGCGAAGCGTGACTGGGCAGGCCGATCCCGGCATCCACAACCAATGGAACATTGGGGAACTCGGCCCGCATCGCGCGTAGAGCAAATTCATTGTTCAGCCCGCGCCCCGACCCGATGGGTGCACCCCAAGGCATCAGCACCTCGCACCCGGCGGCCAGCAGACGCTCGCCCACGATCAGGTCGTCGGTGGTGTAGGGGAAAACCTGAAACCCGTCCTCGGTCAGTATGCGCGCGGCCTCGACCAGTTGAAACACATCTGGCTGCAAACTGTCAGTGTGGCCGATCAATTCCAGCTTGATCCAATTAGTTTCAAACACCTCACGCGCCATATGGGCGGTGGTTACGGCTTCTTTGACCGTGTGGCAACCAGCGGTGTTTGGCAGGATCAGCGCGCCCAGCTCGCGGATCATCTGCCAGAAGGTCTGCCCAGCCCCGGATTCACGGCGCAAGGAAACTGTGGCAACACCCGCGCCGCTCTCGCGAAACGCCTGTTCCAGAATGGCGGGGCTGGGGTACTGCGCCGTGCCCAGCATCAATGAGTTGGGAAGTTGGGTCCCATAAAAGCTTTTCATCCTCAGCCTCCCTGCATCGGCGCGACGACTTCAACCCGGTCGCCATCGGTCAACTTTTGAGCAATGCGCAGCCCCGAGGGCACAAAGTCTTCGTTTACAGCTGTCGCCACCCGTCCAGAGAACCCGCATTCGACCAACAGGTCCGAGAGGATTTCGGCGCGCACCTCGCGCGATTCACCATTAAGCACGATCTTCATCGACCATCTCCGAATGTTCGTTGTCCAACGCCAGATCGGCCACTCCCTGCGCCAGCGCTGGGGCCAGCAGATAGCCATGGCGGTACAGTCCGTTGGCATAAATCGTATGCCCCAGCCGCCGGATGCGGGGCAGGTTGTCGGGAAAAGCCGGGCGCAGATCGACACCGATCTCAAGCACCTCGGCCTCGCCAAAGGCGGGGTTCAGCGCATAGGCGGCACTGAGCAGTTCCAGCATGGATCGGGCCGTGATACGGCTGCTGTCTTCGCTTTCGATCATCGTTGCGCCCAGCATGTAGACACCATCCCCACGCGGCACGATGTACAGCGGCATCCTTGGATGCAGTAGACGTACAGGTCGCGTCAGGGTCACGTCCGGGCAGCGGATCACCAACATCTCTCCCTTGACGCCGCGCAGGTCGTGCAAAACCTCACGCGCGTGTAGACCGCGGCAATCGATTACATTCTCCAGCTGGGTCGGGGCCAGTTTCCGGTGGAAGACTACCCCTTGGTCCAGCAATTGGCGGTGCAGATCCCGCAGCGCCTGTCGTGGGTTCAGATGAGCCTCATCCGTGAAATGCAGACCGTTGGTGAAACTGGTTAAATCAGGCTCTAAATTGGCAACTTCAGCCGGACTAATCTCGGTATACCCCCCGGTCCGACGGGCGAACCGACGCAAATCCGGCAGATCACGCGGGTTGGCAACAACCAGCGTGCCACGTTGTTCCACCCGAGTACGCGTAGACCACCACTCGAACGCAGCCTTTCCCAACCGCAACACCGGTTCTTCGGCGTTTTCAAACTCGCACCATGGGGCCAGCATACCGCCAGCCCACCAAGAACACCCATGCGGGCCAGGTGGACCACTGGGATCAAAGATCTGAACCTTGGCCCCGCGCGACACTAGCTCGCTGGCTGCTGCCAGCCCGGCCACACCGGCCCCTATGACCGACCAGACCGTCACGCGGGCCAGACCCGATGGAAATGATGAACCGGGCCATGCCCCTGTCCGACCATCAGACCGTCAGCTTTAGCAATGGCCCCTTGCAGATACTCATGCGCCTGCGCGACCGCATCGGTCAGGCCCAGCCCTCGCGCCAGCCCGGCTGCTATCGAAGACGACAGGGTGCAACCGGTGCCATGCGTGTTGCGCGTATCGCACCGGGGGGCGGTGAATTCTGCCACAACTCCCGAAGGATCAAGCAAGACGTCGTGGCAAACGTCGCCGCGCCCATGTCCGCCTTTCATCAATACCGACCGCGCCCCCAGCCCGCACAGCGCCATCCCCTGCGCGATCATCTGATCGGGGGATTCGGCGTCCGAGGTGCCCAGCAAACAAGCGGCCTCGGGTAAGTTCGGGGTAAGCATGGTCGCTTGGGGCACAAGAACATCACGCAGGGTGCGAACCGCATCCTGTGCCAGCAAGGCATCGCCAGATTTGGAGATCATCACCGGGTCCAAAACGACGGGGCCATCAAACCCAGCGATGGCCCCGGCAACGGTTTGAATAATTTCAGGGGTCGCAAGCATGCCGATCTTGATCGCGCTCACATCCAGGTCGGTCAGCACCGCCTCGATCTGAGCGGCCACTACGTTGAGCGGTATGCCATGCACTGCGGTCACAGCCCGCGTGTTCTGCGCCGTGACTGCCGTGATCACGCTGGCCCCATACACGCCCAACGCAGACATCGCCTTGAGATCCGCCTGAATCCCGGCCCCACCGCCACTGTCCGAGCCCGCAATTGTCAGGGCAATATGCGCCATATCGTTGCTCCATCATCAGGGGGCAACGCAGCGTGGAAAACGTCTGTGTGTGTAGACCGTTCCCTACGCCGGTATTGCCCGGATCAGGTTCGATGGGTTAGCGCATTCACGCCTCTCAGCCCCTTGATCAGGGCACCCCAACGGTTGGCGCGACAATCTCAGGGGATGCGAAGGGATTCAAGGGCCAATTTTCGCGAAGTTCATGGACAAACTGGACCTATAAAACGAAAAAAGCCGACCCAAGGGGATCGGCCTTTTGGCAGCTTGGTGGAGTGATCTTAGCCCTTCATCCCATCCCAAAAGGATTTGACGGATGAGAAAAAGCTTTTTGATTCCGGGTGGTTATCCTCACCCAAATCGTCAAACTCTTTCAGCAGTTCTTTTTGGCGACTGGTCAGATTGACCGGCGTTTCCACCGCCAGTTCGATGAACATGTCGCCCACACCACCACCGCGCAGGGCAGGCATGCCTTTACCGCGCAGGCGCATCTGGCGGCCCGATTGGCTGCCTGCTGGTATTTGCACACGGCCACGGCCACCATCGATGGTTGGCACTTCGATCGAGCCGCCCAGCGCGGCCTTGGCCATGCTGACCGGAACGCGGCAATACAGGTTCACACTGTCACGTTCGAACAGCTTATGATCCGACACTTCGACAAAGATATACAGATCACCCGGAGGGCCACCGCGCATCCCAGCTTCACCCTCACCCGCCAGGCGGATGCGGGTTCCGGTCTCGACACCGGCGGGGATGTTGACGGACAGCGCACGCTCTTTTTCCACGCGGCCTGCACCGCCACAGGCTTTACAGGGGTTCTTGATGATCTGACCCAGACCCGAACAGGTCGGGCAGGATCGTTCGACGGTAAAGAAACCCTGCTGTGCACGCACCTTGCCCATGCCCGAACAGGTTGGACAGGTGGTTGGCTCCACTCCGCCTTCTGCACCCGAACCGTCACAGGCCGAACAGGCCACGGCAGCAGGAACACTGATGGTTTTCTGCAGGCCCGCGAACGCCTCTTCCAGCGTCACGCGCAGGTTATAGCGCAGGTCCGATCCGCGCGCCGCACGGCGCCCGCCACCGGGGCCGCCACGCTGACCGCCCATGAAATCGCCGAACAGATCGTCGAACACGTCTGAGAACGCGCTGGAGAAATCACCCTGACCAAAGCCGCCACCGGGACGGCCACCACCACCGCCCATACCGTTTTCAAAGGCGGCGTGACCAAAGCGATCATAGGCGGCCTTTTTGTCGGCGTCGCGCAGAACATCATAAGCCTCGTTGGCTTCTTTGAACTGCGACTCGGCATCCGGGTTGTCTTTGTTGCGATCGGGATGCAACTCTTTGGCTTTCTTGCGAAAACCCTTTTTGATTTCATCCGCTGATGCGCCCTTTGATACGCCGAGCACATCGTAGTAGTCGCGTTTTGACATCAGTATTTCCTTCAGCCTCAACGTATTTGGGCCGGCCCGGCAACCGGACCGGCCCACATTGGCCCGGTTACCCGTTAGTTACGCTTGTCGTCGTCCAGATCTTCGAACTCGGCGTCAACAATGTCGTCCTCACCCGGCGCAGCATCTGCCGCCGCAGGTTCATCCTCACCTTCTTCGGCTTGCGCCTTGTAGATGGCTTCGCCCAGCTTCATGGCCGCTTCGGTGACGTTCTGGATGCCCGACTTGATCTTGTCGGCATTCTCGGTCTCCAGCTCGTCCTTCAGCGCGGCAATTGCCAGCTCGATGGCTTCGATGGTGGTCGGGTCGACTTTGTCGGCATGCTCTTCCATCGACTTTTCGGTCGAGTGGATGAGGCTTTCCGCCTGGTTCTTGGCGTCTACCAGCTCGCGGCGTTCCTTGTCGGCTTCCGCGTTCTCTTCGGCGTCCTTGACCATCTTGTCGATGTCTTCATCCGACAGACCGCCCGAGGCCTGGATGGTGATCTTCTGCTCTTTGCCAGTGCCTTTGTCCTTGGCCGAAACCGAGACAATGCCGTTGGCGTCGATATCAAAAGTCACCTCGATCTGAGGCATGCCGCGCGGTGCAGGCGGGATATCTTCGAGGTTGAACTGACCCAGGATCTTGTTGTCCGCAGCCATTTCACGCTCACCCTGGAACACGCGGATGGTTACGGCGTTCTGGTTGTCCTCGGCGGTCGAGAAGACCTGAGACTTTTTGGTCGGGATCGTGGTGTTGCGGTCGATCAGACGGGTGAACACCCCACCCAGCGTCTCAATCCCCAGCGACAGCGGGGTCACGTCCAGCAGAACTACGTCTTTGACGTCGCCCTGCAGAACACCGGCCTGAATGGCGGCGCCCATGGCAACCACTTCGTCCGGGTTCACACCCTTGTGCGGCTCTTTCCCGAAGAACTTGGTGACCTCTTCGATCACTTTCGGCATCCGGGTCATACCACCGACCAGAACAACCTCGTCAATGTCGCCAGCCGACAGACCAGCGTCTTTCAGTGCGGCCTGGCAGGGCTTCATCGACTTTTTGATCAGGTCCGAAACCAACGATTCCAGCTTGGCACGGGTCAGTTTCATGACCATGTGCAGCGGCTGACCGTTCGAACCCATCGAGATGAACGGCTGGTTGATTTCGGTTTGCGAAGTCGAAGACAGCTCAATCTTGGCTTTCTCAGCAGCTTCTTTCAGACGCTGCAGCGCCATCTTGTCTTGCGACAGGTCGACACCGTGTTCCTTTTTGAACTCATCCGCCAGGTAGTTGACGATGCGCATGTCAAAGTCTTCACCACCTAGGAAGGTGTCACCGTTGGTCGATTTGACCTCGAACAGGCCGTCGTCGATTTCCAGAATGGTCACGTCGAAAGTACCGCCACCAAGGTCATAGACCGCGATGGTTTGAGTTTCTTCTTTGTCCAGACCATAGGCCAGCGCAGCCGCTGTCGGTTCGTTGATGATCCGCAGCACTTCCAGACCGGCGATTTTACCGGCGTCTTTGGTGGCCTGACGCTGTGCGTCGTTGAAATATGCAGGAACGGTGATCACGGCTTGCGTGACTTCCTCACCCAGATAGCTCTCGGCGGTTTCCTTCATCTTGCCCAGAGTGAAGGCCGAGATCTGGCTTGGGGAGTACTTTTCACCGCGGGCTTCCACCCACGCGTCGCCATTGCCGCCATCGACGATGGCGTACGGCACCATTTTCTTGTCTTTTTCGACTTCTGCATCATCCACACGACGACCGATCAGACGCTTAACACCAAAGATCGTGTTGTCGGGGTTGGTGACCGCCTGGCGTTTTGCAGGCTGACCGACCAGTCGCTCATCTTCGGTGAAGGCGACGATCGAGGGCGTGGTCCGCGCCCCTTCGGCGTTTTCGATGACCTTCGGCTGCGAGCCGTCCATGATGGCCACACACGAGTTGGTGGTTCCGAGGTCAATCCCGATTACTTTTCCCATATGTTCAATCCCTTTCTCTTCAAGGCGATGTCCCGAGGTCCGAACCCGTTATGGCACCCGGCCCCGATCTGATGTGCGCAACAGCCCTACACCATCGCGCGTCCCGGCGTATATAAGGGCGGGATCAGAGGCCTGCAAGCGTTGTAAAACGCAGGTTTTCGGGAATCTGTGGCCTTTTTGGCAAGGTTTTGGCAAGGATCGGGGATTCTCGGATGGCGCGGCTGCTTTTACGCGGTTTTGATATCAGGAAAGCCTGGCTGGACGGGCCCGCGCAGGAGCGGCTGATCGACAGCCTGCGGCCGATTCTGAAATCCGCCCCTTTGTTCCGGCCGGTCACGCCATCGGGTAAGGAAATGTCCGTGCGTATGACGTCGGCCGGGTCACTGGGCTGGGTCACCGACAAGACGGGGTACAGATATCAGGCGCAACACCCCAAAGGCGCGGTTTGGCCCGCGATCCCGGAGCAGATTCTTGGTATCTGGCGCGACCTTGCCAGTGCGGACCGTGATCCTGATTGCTGTTTGATCAACTACTACGGCGAAGGGGCCCGGATGGGATTGCATCAGGACAAGGACGAGGCCGATTTTTCCTGGCCGGTCCTGTCGATCTCACTGGGGGATGATGCCCTGTTCCGCATCGGCAACCAGACACGGGGCGGCAAGACCGAATCCATCTGGTTGAACTCGGGTGATGTGGTGATCATGGGCGGGCCCGCCCGGCTGACCTATCACGGCGTCGACCGCATCCGGTTCGGATCATCAAAACTGTTGCCCAAGGGTGGTCGGATCAACCTGACGCTGCGTGTGGCAGGTTAGCGGCGCGCCTCCCAGCTTTGGGACACATGCTGACGAGAGAAGAAAATTCCCAACAAGCCGATCAGCAGCAGGATCAGCCCCACCCAAAGCGCGTATTCCCAGCTGGTATTGCGAGGAAAATAATTGCGGAAAAGAAAACCGCGGCACTGATCGATGACGTGAAACAGGGGGTTCCAGGTGAACATGGCCAACGTGGCACCGCCCAGCGCATTCGCCACGAACATTTTACCCGAAAAGATCATGTTCAAGCGCCGGTAGATATTGGTCAGGACTGTCACAAAAGTGGGAAACCACGGTCGCAGAGCCATGAAGACGACGCCAATTGCGCAGCCAACAAACCAGCTCAGGATCAACATGCCAAAAGCGCCGCCCGGTTCCTGAATTTCAATTGGCGCGACTGCTACACTGTAAATAAAGAGGATCACGATGATTGTCACAATCTGCGTGTAAAGCGCCCCAAAAGCGGTGGCCAACAGGACGACAACCATGTTCATCGGCGAATGCAGCATCATCGGGTTGTTGCCGGTCCCGACCCCCGCTACCGCGCTGACGGACTTGATATGGGTAATGAACAGAAATACGCCCGACAGCAGAAACAGGACAAATTCGCCCCGGATTCTTGCAATACGTGGTCCCAGGAAAGACAGGATCGTATACAACACCAAAACCAGGGCGAGAACCTGCAAGATGTTGATGATTATGGCCACGACCGCGTTGTGATGCTGGGACCGTATGCTGCGAACAACGGCGTGGAAAATCAGCTCGGCCGTTGTGAACGCGCCGCCCAGTAAGGACTGGTTTCGCTTGAAATAATACACCCGAAGCGTCTTTCCCGTTTTTTCGCCTGCAATCTGTCACGAAATTCTTGCCGTTCCGTAACCGGCACATCATAAGGCCGTCAGGCTATTCGATCAACAAATCACAGGAACGGAGCTTTTTTGTGACCTACGACGCCCTCATTCCCGTCATTCGACGGCTGGCCCTGGAAGCCGGTGACAAGATCATGGAGATCTACAATTCGGATGATTTCGACGTAAAGGTCAAATCCGATTCCAGCCCGGTGACCGAAGCAGACGAAGCTGCCGATGCCTTGATTTCGGCCGGTCTGCGCGATGCCTTCCCGGATATTCTGCTGGTGACCGAGGAACAGTCCGCCTCGCATTCAGAAAAGGGTGACAGATTCCTGATTGTCGATCCTTTGGACGGCACCAAAGAATTCATCAACCGGCGCGGCGATTTCACGGTGAATATTGCGTTGGTCGAAAACGGCGTTCCAACCCGTGGCGTGGTTTATGCGCCTGCAAAGGGTCGCATGTTTTATACACAGGCCGATGGTCAGTCGGTTGAAGAGACCGGAGCATTGGACAAAGCCCAGGCTGGGGAGGTGACTTCCATATCAGTGTCTAATCCGGAAAATTCAGCACTTCTAATCGTGGCGTCGAAATCGCACCGCGATCAGGCCACCGAGGATTACATCAACAAATATCAGGTCAAGGACAGCAAGAGCGCGGGCTCATCCCTGAAATTTTGTTTGGTGGCCACGGGCGAGGCAGATCTTTACCCCCGCGTTGGCCGCACGATGGAATGGGACACCGCCGCGGGCCATGCCGTGCTGGCCGGTGCGGGCGGCAACGTGGTGCGCTTTGATGATCATTCACCGCTGACCTATGGCAAGGACGGCTATGCAAACCCGTTCTTTATCGCCTACGCTCCGGGTGTTGACCTGAAGGAGGCCTGATGTCCGTTCTGATCGCCATTCCCGCCCGCTATGCCTCGACCCGCTATCCGGGCAAACCGCTGGTTCCGCTGACCGGCGCCAATGGCACCGCGATGACGTTGATCGAGCGGTCCTGGCGCGCTGCCTGTTCGGTGTCGGGCGTCGACAAGGTGGTCGTTGCCACCGATGACGACCGCATCCGCGAAGTGGCCGAAGGGTTCGGGGCCGAGGTGGTGATGACCTCGGAAAGCTGTGGCAATGGCACCGAACGCTGCGCTGAGACCCATGCCAACCTTGGCGCTGGCTATGACATCGTGGTGAACCTGCAAGGCGACGCGCCGCTGACACCGCATTGGTTTGTCGAAGACCTAGTCGCTGGCCTGCGCGCCGCGCCCGGGGCGGGCGTGGCCACACCCGTGCTGCGCTGCGATGGTGACGCGCTGAACAGTCTGCTGAACGACCGCAAGCACGGGCGCGTTGGCGGCACCACCGCCGTCTTCGCCGCGGATCACAGCGCCATGTATTTCTCAAAAGAAGTCGTCCCGTTCACCGCCGAGACCTACGCAGGCGAAGAAGAGACCCCGGTTTTCCACCATGTCGGCGTCTACGCCTATCGCCCCGATGCTTTGGCCGCCTATTCCACCTGGCCGGTGGGCCCGCTGGAACAGCTGGAAGGGCTTGAGCAACTGCGCTTTATGGAGAATGGCCGCAAAGTTCTGTGCGTCGAGGTTGAGGCCAAAGGCCGCCAGTTCTGGGAGCTGAACAACCCGCAGGACGTTCCCAAGCTTGAGGAAATGATGGCCGCGATGGGGTTGGATTGAGCCATTTTCCCCCTGACCTGGACACACCTGTTGGCATAGCAGGGCACAAACTTCTTTGTCTGGAAGACAGATGACCAATATTCTTGTAACCGGCGGGGCTGGATATATCGGATCGCATGCCTGCAAAGCGCTGGCGCAGGCGGGCTATACACCCGTGACTTATGACAACCTGATCACCGGCTGGCAGGACGCGGTGAAATTCGGACCGTTCGAACAGGGCGATCTGCTGGATCGCGCTCGGTTGGATGAGGTCTTCGCCAAATACCAGCCCGCCGCCGTAATGCACTTCGCCGCCCTCAGTCAGGTGGGCGAGGCGATGTCCCAGCCAGGCAGATATTGGACCAACAATGTCACAGGGTCACTGAACCTGATCGAGGCAGCCGTGGCAGCCGGTTGCCTGAACTTTGTGTTCTCCTCGACCTGCGCCACCTATGGTGAGCATGACAATGTGGTGCTGGATGAAGACACACCGCAACTGCCGCTGAACGCTTATGGTGCCTCAAAGCGGGCCATCGAAGATATCCTGCATGATTTCGAGGCTGCATATGGCCTGAATCACGTGATCTTCCGCTATTTCAACGTGGCCGGTGCCGACCCCGAGGGTGAAGTGGGGGAATTCCACCGTCCCGAAACTCATCTGGTGCCGCTGATGCTGGACGCCATTGACGGCAAGCGCGACGGGCTGACCGTATTCGGCACCGATTACGACACGCCCGACGGTACCTGCATCCGCGACTATGTGCATGTCTGTGATCTGGTCGATGCTCATGTTTTGGGGTTGAACTGGCTGGAACAGGGCAAGGGTAGTCGGGTTTTCAACCTTGGCACCGGATCGGGCTTTTCGGTGATGGAGGTGATCAGCCATTCCAAAGCCGTCACTAACCGCGAGGTGCCCTATTCCATCGGCCCCCGCCGCGCTGGCGATTGCACCAAGCTTGTTTCAGGCTCGGTCCGCGCCGGGCAAGAGCTTGGTTGGACCCCAAAAAGATCAACGTTAGAGACTATGATCAGTGATGCCTGGCGCTGGCATCAGAACGGCAATTACGAAAAGTGAGCCATAGGTGACAGATCATGTAGCCGATAATCTTCCACCCATTGGATGGGTGCAGAAGTACCGGTTGCGTCTGAAACGACGGCGGTTGCTTTGGCGATCCTTTCGCAGCCGCCATCAGCTAGCCAGCCTCAAGGATCAGACCGCGCAAATCAGACCCGGCGCGGTACTGGCCTTCACCACGTTGCGCAATGAAATCAATCGCCTTCCGTGGTTCTTCCGCCACTATCGCGGGCTCGGGGTGGATCACTTTCTGGTCGTGGATAACGGCAGCGATGACGGCTCGGTCGGATTTCTGCGCGATCAGCCCGATGTGTCGCTGTGGCAGACCTCTAACAGCTATCGCGACGCGCGATACGGTTTGGATTGGCTGACATGGCTGCAAATGCGCTATGGCCACGGACACTGGACCTTGATGGTGGACGCGGATGAGCTGCTGATCTACCCCAACTACGACAGCAAATCCCTGCATGACCTAACAGGCACCTTGGACCAACAAGGCCACATCGCCTTTGGCGCGCTGCTGCTGGATCTCTACCCCAAGGGGCCACTGGGCGCGCAGCCCTATGACCCCGAAATGGACCCGACCAAAACCCTTAGCTGGTTCGATCCCGGCCCCTACCGGGCGCAGCGCCAAAGCCCATTGGGAAACCTGTGGGTGCAGGGTGGCGCGCGAGAACGGATGTTTTTTGCCGACAGGCCGCGGCATTCGCCCACGTTGAACAAAATCCCGCTGGTGCGCTGGTCACGGCGCTATGCCTATGTGAACTCGTGCCACTCGGCCCTGCCCCGGCATCTGAACGCGGTCTATGACGGCCCCGGCGGCAAGACGCCTTCGGGCGTGTTGCTGCACACCAAATTTCTTCCCGAGGTGGTGGACAAGTCATCGACCGAAAAAACCCGACGGCAGCATTTTCATGATCCCGACCTATTTGGGTCATATTATGATGCAATTGGAAACCGCCCCGACATGTGGACGCCTCAGTCCGTGCGTCTTGAGGGCTGGGCCCAGTTACAACAATTGGGTCTGATGGGGAAAGTTTGCTGAAAAGCAGCATATGTGACTAACGGTTTTTAAATTCGTTGCCTTGAAAGATACATCAATGGCATAAAACGGCACTTGCCCGGCACCACTCTGGATCGTCCAGCCCCCGGGCATGCTCGCGTAACGAAAAAGGCAGTGCAAACGCGTGAGCCTGTTGGATTCATACCGAATGAGATTGCGGCGCAAGCGTCGTCTGGTGCGCTGCCTGCGCAAACGTCGGCAATTAAAGCCGATTTCCGACAAGACCAACGATATCCAACGCGACGATATCTTGTTGATGAGCGTTCTGCGGAACGAGAAAATCCGCCTGCCTTACTTTCTGGAATACTACCGCAGGTTGGGCGTCGATCATTTTCTGTTTGTCGACAACGACAGCGATGATGGCTCGGGCGAATACCTGGCAAGCCAACCCGACGTTTCGGTCTGGCGGGCAAATGCCAGCTATAAACAGGCTTCGTTTGGATTGGATTGGTCAAACTACCTGTTGCGAAAATACGCACACGGACATTGGGTTCTGACAGTCGACCCGGATGAGTTCTTTATCTATCCGTTCTGCGACACCCGTCCGATCCGCGCCCTGACCGATTGGCTGGACGGCTGCGCGGTACGCAGTTTCGGCACCATGCTGATCGACATGTATCCGCAAGGACCAGTGGATGCTCAGCCGTATCACGAAGGACAGGACCCGTTTGAGATCGCCCGCTGGTTTGATGCTGGCAACTATATGATCACAAAGAACCCCGAGTATAAGAATCTGTGGATTCAGGGGGGACCTCGTGCGCGCGTGTTCTTTCGCGACACCCCCTTGCAAGCGCCTGCGCTGAACAAGATCCCCTTGGTCAAATGGGACCGTCGCTATGTCTATGTCAGCTCGACCCATTCGCTGCTGCCGCGTGGCTTAAACCAGGTTTATGACGATTGGGGCGGTGAAAAGACCAGTGGCGCGTTGCTGCACGCAAAGCTGATCAGCACGCTGGGCGACAAAGCCCGCGAAGAGATGCAGCGTGGCCAGCATTACCGCCGCTCGGGCGAATATCGCGCATATGCCCAGGGGCTGGACGAGCAGCCGGTGTTTTGGTGCGACCGGTCCGAGAAATACATCAACTGGCGTCAGCTTGAGATCCTTGGCCTCATGTCGAAAGGAAACTGGGCATGAGCCGTCTGGGCGTTGTTATGCTGGTTCATACAGCACTGCACCGGGCCGAGCAGGTGGCACGGCATTGGACGGCATCGGGCTGTCCGGTGGTGATCCATGTGGACCGCAAAGTGCCGGATCAAGTTTATTCCGATTTCGTTGCCGCATTCGCGGATGAAGCGTTGATCCGGTTCTCGGAACGCCATACCTGCGAATGGGGTAGTTGGGGAATTGTCGCGGCCTCACAATCCGCGTCCGAACTGATGCTTGAGGCTTTTCCGGATGTACATCACGTCTACCTGTCTTCGGGGGCCTGCCTGCCCCTGCGGCCCGTGGATGAGCTGATCGACTATCTTTCTGACCGGCCTCGGGTCGATTTCATCGAAAGCGCCACGACCGCCGATGTCAGCTGGACGATCGGTGGGCTGGATCAGGAACGTTTTACACTGCGCTTTCCGTTTTCCTGGCGCCGGAACCGCAAACTGTTCGACGCTTATGTAAAACTGCAACGCGCCCTCGGGATGCGCCGCAAAATCCCCGAAGGGCTGATGCCGCATATGGGCAGCCAATGGTGGTGCCTGACCCGACAGACCCTGTCGGCCATTCTGCAGGACCCCAAGCGGCAGACCTATGACCGCTATTTCCGCCGCGTCTGGATTCCGGATGAAAGCTATTTCCAGACGCTGGCCCGACTGTATTCCACCCACATCGAAAGCCGGTCGCTGACCTTGTCGAAATTCGACTATCAGGGGCGACCACATATCTTTTATGATGATCATCTGCAGTTGCTGCGCCGGTCGGACTGTTTTGTGGCCCGAAAGATCTGGCCGCGTGCTGATCGGCTGTATCAGGCCTTTCTGACCGATCAGAGCAGCGCCATGCGACCAGCCGAACCCAACCCGGGCAAGATCGACCGGGTATTTTCCAAAGCGGTCGAGCGTCGAACCCGTGGGCGCGACGGGCTGTACATGCAAAGCCGCTTTCCTCGCCACGGCAGTGAGAACGGCCTGACCTCATTCCCTTATTCGGTATTTCAGGGCTTTGCCGAGCTGTTCGAGGATTTTGAACCCTGGCTGGCTGAGACCACAGGCGCACGGGTGCATGGGCACCTGTTTGGCCCCGCTCGGGCCGAGTTCGCCAACGGGGACACGATCACAAACGGTGCGCTCAGCGATTGTGCGGTTCTGCGTGACTATAACCCAACGGCCTTTATCTCGAACCTGATCTGGAACACACGGGGTGAGCGGCAGTGCTTTCAATTCGGTCCCGGGGACACGCAAAAGATCAGCTGGTTTCTGGCGCGGGATAAGAACGCGCAAATCTCGGTTATCACCGGGGCCTGGGCGATCCCACTGTTCCGGTCGAACATGAATTTCGCCGATATCCGCTGTGAAGCGGCACGCCTTCAACAGATTGAAACCAAACAGCTTGAGGTTCTGGGCTCGGTCTGGACCAAGGCGCAGGTGCGGACCTGGTCCTTGGCCGAATTTGTGGAATCTCCGATGGAGCCCATGCAGACCGTGATCGAGGAAATCGGCACCCATCGCGCGAACCATTTGACCGAGGCGCCAAAAATGGTGGATTTGACTGGCTTTGGACAATTCCTCCAGAACCTCAAAAATCAGGGAATGCATCCTTATTTGGTGGGGGATTTTCCGGCAGATGATATTTTCGGCGCGCGGGTTCGGCCATTCAAGAAACCCTATCTGGTGCAATAGTCTGTCATGACATCCAAGTTCGACTATTTCGTCATCCTCGCCGCGATGCGCACCGGGTCCAACCTGCTTGAGTTCAATCTCAACGCGCTTGAAGGCGTCACCAGCTTTGGTGAGGCATTCAACCCACATTTCATTGGTCGGCTGAAATCTGAAAGTCTGTTGGATGTAACTTTGGAAGATCGTGACGGCGATCCGATGAAACTGGTGCAGGCAATCAAAGATGCACCCGGCGAGTTAAATGGGTTCCGCTTCTTTCAGGGGCACGATAACCGCGTGTTAGAGCCTGTTTTGGCTGACCCACGCTGCGCCAAAATCATTTTGACGCGCAATCCTCTGGACAGTTACGTTTCGTTGAAAATTGCGCGGGAAACCAAGCAGTGGCAACTGAAGAACATCAAACGCCGCCGCGAAGCACAGGTAGAGTTTAATGCGGAAGAGTTTGAATCCTATCTGGATAGACAGCAGGATTTTCAGCTCTTGTTGCTCAATACCCTTCAGCGAACAGGTCAAACCGGGTTTTACATTTCCTATGACGACCTGACCAATCTGGAGGTGCTGAACGGGCTGGCCGCGTGGTTGGGTATTTCGGCGCGGTCGGCTTCGATTGACGATACGATCAAGCCGCAGAACCCGGGCCCGACCCTGTCCAAGGTGACAAACCCGGAAGAGACCGAGCATGCCTTGGCCCGGATCGACAGTTTCAACCTGCATCGCACCCCGAATTTCGAGCCCCGGCGCGGATCGACCGTCGGCAATTATGTCGCCGCGCCGCATACGCCCTTGATGTTTATGCCGATACGCGGCGGGCTTGAGGCACCTGTGACCCAATGGATGGCCGATCTTGACTCGGTCAGCACCGACAAGCTGGTCACCAATCTGAACCGCAAACAGATGCGGCGATGGCTGCACGCTCATCCCGGACACCGAAAATTCACGGTACTACAGCACCCTCTGGCACGGGCGCATTCGGCCTTTTGCTCCAACATCCTCAGCACCGGGCCCGGCGCTTACCTGAAAATCCGAAATATGCTGCGCAACCGGTTCAAAATTCCGATCCCGGGTCAGCTGCGTGACGGCAATTACCCGGTTGATCAGCATTATGAGGCGTTTTCGGCCTTCCTAATCTTCCTACGCCAAAATCTGGCTGGACAGACGCCCGTTCGTGTGGATGGAACGTGGTGCAGCCAGTCTCAGGTATTAGACGGGATGGCATCCTTTGCTCTGCCTGACTTCATCCTGCGCGAGGATGATATCGCAACAACCCTGCCCGATCTAGCCAGACGGATGGGGCATGACAGCCCACCAACACCCGGGTTTTGCGCGCCGGAAATCCCGTTCACGTTGGCCGAAATTTATGACGACAGATTAGAAACGCTGGCGGCTGAGGCCTACCAGCGCGACTATGTGCAATTCGGGTTCGGGGATTGGGAACCAGTTACGGGCGCAGCGTGATCAGTGTGCCCTTGTTGACCATCGCATAGATCTCTTCGATCTCTTCATTCTTGACGGCGATACAACCGGCGGTCCAATCCGCTGTCTTCTTGGCGCGTTTCAGTTCCGACCGCTTTTTCGGCTGACCGTGAATGAAAATATCACCACCCGGATCAACACCGGCCGCCTTGGCCTGCGCGATATCATTGGAATTCGGATAGGAAATCCCCAGCGACAGGTGATAGCGACTGTTGGGGTTGCGACGGTCGATCAGATAGCTGCCTTCGGGCGTGCGGCCATCACCGCGCTTTGTCTTTGTACCATCTGGCGCAAAGCCCAAATCGACTTTGTATTCCTTGAGAATGGTTTGGTTGTGCAGAAGATACATCTTCCGCGCGCCCTTGTTGATGACCAAAGAAGTCACCTCGGGGCCATCATATGTCAGAAATCGTGGGCTAGCTGTGGCACAGGCCGAAAGGCCCAGCGTTGCCATAGCGCCCAATCCAAATGCTCGACGATCCATGTGTCACTGCCTGCTCTTTTTTTTCAGCATTATGCCAGATTTCCGAAAAACTGAAATCACTTTTTGATGTGCTGCTGTTCGGTCAGGCGGCGCTCGATGCTTTCCAGCCGTTCCAATACTTCGTCGCGATAGGCGTCAGTTCGCACCTCATCCTCGGCATGATGCGCATCCTGCATCGAGTTCACAATCAGACCGACCAGCAAGTTCACGACCGCAAAGGTGGTGACCATGATGAACGGAACAAAGAACAGCCAGGCATAGGGATAGACCTCCATCACCGGACGGACAATGCCCATGGACCAGCTTTCCAGCGTCATGATCTGGAACAGCGTATAGGCCGACAGACCTAGGTCGCCGAACCAGTCCGGGAAAGTGGCCGAGAACAGCTTGGTCGAGATCACGGCACCGATGTAGAACAGGATCGCCATCAACAGGAATACGCTGGCCATGCCCGGCAGGGCCGAAATAAAACCCTCGACCACCCGCCGCAGGCGCGGCGCGACCGAGATAACCCGCAGTACCCGCAGGATTCGCAACGCCCGCAATACCGACAGCCCCCCGGCGCTGGGGATGAGGGCAATGCCGACAACGATAAAGTCAAAGACGTTCCAGCCGCTGAGAAAGAACCGTCGCCCGGTCGCCAACAGCTTCATGGCGATCTCGGCCACGAAAATGGCCAGACAGATTGTGTCCAGCGTCACGATCAGGGGTCCCGCGGCCTCCATCAGGGTTGGCGATGTCTCCATCCCCAACAACACAGCATTAAAGATGATGACCGCAGTGATGAACCGGCCAAAAGTGGGATGTTCGATGATGGTCAGCAGACGCTGATTGAAGCCCATATTGACACTCTCCTGTCTGCTCATGATGCGGGCCCCCATACAAACCGCGCGGCAAGTTCCGTGTGTGACGACCATCGAAATTGGTCCACCACCTGTACCCATTCAAGAGTGTAGCCCGCATTAACCAGCGTTCTTGCGTCCCGCGCGAAGGTCACCGGGTTGCACGAGACATATGCAATCACCGGGCGCTGCGCCTGTGCCAGTTCGACAACTTGCGCCTCGGCCCCGGCGCGGGGCGGGTCCAGCACAACGGCGTCAAAGGATTTCAACTCATCGGGCATCAGCGGGCGGCGGAACAGGTCGCGGGACTCGGTCGTGACCCGTTTCAACCCTTGCGCGCGGCGCCAGCCCTGATCCAGCGCATCCGTCATCGCGGCTTCACCTTCGACCGCGTGAACCTCGGCATTTTCGGCGAGGGGGAGTGAGAAGGTCCCACTGCCTGCAAACAGGTCGGCAATGCGCTTTTTACCCTGCGTCGCCTGTAATACTGACTGTAATAGAGCCTGTTCTCCATCTCTTGTCGCCTGCAGGAATGCTCCGGGCGGTGGCACAACCCCAGCACCCCCAAAGCGTTGCATCGGAGGTTGGCGCATTGCGATCACTTCACCATCCCAGCTAAGCCGCGCCAAGCCGTGCTTCTCGGTTGCCTGCGCCAATGCCAGTTCCAACGGCCCATCCAGCGGTTTGCCACCTTTGACGGCCACATCCAGCCCGCCTTCGGACAAGGTCAGTGTCACGGCCAGCACGCCCTTGCGACTTCCGCCCAGAATAGCCAGCGCCTCGGCCACCGGTATGGCAGAAATCAGGGCCGGGTCCAGCAGATGACAATCGGGGATTTCGGTGATCGTGTCGGACGCGCGGCCATGGAATCCGGCCAGCGTGCCCTTTTTGGTCCGACGCACGGCGATCGTGGCACGGCGGCGCGACCGCTCGGGCGAAGTATGGATCGGGCGCATCTGCGCCTCTAGCCCCTGCGCCGCCAGTGCGGTGCGCACCACTTCGACCTTCCAGTTGGCCACAAAATCATCTGCGGCGTGCTGCAATTGGCATCCACCACAGGCCTTGTAGTGACGGCAAGGAGGTTTCACCCTTTGGTCCGAGGGTGTTTCAACCCGTATGTCAGTCAGCAGCTGCCCTACTAATGTACCACTTACCACCTCACCTGGCAGGGTACGCGGCGCGTAAACCGGGCCGTCAGCAATGCCGTCTCCCTGATGACCCAGGCGATTTATGGTGAAGTGTTGCGTCATAAGGGGCCTGATACCGGGGCTTTGCGCGCAACAAAACCCCCTAGCACGCTTTGTGCGTTATTCGGCGGCTTCGGCCTGAATGAACCCGCCCGATTGGCGATGCCAGAACCGCGCGTACAACCCGCCCTGCTCCAACAACGCATCATGGGTGCCGGATTCGGCGATCTGCCCCTGATCCAGGACGATAATCCGGTCCATCTCGCTGAGCGTGGACAGGCGATGTGCAATCGCCAGGACCGTCTTGCCCTGCATCACCCGGTGCAGGGCGGTTTGAATCGACGCCTCAACTTCGGAATCCAGCGCCGAGGTCGCCTCATCCAGAACCAGAATCGGCGCATCTTTGAGGATAGCGCGCGCCAGAGCGATCCGTTGCCGCTGCCCACCGCTGAGCTTCACACCGCGTTCGCCCAGATGCGCGTCATAGCTGCTGCGGCCATGGGCATCCTGTAGGCTAAGAATAAAATCATGCGCTTCGGCCTTCTTCGCCGCTGCAATCATGTCGTCTTCTGACGCGTTTGGGCGGCCATACAGGATATTCTCACGCGCCGAACGGTTGAACATCGCAGTTTCCTGCGTGACCATGCCGATCTGACTACGCAAACTGTCCTGCGTTACCTGGCTGACATCTTGCCCGTCAATGCGAATAATGCCTTTTTCCCCGTCATAGAGCCTGAGCAACAACGAGACCAAAGTGGATTTCCCAGCACCCGAGGCCCCAACAATTCCCAGCTTTTCACCCGGATGCACGGTCATGCTCACATCGGACACACCGCCCACATCGCGACCATAGGCAAAGCTGACATGTTCGAAATCTATCCGCCCCTCGGTCACTGTCAGGTCAGTGGCTTGCGCGGCGTCCTCGACCCGGTCGCGTTTGGCAAGCGTCTTCATACCGTTCTCGACCTCACCCACATTCGCGTAGAGCCCCATCAGTGTGAAACTGACCCAGCCGGTCATCTGCGCAATCCTGATCGAAACCGCGCCAGCCGCCACGATATCACCCGCCGTCGCAATCCCGTTTCTCCACAAAAGCAGCGTCGCGCCCAGCAAGAGAACCGGAAGAACCCCGGCCAGCACCATCAGGATAAATCGGAAGCTGGCGGACAATGCCCCGAAGGCCAACATCTTTTCGCGTAGATCAACCATGGAGTTTCGCGCGGCCTGATCCTCAAACGCAGAATGAGCGAACAGCTTTACGGTCTTGATATTGGTGATGGTATCAACCACTTGCCCGGACACCATGGCGCGCGCGCCAGCCCGCGCAGCAGACCGGGCGCGAATGCGTGGCAGATACCAGCGGATCAGCAGAAAATACACCACCAGCCACCCGGCGAAGGGTAACATCACCAGTGGATGAATAGACCCTAACAAGAACAAAGAACCGGCAAGTGAGGCCAAGGCAAACACAATTGCACTGATTGTCTCGGACACGACAGAGGCCAATGCGTTAGACGTCTGCATCTGTTTCTGCGCGATCCGGCCCGCGAAATCATCGTCGAAATAAGTGACCGATTGGCCAAGGGTCCAGCGGTTCAGCTTGGCCAGCACCAGCGGCGGCACATTGGGCATGACGATATAGTTGTTCGTCACCGAAGACAGCCCGAACAGCGCTGGGCGCAGCAACATGAAAAATGCCACCACGCCCAGAATCATCCACAGATTATCTGCGTTGAAAAAACCCTGAGGTCCATTTTCCGAGGCAAGATCGATCACCAGACCCAACATCCAGGCCGTTCCTGCCTCCATCGCGCCAGCCATGGCCGAAAAACTGGCCGCGACAAAAATCATCGGCCACGCGCCGGACAGGCACCAACGGATGAACGCCCCCAGCGTTTGCGGCGGGGGCGTCTCAGATTTTTTGAACGGATCTATAAGATCGGCAGCCTTCATTCCGCAGCCTCCGGGTTCAGGAAGCCACCAGATTGCCGCGCCCAGAACTGAGCGTAAAGCCCCCCATGCGCCAACAATTCGGAATGCCCGCCCTGCTCTACAATCCGACCTCCATCCATAACCAGAATACGATCCATCTGCGCAATGGTGCTCAGCCGGTGGGCAATGGCGATCACGGTTTTACCTTGCATCATGCCGTAGAGGGTCTCCTGGATCGACGCTTCGACCTCGGAATCCAGGGCGGATGTCGCCTCATCCAACAGCAGGATCGGTGCGTCTTTCAGGATCACCCGCGCCAGCGTCACCCGCTGCCGCTGTCCACCGGACAGCTTCACGCCCCGTTCCCCCACATGTGCATCATATCCGGTGCGTCCCTGCGGATCTTGCAGGTCGAGGATGAATTCATGCGCCTCGGCCTGTTTGGCGGCGGCGATCATCTGTTCCTCGGATGCCTCGGGACGACCATACAGGATATTATCGCGCACCGACCGGTGCAGCAGCGCACTGTCCTGCTGCACCATACCGATTTTGCTGCGCAGACTGTCCTGAGTGACGCTTGCGATGTTCTGGTCGTCAATCAGGATTGCACCCTGTTCCACGTCATAAAACCGCAAAAGCAGCTTAACTAGGGTCGATTTTCCGGCACCGGACCGCCCGATCAGACCAATCTTTTCACCCGGTTGAATGGTCAGGTTGATATGATCCAGCCCACCGGTTTTGCGGCCATAGTGATGCGACAGGTTGCGGATGTCGATCTGACCTGTGGTCAGTTGCAATGGTTTCGCGTCCCGCGCATCCAGCAGGTCGATAGGCTGGGCAATCGTCTCCATCCCTTCAGCCACCACACCAAGCTGGCGGAAGAAACTGGTCAACGCCCACATGATCCAACCGGTCATCGCATTCAGTCGCAAGGTCAGCGCGGTCGCCGCTGCTACCACACCGACCGTGGCACTGCCCTGCATCCACAAGGCAATGGCCCAACCGACAACACCAACGATCAGCAGGCCGTTCAACGTCACCAGAACCGCATCCATAATGGTGAAGATCCGCATCTCAACCTGGAAGGTGCGACGGGTTTCAGCTATGGCTTCGCGGGCATAGTCCAACTCTTGATCATCATGCGCGAACATCTTGACCGAGTGGATGTTGGTGTAACTGTCCACCACCCGACCCGTCACCGCCGAGCGCGCATCCGACGCCGCCTTGGACGCCGGTCCGACCCGAGCGACCGTCCAGCGCACCAACAATGCATATAGTGCAAACCAGATCAGCAGCGGCAACAACAGGCGCGGATCGGCCGCCATCAATAGGATCGCCGCCCCGATCAGATAAGCCAGCGAGAAAGAAATCGCGTCAAAAACCTGAAACACGGCCTCACCCGCGGCGGGGGGCGTCTGCATGATCCGGTTTGCGATACGGCCCGCGAAGTCATTCTCGAACCACCCCACGGACTGACGCAGCACATGCTTATGCGCCCGCCAACGTATGATGGTGCCAAAGTTCGGCAGGATCGTGTTGTTCAGCAGCAGGACATCAACCACATGCAGCATCGGCCGTAACAGCAGCACAAACACAGCCATCAGAATCAATTCAGTCCCGTGGGCCTGCCAGACCTCAGCCGGAGGGCCAGACAACAGGTCAACCACGCGGCCCATGTAATAAATCAGCCCGACCTCGACCGCGGCGACGATGACTGAAATCAGCGCGGTCCAGAAAAACACCCGCATGAAAGGTCGGGAATAATCCAGCATAAACGGCCACAGCCGCGTGGGCGGTGTGTCGGTCTCGGTATAGTCGGCAAAAGGGTCAACAAGGTTTTCGAAATAGCGAAACATGGAGAGTGCTCCGATTGAGCAGTAAATAGGTCATGCGAAGAAAGATGGCGCCAGAACACCACCCCTACGGGTCAAAGTGTTCCGGCTTTAGCCGAACCAGATCCCGTAATACATTCGCATCCCTCCATTCATGTGACAGGCGCACGAAACCACAAAGAAGTTGATTTGTCATCCCCTTTTGAGACTTCGTGTCAGATGCTCAGCAATTCCTCGCGGGTCAGCGCAAAGCCTGATGCAATCCAGCGCGCCTCAAGCTCGGCCAGTTTTTTGCCCAGCGCGGGACCGGTGAAATCGGGAATCAGGTCGGTGGCCTTGATCGGGAAATCAGCCTCAGCCCCTTTGTGCAGATCGGTGCGCAAGGTTTCGCTCCACGGCTGTTCAAGGAAGGCGCAGCGCAGCAAGGTTTCGTGCAAGCCGCCCTCTTCGCCATAACGAAACCCCAGTTCGGCAACGCTGGCAGTACCGGATGCCTCATCCCGCATGCGGGTCAGACGTTGTAATTGCGCCTTGCTCAGGCGCAGGGTCTTGGCGATATCCGGTGTTGCGATTGCGGCCAGACGCCGAATTGACTCAGGGGCGGCCCCGGCCTGTTCCTCTAAGGCTATCAACGGTGCCAACGCACGGTCCTCGGCCCCTGGCAACAGCCGGGCCAGAACTCCCGATTGACGCATCGCGGCAATCGAGGGTGCCGGATCGGGTGCGCCCATAAGTTTCAGAAGTTCGGCCCCGACCCGTTCACGAGACAGGCCCTCTAGCCCGTCCAGATTAGACGCAATCGCCGCCAGAGCGTCCGGATCAAACCCAGCCTCGGCATCGCCATACCAGGCGTGAAACCGGAAATACCGCAGGGATCGCAGGTAATCCTCTCGAATGCGGTTCTCGGCGTTGCCGATAAAGCGCACGCGGCGGGATTGCAGGTCGGGCAGCCCGTTCAACGGGTCGAGAATACTGCCATCGGGCCGCGCATAGATCGCATTCATGGTGAAATCGCGGCGCGCGGCGTCTTCTTCCAACTTGTCGGAAAATGCCACCACCGCCCTGCGGCCATCGGTTTTCACGTCGCGGCGAAAAGTGGTGATCTCATGCGGGGCACCGCCACTGACCACAGTGATCGTGCCGTGGTCGATTCCGGTGGGGATGGCCTTGAGGCCCGTTGCCTGCGCCAGCTCCATCACCCGTTCGGGGCGCGCATCGGTGGCGATATCGATATCCGAGACCGGCGCGCCCAGCAGCGCGTTGCGCACGCAACCCCCGACGAACAACGCCTGCGCACCGGCGCCCGTCAACGCTGCACAGACCTTTTGCGTTGCCGGATCAGTAACCCAGGCCTCAGAAATTCGCGTCATTCATTCACCCGTGCGGCCAATCCCCGCAACATTCGGGCCGTCGCGCCCCAGATGTAGTAGGGGCCGAACGGCACCGTGAAATAATACCGTTTGTGACCACGCCAGCGGCGCGATTCAACGATATAATTCGCGGGGTTGAGGACATGTGCAAGCGGAACCGAAAACACCTCGTCCACTTCGCCCGGTTCGGGGGTCAGTTGAAACGGTTCGCGCAGGATCGCGACAACCGGTGTAACGGTAAAGGACGTGACGGTTTCATGAGACGATAGGTGGCCCAGAATCTCGGGCAAGTCGGGCGGCAGACCGATCTCCTCCTGCGCCTCACGCAGGGCAGTGGCGGTGACATCTACGTCGCCTTGATCCTGCTTACCGCCGGGAAAGGCGATCTGGCCGGGGTGGTGTTTCAGAGCCGAGGATCGTTTCGTCAGAATCAGCCGCGGCGTGTCGTCAAACACCGTGATCGGAACCAGCACCCCCGCCGGGCGCAATTTGCGCCCTTCAGGCAGGTTGGTTTCGGGGTTCAGGTCGAAATCGCTTGAACCGTGGCCGGGGCGGCGCAGGGCCGCCCGCAACTGGACCGTAGGATCAGGCGTCGTCCGCATCAAAGCCGACCGAACCCGGTTCCAGTATGTAATGTGCGCCACAGAACTGACAATCGGCGGTTACCTTGCCTTCGGGCGTGGTCATCTTTTCGATGTCCTTGGCCGAATAGATCGACAGGCTTTGCCGCACACGATCTTCCGAACAGGTGCAGCCGAATTGCACGGACTGAGCGTCATAGACCCGCGGCTGTTCCTCGTGAAACAGCCGGATCAACAGGTCGGTCGGCGCCACCGAAGGCCCGATCAATTCGAGATCCTCGACCGTATCCAACAGGATGTTGACGCGGCCCCAGTTTTCACTCTCTTCCCCGTCGACCAGATCTTCGGCGGTCAGGATCTGCCCCCCACCTTGTCCGTCCGCCACAAAGGGCGAGGCCTTGGGCATGTGCTGCAGCATCACTCCGCCCGCGCGCCAGTGTTCACCGACGCCCGGCTCGGTCGATTTGCCAAAGCTGAGCGAGAACCGCGTCGGCAGCTGCTCGGATTGTGCGAAATACGCCTCGGCACAGGCAGAGATCGAGCCCCCCGCCAGCGGAGTGATCCCCTGATACGGCTGCGTGCCTTCACCCTGGTCGATCATGATGGCGAAATAACCCTCGCCCACCTGATCAAACGGCCCGCCATCGGTCAGGCGGTCGCGATCATAGCTGGCATAGGCGCGGATGCGGGCCGGCTCTCCCTCGACCTTGGGCGCAAAGTAATCGGTCGCGATCATGCGCACCGGGCCCTTGGACTGCACCTGCAAAGACAGTTTCCAACGCAGCGAAACGGTCTGGCCGATCAACGCGGTCAGCAGGGCCATCTCGGCCACTAACGCCTCGACCTTTTCGGGATAGTCATGCTGCTTCAGGATGCCGTCCAGCACACCATCCAGACGGGCTACACGGCCGCGCATATCCGATACATCAAGTTGAAAGGGCAGGACAGTATCGTCCCACGCGATTTTCGTTCCAAGAGACATGGGGTTTCCTTACACGCCACGGGTTGGCATACCGGCACCATATAGGTTGAACAGATTGGGTTTGAAGGGGCCATACATGATCAGACGGTTCGGTGAAACCCCGGAAAAAGGGCGTACATATACACGCAGACCGGGTGTCTATGCGTTACTGCCGAAAGGAAAAGACCTGCTGGTCACGTGGTATGACGATGGGCTGAACCCCGAATTGCAGCTGCCGGGCGGTGGCATTGATCCGGGCGAATCCCCGATTACCGCGCTGCATCGCGAAGTGTTCGAAGAAACCGGCTGGCTGATCGCCGCCCCGCGGCGGATCGGTGCGTTTCGCCGATTCACCTTTATGCCTGAATATGACCTTTGGGCCGAGAAAATCTGCATGATCTACAGCGCCCGTCCGGTGCGCCGGATGGGACCGCCCCGCGAAGAGTTTCACGAGGCGCTTTGGATGGAAACTGCCGTTGCGGTGCAGATGCTTGGCAACGAGGGGGACCGTCACTTTGCCACCCGACATCTGAACAGTTTCTAAGCCCCGTTATATTCAAAGAACACGGCGGACACGTCATCATCCATGCCGCTACCCGGTGCCATGGCCTGCGTCATGCGCCAGAACATATCGTCCAGAAACTCAGTACCGCAGCGGTCGGGCGCACAATCGCGGGCCATCTGCTGCAGGCCTTCTTCCTCAAGCAAACCGCCATCGGCCAGACGACACTCGGTAAAGCCATCAGAATACAGCATCAGTTTATCGCCAGGTTGCAGGTAAGTTTCGATCCGCTGAAAGGACACATCGGGCAGCAAACCGATGGGCAGGCCACCCTCGCCCAGAAATTCGGCACTGCCGTCTTGGCGCAAAACAAGTGGATGCGGGTGCCCGGCCTGCACCATCTTAAGATGCCCGTTGCGCAGATCGACAATAGCATAAACCATGGTGAAGTATTCTTCGACGCCGGCATCGGCCATCAGGCGGCAATTGAGCATCTCGGCCACCTGTTCGGGTGGCAGCAGAGCATAGAACTTGTCAAAGCGTTTTTCCATCGCCACGTTCTGATCGAAATGATTGCTGGACAGATAGCCGCCCAATCGCGCTGTCATCATCGCCGAGGTGATACCGTGGCCCGACACGTCAATGCTGTAAAACCCCAGCCGATTGACCCCGGGCGAGAACATCCCCACCAGATCACCGCCAATATGCCCGCAGGGTTTCAGCAGCATGCTGACCCGCGATTTCCCGAAATCCCGCGTCAGTTCGGGGACAAGGGATTCCTGAATTTTCCGGGCCTGAATCAGGTCTTTGTCGATGGCATCATGCGCCACGCGCAGGTCTTCTAACGCGGATTCGATCATCCGGTTCTTCTCGGACAGTTCGCGCTGCATATCCAGAATCCGCGCCCCGGCCGAGATCCGCGCGCGCAGCTCATCCGCCTCAAGCGGTTTGATCAGGAAATCGTCCGCACCAGCGTCCAGCCCGCGCGCCACCTCTTGCTTTTCACTTTTTGAGGTCAACAGGATGAAGTAACTGTATTGATCACTTTCCAGCGCCCGGAAGGCACGGCAGAATTCCAGCCCGCTCATCCCCGGCATCACCCAATCGCTGAGAACCAGATCCGGCGGGTCGGTGGCGCACATCTCGATCGCGGCGTCGCCGTTATCGGCCTCTAGCACCTCAAAGCCCCACTTTTTCAGCGAGGCCACCAGAATACGACGTTGCAGCCGGCTGTCATCGACGACCAGCACCTTTTGGATCGCACCAAAATCCTGATCGGACCTGGCCTCTGCCTGACTGCCCTCTGCCACCTGAACCCTCTGTACTGTGACCTTTACGGAACGCAGCGACCCTAGCGCGGGGCGGTTTAACATCCGGTGAAGGCGTCTTTGTCTTGTTGCTTAACCCGCTCTTTACTCGCCGTGGGCTACGCAAGTCAGGTCGCGATATGTGTGGAGAGGCCGAACATGATCGACTGGTCCAGAGTCAGACAACTGCAGGATGAAGTGGGTGCCAACGAATTCGAAGAGGTGGTGCAGATCTTTCTGGACGAGGTTCAGGAAACCATCGACCGGCTGCATCAGGACACCGACCGGGCTGAGTTCGAACAGAACATGCATTTCCTCAAGGGCAGCGCGCTGAGTCTGGGGTTCGACCGGTTTTTCAAGCTGTGTCAGGACGCAGAGCGCAACGCCGCCGCTGGCAAGGCCAGTGACGTCGATCTGCCTGCCATCCTAACAGTCTATGACGACTCAAAAACTGTGTTCTTTGCCGAGAAAGTCGCAAACCTGTCCTAGATCACGAACTGCGCCAGCGTCTCGTCTTCGGTGATGTCGGCGTAGGTAAAGCCAGCCTCGTCCAGATGCGCGAACAGGCGTGCGAAATTCTCGGGCTTACGGGTTTCGATGCCGATCAGGACCGAACCGAAATTGCGCGCCGACTTCTTCATGTATTCGAACCGGGCGATATCGTCTTCCGGCCCTAATATGCCCAGAAACTCTTTCAACGCGCCGGGGCGCTGCGGCAGGCGCAGGATAAAGTACTTTTTGACGCCGGAATAACGCTGCGCCCGTTCCTTGACCTCGGGCAGACGTTCGAAATCGAAATTGCCGCCCGAGGTGACGCAGACAACGGTTTTGCCGCGGATAAAGCTTTGCACATCAGTCACCGCCTCGATCGCCAGAGCGCCTGCGGGCTCAAGCACGATGCCTTCGACATTCAGCATTTCGATCATGGTGGTGCAGATACGGTCTTCGGACAAGACCAGCACGTCGGACAGGTGGCGATCCTTGAGCAGTTCAAACGGTTTCGCCCCGATCTTCCCGACCGCTGCCCCATCGACAAAATTGTCGATCTGATCGAGCGCCACCGGATGTCCCGCCGCCATGGCCGCATGCAAACAGGCCCCGCCTTTGGGTTCGACAAACAGGCAATGGGTCCGATCCCCGAACCATGTCGCCACGCCCGAGGACATGCCGCCCCCGCCAACCGGCAGGATCACGTGATCCGGGACGCCGCCCAGCTGCGCCTCAACCTCGACAGCCAGAGACGCCTGCCCCTCGATCACATCCTCATCATCAAAGGGCGACAGAAAATGCCCGCCCTGCTGCGCACACCACGCCTGCGCAGCGGCCAGCGTGTCGTCGAAATAGTCTCCGGTCAGGTGAATTTCGATATTGTCGCCGCCAAATATGCGGGTTTTCTGAATTTTCTGCTGCGGCGTCGTCACCGGCATGAAGATCACACCACGCACGTTCAGGTGCTTGCACATATACGCCACGCCCTGCGCATGATTTCCCGCGCTGGCGCAGACGAAAAGCTCTTGCCCCTGCTGCTTGCGCATCGCGTTGAACGCACCGCGGATTTTGTAGGACCGCACCGGGCTGAGGTCCTCGCGCTTGAGCCAGATATCGGCGCCATAGCGGTCGGAAAGGTGAGCGTTCCGCTGCAACGGGGTTGGCGGAAACACGGTGCGCATCGCCTGTTCAGCGACGCGGGCGCGGGTCATGAAATCAGTCATGCCGGTTTCCCTGCCCGATCACCGTTGAAAGGGCAAGGAATACATATGTGTACTCAGCTTAGGTGAGTTCGCGTTTCTCGATGAACACGCCATAGATCGTCGTCAGAATGCTGACATTGATCAATGGGACGATCAGCATGCTCGCAAACAAAACTATCAATATCCCGATGATCGGGATGAAAAGCAGCAATGACGCCAGTAGCTGAAGCAATATTTGGAAGAGGATGGACAAGACGACCAGAAGTGCGATGGCTCCGCTTGCGCCCGAGGTCGCCTGCCACGCTTCAGACAGCTTTATGGGCTTTCCAATAGCTGCACCGGGCAGAATTGGTGAGGCACGATAGAATCCGATCGTAAGACATACGATCAAACCCACCCAGAAAATGGCCCCCAAAACCGCCGAGGATTGCGCCAACATACTCATGATCAACGCCGCAGGGATCATAAGGATGAAAGCCAACAAGAACAGCATCAAAAGACGCCCGAAATAGGCCAGAACGCGGTCAAATCGGAAAGGTGGAACTAGCCCCGACGGATACTCTTCGAGCAAAACAAACCTGTGCCATGATACTACAATCCAGAGCATTACGACGAACACTACGATCACGATGCAAAATAGGAATCCGAGTAACGTCATCACAGCAGTTGGGTCAGGGGTTGTAGCAGTGGCACCTTCGAATTGTTTGTGTGGGGCGTCGAAAAGAAAGAACAAGCCAATGGCCAAAAAGCCGCCAATGAGCGCAGGTACAACGGAAATCTGAAGCGCTTGCTTCAGGTTCCTCAGAACCATCTTTACCGAATGTACGAAAATCGCCAATCCCAGCATATACTCTGCCCTCTCAACCATTCCTTGTTCTCAATCCGCCCGTTTCACCGCAATTCCCACCCTGCGTCAATCCTCATAACTTGCCCCCGCGTCCAAAACCCGTTAGGGGCCAAGCGTCTTACGCATAAGGGGAAGTCAGATGTCCGCGCCCAAGAAAGTTGTTCTGGCCTATTCCGGTGGCCTTGATACCTCGATCATCCTGAAATGGTTGCAGACCGAGTACGGCTGTGAGGTCGTGACCTTCACCGCCGATCTGGGTCAGGGTGAAGAGCTGGAGCCCGCCCGCCAAAAGGCCGAGCTGCTGGGGATCAAGCCCGAAAACATCTATATCGAGGACATCCGCGAAGAGTTTGTTCGCGACTTCGTCTTCCCGATGTTCCGCGCCAATGCGCAATACGAAGGCCTGTATCTGCTGGGCACCTCAATCGCGCGTCCGCTGATCTCGAAGCGTCTGGTCGAGATTGCCGAGGCCACCGGTGCCGACGCCGTTGCACATGGCGCGACCGGCAAAGGCAACGATCAGGTGCGGTTCGAACTGGCCGCCTATGCCCTGAACCCCGACATCAAGGTCATTGCACCCTGGCGTGAATGGGACCTGACCAGCCGCACCAAGCTGTTGGAATTTGCCGAAGCGAACCAAATCCCAATTGCCAAGGACAAACGCGGTGAGGCGCCGTTCTCGGTCGATGCCAACCTGCTGCACACCTCGTCCGAAGGTAAGGTTTTGGAAGACCCCGCAGATCAGGCGCCAGACTATGTCTATCAGCGTACCGTCCACCCCGAGGACGCACCGAACGAGCCCGAGTTCATTGAGATCGGCTTTGAAAAAGGCGACGCGGTCAGCATCAATGGCGAGGCGATGAGCCCCGCAACCATCCTGACCAAGCTGAACGAATATGGCGGCAAGCACGGTATTGGCCGTCTGGACCTGGTCGAAGGTCGTTTCGTGGGCATGAAATCGCGCGGTATCTACGAAACACCCGGCGGTACCATCCTGCTGGAAGCGCACCGTGGAATCGAATCCATCACCATGGACCGCGGCGCGATGCACCTGAAAGATCAGCTGATGCCGCAATATGCCGAGCTGATCTATAACGGCTTCTGGTACAGCCCCGAGCGGGAAATGCTGCAAGCCGCCATCGACAAATCTCAGGACCATGTCACCGGCACTGTCCGCGTGAAACTGTACAAAGGTCTGGCTTCGACCGTGGGTCGCTGGTCGGATCATTCGCTGTATTCTGAAGAGCATGTGACGTTCGAAGATGACGCCGGCGCCTATGACCAAAAAGACGCGGCCGGATTTATCCAGTTGAACGCGCTGCGCCTGAAATTGCTGGCGGCGCGGGATAAGCGCCTGTCCAAGTGATCGACGACGACGACATCAACGACGAACTCGATCTGTTCATCGAAGCGCAGGACGCGGTCTGGTCCGACGTCCTGCGCGAATTGGAACAAGGACAGAAAACCAGCCACTGGATGTGGTTTGTATTTCCGCAATTGGCCGAACTTGGCCGGTCTCACATGGCGCAGCTGTACGGGATCGAGGATTTGGATGAGGCCACAGCTTATCTGGATAATCCAGACCTCCGCCAGCGCCTGACCAAGGTTGCTGGGTTGATGTTACAGCACAAAGGGCGCGATGCCAGTGACATTCTGGGTGGGATTGACGCAAAGAAACTGCGGTCCTCGATGACGTTGTTTGCATCCGTGCCCGGAGCTCCGTCAGAGTTTCAGACTGTTCTTGATGCCTTTTATGATGGGCAACCCTGTGAGCGGACCCGGCAAATCCTGCAAATGTCGTGACTGCAGGGTCCAGTTGGGTCACCCTTGCACAAGAACGCCCATTCTCTTTACGTATAGGCAAATTGTGAAGGGGACAAAGATGCTGCAGGACATCGCCAACGGCATTCAGCAAGGCTTGGATGGCAAAAGCTTTGAGGGCTCGCTGAAATTCGATTGTGGCGAGGATGGGGTCATCGTTCTGGCCGATAATCGGGCCAGCACACAGGATCGCGACACCGATTGCACCATCCGCATTTCGCAGGACAACCTGACCAAATTACTGACGGGCAAGCTGAACCCGATGACCGGCGTAGCATTAGGCAAGCTCAAGATTTCGGGCAATATGGGTGTAGCGATGAAGTTGGGACAACTGCTAGGTTAAGACGATAAACTCGTCTCACCACCCCGTGACAAACCATGTCAGCGGATTGCACCAACGCATAAGTCAGGGCAGCCTTATCCCGAAAAGGAGACCTGCCATGACCCGCATCGCCTATCTCGATTTTTTCAAACCTACGCTTCAGTTCACGCTGATCGCTCTTGTCGCCCTGCTGCGTGCCGCCCCGGCACCCGCCGCCGGGTTCGAAACCCTGACGGTTGCAGGGGGCTGTTTCTGGTGCGTCGAATCCGATTTCGAATCCGTTCCGGGCGTGACTGGCGCCGTGTCGGGTTTCACCGGTGGCAGTACCGCCAATCCAACCTATGATCAGGTCACCAAAGGCGGAACCGGCCATTACGAGGCGGTTCAGATCACCTTTGACCCGGCCCGCGTTTCCCGTGAAACCCTGCTGAGCATGTTCTTCCGTTCGGTCGACCCAACGGATGCGGACGGTCAGTTCTGTGACCGGGGTGACAGCTACCGCACGGCCATTTTCGTCTCTAACGCTGGGGAAAAAGCCCTAGCTCAGCAAGCCAAGACAAGTGCCCAGAACGCTCTGGGGCAACAGATCGTGACGCCAATCCTGCAGCAAGGGGCATTCTACCCGGCTGAGGCCTATCATCAGGATTACTATAAGGGGAACAAGCTGGTCCTGACCCGCTTTGGCCCCAAACGCCAGCACAGCGCGTACAAAGCCTATCGCAAAGCCTGCGGCCGTGATGACCGGGTCAAGCAGCTTTGGGGCAGTGACGCACCGTTCGCGGGGTCTTAATCGAGCCGCGCTTCGCGCACCTCTTTGAGATCGGGAATAACATCAGCTGTGCCGTGCCGCGTGACCATCAAGGCCGCGGCACGGTTTGCTTGGGAAATCACCTGTGCCATTGGCATCCCGCGATCCATTCCTGCCAGAACATAGCCGGTGAAAGTATCCCCTGCGCCAGTGGTATCCACGGCCTTTACCTTGTGCGCCGGAAAATCCGTAGCGGCGCCGCGATGGTAATACCGCGCTCCTTTTGACCCCAAAGTGACGATCACATGCTCGACCTCAAGGTCGGTAACGGATTGCCCGGTTGCCTGCTGTAGTTGTTCAGCCTCGATCTCATTCAGGATCAGAAAATCCAGATACGGCAACACGGCCTGAACCGCGTCAGCCTGGAACGGTGCGGCGGCATAGCAGACAGTCAGCCCCAGATCGCGCCCCATCTTTGCGGCTTCGACCTGTAGGTTGGTTTCGTTCTGCATCACCAGCACATCACCTTGCAGGGCCGAGGACAGCGCTTGCCCCAACTGACCCTGAGTGATCGCGTGGTTTGAACCGGGGAACAGAATGATGTTGTTCTCACCCTGTGCGTCCACCGCAATGATGGCATGACCGGTCGGAACCTCGACTCCAGTGATATGGCGCGTGTCCACGCCATATTCGGTCAGACGATCCAGCGCCCAGCGCCCATCCGGCCCCACGGCCCCGATATGCGCCACTTGCGCCCCGGCCCGTGCGGCCGCCACAGACATATTTGCCCCTTTGCCACCCAGATACCGATCCAGCCGATTGGCTGAAAGCGTCTCTCCCGGTCCGGGCAGGTGCGGCACGTCATAAATCATGTCCGCGTTGATCGAGCCGAGGTTCCAGATCGTCATGGCTTAAGCAATATCGCACGAGGCCAGGATGGCCATGTTCAGAATATCATTCGCCGTCGACCCGGTCGAACAGATCTGGATCGGCTTGTCGACACCAGACAGAATCGGGCCAATCACCGTGGACCCGCCCATTTCCTGCATCAGCTTGGTCGAGATCGACGCCGAATGCCGAGCGGGAACGATCAGGATATTCGCCGGGCCGGTCAGGCGCTGGAACGGATAGCCTGCCTGCTGATCCTCGTTCAGGGCAACGTCCACGGTCATCTCGCCCTCGTATTCGAAATCCACTTTGCGCTTATCCAGCACGACAGGCGCGCGGTGCATCTTTTCGGCCCGTTCCGACACCGGATACCCAAAGGTCGAGAAACTGACGAAGGCCACGCGCGGCTCAAGCCCCATATGACGGGCCACTGCGGCCGAGCGTTCGGCGATATTGGCCAGGTCATTCTCGTCCGGCCATTCATGCACCAGCGTATCACCGATCAGCACGATCCGCCCCTTGTGCAGCAGCGCGGTCACACCTACCGCACCATGCGCTTTGTCCGCGTCGAACACGTGATTGATCCGGTCCAGCACATGCGCCGATTTGCGCGTGGCCCCGGTTACCAGGCCATCACCGTGCCCATGCGCCAGCATCAGGGATGAGAACACATGCCGGTCACGTGCCGCCAGGCGGTAAATATCCTTGCTATCAAAACCTTTGCGCTGCAGGCGCTTGTACAGGAAATCGGTATAGGTCTCGAGATGCGTGGTGTTGGCGGCATTCACCACCTCCAACTCGCGCACGGCATCGCCCAGCCCGGCCTCTTCCAGCTTTTGTTTTACGTCATCGGGGCGACCGACAACCAGGGCCTTGCCGAATCCAGACCGCTGATAGGTCACAGCAGCGCGCAGTACACGTGGATCGTCACCTTCGGCGAAGATCATGCGGCTTTGCGCTTGGCGCGCACGGGCGTTCAGACCGCGCAGGATGCTGGCGGTCGGGTCCATGCGGGATTTGAGGCTCAGCTCATAGGCGTCCATGTCGATGATCGGACGCCGCGCTGCGCCGGTATCCATGCCCGCCTTGGCCACGGCAGGTGGGATACGATGGATCAGTCGGGGATCAAACGGTGTCGGGATGATATAATCGCGACCGAAGGTCAGCGATTTGCCATAAGCCATCGCAACCTCATCCGGCACATCCTCGCGCGCCAGACGGGCCAGCGCATGGGCGCAGGCAATCTTCATCTCGTCATTGATGGCACGGGCGTGAATGTCCAGCGCACCCCGGAACAGATAGGGGAAGCCCAGCACGTTGTTGACCTGGTTCGGATAATCGCTGCGTCCGGTGGCGACGATGGCATCCACACGCACCTCATGCGCTTCTTCCGGCGTGATTTCAGGGTCGGGGTTGGCCATGGCGAAAATCACCGGGTTGTCGGCCATGCTGGCGACCATGTCCTGCGTGACCGCACCTTTGACCGACACGCCCAGGAACACATCCGCGCCGTTCATAGCGTCTTCCAGCGTGCGCAGATCAGTGGTGATGGCGTGTGCCGATTTCCACTGGTTCATCCCTTCGGTACGGCCCTGATAGATTACGCCCTTGGTGTCGCAGACGATGCAGTTTTCATGCCGCGCACCCATTGCCTTGAGCAGTTCTATACAGGCGATCCCAGCAGCACCTGCACCGTTCAGAACGATCCTCACATCCTCGATCTTTTTGCCCGAGATATGCAGCGCGTTCAGCAGACCTGCCGCGCAGATCACCGCCGTGCCGTGTTGATCATCGTGAAAGACGGGAATGTCCATCTCTTCCTTCAGGCGCTGTTCGATGATGAAACACTCGGGCGCCTTGATGTCTTCCAGATTGATGCCGCCAAAGGTCGGCCCCATCAGCTTCACTGCGCGGCAGAATTCATCTGGGTCTTCAGTGTCCAACTCGATATCGATCGAGTTCACATCGGCAAACCGTTTGAACAGGACCGACTTCCCCTCCATCACCGGTTTTGAGCCCAACGCGCCCAGATTTCCAAGACCCAGAACCGCCGTGCCGTTCGAGATTACCGCGACCAGATTGCCCTTGTTGGTATAGTCATAGGCCGTTTCGGGGTTTTCCGCGATTGCTTCACATGGAACAGCGACACCGGGACTATAGGCCAGCGACAGATCACGCTGGGTTGTCATTGGAACCGTGGCCTGCACCTCCCACTTGCCGGGAGTGGGGTCCAGGTGAAAGGCCAGGGCTTCTTCGTCGGTAATTTTCGCTTTGGGCATCTGATATGTCGTTTCTTTACATCTGTTGGGCTGTCGCCTCATAGCGCAGGAAAACGCGCGCCTCAACGAGAATGAGTTTTCGGCTTTTACAGAAGATGCGGGATTTGTAAGGTCGCGCCCGGAACACGCCAAAAGGGGTCAGCCTTGTCCACAGTCACGCCGATGATGGCGCAATATCTCGAAATCAAAGAGGCCCACGCCGATGCCCTGCTGTTCTACCGTATGGGCGATTTCTACGAGATGTTCTTCGAAGATGCCGTCAACGCAGCCGAGGCGTTGGATATCGCCCTGACCAAACGCGGCAAGCATAACGGCACCGACATCCCGATGTGCGGTGTACCTGTTCATTCCGCCGAAGGTTATTTGCTGACCCTGATCCGCAAGGGCTTTCGCGTGGCAGTCTGCGAGCAGATGGAAAGCCCGGCCGAGGCGAAGAAAAGAGGCTCTAAATCAGTAGTAAAGCGCGATGTCGTGCGTCTGGTGACACCCGGCACACTGACCGAAGATGCCCTTTTGGAAGCCCGCCGCCACAACTTTCTGGCCGCCTATGCCGAAGTGCGGGATGAGGCCGCCTTGGCCTGGGCTGATATCTCTACCGGGGCGTTTCACGTGATGCCTTTGACAACCGTGCGGCTGAGCCCCGAACTGGCACGGCTTGCCCCGTCCGAACTGATCGTTGCCGACGGATCGGAACAGGCTTTGCAGGAACCAGTCCGTGATTTGGGAATTTCGCTAACCCCCATCGGCCGCGCCAGTTTTGACAGCACGGCCGCCGAAAAACGTATTTGCGGATTGTTCCACGTGGGCGCTTTGGATGCGTTTGGAAATTTCGGTCGGGCCGAGGTTTCGGCAATGGGTGCCTTGATCGACTATCTTGAGATCACGCAAAAGGGCAAACTGCCCCTGCTGCAGACCCCCTTGAAGGAATCAGAGGATCGCGTTGTCCAGATCGACGCCGCCACACGCCGCAATCTTGAACTGACCCGTTCCTTGTCGGGTGGTCGCGCCGGATCCCTATTGTCGGTGGTCGATCGCACCGTCACTCCGGGCGGGGCAAGGTTGCTGGAACAGCGCTTGTCCAGCCCCTCGCGCAATCTGGACGTGATCCATGCCCGGCTGGATGCTGTGAGTTTTGCAGCTGAGGACAGTCTGACCGCCTCAGACCTGCGCGATGCCCTGCGCAAAACCCCTGATCTGGACCGCGCCCTGTCGCGCCTGTCGCTGGAACGGGGTGGCCCTCGTGATCTGGCCGCCATCCGCAACGGAATGACGCAGGCAGCTGCTATTGCAGGTATCTGTGACACACAGAATTTGCCGGTTCTGCTGGCCACCGCAGTGCAGAACTTGATCGGGTTTGACGATCTTTTGACCTTGTTGGATGAGGCCCTTGTGGCAGAACCACCCCTGCTGGCCCGTGACGGCGGTTTCATCGCTCCGGGTTTTGACACGGAACTGGATGAAGCCCGCAAACTGCGCGACGAAGGCCGATCCGTCATTGCGGGATTTCAACAGAAATACGCAGAACACACCGGCATTGCTTCGCTGAAGATCAAGCATAACAACGTGCTGGGTTATTTCATCGAAACCACGGCCACCCATGCCGAGAAGATGCTGAACCCGCCATTTTCTGAGACCTATATCCACCGCCAGACCACTGCCAATCAGGTGCGGTTTACAACCGTCGAACTGTCCGAGATCGAAACCCGCATCCTGAACGCCGGTAATTTGGCATTGGAAATAGAAAAGAGGCTCTATCAAAGGCTTTCTGACGAGATTCTGGACCGCGCCGCGCGTCTCAACCAAGCCGCCCGGGGGCTCGCCGAGCTGGATTTGACCACCGCATTGGCCGATCTGGCGCGCGGAGAAAATTGGTGCCGTCCCCAGGTCGACACATCGCGCGCCTTCCACGTGCAGGGTGGACGTCATCCGGTTGTGGAACACGCGCTGCGCCAACAAAGCGGCGATGCCTTCATTGCCAATGATTGCGATCTCAGCGCGGATCAGGGCGCGGCTATCTGGCTGCTGACCGGTCCCAACATGGCAGGTAAATCGACCTTCCTGCGTCAGAACGCCCTGATTGCCCTGCTGGCCCAGATGGGCAGTTATGTTCCCGCTGAACAGGCGCATATCGGTGTGGTCAGCCAATTATTCAGCCGCGTCGGCGCATCCGACGATCTGGCCCGGGGCCGTTCGACCTTTATGGTGGAAATGGTCGAGACGGCCGCCATCCTGAATCAGGCCGACGACCGCGCGCTGGTGATTCTCGATGAAATTGGCCGTGGCACGGCCACCTATGACGGCCTGTCCATCGCCTGGGCCACGCTGGAACATCTGCACGCCGCCAACCAATGCCGCGCGCTGTTCGCCACCCACTACCACGAACTCACCGCCCTGGCCGGCAAGTTGGAGGGTGTCGGCAGCGCCACCGTGGCAGTCAAGGAGTGGGAAGGTGAGGTCATTTTCCTGCACGAAGTCCACAAGGGGGCCGCCGACCGCTCCTATGGGGTGCAAGTCGCGCAGCTTGCCGGTCTGCCCGCATCGGTGGTGGATCGAGCCCGCGTCGTACTGGACCAGTTGGAAAAAACCGAACGCGAAGGCGGCAAACAAAAGGCGCTGATCGACGATCTGCCGCTATTTTCCGCCGCTCCGCCGCCCCCGCCACCTGCATCCAAGGCATCGCCGGTCACGGATATGCTGGACGACGTGCTGCCTGATGAGCTGACCCCGCGCGAGGCACTGGACCTGATTTATAAACTGAAAGAGGCGGCCAGATCCTGACCGCCTCAAAAAAATTTTGGTTTTAAAGCCGCTTAGCTTGAAGGTGTCGACGACACACCCACTTGCGCCGGTCGCAGTAGACGATCATGCAGCATGAAGCCTTCGGCCGATACCTGAATGATGTCACCGGCGCGGGTTCCAGGAACCGGCGCTTCGAACATCGCCTCATGCACGTTTGGATCAAATCGATCGCCAACCTCGGGCGTGATCACCTCGATCCCGTGTTTTTGGAATACATCCTTCAGCGCCCGCATGGTCAGCTCGATCCCTTCCAGCAGACCGGCGGCCACTTCTTTCTGCTCATCGGTCGCGGCTTCGAGTGCGCGCTTCATGTTGTCGTAGACCGGCAGCATATCACGCGCCAGTTTCGAACCGCCGTATTGCTCAGCATCGCGCCGCGCTTTGTCGCCACGCTTACGGGCGTTTTCGGCATCTGCCAGCGCACGCATAAACTTATCTTTGTAATCGTCGCGCTCAGCGCGCAACTCATCCAGCTCTAGCGCTTCGTCGCTGAACTCAGCGATTTCTTCAGCCAGCTCTTCAGCTTCAGCCATTGCGATATTGTCCAGAAAATCTTCGTCCTTGGGCTCTGCCATCTCTTACCCTCTAGCTCCGGTCGGATATCAGCTTGCCGACCAGTTGCGCCGTATAATCCACGATCGGTACGATCCGTCCATAATTCAAACGCGTGGGCCCGATGACCCCGACCGCGCCGATTATCTTTCGATCAGCGTTCATATATGGAGACACCACCAAAGAGGAACCCGAAAGTGAGAAAAGTTTGTTCTCAGAGCCGATAAAAATGCGCACACCCTCGCCTTCTTCGGTCAATTCAAGGAATTCCGCGATGTCTCGTTTGCGTTCCAGATCATCAAACAGGGAGCGGATTCGGTCCAGCTCCTCAACTTCACCCGGTTCACCCAGCAGATTCGCCCGCCCGCGCACAATCAGACGGGCCGAGTCGCCTCCATCCCCGTCCCAAGCCGCCATGCCGCTTTCGACCATTTCCCGTGCCAGCACGTCAATCTCTTGTTTACGCGCGTCAATCTGCGCCTGCATCTGACGGCGCACTTCGCCAAGCGTGCGGCCTTCGATCAGTGCGTTTAGAAAATTCGCCGCTTCGCGCATCGAACTGGGTGTCTGCCCCGGTGGCGGTGTAAACAGGCGGTTTTCAACGTGCCCGTCAGCAAAAACCAACACCACTAATGCACGGTCATGAGCTAACGAAACAAATTCGATATGCTTGATCTCGGATTCTTGCTTGGGAGTCAAAACTAAGGAGGCACCATGTGTCACGTGTGACAAGGCCGAACCCACGCGATCCAGCATCCCGCCCACATCGCCTGCGTTAGACCCTAATGTTTCGTCCAGTTTCTGCCGATCAGCGGCGCCCAGATCGCCAACCTCAAGCAAACCATCGACAAACATACGCAAGCCTTGCTGCGTCGGAATGCGCCCCGCACTGACATGGGGGCTGTCGAGCAAGCCCAGAAACTCCAGATCCTGCATGACGTTGCGCACGGTGGCGGCGCTGACTTTTTCCGACAATGTGCGGGTCAGAGTGCGGCTGCCAACAGGCTCACCGCTGTCCAAATAGCTTTCGACGATCAGCCGGAACACCTCACGTGACCGGTCGTTCATCTCGTTCAGAATTTTGCTCGCTTCGCTCATCAGCGGTCCCCTGCTGGGCCGTCATTAAATCGCAGGCATATGAAAGGTCAATCGGGGTTGCATCGTAAGCCATGAGGGCGTTATCCCCAACCCAGCAAACAAAGGATTTTCCATGCGACCCTCAGGACGAGATTTAAGCGAAATGCGCGCCGTTTCAATCGAAACGGAGTTCACCAAACATGCCGAAGGTTCCTGCCTGATCAAAATGGGTGACACCCATGTACTGTGCACCGCCACGATCGAGGATCGCGTACCCCCCTTCATCAAAGGCTCGGGCCTGGGCTGGGTTACGGCTGAATACGGTATGCTGCCCCGCGCCACTAACACTCGGATGCGGCGCGAGGCGGCGTCGGGCAAGCAAGGTGGGCGCACCGTTGAAATCCAGCGCCTGATCGGTCGTGCCCTGCGCGCCGGTGTGGACCGGGTAGCCCTGGGCGAGCGTCAGATCACTGTGGACTGTGATGTGATCCAAGCCGATGGGGGCACTCGTTGTGCTTCGATCACTGGTGGTTGGGTTGCACTGCGGCTGGCGGTGAACAAACTGATGAAGGCCGGGGACGTAATCTCGGATCCGTTGATAGACCCTGTTGCAGCGGTTTCTTGCGGTATTTATGCCGGCCAGCCCGTACTGGATCTGGACTACCCAGAGGACAGCGAAGCAGGCGTGGATGGCAATTTCATCATGACCGGTTCGGGCAAATTGATCGAAGTGCAAATGAGCGCCGAGGGTTCCGTCTTTAGCCGCGCGCAGATGGATCAGCTGATGGATCTGGCCGAAAAAGGTGTGGCCGAGCTGGCCGCAGCCCAGAAAGCCGCAACCGCATGACCCGCAAGTTCGACAGCAACAGGCTGCTGGTGGCCACGCACAACAAGGGAAAGCTTGAGGAGATGAAACATCTCCTTGAACCCTTCGGCGTGACCGTTGTTGGCGCGGCTGAGATGGACCTGCCCGAACCGGATGAAACTGAGGACACGTTCGTCGGCAATGCCCGGATCAAGGCCCATGCTGCCGCCCAAGCCACTGGCATGCCTGCCCTGTCGGACGATTCCGGGATTACCATTGATGCGCTGGATGGCGCTCCGGGTGTTTACACCGCTGATTGGGCCGAAACCGGTGATGGTCGCGATTTCCTGATGGCCATGACCCGCGCCCACGATAAGCTAGAGGCTAAAGGCGCCGCCCATCCCCGCACGGCGCAGTTCCGATGCACTCTGGTACTGGCCTGGCCCGATGGGCATGACGAGGTATTCGAAGGCATCGCCCCTGGTCAACTGGTCTGGCCCATCCGTGGCAAGGACGGGTTCGGCTATGATCCAATGTTTGTCCCTGACGGGTACGACATTACCTTTGCCGAGATGGATCGCTGGGAAAAGAACAAGATCAGCCATCGCGGCCGCGCTGTGGAAATGTTCGTGAAGGGCTGCTTTGGCGGATGATTGGCGCAACGGGGGCTTCGGCCTGTACGTGCATTGGCCTTTTTGCGAGGCCAAGTGCCCTTATTGCGACTTCAATAGCCATGTTTCACGTAATATCGATCAAAAACAATGGGTTAATGCATATTTGGATGAGCTGCGCCGCACGGCTGCCGAAACACCAGGCCGGGTTTTAAACACGATCTTTTTCGGCGGCGGCACGCCGTCGTTAATGGACCCAGACACTGTCGCCGCTGTGATCGATCAGGCCCGGGCCCTCTGGCATCCGGCCAATGACATGGAAATCACGCTTGAGGCCAATCCGGGCTCGGTCGAGGCTGGCCGTTTTGCCGCATATCGGGACGCCGGGGTGAACCGCATCTCGATGGGGGTTCAGGCGCTTAATGACGAAGATTTGCGTCGATTGGGTCGCATTCACACTGTGGCTGAGGCACGTTCTGCCTTTGATATTGCCAGAAATTGCTTTGATAGGGTCAGTTTTGACCTGATCTACGCCCGCCAACACCAAACCCCCGAAGACTGGCGAGCCGAACTGACCGAAGCCCTTTCGATGGCTGTCGACCACCTGTCGCTGTACCAGCTGACCATCGAGAACGGAACCGCCTTTGGGGATCGCTATGCCGTTGGTAAACTGCGTGGCCTACCCGAAGATGACAGCGCTGCCGACATGTATTTGGAAACACAGGACATCTGCGAGGCACATGGCCTGCTGACCTATGAGATTTCCAACCACGCACGCCCCAGCGCTGAATCACAGCACAACCTGATCTATTGGCGCTATGGCGACTATGTCGGCATCGGGCCTGGTGCCCATGGGCGCGTCACCTTGAATGGTCAAAAACTGGCTACAGAAACCTACCTGTCCCCAAACGCTTGGCTAACTGCTGTCGGAAAAGGCAACGGAGAAAAAGAACGCTCGCCCCTATCAGCGCAAGAGCAGGCCAAAGAATACCTTATGATGGGGTTAAGAGTTGTAGAGGGTCTATATATTGATAGATATAATGCCCTGGCAGATCACCCGTTGCCGCAGGACAAATTGGCCGATCTGACGGAATTTGGGATGATCAAACAGACAAATGGCCGATTGATTGCCACCAAAGATGGGCGCGCCGTTTTAAATGCGGTGATCAGGGAACTTTTGGGATAGATGATGCAATATGTTTGGGCCACCCTGGGTTTGATTTGCGTTGGCTTCGCGGTGGTCGGCATCGTTCTGCCCTTATTGCCTACTGTTCCTTTTTTGCTGCTGGCCGCGTTTTTCTTTGCACGGTCGTCTTCTCGCCTGCACAACTGGTTGATTACACATCGCACTTTCGGCCCGTTGATCCTTGACTGGCAAACGTCCGGCGCTATCCGACCTGGGGCAAAAAAGGCGGCCACCATTTCGGTTGCCGCCGTGTTCGGGCTATCGGTTCTGTTGTCCCTGCCGTCTCATGTCCTGATCATTCAGGCCGTGGTTTTGGGCGCAGTGATGTTATTTATCTGGACCCGGCCTAACGGCTAAGCTTGGCGCACAGATCGTCCAACTGATCCAGGTTTTCATAGGTCAGCACCACTTGCCCGGTTTCTGATCCAGCCTTGTGATTGATCGCAACTTTCATCGCCAGAATTGCCGACAGATCTTTTTCCAAGGCTCGCGTATCAGCGTCTTTACCCGCATCCAGGTTTCGGGAACGCGGGGCAGCTTTCGCCGGATCTGCCTGTTGTTTTTTCACCAGCGCTTCGGTTGCGCGAACCGAAAGCCCATCCCGTACTACGATTTTCGCCAGTTCTGATGGGTTTTCGGCCGTTATCAACGCTCGTGCGTGCCCAGCAGACAGCTTACCTTCGATGACCAGCGTCTGAACGTCCAAGGGCAACGACAGTAAGCGCAATAGGTTCGCAATATGACTGCGGCTTTTCCCCAAGGCTTCGGCCAACTTCTCTTGAGTATGCCCGAAACGGTCCATCAACTGCTTATAGCCAGCAGCTTCTTCGACCGCATTCAGGTCAGCCCGCTGTATGTTTTCTATAATGGCGACTTCCAACACCTCTGTGTCGTCAAACTCACGCACAATAACCGGAATATCATGCAACTGCGCCATCTGAGCAGCGCGCCAACGCCGTTCCCCGGCTACGATTTCATATCCGCCATTGCTGATTTCCCGCACAATCAACGGTTGAATAATGCCCTTTTCTTTGACAGAGGCTGCCAGTTCATCCAATTGATCCGCTGAGAATGTACGGCGCGGCTGGTTTGGATTGGCCTGCAGCTTTTCAATCGGAACTTTCATGTCCGGACGACGCGGTTCTGTAGTCACCAGACCTTCGGCTTCCTGCGTTACATCTGCCATCAGGGCAGATAGTCCCCGGCCCAAACCTCTGGGTTTTGATTTTTTGACGGCCACTGCGCCCTCCTCACTGCCGCTCAGGCAGCGGCATTTTTGTTCTTGTGAATGACTTCACGCGCCAAATGTCGATACGCCATCGCACCCAACGATCCCGAGTCATACTGCAACACCGGCAAGGCGTATGACGGCGCCTCACTGACCCGCACATTTCTGGGTATCTTGGTTTTAAATACCATCTCACCCAGATTGTCACGTGCATCCTTTTCAACCTGACGGGACAAGTTGTTGCGGTTGTCATACATGGTCAACACAACACCTTCGATTCTCAGGTCCGGATTCGCAGTTTGCCGAACCTCTCGGATCGTCAACATCAACTGCGATAGCCCTTCCAGCGCAAAGAATTCACTTTGCAGGGGAACCAGAACGGAATGGGCGGCTACCATCGCATTCACGGTAAGCAAGTTCAGAGATGGCGGGCAGTCGATCAGCACAAAATCAAGCTCAAACTGGTCGATCGAGGTCTGACGCAGGGCGTCATGCAACAAATAGCTGCGTTTTTCATTGGAAATCAGTTCGATATCCGCCGAGCTTAGATCAACGGTTGCCGGTATTACCAGCAACCCGCCAATTTCTGTCTCTTGTACCACAGCTTCAAGCGGTGCATCGTCCAGGATCAAATCGTATGTGGTCCAATCCCTGTCCTCAACACCCAAACCGGTTGACGCGTTCCCCTGTGGATCCAGATCCACCACAAGAACCCTGCTTCCTGCTTCTGCCAAACCGGCCGCAAGGTTGATCGCAGTTGTTGTTTTTCCCACCCCACCCTTTTGATTGGCGACCGCAATTATCCGGGGCCCTGAGGGACGAGACAGATCAACCACGCGATACTCCTTTGATCCTTAGAATAACAGCTTGGGGCTCAGTTAAACTTGTAATCGGCTCACAGTCGAAATTCCATTCCTTGCGCGCGTCATTCAACTCTTTTTTCCAGCTTGCGCCTTTCGGCAACAGCGCCGTACCGGACTCTTTTAAATGCCTGTCACAAAAGGACAATAACGTGGACAAATCCGCAAGGGCACGGGCAGACAAAATATCCGCATTCAGAGAGTCTACGGATTCGATCCTTTTTGAAACAATAGAACAGTTTGCCCCGCATTCCCGTGCAACGCTACGCAGAAAGGCAGATTTACGCTGATCGCTTTCTACAAATGTAAATCGCGCCTCTGGCGCTTCCTCTATAGCCATGATCGCGCAAACCATGCCAGGGAAACCACCGCCGCTGCCCAAATCTACCCAATTATGGAACACATCCGAACACCGGTATACCTGCACTGAATCCAGAATATGCCGTGACCAGATGTCATTCAGGCTGTTGCGCGACACCAGATTTATCTTGGGATTCCAGCGCCGAACCAGTTCTACATAGGTTTCAAGACGGCTAAATGTTTCACGTGAAACATCTAAACCTTTAAATACCTCATAGCTCATGCCTTTCGGACCTTTTGCTCTCGCCTCAACTTGGCCAGCAGTAGGGTCAAAGCGGCGGGCGTCACGCCCTCTACCCGCCCGGCCTGAGCAATATTGATAGGCTTTACCTCAGACAGTTTTTGTTTCATCTCAGAGGACAGGCCTTCCAACGCCGAATAATCGAAATCGCGTGGTATTTCATAGGATTCATCGCGTTTCATGGCTTCAACGTCTTTTTTCTGGCGCGCAATATAATTTGCATAAAGCGCATCCCGTTCGACCTGGCTTCGGATATCTTCCTCAATATCTTGCAAACCCGCCTCAAGCGGAATCAGATCATTGAACGTAACATCAGGAAAAGCCAGCAAAGCCATGCCATCTCGGCGATTTCCGTCCTGATTGACATTGATTCCAACTGCACGGACCTCCTTTGGTGTATAAGTCCGGTCTGTCAGAATTGACTTAGCAGCTGTAAGTTTCTCTATCTTTTCATGAAATCTTTCAGCCCGCGTATCACCAACACATCCAAGGTCAATTCCAAGAGGTGTTAATCGCTGATCAGCGTTATCAGCCCGAAGAGACAACCTGAACTCTGCCCGAGAGGTGAACATCCGATAAGGTTCTGCAACCCCTCGCGTAGTCAAGTCATCGATCATAACGCCTATATAGCTGTCAGCACGCGTGAAATGAACGGGTTCCCGATCCAGGACAGCGAGTGCTGCATTCAGACCAGCGACAAGCCCTTGTGCGGCTGCTTCTTCATATCCTGTAGTCCCGTTAATTTGTCCGGCAAGATATAGCCCCGGGGCATCAGGCAAGGACAAGGACGACGTCAGAACACGGGGATCAATATAGTCATATTCAATTGCATAGCCCGGTTGCAGGATCTCCGCCTTTTCCAGACCTTTGATCGACCGCACATAATCATGCTGGACGTCCTGCGGAAGCGAAGTTGAGATCCCGTTTGGATAGATCGTGTGATCATGGATCCCTTCAGGCTCAAGGAAAATCTGATGGGATTCTTTCTCGGCAAACCGAACAATCTTATCCTCAATCGAAGGGCAATATCTGGGCCCGACCCCATCAATATGACCGCCATACATTGCCGACCGTGACAGATTTTTTTCAATTATCTCATGTGTACGCGCATTCGTATGCGTTATTCCGCACGAGATTTGGGGTGCGACAGCTGACTCAGATAAAAACGAGAATAGCGTCGGATCTTCGTCTCCATCCTGCCGCTCTAGATCTGACCAATCAATGGTTCGACCGTCCAACCGGGGTGGTGTACCTGTTTTCAATCGCCCCATTGGAAGGTTTAAGCTGTCCAATCGCTCTGCCAGTTTGACAGAAGGTCGGTCCCCCATTCGCCCGCCGGGTCGGGAAACGTCTCCGATATGAATCACACCACGCAGAAAGGTCCCGGATGTAAGTATCACGGCCGAGGCATGAATCTCGGACCCATCTGCCAATTGTATTCCGACGATACGAGGTCCAACTGTCAGAAAATCTGTGACCTCCCCGACCACCACGGATAAATGCTCTTGCGCCTGTGTCACTTTCTGCATGGCATCACGATACAGTGCCCGGTCTGCCTGAGTCCTTGGGCCCTGCACAGCTGGGCCTTTGCGGCGATTCAGCAATCTAAATTGAATACCGGCCTGGTCCGCAACGCGGCCCATGACACCATCCATCGCGTCGATTTCGCGAACCAGGTGGCCTTTCCCCAAACCCCCAATGGCAGGATTGCAGGACATCACTCCAATATCGGACGCAGACAGCGTCACCAATGCCGTCTCAACCCCCACGCGTGCAGCGGCATGGGCGGCCTCGGTTCCGGCATGTCCGGCGCCAATCACAACAACATCGAACTTTGAATGTTTCACGTGAAACACTCCTTACTTACCCAGGCAGAAACTGGAGAATATCTCATCCAAAAGGTCTTCGACCCCTATTCTGCCGACCAATGTTTCAAGGGCGCGGATAGCCGTCCGCAACTCTTCTGCCGCGATATCATACAGGTCCGGGCCTGATTCCAGAACTGTCATCGCCGCGACCAAAGCTGCCTTGGATTCATTCAGTGCGACTCGGTGGCGTTCACGGGTTGCAATACCATGGCTTGTGGATCTCTCACCCAATACACACGATATATGGGAAATTAACTGATCAATTCCATGACCGGTTTTCCCGGAAATCCCGCCCTTATCATCCCCGCGCAGGTCAGATTTCGGAAAAAGCTGAATGTCACCTTCGACCATGGGAACACCAAGGTCTGACGGGTCTTCGGTCAGAAATACCCGCAAATCAGCCGCGTCCGCACGTTTACGGGCCAGATTAATTCCAAGGTTTTCAACGTGATCTTCGGTTTCGCGCAACCCTGCGGTGTCCAGCAAAGTCACAGGCAAACCACCGAGATCCATGCGAACTTCAATAACGTCACGAGTTGTGCCGGCATATTCCGACGTGATCGCGGCCTCTCGACCCGCCAACGCATTCAGCAAGGTGGACTTGCCTGCATTTGGAAGGCCAACAATGGCAACTTCGAACCCGGTCCGGATACATTCGGCAATTTTTACACCGTCCGCTTCGCGTTGCAGGTCTTGCATGACTCCGGTCACCAATGTGCAGACCTCAGGTGTCACGTCGGTTGGAACCTCTTCATCGGCGAAATCTATCACGGCTTCCAGCAGAGACGCCGCCCGGATCAGGTCACGGCGCCAGCGTTCGGCCAAGCCACCCAGCTCTCCGGCTAAAATGGTCTGGGCCTGTTTACGCTGCGCCTCGGTTTCGGCATCGATCAGATCGGCCAGACCTTCGACCTGCGTCAGGTCCATCTTGCCGTTTTCCAATGCACGGCGCGTGAATTCCCCGGGTTCCGCAAGCCGCAACCCAACCGTATCGGACAAAGTGCGCATTACCGCATTAACCGAAGCCGTGCTGCCGTGTATCTGCAACTCTGCGACGTCTTCACCGGTAAAGCTCGCCGGGGCCTGAAAGGTCAGAACTAACCCATCATCCAAGCGCGACCCATCAGCTGCACACAAAGACCGAAGCCGCATACCGCGGGGCGGTAGCGGGCTGCCGGTCAGGTCGGCTGCGGCTGAATGCGCCAAAGGGCCCGAGAGGCGGATGACCGCCACCCCTGCTTTACCCTGGGCGCTGGCCAAGGCGAATATCGTATCCATTCGAAGGCCTCGCGTCGGTTAAGACCTGTATCAGGTATTCATCGAGTCGAAGAACTCACCGTTGGTCTTGGTCTGCTTCAACTTAGACAGCAGGAACTCGATCGCATCAGTGGTGCCCATCGGGTTCAAGATACGGCGCAGAACAAAGGTCTTGGCCAGATCACCTTTGTCGACCAGCAGGTCCTCTTTCCGGGTGCCGGATTTGAGGATGTCGATCGCCGGGAACACGCGCTTGTCTGCGATCTTACGATCCAGAACGATTTCCGAGTTACCCGTGCCTTTGAATTCTTCAAAGATCACTTCGTCCATCCGGCTGCCGGTATCGATCAACGCGGTTGCGATGATCGTCAGCGATCCGCCCTCTTCGATATTCCGCGCAGCACCAAAGAAGCGCTTGGGCCGTTGCAGAGCGTTTGCATCCACACCACCGGTCAGAACTTTACCGGATGATGGGACCACGGTGTTAAACGCCCTACCAAGTCTTGTGATTGAATCGAGAAGAATAACAACATCTCGTTTATGCTCGACCAAACGCTTGGCTTTTTCGATCACCATCTCGGATACGGCGACGTGGCGTGTTGCAGGTTCATCAAAGGTCGAGGACACAACCTCACCCTTTACTGAACGCTGCATATCGGTCACCTCTTCGGGGCGTTCGTCGATCAGCAGAACGATCAAATAGCACTCCGGGTGGTTCTGTTCGATCGAATGCGCGATGTTTTGCAAGATCACCGTCTTACCAGTCCGCGGCGGCGCCACGATCAAAGACCGCTGTCCTTTACCGATAGGTGAGACCAGATCAATCACCCGGGCCGACTTATCTTTGATGGTGGGATCTTCGATCTCCATCTTCAGACGTTCATCGGGATACAAAGGCGTCAAGTTGTCGAACAGGATCTTGTGTTTTGCTTTTTCAGGCTCTTCAAAGTTGATCTTGGTGACTTTGATCAGCGCAAAGTACCGCTCGTTCTCATCCGGTGCCTTGATATCACCTTCGACCGTATCCCCGGTTCGCAGCGAATGCTGACGGATCATATCCGGTGAAACATAGATGTCATCTGGGCCCGGCAGATAGTTCGCTTCGGGTGAACGTAGAAAACCAAAGCCGTCCTGCAGCACTTCAAGCACGCCATCACCGCCAACGGTCCAGCCTTCATCGGCGCGTTCACGCAGAATCTGGAACATCATCTCGCCCTTGCGCATGGTCGAGGCGTTTTCGATTTCCAGCTCTTCGGCCATCGCCAGAAGGTCTTTGGGGCTTTTGGCCTTAAGGTCAGCCAGATTCAGGGTGTCAGTTGTCATGATATATACCTTCGCCGCAGGCATCGCGGCACGAAGTGGAATTTCAGTACGGAAGATACGCCGCCCGGACGGGCGTGTTGATCTCTACATAAGCGCGGCTGACTGCGGAGTCAAACAGGCCCTCAGAATTTCAAAATGACCGCCAGAACGATGGCAACCATCAAAATGGTGGGAACCTCATTCATCATGCGGTACTGGCGCCCAGTGAGCGTATTTCGGCCCTCTAAGAAGTCTTTGCGCCGCGCCATCAGCCAGTGATGGAACCAGGTCATGCCGATCACGGCAGAACCTTTAATCCAGGGCCATGCAAAATCCCAACCGACAATGCCTGGTGTGAATACCATGATCAGGCCACACACCCACGCCACGATCATTGCCGGGCGCATAATCACGCGCAGCAGTTTTTCTTCCATTTCAAAGAAAATGGTTTCGGCACCATCGACGGCTTGCGCCTTTTCTACGTGATAGACGAACAGTCTGGGCAAATAGAATAAACCGGCCATCCACGAGATCACGGCCATGATATGTAAAGACTTCACCCACGGGTAAATCGTGAAAAGAAGATCGGTCATCCTGTCTCCGGGGGTTGCTCGGAACTCTCCCTAATAAAAAAATAAGAAAAGAAAAAGGAAGATGGTTTTGTAGGGTGAACAAAATTCGTGGATTACTTTTTTACACATGTGTTTTCCCCAGGTGGACATTTTTACGCGTCAAAGCGATGATTCTGTTAATAGTAAAAATAATATAATTAAATCAGTGTGTTAAGGTATGTCTGTAAAAGATGCTCTGGGGATAAGTTTCTGAGTATATGTGGAGTTCCCGCTTATCCCGTCATTCCGACTTATCCTTGTCCCGGAAGGACAGCGTTCGAGCGACTCAGGGAAGATCTGCGCGAATATCCCGGGGTTGCGTGTCAATCGGAAAACCATACAAACCATTCAAGAACGCTCAACGATTTGCACACGGGGTTGTCCACATGTCTGTCCCCATCATCCTGGCCTCAGGCTCATCCATACGTGCGCAGCTACTGGAAAACGCAGGCGTGCCGTTTTCCGTTCAGGTCGCGCGCGTGGATGAGGATACCATGAAACGCGCGTTGCTGGCTGAGGAAGCATCCCCTCGGGACATCGCCGATGCACTGGCTGAGATGAAGGCGCGCAAGGTCAGCGACAAAAAACCAGGTGCGATGGTTCTGGGGTGCGATCAGGTGTTGGATTTCGATGGGAAGCTGTTGTCGAAACCGGAAACGCCCCAGGAGGCGCTGGCGCAGCTCAAGGCGATGCGGGGCAAGCGGCACATGCTGTTGTCGGCGGCGGTGATCTATCTGGATGGCGAGCCGATCTGGCGCCATGTCGGGCAGGTGCGTTTGCGCATGCGGATGAGTTCGGACGCGTACCTGCGCGACTATATCGACCGCAATTGGGACAGTATCCGGCACGCGGTGGGGGCTTATAAGCTGGAAGAAGAAGGCGTGCGCCTGTTCGCCACCATTGACGGCGACTATTTTAATGTCTTGGGTATGCCCCTGTTGGAACTGCTCAATTTTCTGGCCGTCAAAGGGGTGATCGACCAATGACACATAACCGAATACCGCTGGCCGGAGTAATCGGACACCCGATTGCGCATTCCAAGTCGCCCCAACTGCATGGCCATTGGTTAAAGAAATATGGGCTGGCCGGGCATTACATCCCCGTAGACGTAGCGCCCGAGGATCTTGAGACGGTTTTGCGCACCCTGCCGAAGGCGGGGTTTGTCGGGGCGAATGTGACCGTGCCCCACAAAGAAGCGGCGTTGCGTATCGCCGATCACGTATCGGAACGCGCATCGGTCATCGGGGCGGCAAATACCTTGGTGTTTCAAGATGATGGCACAATCCACGCGGACAACACCGATGGCTATGGGTTTATGCAGAACCTGCGCAGCGGCGCGCCGGATTGGGTTCCGTCGGATGGCCCGGCGGTGGTGTTTGGTGCGGGTGGCGCAGCACGGGCGGTGTTGCAGGGTTTGTTGGACGCGGGCGTGCCCCAGATCATGCTGACCAACCGCACGCGCGTCCGGGCGGATCAGTTGAAAGATGAATTTGGCGACCGCATCACCGTTGTGGATTGGTTACAGGCCGGCAATGTCATTGAAGAAGCTGAACTGGTGGTCAATACGACCTCATTGGGCATGCAGGGACAACCGGAACTGAGGGTGCCCTTGGATGGGTTGCAAGCGGGTGCGGTTGTGACTGATTTGGTCTATGCACCTTTGCAAACGCATCTTCTGAAATCGGCTGAGGAAGCAGGCTGTACCACGGTCGATGGTCTGGGCATGTTGCTGCATCAGGCGGTGCCCGGTTTTGAACGCTGGTTCGGCACCCGCCCCGAGGTCACCGATGACCTGCGCGCGGCGGTTTTGGGATGAGTTTCGCGCTTGGTTTAACCGGTTCGATCGGGATGGGCAAAAGCACCACGGCGCAGATGTTCGTCGAAGAAGGTTGTGCGCTGTGGGATGCGGATGCAGCCGTACATAGACTCTATTCAAGGGAAGGAGCGGCCGTCGCGCCGATGCGCGCTGCTTTTCCAGATGCCATCATCGATGGGTCTGTCAGTCGTGACGCCCTGAAACAAGTCATCGCGCAGCACCCAGCCGCGCTGAAACAGATTGAGGCCATCGTACATCCGCTTGTTGCCGCAGATCGCGCTATTTTTCGGGAATACGCGACCGCGGATATTCTGGTGTTCGACATCCCCCTGTTGTTTGAAACCGGTGGTGATGCAGCGATGGATGCGGTGGCCTGTGTCTCGATCCCGGCGGACGAACAAAAGCGTCGCGTGATGGCGCGCGGTACGATGACTGATGCACAGTTTGAACAGATCCGCGCCAAGCAAATGCCGAATGACGAAAAATGCGCGCGGTCAAATTATGTGATCGTGACCGATACTCTGGACCACGCCCGCGCGCAGGTGCAGGATGTGGTCAGGCAAATACGGGCGGGGATAGCAGATGCGTGAGATTGTACTCGATACCGAAACCACGGGGTTTGATCCCGAAAGCGGCGACCGGATTGTTGAGATCGGCGCGGTTGAGTTGTGGAATCACGTCGCCACGGGCGAGACCTATCACGTCTATATCAATCCTGAACGATCCATGCCGGAAGAGGCGTTTGGCGTGCATGGGATTGGCCCCGACCTGCTGGAAAATCCGCGCCCGCCGGAAAAGGGTGAGGTGACGCTGAAGGATAAGCCGGTCTTTGCCAAGGTTGGTCAGGGGTTTGTTGATTTCATCCAGGATTCGAAACTGGTGATCCACAACGCATCCTTCGATATGAAATTCCTGAATGCGGAGCTAAAATGGATGGGTTTGCCGTCGATTCCGATGGATCAGGCGCTGGATACATTGGCAATTGCGCGCAAACGGTTTCCGGGCTCACCTGCGTCACTGGATGCGCTGTGCCGTCGGTTCAATATCGACAACACGAACCGGGTGCTACACGGGGCGTTGCTCGACTCGGAAATTCTGGCCGAGGTCTATCTGGAACTGATCGGGGGGCGGCAGCCGGACTTCGGCTTGACCGCGACTGCTTCCTCGGCCGCAGGCGGTCAGGACGATTGGCGCCCAGCGGCGCGTCCGACACCATTGGCATCAAAGATCACCGACGAAGAACGCGCGGCGCATAAAGCATTTGTAGAGAAATTGGGCGAAAACGCCTTGTGGACCCGCGCCTGAGGTGAAACACGGCGCGGGTCAAATCGATTAGGCGTTCGCCTTCTGCGCTTCTGCTTGACGACGCAATAGTTCGTTGCGGTACAGCGCGACAAAATCGATATTGTCCAGATTGACCGGCGGATAGCCACCGTCACGGGTGATATCGCTGACGATGCGGCGCAGGAACGGGAACAACATGCGCGGGCATTCGATCATCAGGAACGGATGCAACTGGTCCTCGGCCACGCCTTCGATGTGGAACAGGCCGCAATAGTCGATTTCGCACAGGAACAGAACGTCTTCCAGTCCTTTGGCTTTCGACTTGAGGTTCAGTTTGACTGCAACTTCGTACTGATGTTCCGTCGCGCGCTTTTTTGCATCCAGATTCACCTGAACGGCGATTTCGGGCTGAACGTCACCGGACACACCTTTTTGTGCCATCACGTTTTCAAAGGACAAATCGCGGATGAATTGCCCCAGCACTCGCATTTGTACCTGGGGGGCGGCTTGGGCTGCCGTGTTTTCTGCAGCGTTTTCTTCGGCCATGGATCTACTCCAAAAATGAAATTCGACACTGCTTAGCAAGTTGGGCGCGGCACCTCAATGCAGGTCACGGTCCTTCAACCCATTTCGATGGTTTCGAAGGGTCCTGACGGGGCCGAACTTCGGTGAATTCGCCGTCAATCACGTCATCTTGCTCGAATGGTGCAGGACCAGACCGGAACTGTGCCCCATTGCCCATCTGGAACTGGGTGATCGTCACCTTCGATTTCAGGTATCGGAACACGGCCACGCGAATGCCCGGAACAAGCAGGGCAAAACCGACCGCATCGGTGAAAAAACCAGGCGTCAGCAACAGAACGCCGGACAACAGGATCATCGCCCCATGGGCCAGGGGTTCTGTCGGATCGTCCAACTCGGCAAAGGATCGCTGCAGGTTCGCCAGCGCCATGCGACCTTGTGTCCTGACCAACGCAGTGCCCAGAACAGCGGTCAGCACCACTATTGCAAGGGTTGGCCAAAGGCCGATCAGACCACCCACCTGAATGAACAGGGCAATCTCGATGATCGGAACCAATAAAAATGCCAAGAACAGGTACATATGCGTTATCCTTTACCAGTGGTCGGGCAGTGGACTTGCCACGAACTGTCACCTACATAGTGGCATGAGGCCGCGTATACAAAGTCGCGGTCTGAAAAGAGGATGAAATGAACGAACCGATGATCCAGTTGCTGGTCCTGGCCGGAATAGCCGTTTTCCTGATCCTGCGCCTGAAAAGCGTGCTGGGTACGCGTGAAGGTTTTGAGAAACCTCCTGTTCAGGAACAACCCGACGGGCACAGTGCCCGCCGCGGGTTTGAGGTGATTGAAGGTGGTCCTGATTACGACATCACAGACCATGTTGCCGAAGACAGCGAACAGGCACAGACGCTTGCCGCGATGAAGCGGATCGAGCCCAGCTTTTCCGTCACCGAATTCGTGCAGGGCGCGCGCGGTGCCTATGAGATGATCGTCATGGGTTTCGAAAAGGGTAATCTGGACGAAATCCAACCCTTCCTGTCCGAAGAGGTGTTCGACACGTTCGTGTCCGTTGTGGCCGCGCGTGAAGATCAGGGCCTGACCATCGAGGCCGAGTTTATCGGCGTGCGTGAAACCACATTGGCCGACGTGAAATTCGACAAAGATACCAATCAGGCCGAGATCACCATGAAATTCGTGGGTGAGCTGACCTCGGTTGTGCGTGATCGCGGCGGCGATATCATCGAAGGTAACCCGAACACCGTCAAACGCCAAAAGGACAGCTGGACCTTTGCCCGTGTCATGGGCGCGGACGATCCGAACTGGCTGCTTGTCGCCACGGACGCATGATTGCCGCACTCCGGTCGCTTTTTCTGGTGGGTGCGATGACCACCGCTAGCGCCGCCGGAGCTGAGGCGACGCGCTCGATCCTGTCGTTTGATGACCTTGAGGGCTGGGCCGCTGACGATCACGGGGCGGCCCTTTCGGTATTTCTGAATACGTGCGGCGATCTGAATGATCCGGATTGGCGTGCCCTTTGCGCTGTGGCCCGAACCTATGAAGGGGATGCAGCGCAGGCGTTTTTCGAGCTGTTCTTCCGTCCGGTTTTGGTTGAAGACGGTAAAGATGCGCTGTTCACCGGCTATTTTGAGCCCGAACTGGATGGATCGCGCAGCCGGACCGACCGGTTCAAATACCCTATCTACAAAATGCCACCCGAAGCACGCGCCGAAGGGCCTTGGCTGAGCCGCCGGGACATCCTTACCGGGGATGCTATGACTGGCCGGGGGCTTGAGATCGCCTGGGTTGATGACCCGGTCGAGCTGTTCTTTTTGCAGATCCAAGGCTCGGGCCGTATTCGTCTGCCCGATGGTGGTGGCTTACGCGTGGGCTATGGCGGCGCGAACGGGCATCCGTATCGGTCGATCGGGGCCGAATTGATCCGCCGCGGTGCGTTAGGCGCGCATGAGGTGAGCGCGCAGATGATCCGCGCCTGGGTGCGCAAAAACCCCGAGGCCGGGTCTGAACTGTTACTTCACAACCCTTCCTACGTGTTCTTTCGTGAAGTCACCCGCGTTGCGCCCGAACTTGGCCCGCTGGGAGCGATGAACCGATCTGTCACCACTATGCGCAGCATTGCCGCGGATCCTGAATATACGCCGCTGGGGTCTCCGGTCTGGGTGGAAAAAGACGGCAAGGACCCGATGCGCCGATTGATGATCGCGCAAGATACGGGTGCTGCCATCAAGGGTGCTCAGCGGGCGGATATCTTCTTTGGCACCGGTGATGCCGCTGGGCAGGCAGCAGGGCGTCTGAAAGATCCGGGCCGCATGGTGATCCTGTTGCCGATCCAACGCGCCTATGCCCTGATCCCGGATGAGTTCTGATGACCCGGCGCAAACTGACCGAAGAAGAGATCGAGCTGTGGCGCAAAGTCACCAAACAGGCTGAACGTCTGCATCCTGAGCTGCCGCAATCGGTTCATCCCACCACCCTGCCCAAACCGAAACCAACCAAAACACCAAAGATGCGGCTGGACGGGTTCGAGATCGGCCAGACCGCGCCCGCCAAAGTGGCGCGTCATGCATTGAAGCCCTCGGTCACTGACAGCCTGCGCGCCAGCCCGGTGCAGATGGACACCAAGGCTTTTGGACGGATGAAGCGCGGCAAGCTGAAACCCGAAGGTCGGATTGATCTGCACGGTATGCGGATCGACACGGCGCATCCGGCGCTAGTGCGGTTTGTGTTGACGGCGCAGGCACAGGGCAAGCGGCTGGTGCTGGTGATTACGGGCAAGGGTAAGGACCGTGACGAACCCGGCCCCATTCCGACCCCACGCGGCGTACTGCGTAATCAGGTGCCACACTGGCTGTCGATCCCACCGCTGGCGCAGGCTGTGTTACAGGTAACACCCGCCCATATCAGCCACGGCGGCGACGGGGCCTATTACGTGTATCTGCGCCGGGGTCGTTAAAACGCGGTTTTCGCGCGGTGAATGCCGGTCCAGACCAAACTGCTGACTACAACAAAGAACGCAGCGATCCACATAAACTGAGTACCAAGCGTGACGTTGTAGTCGATCAGCGCCCCGGTTAGAGCTGGACCAATGGCCGAACCCAGCACCATGACCGCGGTCGCCAGTGCCTTGATCGCGCCGATATGGCGAGTGCCGTAAAACTCAGCCCAAAAGGCGCTAGGCAATGTGTTGTTCGCACCGACCGTCAGAGCCAGAAAGATCAGGCCGATCAGGGCGCCGGTTATGGTGTTGGTGACCGAGAGAATAGCAAAGCCCACACCGATCGGCAGTTGATAATACGGCATGATCCGCGCGGTGCCCCATTTATCCAGCGCCCAACCAGCGGCAAACATCGACAGGATCGAAACGCCGGTGAATACAGGGAACAGCGCCACCAGTTGAATATGCGGCCAGTCCCTGACCTGCGCCAGATGGACCTGATGAAAGAAAAACGCGGTGATGAAGGCAGATGGTGCAAGGATCGCGGGAACCATGAACCAAAACAGCGAATTGCGCAGCGCCTCGCTCCGGGTCCAGTGATGATCCTGCATGCCAGTGGCAATGTGATCCCCTGACAGGCTTTGCGGCGTGCGCTCCAGACGCAGCAGACGCATCAGAACCGGGATACCCAATACCGTCACACCTGCGGCCACCACCCACAACAATCGCCAGTCGAGAAACACCATCGCGGCGACAAAAATCACCGGCAACAGCGCCTCTCCGACCGCGTATCCCAGCGAGGCGATCGACAGCGCCTTGCCACGTGTCGCGGTGAACCAGCGCGCCATGGCCACTTGCGCCAGATGGGTACTCATCCCCTGCCCGAAAAGGCGCAACAGAAAGATCACGATAGGCAAAAGGAACAGTCTATTGTTCAACGCCATCGACAGCGCCGCAAGCGTCAAACCAGCCAGCACCAACGGCCCCAGAACCCGAACACGAAAGATATCGGTCAACCCGCCGGCCCAGATCATCACGACAGCCGCAACGGTGGTACCCAGAGAATAAAGCCCTCCCCAGGCCCCGTGACTCAGCCCATACGCTGCACGGATTTCACCGGCAAAGACCGAGATGAAAAAGGTCTGCCCAAAGCTGGACAAAAACGTCAGCAGAACCCCGGCGCTCAACCAAGAGGCATTTTGAAAAAGAAAATGACGCAATTTAACCCGTGTCACGGGTTGGACACCTGCGCCTGGCCAGTTTCCGTCAACACGATCCCGGTCGCGCCTGTGGGGTTGCGTTCGCTGGGGGGGACCAGAATGTCGATAGCCGGACGCTCGTCAGGGCCAAATGTATTGTTGACCCGCCGGATCGAGTTGAGGATCGCCAGCAAAGCCGGAGATGTAGCAGCAACGAAATGCGAAGATTCGGCATCGCTGTTGAATGCGGTCGTGTCGATCACGTTGATAGGAAAGTCCTCAAGCGTTTTGATCGAACTGATATTGCCCAGCCGTTCGCCCTCATCCGTGCCTCGCAGACGGGCTGAAATGTTCAGGATTTTGTCCTTTTGCGAGACCATGACAATGAACGGGTCGGGTGGATTGTCGATCCTGTCCATCTGCGAACGGAACAAATCCACGTCCAGATCAGGAGAGATCAGAACCACACCTTCGATATTTCTTTTGGCCCAACCCGGTTCCTGCAATTCGGTTTGTCGCATCATCTCCATCGTCAGGGCACTGCCCATGGAATGCGCCACAAGCAGAACCCGGTTTACGCCCATCGATTTCAATTCACGAATGGTCTGTTCCAAACCGTCGCGGGCAAAAAGCATGCTGTCCAGATCGTAAGCGTATCCATATCCCGTCGCACGGCTGGGCCAGGAATACACCAGGATCGATCCGGGCAGACCAATGTCATGCGACAGCTGCGCCGCGCGAAAGATGGTTTCGGTTTGGGTCGAGTTATAGCCATGCACAAAGATCGTCACTTCGTCCTGCCCGCGTAGATGTTGCCGCAGTCCCTGAGGCCCGTTCAATTCGGTCACACCAGCCAGAACGAACTCTTTTTGCGGGTTGGGATTTGCATAAGAGAACTTCAGGGTTCCCGGCGTGTGTGTTGGCGGTATGGACACGGTGGTCTCCAGAAACTGCAGTTTTTCACTGCGCCTGAAACCAAATGATCCGTCTGCTTCGCGGGCCCTGGTCGTGCTGGCAAACACGGTTTTCGTCGTTCCTATGGACGCAGCTGACGGCACAATTTCAGAGACCGTCCTGTCAACACAGGCGCTCAGAGACAAAGACATAAACAGAATAATCAGGTAGCGCATCAAACAGGGTCCTAACGGCCTTTTGCGCTAAGCTATCGAATTCTTGCCCCACGTCCAGCGACATGGGGCAGGATCAGCGGCAATTTCCGGCTGAAGACGTTACAGAACGTAACGGCTCAGATCCGTCGACTTGGTCAATTCGCCCAAGTTTTCGCTGACAAAATCGGCGTTGACGGTGATCTCGGACCCGGCCTTGTCAGGTGCGGTGAACGAAAGCTCCTCGAACACCCGCTCCATCACTGTGTACAGCCGCCGCGCGCCGATATTTTCGACGCTTTGGTTCACATCTGCTGCGATCTTGGCCAGGGCGGCGATGCCGTCCTCGGTAAAACTGACAGTGACCTCTTCAGTGCCCATCAATGCGGTGTATTGGCGGGTTAGGGCGTTGTCGGTCTCGGTCAGGATGCGAACGAAATCCTCTTCGGTGAGGGCGCGCAATTCTACGCGGATCGGCAGTCGGCCCTGCAATTCGGGCAGCAAGTCCGACGGCTTGGCAATGTGGAACGCACCCGAGGCGATGAACAGGATATGGTCGGTTTTCACCGCACCATGCTTGGTTGACACGGTGGTGCCCTCGATCAAAGGCAGCAGGTCGCGCTGAACCCCTTCGCGGCTGACATCGCCGCCGCGGGCGTCGGACCGCGCACAGACCTTGTCGATCTCATCCAGGAACACGATGCCGTTCTGTTCCACCGATTCCAGCGCCACCCTGTTGACGGTTTCATCATCCAGCAACTTGTCGGCCTCTTCCCCGATTAGCGCGTCATAGCTTTCGGCAACGGTCAGACGTTTCTTGACGGTCCGCCCGCCAAACGCTTTGCCGAAGATATCACCCAGATTCATCATCCCCATCTGGCCGCCAGGCTGGCCGGGAATGTCAAACATCGGCATTGGGTTCGAGGTGTCGGACAGTTCCAGCTCGATCACCGTATCGTCCAGTTCGCCGGCTTTCAGTTTCTTGCGGAACATCTCGCGCGTGCCTTCGCGGGCATCGGTACCGGCAATGGCTTCGATCACGCGGTCTTCGGCGGCCTGATGAGCCTTGGCCTTGACGTCTTCGCGCATGTATTCGCGGGTCTGGATGATGGCGGCATCCGCCAGATCGCGCACGATCTGTTCCACGTCGCGGCCGACATAGCCAACCTCGGTAAATTTGGTGGCCTCGACCTTGATAAAGGGCGCGCGGGCCAGTTTGGCCAGACGGCGGCTGATCTCGGTCTTGCCGACACCGGTGGGGCCAATCATCAGGATGTTCTTGGGATAGACTTCATCCCGGATGTCATCGGTCAGTTGCTTGCGCCGCCAGCGGTTGCGCAGCGCCACGGCCACGGCGCGCTTGGCGTCTTTCTGCCCGATGATAAAGCGGTCCAGTTCCGAGACGATCTCGCGCGGGGTCAGGTCGGTCACAGGGGCGGTCCTTTCGGTCGGCATGGCTAGTCTTGGGCTTAGGTAATCACCGCAATCGCGAAAACAACCAAGCCCTTTTCATTGGCAGCGTTGGTTAGCAATGGCCCATCCGGTTTGCAAACGCTTTCCATAGGTGAAACGCGCGCCCTCTGTTACAGTGATTTCAAGGTGTTGACGGTCAGGAGTGTGAAAGTGACGAAAATTGCCAAGATCACCTTGCTGTTCGTGGTGTTTGTGGACCTGATCGGGCAAGGACTGGTGTTTCCCATCATCAACTCGCTGATCATGGAGACGAAATCGGGGTTCCTGCCCGAGAGTACGCCCGATGGTCGCCGCCATCTGTATTACGGGCTGGTGATTGGTTGTTTCTTTTTGTCGTGGTTTCTGGGTGTGGTCTATGTGTCCAAGGTCTCGGATTCCATCGGGCGTAAGAATGCGCTGCTGGTCTGTCTGAGCGGGGCACTGGTAGGGTATGCGTTGACCATTGCGGCGCTGTATATGAACAGCTTGCTGTTGCTGATCATAGGCCGTTCGATCACCGGGTTCACCGCAGGGAACCAGCCCATCGCGCAGGCGGCGATGATTGACGGCAGTACCGACGCGGCGGATCGCGACCGCAACATGGGTTACATCATAACCGGCGTCAGCTTTGGCCTTGTCGGCGGCCCAATCATTGGCGCGGTTCTGTCCGATGCCAACCTGCTGGGCAGCTTTGCCACGCTGAAAACCCCGTTTTATGGCGCATTTATTCTGGTGTTGATCGCCATCTTCCTTGTGCTGACCTTTTTCAAGGACACCCGGACCGAGCGTACGGCTTTTGTGTTCCGCCCGCGGGACGTGACCGACAGCCTGATCGCTGTGCGAGAACACCCGATGGTTCTGAAAATCCTGCCAGTCTATGCGCTGTTCATGATCGCCAATGTCACCTTCTATGTCTTCGTTGATAATTTCCTGACCAGCGCCTGGGGATACGGAGTCATTGGCGGTAGCATGGCGATGGTGGTGATCGGTTTTGCGCTGGCGTTCTCAAGCACCTTCCTGGTGAAGCCTGCGCAAGAGAGGTTCAGCAAGCACCAGATCATCTACACTTCGCTGGTGGTGATGGTGATTTGCGGGTTCGGTTTTGCCTTCAGCCCCAGCGGTGTCCTGAGTTACGTGCCGGTCTTCTTCTTCTATTTCTTTTTCGGTGTCTCATACCCAACCCTGTTGGGGCTGTTTTCTTCGGCCGTTGCCGAGACCGATCAGGGTTGGGTCATGGGTGTGACCACCGCTGTCTTCTGTCTGGCGGGCGGTGTCATGTCTCTGATCGGCGGCGGATTGATGAGCTTTGATATCCGCCTGCCCTATTACATCGTCATCGCAACGGCCCTGATGGGGCTGGTCGGCATGCACCTGCGCTGGAAAGGAAAAGAGATCAAGGCGCTGTTAGCCTGAGATCGTCTCGACCGTCAGGTTGCCGTTGGTATAGACGCATATATCGGCGGCAATTGCCATTGCCTCGCGCGCCACGTCCTCGGCGGGTTTGTCGCTGTCCATCATGGCGCGGGCTGCGGCGAGGGCAAAGTTCCCACCCGAGCCGATGGCGGCCACGTTGTGTTCGGGCTCCAGCACATCCCCTGCCCCGGTGATCACCAGCAGGTCCTTGCCGTCGGTGACGATCAGCATCGCCTCAAGCTTTTGCAGATACTTGTCTGTGCGCCAATCCTTGGCCAGTTCGACCGAGGCGCGCGCCAGCTGGCCGGGTGTGGCCTCAAGCTTGGCTTCCAGACGCTCCAGCAGGGTGAAGGCATCGGCGGTTGACCCGGCGAAACCGGCGACAACCTCAAACCCGCCGGGCGACAGGCGGCGCACCTTGCGTGCTGTTCCCTTGATCACGGTTTGGCCCAGGCTGACCTGTCCGTCACCGGCAATCACCACCTGACCGCCCTTTTTGACGCCAATGATGGTTGTGCCGTGCCATCCGGGAAAATCGCTATCCGCCATAAAAGCCTCCGTTTTCAACTGCCGTCCTATATGGGCCGGACCTGTCCGCAGCGCAACAGGTCACGAACTGCCTAAAAGATATGCAGGAATCGCAATGCGGGGTTACCGGACTAGCAATTGTGAGTCTCAGCCTGACGTCCTACATGAGCCTCACAACCGACAACGGGTCGGCTGTTTCACATATAAGGACTGCGCAAATGGCAACCATCGCTAAAACCCATGCGCCGCTCGGAGCAGCTACCATTCTGCACGTAGTGGACGCGTTCTACGGAACCTATGACAAAGCAATCGCGTGGAATGAATCCCGCAAGACACGCAAGGCCCTGTCGGAGCTGAGCGACGCACAGCTGGAAGATATCGGCCTGTGCCGCGCGGATATCAGAAACGTCTGATCCGCGCCCAGTGCAAAAAGAATGCAAGCCGCTCGTCCGAGCGGCTTTTTCTTTGTCAGGACAGTTTGTATTGGCCGGACAGGTCGGGCAGGAAAGCCTCGATCGCGGCGGTTGCCACCACATGTCTCGTGCCGGCCTCAATATCTTCGATATCCAACCCACCTTTGACAGCCCGCACCTCGGCCCGTCCGCGGGGAAGATCGGCGGCAACAAGATCGCAATCCACCTGGTCAGGGTCCTGTACCCCAATCGTGACGCAAACGCGCATGTCGGTATGATCCACACCCAGCTTTGAGAACAGCGTGATCGACGAATGATGCAGTGCATCCTGCACCGCCCGGCGTGCCGCCTTGGTGTAATCCTGCCCATACAGGTCGTTGCCGGTACCCATTTCCAGAATGATACGTTTTTCGGTCATGTCACGGGCTCCATATCGAAAGAAACGATGATGGCCGCATTGGCAATGACTGTCCGACCTTCGGTATGCGGCTTTTCAATATCCAACCCACCTTGAGTGATGGTGATATTGGGCTGTCCATAAGGGAAAATGGCAGTCAATGCGTCTCGATCCACCTTTTCGGGCTGCTGAACCCCAATCTCGGCGTCGATGATCATCGCCTCTTTCGGAAAATCGAACAGCTCGGCCATGTTGACCGAATTGTGCCATAGTGCATCTTTGATCGCCCGCAGCGCGGCCTCGGTATAATCCTCGCGGCGCAAAGACGTCCCCATGCCGAACTCCACAAGTACCCGTGTTTTTGCCATCTGATCCTCCCGGCAATAAAAAAGGCGCCCGGTTCAAGGCGCCTTTGATGACTTGCTGATCACGTTGGATCAGATGGATTCGTCGATCCAGCTTTGCAGTGCCGCCTTCGGCGCCGCGCCTGCGCGGTTCGAGACGACCTGACCGTCCTTGAAGATGAACAGCGCCGGAATACCGCGCACGCCCATGGCGGCGGCAGCGTTCGGGTTGCTGTCTACGTCAACCTTGGCGATTTTCACCTTGTCGCCGTATTCAGCGGCCAGCTCTTCCAGGGCGGGGCCGATCTGCTTACAAGGGCCACACCATTCGGCCCAGAAATCGACAACAACGGGGATTTCGGAATTCTTAACCTCGGCGTCAAAGGTATCGTCGGTCACGGCTACGGTCGACATATTCTGTCTCCTGAATGGGGTAAACTCGGGAACAGAACGTAGGGTCGGCACCGCCCAAGGTCAAGATATCTGGGTGCGGGTCAATGCATCCGTCACAAGATCGTGTGGCAACCACATCAGATCGGAAGTGCGCGTCCACAGGATCGCCGTGCGAACTTGTCGACCCGGATAGATCTGCGCCAACGCTTGGGCATAGGCCCCCATCTGTCGCAACAGACCTTCGGGGCAGGCTGATGCGCTGTCAGGAACCGTGGTATTTGATTTGAAATCAATCACCTGCACATCCGCCTCGGTCACGATCAGACGGTCGATCACTCCATGCATGCGTCGCCCGTTCAGATCGGCGGTCACCGGGACCTCGGCCAGTGTGTTTTTGGCGAACACGAATTTCAGATGGTCAGCCGCCAGAACGGCCTGCGCCTCATCCAACAGTTCCTGCCGGTCAGGTTGTTGCATATCAGGTAGAACCCGGGCGCAAAGCTGCGGCCAATTCTCTGGCGCAACGGATGGTAAGTGTTCCAACAACAAGTGTAGGCGCGTGCCACGCAGTTTGGCGGCCTCCTCATCGTGGCCGGTATCTCCGGGTAACGCTTTGGCCCCACCTAAATCAGACGGGCTGAGCGTCTCGGGCGCCTGTTCTGGCACGGACGCTGGGGAAAGGAACTGGTTGGGCAGCGGAGTCGCGGCAATCTCAGGCTCCACATGTTCGACAAGAGGTAACGCGTCCCAATCTGCATGTGACAGACGCAGGGTTTCCGAGCCAGGGACCTGTGCGGCCCCTGCCCGTGCCATCGCAGCCTCGACCATCTGGTACCAACTGGTTCCGTCTTTGCCGACATCCCCGGCGGCGCCGACGATTAGCCACTTTTCGGCCCGCGTTAGAGCCACATATAGCAGTCGAAGCCGTTCATTTTCTTCCCGCGTCCGTGCCTCGGCTCGTGCCTGGGCGATCAAGGCTGGCGAGGCATCCGCGGGTACTTTCCACAGCGGTGTGCCCTCACCCACCATGATCTCGGCATCACGCGGGGCTTGTCGCTTGCCGGTATCCGGCAGGATCACGATCGGGGCCTCAAGCCCTTTGGAGCCATGCACCGTCATCACGCGGATCATGTTGCCGACACCGCTCATCTGCCGCTTGATTTCCAGATCGTCGGTCTGCATCCAGACCAGAAACCCGGTCAAACTGGGAATATCGGTGCGCTCATAAGCCAGTGCCTGTGACAGCAGTGCGTTGATACCATCCTCGGCCTCGGCCCCCAATCGGCCCAATAGTTTCCGCCGCCCGTCATGCCGGGTCAGAATGCGTTCGATCAGGTCATAAGGGCGCAGAAAGTCGATCTGGCCGCGCAGATCGTTGAGGATGCCTAGCGTTTCGGGAAACTCCTCGGCCCGTTGTCGCAAAGCGGCCCACAGAAACTGTTCCTGCCGCCGATGCGCCAGGTCGAACAATTGTTGTTCACCCCACCCGAACAAAGGCGATTTCAACACTGTGGCCAGTGACAGGCTGTCCTCGGGCGTGGCCAGAAAGCTCAACAGCGCCGCCAGATCCTTGACCGCTAGTTCCGCGCCCACTTTCAAACGGTCGGCCCCGGCAATGGGTAGGCCTTCGGCCTTGCAGGCGCGGATGATCTCGGCAAACAGGTCTGAACGGCGTTGGACGAGGATCAGAAAATCCCCCGGTTGCACCTTGCGCCGAACGAAAGTGCCGGGCCGGTCACCATCCTCGGGGATCGTCTCGCCGGTGTCGATCATGGTCTTGATCGAGCGGGCTACCTGTTCGGCCAGAATGACCGTGTGGTGCCGCGCGCCGGGTCGATCCACCGGATCGGTCCAGTCGCCATCATCATCGTCGTCGACCTTTTCAACCACCGGCCACAAATCAACGCGGCCCGGCAAATCGGCCTTAAATGCGCGGTGCAGGCTATCCTTGTGAAACCCAGCCTCGGCACGGTTTTCGAACAGGATATCGACCAGAGACAGGATCGCACTAGAGGATCGGAATGAGTATTCTAGTGTCGAATCCCACAATTTAGAGCCTGATTCTTCCAATCTGCGCCCAAATTCCTGTTGCATCCGGTCAAAGGCCTGCGGGTCGGCGCCCTGAAAGGAATAGATCGACTGTTTCTTGTCGCCGACCACGAAAATAGTCCGCTCGACCCCGGATCGGGCCCCTTCCCCGCTGGTGAATTCCTGAGCCAGCTTTTCAACAACATCCCATTGATCTGGGCTGGTATCCTGCGCCTCATCCACCAGAATGTGGTCGATACCGCCATCAAGGCGGTACAGCACCCATTCCGCCACGGCCGGATCGTTAAGCACCTGCCGTGCGCGCAGGATTAGGTCGTCGAAATCCAGCCAGCCGCGCAACAGCTTGCGGCGTTCGTATTCTGGCAAAAAGGCAGCAGCAAAACGGTGCAGAACATGTGTTTTGCGTGCCGCGACCAGCGCCAGCCGGTGTTCGCGTGCGGCCTCGATCCGAAGCATGAGGGCTTCCAGCTGAGGCATATGACCAGCCAACACGCCTTCCCGCAGGGCTTTGGTGGGGAAACTGTTGATCTTGGCGGTAAAAGGTTCTTTGGCCGATTTGCCCGTCAGAAACACGCCCTCCAACAGCGGCAAGCTGTTGATGCGCGCCTCGGTAAACGCCGCCAGTTTGGCCGCAGCCTTGGCATTGTTGCCGCCACTTTCGGTCAGTGCAGGCAGGATCGCGCGGATCAAGTCGACCTCACCACCCAGAAACACGCGGGCCAGCAGGGCGTTTTCGTCGAACCCGTCGGGCAGATCGAAACGTTGCAGCAGATCAGGCCACTCTATTGGCTGAGAGAAGAGGTTGCGTTTATGCGTGACGGCGGCGGTTAGATTGTCAAAGCCGGTATCTGTGACGAAACGGGCGACGTCCTCAATCAGTGCGGCCTGCGGACCATCGGCAAAATCTTCGACGATCTCTTCGCGCAATAGCGCTGCGGCCCGGTCCTCCATCTCGGAAAACTGAGGACTAACCCCGGCCTCCAAAGGAAATCGCCGCAATAGCGAAGCGCAGAATGAGTGGATCGTTTGGATTTTTAGTCCACCCGGCGTTTCGATGGCGCGGGCAAACAGGGTGCGGGCCTGCGCCAGCCTGTCAGGGTCGATCACGCCCGGCACGCCTAGATCGGTCAGCTGCGCCAGCAAGCTGTCATCCTCCAGCATCGCCCATTCACCCAACCGTTTGAACAACCGGTTCTGCATCTCGCTGGCGGCGGCTTTGGTGTATGTCAGGCAGAGGATATGTTGCGGCTGCACGCCACCCAGCAGCAACCGTGCCACCCGGTCGGTCAGAACCCGCGTCTTGCCCGACCCCGCATTGGCCGCCAACCAGGTCGAGGCATCTGGGCGCGCCGCCTGCACCTGCCGCTCGGTTGCATCATTGCGGGCGTTCATTTCAGCACCTCGGGTGTGGTTTTGTCAGTGCGGTCCCATTCGCCGAACCGGGCGAGGTGGTCATAGTCGCCAACATCCGTGTCCTTGTGCAGCATCCGGCGCGCGGTGAAGCCTTGATCAGGCTCTAAATAGGCAGATACCAGCTCTTTCAGCTCGGTCAGAACCTTGTCAGGCGGCTCCTTGGCCAATGGGGCCGCGACCTCTTTGTAAGTACCGCCCATGCCGATGAATACAGCCTCGGCAACCGGTAACGGATCGATGCCTTCGATGGCGCCCTGCTCGGCCATGGCCGCCTCGATCAGCAATTGTTTGTCGAACTTGGCTTGCTGGCTTTCGGTCGGAGGCGTGCCGGTCTTGTAATCCACGATCCGCACCGCGCCACGGCTGTTGTGATCGATTCGGTCGGCTCGTCCTGCGATGGTGAAATCCAGTGGCGATAGCACCAGCTTCATAGCGGCCTCAAACGCCACTGGCCCGCCATCGCCACGTCGGGCGGTTTCAGCGGTGAGGAAGTCATCGGCAATCCGCTCAAGCCGTGCCAGCCACAGTTTGCGGGCGGTCGGCCACGCGACATGCTGGTCCAACAGCGTCTCAGCGCGTTTCAGGAAATTCTCGCGTGTCAGCAAAGCGCTGTCCAAAACACTGTCCTTGACGAAATGTTCAAGGATTTCGTGGATGACGATCCCGCGCAGCAAAGCGTCTGGTGCCTGGACCAAAGGGTCCAGTGGCCGCAAGCGCAGCACATGTTTGGCGTAGATCGCATAGGGATCGCGGATCAGGCGTTTGATTTCGGTCACGCTCAGACGGCGTGGGCGTGCGGCGACCGGCGGGCGCGGCGATGGACGCGCGGCCGGTTCGATCTTCGGCGCGACCTCAAGCTGTTCCGACCAACGCAGCCATTGCTGGCCACGAGCGCGCATTGAAGCCAGCGCTTCGCGACCACCCTGCCCCGGCAAGCCCTGCAACAGGTTCGTCATCCGGTTCAGCCAACGCGATGGCACGGTTTCGGCGTCATCGGATCGGGTTGCGCGGGTCAACCAGACCTCGGGCGCTCCGACGGCTTGTTGGAAATCATGCGCTGACAGGCCAATGCGGCGTTCGGGCAGCAGCAGCCCCGCCTTGTCGCGCATCTGTCGGTTCAGCCAAGGGTCGGGAGCTGCGGCTTCGGGCCAGCTGCCTTCATTTAGTCCGCCCAGAATCAACAGATCAGCGCCCTGAACCCGGGCCTCAAGCGTTCCCCAGATCATGATATGCGGATGTGGCGCGTCCCGGTCGCGAACCTCTTCCCCCGCCAGCAGCGCGCCCAGCAGGTCGGCGAAATCATGGGCCATCATCGGGCCGCCATGTTCGGCCTCGTCCTCAAGCGCGGTCAGAATTGACAACGCCTTTTGGCCCGCATTCTTGTCCCACAGCGTTCCGGCGTCGCCTTCACTACCGGCCGATATTGCCTCGGCCAGATTGCGCAGGCGGGTCACCCATTCGGATAGAGGTAATTCACCCGTCACGTGCTGGTCGCAGAACTGCGCCACCAGCCATTGCATCCACTGCTCTGGCACCTCTTTGCGGATGGCAAAAGCGGCCAGGCTGGCGCTGTCGGGGAACGGAGGGCCGTGTCGCCGCAAATCCAGTTCCAGATCACGGGTATGCAGCAGATGCGCACCGCGATCGCCGCCATCGTGGCAAAGCGGATGTTTCAGCAGGGTCAGCAGCGCCTCGCCCTCGAGCCTCCGGGCGAACAGCCCAGCCACATGGCGCAGAAACCGGCCCGGAGGCGATAGCTGCAATGGCAGACCCGCACTGTCATCCGGCAGTATGTTCCACCGATCCAATGCGGCGCTGACCTGACGAGTCAGCATCCGATCAGGCGTGATCAACGCGGCGGTCTGGCCGGTTTCTGCCGCTTCACGCAGACGCAGGGCAATGGCCAATGCCTCGGCGCGGGGGGATTGCGCCTCAACCAGGGTGAGGTCCTTGGTGGCGCCATCCAGATCGGTTAGCTGGGGGCCTTCGGACATCCAGGCATCAGTGATCGGCGCTGGGCGTAATGCCAGTGAAATCAGCTGATTACGGGCAGGGGACGGGGTAGGGTTGATCGTCCAATGTTCGATCTGTCTCGGCTGTATCTCAAGCCGGGTCATCAGTTTTCGGAACCGGTATTGCGGGTGATCTTCTGAGGCTAGCGCATCGTCCAATCCCTGCCAGACATGGTCAGGCTGATCGAAATCGTAACCAGGCAGGATCAGCGCCCCTTGCGGCAGGCGAGCGACGGCCTCCATCAGCATCAATGTGGTGCCACGCGAGCCGGTAGAGCCCGCAAGGATTACCGGATGCTGCGGGGGCGAAACCTGCCAGCGATCAATCAGGTTTTCCACCACACGCCGTTGCCGCGCCTGCGCGTCCAGCGCATCAGGGCCAGAGTCAATGAAATGGTCGGCAATCCCGATAAAAGCCTGGGCCCGTGCCCAGTGACCAGACATGTCGCTGACATCCAGCTGCCGGATCGCGTCTGGCGAAACACCTTCGCCCTGCATTTCGTCAATCAGCGCCGCCAGACTGTCGGACAGATCGAACAATGAGGATCGCGCAGCGAGATCAGGCTGTTGTTCCAAGAGCTTGGCAATCAGCTGCGTCAGCTCCAGCCTGCGTCGTAATGCGGGGATGGCGGGCGGGATTTGCGCCAGATCGACGCTTTCGCCCAGATCGGTCACCAGCGATAGGCGTGGCAATAGGCAGGCCGAGCCTTGATCGAACAGATCGCGTACGCGCCGGGCCATACGGCGCGTATTGACCACCAGTTGGACCCGGGCCAGCGCCTCGGGCGGTTGGTCACTGGCGCGTTGACGCAGGCCATCCACCAGAGCCTTTGGAAAATCTGCGCCCGGAGGCACGGCAAAGACGCGGGGCGCGGCGCTGGGTTCAAACATCGGCTATTAGCCCCTCGGCCAGGGCAATCCCCTCGGGGCGGCCCACGTCGCACCAGCGACCGGGGTAGGTGGCCGCGAACAGACGGCCTTGTTTGTGAATCTGATCCCACAGCAAGTTCAGCGAAAATGCCTGTTCCGATATGGTTGCCAGCCCTTCGGTCTTAATGATCTGCGCCCCGCCATAGACCAATCCGGGGCCACGGGTGATCCGGCCCTCGGCATCTGCCGTGAAATCGCCCGGTCCGGCATGCCCGATGGTCTGGGCGATGGGAACACACATAAGCAGCGCATCCATTCGGTTGGGGTCCCACGCTTTGCGCAAAAGGGTCAGAGGGTTCGGCCCGGACCAGATTGCATCCGTATTCAAGGTAAATACCGGATCCAACCCCAGTAGGGGCAGAGCAGCACGCAGCCCACCGCCTGTTTCCAGAATTTCCGGCTCTTCCAAAGAGGTCAGCACGCCCTTGGGGGTCAGATGCGCTGCAAGCTGGTCTGGCAAATAATGCAGGTTAGCAACCACTCGATCAGCGGGCAGATCGTCCGTCAGATCCAGCGCGTGATCGATCAGCGGGCGGCCTGCGATCTCGATTAAGGGTTTGGGCCGGTCTTTGGTCAAAGCGCCCATACGGGTGCCAAACCCGGCGGCAAACAACATCACGGCGTCGGGGTGTCGGGTCATGTCTGTCTGAGCCTGTCCAGGTTTTCCGGGGTTGGGGCGGGCAGGGAGCCGCGCAGAAGATCAGCAACAGAGACCAGCGCAGGATGGTCCAGATCGCGCATCAGATGCGCCCATGTGGCCGGGATCAGATCGATGTATTGCGGTTTTCCATAGTCCACCGCCAATCGGGCGAACACGCCCAGAATGCGCAGGTTTCGCTGCGCGCCCAACACGGCGTAGGCAGTGCGAAAGTCATGATCCTTTTCGCCGGTTGCATCGATGTATCGGTTTACCATCTGCATCTCGGTCCCCGGAGCCACATCACGGCGCACATCTTGCAACATCGACACGAGGTCATAGGCCGGGTGGCCCAGCATCGCGGTCTGGAAATCCAGCAATCCCACCCGCTTGATCCCGTCACGGTCCGGCAACCAGATCATGTTTTCCGCGTGATAGTCACGTTGGATCACCACTTTGCGGCCCGAGGTTTCTTGGTGCAAAATATCCGCAAAGCGGTTTTCAAACCGTATCCGAGCGTCTGCATCATGTTCCCCCAATACCGCTTGGGCGTATTTGGTGAAGGACAACGCAGCCAATTCGGTCATCATCGTCGGATCATAAGACGGCAGTGACAGGGTAGGTGCCTTGTGCAACTCGATCAGAACGTCGGTTGCAGCCTCATACAATTCGCGCTCCATCCGAGGGTTTTGCCTCAGGACGCGGGCGAACAGATCATCGCCCAGATCCTCCAGCAACAGAAAGCCGAATTCTGTGTCCTCGGCATAGATTTCGGGTGCGCTAAGCCCGATTTCCCGCAGATAGTTAGCCATGCGGACAAAAGCCTCAACCGGTTCGGCCTTGCCCGGAGGTGAGTCCATGAAAACAGCCGTGCGGCCAGTATCGGGATCGGTCAAACGTTCGTACCGGCGGTTCGAGGCATCCCCGGCCAGCGGTGCGCGCGTGGCGTTGGACCATGGTGTTTGTGCAATCAGCGCCTCGGCCAGCACAGCCCGGTTCGTCATGCGGCACTCTCCAGTATTTGGGGCCATTTCGGATCGGACCACGAAAGGGTCAGATATCGCAAACCCGTCGTGTTAGGGTCTGTTTTCAAATGCAAGGTCAGGGCGGTGGCAGGGGTCAGCGGACCCAGCTTGTCCGGCCATTCAATCAGGCAAATGGCAGTTTCAAAAGCGTCGGACAGCCCCAGTTCTTCGATCTCTTCCAAGGCGCTTAGCCGGTACAGATCGCAGTGCCAGATCTCGCCAGGTAGGGTGTCATAGGCTTGTACCAGCGTGAAGGTGGGCGAAGGCACGTCCTCGGGCACAGACATCAGTGATTGGATCAGGCTGCGCGCAAAATGGGTCTTACCGCTGCCGATCTCACCCTCAAGCAACAAGATGTCGCCAGGGCGCAATTTTGCACCCAGCCGTGCGGCCAGATCGGCGGTTTCTTCGGGCGAATTCAGGGTGATCGAACGGGCGTGCAACGTCATGGCGCCACAATGACCTTACGCCCGGGCGGCTGCAACCCGGTTCAGGCGCTGATTTGACGGATCGGCAGGGTTGACGGCGCATCCTCGACCGAGAACCGCACAATCGTTGCGCCGTTCTGCATGGGACTGACCGTACAGGACAGTTGGGTGCCGTTCCGCAGCTTTAGGTCGTTGGACCATTCAACACGGTTGTCGCGCATTTCCACAAAATCGCGAATCTCGCCGAGGATCGGTGAGGCAACGCATTGTTCCTGCCAGCCACGCGTCACATCCAGCACGGAATCCGGTTCGAACCCGGCCTCACCAGAATCCCCCCACAATTGTTGATAGGCGCGGTTGGTAAAAGCCAGTGTTCCGTCATCACCAAACACCGCGATGGCATCGGCCAACTTATCCAGAACCGATTGCATCAGATCCATTTCCGAGCGGAAGCGCCGGGTCAGGGTAATCTCGGCCGTGATATCTTCGAACAGAAAAGCCACGGCGCCGTCGGGATGGGGCCGCCCGCTGACCGAATATACTGACCCCGAGGGCAGCGACCAGGTTTCCTGGTAATTCCCGTCCTCGGCCGCTTCGAGCAGGTCGTTCATCTGGTTGCGCCACCCGCGATAATTCTTGGGTTCCGGCATCATGTGTTGATCCCGCAGTCGGTCAAAAAAGCTGGACAGACTGGGGCGGCAACTGAGGAAATCCGGGGGCAGGGTGGTCAAATCGATCAGCGCCGGGTTGAACAAGGCCAGTTGTCGGTTGCGGTCAAATATGGCCAGCCCGATAGACAATTGAGCAAAGGTTTTCGTCATGGTCTGGACGAACTTGCGCTGAGCGGTCTCTGCGGCGACGATGGCATTGATATCGACGGCATAGCACAGGTGCCCCTCGGGGTGATCCACCAGAGTGAGATCGAACCACAGCTTGTTGCCGCTGCCTTCGGACGAAATTGAGATGCGGCTTTTTGCCCCCAACCGTGCGTCTTCATCAGTGCCGGGGAACATCGGTGCGGTCAAATCAGTATCCTGACCGCGGACCTTGCGCACAAGTAAGACATAGGCGGCATTGCACCAGCGCACGTTACCTTGATGATCCAGCAGCCAAACCGGATAGGGGGCCTGTTCCATCGCCAGCCGGATCGGGTCTTGGGGGTCGCGCTGCACCGGGTCGGGGCGGTCGGTACTGTCGCGCAGTTGCACCCGCACGATCCCGTCGATCCATTCACACAGGACATCGCGTTCGATGGTGCAGTCGATGGCAGGAATGATCAGGGTACCTTCGCGTCGAATACGGTCTGGTGTTTCCGGAAAGGTCGGAAAGTCCCGTTGCAGCAGGCGGCGCAGATCAGGCCAGTCGCGGACTGCCTGAAACCCTTCCAGAGCAATATCGGAATGGCTGATAAGGCGGTCCTCATCGAACAGAAACACTGCATCGAACAGCGACGCGGGTGAGGACAGACCGAAACTATCGCCCCGCTGCCGACGACGGGGCAAAAGCCATTGCACCGCCAGGCTAGCGGATACCAGGCTGATAGCGGCCAGAATGATCCAGTCGACCATGCTCTCCTCGGTACTGATATCACGAGAAGGAACTATGCGCGTTAATGGTTAACGGGGTCTTAACTCAGACCTGGATACGCTGGTTCGCACCCGACGGGACAGGCGTGTCGCCGGTTTGCGCGTCGATCAGATTTCGCGGCCAGGAAACCTGTACGATTGCGCCCCGCCGGTCTTTTTTGTCGCTCAGGTTCTGATAGGGATCTGACCCGTTGGCGAATTGAAGCTCTGCCCCGCTGCGTTCCAGCAGGGTTTTGGCAATGAATAACCCCAGCCCCATGCCTTCATACTCCGGGCGGGTCCGCTGATCGGATTCGGCTCGGCGGCGGCGCATGAAGGGATCACCGATACGGCCAATCATCTGCGAAGGGTACCCGCGCCCGTCATCCATGATATTGATGGTGATCTGATCGGTGGTCCATTCGGCCTCGACCCAGACATTGGCGCGGGCGAAATCCACCGCATTCTGGATCAGGTTGCGCAATCCGTGAATGATCTCGGGCTTGCGCAGGATCGAGGGTTGCTGCACATCACCGTCCCCGGCAGGCCCTTCGTCAAAATGCACCGTCTTGCCGCGATGAATATGCGGTTCGGCGGCTTCATGCACCACGGTGGACAGAGGAGCCTGCCGCAGATGCAGATCATCTTTGCCGGCGCGGCCCATATCGCGCAGGATATCGCGGCAGCGATTGGCCTGTTCGCGGATCAGTGCGGCATCGTCTTTCAGGTCGGGGCGGTCATCCAGCTCTTCGATCAGCTCGGAACTGGTCAGCTTGATCGTGGCCAATGGCGTTCCCAGCTCATGCGCGGCGGCGGCGACCACACCGCCCAGATCGGTCAGCTTCTGTTCGCGCGCCAGGGCCATGTGGGTGGCTGCAAGCGCTTCGGACATGGATCGGACCTCGGAACTGACGCGGTGTGAGTAGGCGCCAATGAACACAATTGCGATCACGATCGCGGCCCAGTTTCCGAACAATAACATGTCGGGGATTAGCAACGCCTCGCCCTGATCCGTGCGCAGCGGCAGATGAAACTCAGCAAGCAAGGATGCCACAACAATCGCAACACCCCCCACGATCAGGGTTGAACGCGTACTCATTACGTTTGCCGAAATGGTCACCGGCCCCAGCAGAAGCAACGCAAACGGGTTGTTCAGACCACCGGTCAGATACAGCAGAATGGCCAGTTGCAGCAGATCGAACAGAACCATCAGGAAGTTCTCGAACTCGGTCAGGCGCTTGTTTTGCGGGAACAGAAGAATGGCCGTCATGTTGCCCATGACCGAAACACCAATGGCCAGGTAACACAGGGCCAGTTCCAGCTGCACGTGATAATATCGCTGTGCCACAGTGATGGCCGTGAACTGGCCAATGATGGCCACCCAGCGCAATAGGATCAGCGTGCGCAGCCGAATCCAGTTGCTGCCTTCCTGACCGGTCCACGAAGTGATGTTGGAATTTGCCATCGGTCTATTATGTCCTGTTGCATCGGCTGTTCATCTTGATAGGTGTCCCGGCGAAAACGATCAACAACCCCTCTCATTTCAGGATTGATGTCATGACCCGCCTTTATGCCATCCTCGCAACCGTTGTTCTGGCCGTTGGCCTGGGCGCCATGTGGCTGCTGACGCTGGGGGGCCGGTCGGACGATCAGTTCGCGCAATGCCGTTCTGGCCAGATCGCCGGTGGCTCAGCCGCGATTGGCGGCCCGTTCGAGCTGATCAACGGCAAGGGAGAGACCGTTACCGACAAAGATGTGATCACCGAGCCGACGCTGGTTTATTTCGGCTATACCTTCTGCCCCGATGTCTGCCCTTTCGATATGTCGCGCAATGCCGAGGCCGTGGATATTCTGGCCGAGCGTGGCCAGTCTGTGACGCCGCTGTTCATCTCGATCGACCCGGATCGCGACACACCCGAAGTGATGGCTGATTATGCGTTCAATCTGGGCGGCAAAACCATCGCTCTGACCGGCACGCCCGAGCAGGTCAAGGCCGCCAGCCAAACCTACAAGACCTATTACAAGGCTCATGACAAAAGCGACGAATTCTATCTGGTCGACCATTCCACCTTTACTTACCTGATGACGCCCGAGCATGGATTCCTGGAATTCTTCAACCGCGACGACACGGCGGAGCAGATGGCCGACAAGGTCGGGTGCTTCCTGGATCAGATGTAGGGCGCACAGTCGATTTGACCTTTGAAATGGCGCTGCTATTACTCATGTTTAAGCCAAAGACGTAAAATTACGGAAAGAACAGAATATGGCGGACAGCTCTGACCTGGATATCGGCCCCGATAAATCCCTGCTTTTGGTGGATGATGATGAGCCGTTTCTGAGACGTCTGGCCAAAGCCATGGAGAAGCGCGGGTTCGAAGTTGAGACCGCAGGTTCCGTCGCCGCAGGCCGCGCCATTTCTACAGCCCGCCCCCCTGCATATGCCGTTGTCGACCTGCGGCTTGAGGATGGCAACGGTCTGGATGTGGTCGAAGTTTTGCGCGAAAAACGCCCCGACAGCCGGGTTGTGGTTCTGACCGGATATGGCGCGATTGCCACCGCCGTGGCCGCCGTCAAGATCGGCGCGACCGACTACCTGTCAAAACCCGCCGATGCCACCGACATCACCAATGCGCTGCTGGCCAAAGGTGACGAACTGCCGCCACCGCCGGAAAACCCCATGAGCGCGGACCGCGTGCGCTGGGAGCATATCCAGCGGGTGTATGAGCTGTGCGACCGGAATGTCTCCGAGACCGCCCGTCGCCTGAACATGCACCGCCGAACGTTGCAGCGAATTTTGGCGAAGCGCAGTCCGAGGTAGGCTACAGACTCAGTTCGAATGGTGTTGCAGCTATTGGCGAAAACCGCGCCTGAAACTTGGGTGCAACGTCTAGGCGCTTTGGTTTTTGGCGTCTGTTCCCTCGGAGCTCTGATCGTTGTGGGATCCATTGTTTTTCAAACTTGGAATGGACCATGGACTATGACCGGCTTAACGGCGAGTGTCTTTGGACTAGCAACTTGTTCTCTTTTGACCTTCTTCGGCATCGCCCATGCTTTGTCGGCACTTTTCCCCAAACTTATTGGGGCCAAGCAAACCCGTTCATCTCTGGAGCCCTTTGATACCGGTGAGATGAATGCGGAGAAATTGAGGTTTCTATATCAACTTATCGGCTGGTTGACTCTGATCGGTCTGTCTGTGATCGGATTTTTGTACATTTCCTATTGATTGGACCAATTGATCCGAGAACACGCCATCCTTTGTTAAATCTTCTGGATCAGATTCTCATGCCGCGCCATATACGCCTCGCGTGCCTCAACCGGCGGGCGTAACGTAATCGTCAATCCTTCCATCACCGACTTATCCGGACGACCAAAGAACTTCGTCGCCTCAGCCTCGGAAAACCCCGCGATTTGCGTTGCCTCCATCCAGGCGCTGATCTTGTCGGCTTTCTTGATCTGCCGTTTCACCGTTTTCGGCACTGCAGCAGGCAACCCGAACCGAATGTGGATCGCGGCCGCCAGACGATCATCCAAAGCGCCGTAATCGGGGCCAACGGCGGATTTGACCGGCGAGATCATATCTCCGATCACATATTCCGGCGCATCGTGTAACAAAGCCGCGAGGCGCCATTTCACCGGTGCTTTGGGCGCAATCCGGCCAAAAAGCTCCTCAACCAGCAGGGAATGCTCGGCCACGGAATAGGCGAAATCACCCGCCGTTTGGCCGTTCCAACGGGCCACAAAGGCCAATCCGTGGGCGATATCTTCGATTTCGATGTCCACGGGGGTCGGATCCAGCAGATCCAGCCTGCGCCCCGACAGCATTCTTTGCCACGCTCGTGCTTGTGTTGCCATTATGCCATGCCCTGTGAAGTCGCTCACGTAAGTTTTGGGTTTTTGTGTTATGATGTACCTGTCGAGATCACCAGCTGCCAACTTTTTCTTGACCAGACGTGCTTTGAATTGGCGCGTGGTGATACCGACATCTGTGCTGAGGGGGGTGCATGCTCCTCCTGGTGTGCCCCTCTCGGAACGTAACTCGTATCGGAAGGAGCTAGCTATGTTTAAGCGACTGTTTGGAATTACCCTGGCCTTTGGAATGGCCGCCACTGCCCCCCCTGCATTTGCCCAAGGTTGTGCGCAACGCGAGCATGTGATCGCCAAGCTGCAAGACAGCTATTCAGAAGAGCTGGTCTTTGGTGGATTGCAGAAAACGCGTGGTGCGCAGGCGGTTATGGAGGTTTGGACCTCGAAGGAAACCGGAAGCTACACGGTTCTGGTGACCCAAGCGAACGGCATTAGTTGTATTGTCGCCGTTGGCACCGATTTTTTTGAAGCGATCCCGAAGATTACACTTAAGGGTGAGCCCAGCTGATTTTTGCTGCCAAATAATCTGTTTTCGGCCATCTGCGTTGCTACCTGCCCCAAGGGATGCTAGGGGGCAGCCCGGACCTGCTTACCGGAATGGAGTATATGATGGCCGGGGACTATATCGTCAAAGACATTGCGCTGGCCGGGTTTGGCCGCAAAGAGCTGGACATCGCCGAAACCGAGATGCCGGGCCTGATGGCCCTGCGCGCGGAATACGGTGACGCAAAGCCCCTTAAAGGTGCGCGGATCGTCGGTTCGCTACACATGACCATCCAGACGGCTGTTCTGATCGAAACATTGGTGGCGTTGGGCGCGGATGTGCGCTGGGCGTCGTGCAACATCTTCTCAACCCAGGATCACGCGGCGGCAGCCATTGCCGAGGCTGGTATTCCGGTCTTTGCGATCAAAGGCCAGACGTTGGAAGAGCATTGGGATTATCTGGACAAATCCTTCCTGTTCGAAGACGGCCCGAACATGATTCTGGATGATGGCGGCGACGCAACGCTGTATATCCTGCTGGGCGCACGTGCCGAAGCCGGCGAAGACATCATCCCCGTTCCGGGCTCGGAAGAGGAAGAAGTCATTAAGGCCCAGATCGCCAAGCGAATGGCGGCAAGCCCTGGCTGGTTCACCAAGATGCGTGATCAGATCCAGGGCGTGTCCGAGGAAACCACCACCGGTGTGAACCGCCTGTATCAGCTGGTGAAAGACGGCCACCTGCCGTTCCCGGCGATCAACGTGAACGACAGTGTCACCAAGTCGAAATTCGACAACAAATACGGTTGTAAGGAATCGCTGGTCGACGGCATCCGTCGTGCCACCGACACGATGATGGCCGGTAAAGTTGCTGTCGTTTGTGGTTATGGTGACGTGGGCAAAGGCTCGGCCGCCTCGCTGCGCGGCGCGGGTGCCCGTGTGAAAGTGACCGAAGTTGACCCGATCTGCGCCCTGCAGGCGGCGATGGACGGGTTCGAAGTCACTCTGCTGGAAGACGAAGTCGCATCGGCCGATATCTTCATCACCACCACCGGCAACAAGGACGTGATCCGCATCGAGCATATGCGCGAGATGAAGGACATGGCCATCGTCGGCAACATCGGTCACTTCGACAACGAAATTCAGGTGGCAAGCCTGAAGAACCACAAATGGACCAACATCAAGGAACAGGTGGACATGATCGAGATGCCGTCGGGCAATCGTCTGATCCTGCTGTCCGAAGGCCGTTTGCTGAACCTCGGCAACGCCACCGGTCACCCGTCATTCGTGATGTCAGCTTCTTTCACCAACCAGGTTCTGGCGCAGATCGAGCTGTTCACGAAGGGTGATGAGTACAACAACGACGTCTACATCCTGCCCAAGCACCTGGATGAGAAGGTCGCGCGCCTGCATCTGGATCGCATCGGTGTGAAGCTGACCCAAATGGACAGTGAACAGGCGGCTTATATCGGCGTGAAACCCGAAGGCCCCTATAAGCCCGAGCATTACCGCTATTGATTGCGGAACGGGGATGACCAAACGCACAAGACGCCGCCGGATTTTGTATCTGGCGGCGTCTTTGTTTTTTACACTCGTTGCCTTGCTGATCGTCGTGGGCGGCGGCGGGTGGTGGGTGTTGTCGCATCCGCAAACTCCGGTGCCGCCACATTGGAACCCACTGCGGGACTTGACCGTGACAGCACCGGTTACGCCGGTCACCGCGTATCAGCTGCGCCGCGCCTTGGGGGACGAGGCACAGTGCCGGGCCGCCCTGTCCGCAGCCGAAGTGGTTTTTGAGCCGATGGACGAGCTGGTGGTGGATCGGAACTGTGGCATTGCCGGTCGGGGTCTGCTGTCTGGTTTGACCACCGCACGGATCGAGGCGGTCGAAACCAGCTGCACCACAACATTGCGGCTGGCCTTATGGGAACATCACGTGGTGCAGCCCGCCGCGCGCGAGATCTTGGGCACCGACGTGCGCGCCTTACGCCACGTGGGCAGCTACAATTGCCGCCGGATGCGCACTGCGCAGGGGCAGGACAGCGGCTGGAGCAGCCACGCCACCGCGGACGCGATTGATATAATCGGTCTGCAACTGGGGGATGGCCGATCCCTGATCCTGCTGACAGATTGGGACACGCCCGGACCCGAGGCCGCTTTTTTGCATCGGATTGGACGTGGTGCTTGTGACTGGTTCCGGGTTGTTTTAGGGCCAGATTACAATCGCTTGCACGCCGACCATTTCCACCTGCAGGGTCCGGGTTGGGGCTTTTGCCGCTAGGCTAGCCGGGCCGCTTTGCGCCCTTATCGGCATTAGGGGGAGAAATCCCTTAATTTTTTCCTTTCGGAAAAATATCCGTCGCGGCTAACCTTAATGAAGACGGTAAGGGTGCCGTTTCATTGTAACTTAGGGAGATTGGGACATGGGAAAACGCGACGAGCTGATCGCAAAATACGCAGATGATCTGAAAAACAAATGCGGAATGGACCCTGATATGGACCTGCTGACCAAGGTCACAATCGGATGTGGTCCGGCGATCTATGACGCCGACGCGTCGACCGTGGCTGCCACGCAGGAAGGTGAGATCGAGACGGTCAAGAACAACTTTCTGATCAAGAAGCTGGGCCTGTCAGACGGGCCAGAGTTGACGGGCGCAATCAACACTGCGCTTGAAACCTATGGCATGTCTGAGCGTAACAAATACCGCGCCGTTGTCTATTACATGCTGACCAAGCATTTCGGCAAAGAGTCGGTCTACGGCTGATCCCTTGATGCCCGTCAGGCCACTGGCGGGCGTTTTCAATTTTAAGCACTTGGTGTTTGTGCTGACCACCAGAACTCTACTAATATCTAAGAGTGACCAGTACGGTCAGAGCCAAAGATTTCCAGACGCGTGTGGTGAGTAGGGAGCACGCGGGGGTAGGGAAGGTTCTGCATCGTCGGAACCTTCCCGCATTTTTATTGGAACTCTTCAATAATTCGGGCAACAAACTGTTCCACTGAATCTGGCCCTCGATTTGGTTGGCGTTTTCTTCCACCTCCCTTACCGGCCAGATAAACCTCAATATGACCCGGTCGCGTTTTTGGACCGGACTTCGTAAAGTCCCGAGAGATACCGCCAAGCAAACTTGCTGTCAGTTCCGCAATTTGCGCGTCCTTGGGGTGATAGAATCGGACCTGAGTCGCCTTCACGGCATAATTTACCCGCGCCGTTGCAATCACGTCAGTCTGGTCCGAGGTCAAAATCTCAAGCACGGCGATGCTGGTTTCGTTCGACACGCCAACGGGTACAAAAAGAGATACCCCTGTTTCAGCCGGCTGGTCATGATTAGGCAGGCTGTCATGCTTTTCGGGGATCACGAGAACCGATCTCGGTGCGGTGGCTCGGGCGATCACGAGGTCAGGTACGGTTGTTAGCGGAGCCACCGGTTCGTAAGAGCCTTGTATCACTGGTGGCAATAGAGTCTCACCCCAGGCAGGCGCATAGTCCATTGGAAAATGTGAGTTGCCCCCTACTGAACCTGGCTCCGTAGTTGCAGTGGAGGTCTTGTGCGTCACTTTGGCAAACCGCGAAACCGGTTTTGCGGTGTCTGATCCCAAGCTGGACAGGGTCGTATCACCGTCATTTGGATCGCCTGCCGCCGGATTTGCGTTTGTGTCGATTTCTGCTGTTGTATCAATAGATAAGCTGGTTTGAACCACTGCGTCGGGGTTTCGCCATCCTGCGAAAACGCTTGTTGCGGCCCAATGCAGGGTAGCGCCACAGAACATTGCACCAAAAACGATCGGATACATGCGATTGACGCGCTGTTTTCGGGGCGGTTGTATTGGGTGTTTCGACTGAGAACTTTTGAACACAACCTGCTCAAGTTTGAATTCACCGGGTTCTGCGGGGCTGTCTTCCTGCGGCGCTTCAATATCGATTTCCGGTGACATTTCCAGGTGACTTGATTGCTGCACATCGGCCAGCGCAGCGGCGCGCTGCTTTCGCGCAATCTCAAGGCGCGCTTCCCAGCATTTTGAACTCAGCTCAGCAGCAATGTCTTCGTTCTTCCCACCGCTGCCTTCAACGTCAGACATGGGTTCTTGCTTTCGAATTGATCAACCAAAGATCGAGCAACACCAAAAGACAGACGACCACTGAAACTGCGGCCGCCATTGCCCCCACATGGTGCAGCCCTAAAAATATACCATTTTATTGGTGGTTTGAGAAGGTTTGCACCCTTAGACGTTGATTCCGTCAATCCGGTTGGGTGGCCCCCAGCGCACAGATGGTTGCCCATTCCTCATCAGTCACAGGTTGAACGGACAGGCGCGAGTTTTTCACCAGCACCATCTCGTCCAAACATTCATCTGCCTTGATCTGCTCTAAAGTGACAGCTGTGGTGAACGGGCGTACAGCCTTGATATCCACACATTCCCAGCGTTCATCATCTGTAGTGCTGTCGGGGTGGGCCTCGGCGCAGACCTCGACAATGCCGACAATCGCCTTGTCCTTTTGCGAGTGGTAGAAAAACCCGCGGTCACCGATTGCCATCTGACGCATGAAATTGCGCGCCTGATAATTGCGCACGCCGTCCCACTCTTCGCCCGCATCCCCTTTGGCAACCTGCTGATCCCAGCTCCAGGTTGAGGGTTCGGATTTGAACAGCCAATATGCCATCAGCCGACGACCTTCTTCCATACGATCAGATCAACGGATTGAAACAGCCCTGCTTTGGCATAGGGATCGTTGTCTGCCCATGTTTGCGCAGCAGCCATGTCCTCGACCTCAAGAATGATCAACGAGCCGATCATCGCGTCGCCGTCCAGCAGGGGGCCTGCCTGTGCAACAACGCCAGTTTCCTCGATATAGGCCAGGTGGTTGGCGCGATTGTCCAGCCGGGTTTGCAGGGCGCCGTCCTTGTCCTTGGCGATCAGGGCAATGAGCATATTATTCCTCCTTGAGGGGTCGGTTAAGCAGAGTTTGAATGGCTTGGGGCACACTATAGGTGCCGTGGCTCAGGTCGGCCACCGTGGCGCTGATGGGCATGTCCAGCCCCTCAGCCGTGGCAATGTCCGCCATGGCGCGCGCGGTTGCGACGCCTTCGACCGTTGTTTGGCTGTCGAAAGGGCGATTTTGACCCAAACACAGGCCAAAACGATAATTTCGGGACAATTCGGATGAGCAGGTCAGCACCAGATCGCCCAATCCGGACAGGCCCATCAAGGTATCGGGACGCGCGCCGCGCATCAAAGCGAACCGCTGCATCTCGGCAAAGCCACGGGTCATCAGGGCAGCGCGGGCACTGTCGCCCAGCCCGGCCCCAATGGCAGCGCCGCAGCCGATGGCCATGACGTTTTTCAAGGCTCCGCCCAATTCCGCGCCGATCACGTCGGTGGTGCGATAAAGGCGCAGGTTCGCAGTGGTCAGTTCGGTCTGCAGCGTTTCACTCAGATCACCATCCGCGCAGGCCAGCGTCAGCGCCGTGGGCAGCCCACGCGCGATGTCATCGGCAAAGCTGGGCCCGGTCAGCAGGGCCGGGCGCGCATCCGGGATGGTCTGGCGGATCACCGAGATTGGACCAAGGCCCGAGGACAGTTCGATCCCCTTACAGCAGGCAACCAGCGTCTTACCGGCCAAAACCGGGGCATGTTCCGTCAGAGCTGCACGCAATTTCTGCATAGGCACCGCCAGCAGCAAGACATCAGCGGTCACGGCGTCCTGCATGTCGGCTGTCACCAACACTTCGTTCGGCAGGGCCACTTTTGGCAGGCGCGCTGCGTTTTCGCGGCTGTCTTGCATTTGGTTGGCTTGCCCGGTGTTGCGGGACCACAGCGTCACCGGCCCATTCCCGGCCAGCGAAATCGCCAAAGCGGTGCCAAATGCCCCAGATCCAAGGACAGCGACGCTCATGCCTTGGCTCCTTTCTTGCCGCTGCCCAGCATGGCGGGACTGGTCTGATCCAACGGCCAGCGGGGCCGGGCGGTCAGGTCCAATCCATCCCGGGCACCGGTACGAAACCGCTCTATCCCGGCATAGGCAATCATGGCGGCGTTATCGGTGCATAGGTTCAGCGGCGGGGCCGTGAATCGCGCACCTTTTTCTATGCAAACAGTCTCTAATGCTGCACGAATGGCCGAATTTGCTGCTACGCCACCTGCAACCGCGATCACCGGCTCTGCAGGGTTTTCCTCCAAATACAGATCCATCGCCCGGCGGGTTTTTTCGGCCAATGTGTCGACAATGGCCTGCTGAAACCCAGCGCACAGATCTGCGCGGTCCTGTCGGGTCAACCCACCCTTTTCGGCAACGATCTGGTCTCGCATCCGCATCAGCGCGGTCTTGAGCCCCGAGAACGACAGATCACATCCTGGCCGGTCCAGCAGTGGGCGCGGAAAGCGGAACTGCTTGGGATCGCCCGACCGGGCTTCGACCTCGACCGAGGGGCCGCCGGGTTGCGGCAAGCCCAGCAGGCGGGCGGTTTTGTCGAACGCTTCGCCGGGGGCATCGTCGATGGTGCCGCCCAGACGGGTGAATTTTTCCGGTCCGTGGGCAATCAGGTACTGACAATGCCCCCCCGAGACCAGCAGCATCAGATAAGGAAAAGCGATCCCATCCGTCAGACGCGGTGTCAGGGCATGCCCGGCCAGATGGTTCACCCCCACCAATGGCAGGCCAGATGCTGCACTCAGCCCCTTGGCACACATGACGCCCGACATGACGCCGCCGATCAGACCCGGCCCGGCGGTGACCGCGATGGCGTCCATATCGGCTAGGGTCAGCCCTGCGGACTGTAACGCCTGCACCACGCAGACATCCAGTTTTTCGGCATGCGCGCGGGCCGCAATTTCAGGCACTACGCCGCCAAAAGCGCTGTGCAACTCGGTCTGGCCATGCACGATAGAAGACAGAACCTCGGCCTCTGCACCATCGGTTTGGCGCACGACGGCGGCGGCCGTGTCATCACAGCTGCTTTCCAACCCGAGGATGGTAAGTGTTTGCACCATTGGCCTGATCCGTTACACCATGACTGCCAAGCGGGGTATCACCCTGCGCGGATGCAAACAATCCCAAGGCGGAAGGCGCCGACCGTTGTATTTGTTGATGACCCGCCCTCGCGCCGCCTCAGAACGGTTTGTCGCGCAGCTGCCGGCCCGCACCAGATCCCGGGTCAAGGTCATCTATTCCCCGCTACTCGAAATCAACCCCTTGCCGATCAATGTCGACACCAGTGGTGTGCGGGGATTGATTTTCACCTCGGCCAATGGGGTGAATGCTGCCGTATCCTTGGGCTTGTCTCGGGACATGCCCGCCTTTTGCGTCGGCCCTGCCACTACCAGTACGGCCCAAACTGCTGGTTGGAACGCGCAGATGGTTGGCGCAGCGGCCGAAGAACTGGTGGCCTATCTGCTGAAACATCGGCCCGACAGCCCGCTTTTGCATTTGCGTGGAGAACACAGCCGGGGCAATGTCGCCACCCGCCTGACCGAGTCGGGACTGACCGTGCGCGAACAGGCCGTCTATCAGCAGCGCCTGTTACCGCTGACACCCGAGGCCGCAGCCGCCACCGATGGCAAAGAGCCGGTCATCGCACCGTTATTTTCGCCCCGGACGGCGCGACAATTTGCCGATATCTGGGCTGGTTCAGCGCCCCTGTGGCTGGCCGCAATCAGCGAAGCGACTGCGGAACCCCTTTATTTTTTGGACTATGCGCATCTAAGGGTCGCCAAAGCGCCAACCCCCAAGAAAATGCGAAAAGCGGTTAAAAAACTTGTGAAACATGCGATGCGGGTTGAGGGTAGCGATACCACCGATTAACTTAGAGTGGCCTGTTATTCATATGATTTTGGATTCGATAAGGGGAATGTTGCGGTGGCTCGTAAGAAGAAAACCGATCAAAAGCCAGTGGAAGACCCCAAGTCGGACGAAGCGGTCGAATCCACAATTGCTGAGGAACAAGCTACTGTTGACGCGGCCGAGCCGGTAGAAGAGGGCTTTTCCGAAGCCGAAGCCGAAGCCGAAGCCGAAGCCGAAGCCGAAGCCGAAGCCGAAGCCGAAGCCGAAGCCGAAGCCGAAGCCGAAGCCGAAGCCGAAGC